>JBKBWD010000033.1:0-55260 GCA_046289265.1 Bryobacteraceae bacterium | reverse complement strand
TAGAAGCGGTTCAACAGCAATGGGTTAGCGACTGCGGCCTCGTGGGGATGCCTCCACTACGAGTAAACTCCCGCTAGGCGCACTCGCGCTCCCAGTGTGCCTTGAATTCCAGAATCTGGCGGAGCGCCGAATCGAAGTCGCCATTGAAGCAGATGGCGCGGTCATCGATGTAGACGTGGGCGGCGGGCTTGCGGTCGGTCACGCGCGAGACAAAGCGGGCAAGGCCATGCCGCGCGAGCCAGCTTTCGACGTACGGGCCCCAGCGAACCGTCAGAATCACGACCTCGTAGCCGAGGTTGCGGAGGTGCTCGAGGAACTCCCGCGCGCCCGGTCGCGGCGGATGGAAGTAGTCGCCGCCGCGGAAACCGTCGTACATATTCAGGACGCCGTCGAGGTCAATGCAGATGATCGGCTTTTCATTCAAGGCCGGGTTACCTCGCAGATTTGGATTAACTCACGTTCCAGCAGAGAGCGATACCGAACCTGCTGGAGTTGGAACCGTGCGGCTTCGGCGGACTCGGGGGCCGAGGCGGCTGCCACGGTGACGTATCCGAGCCGGAAGGCCAGGTAGGCGATCAGGTAGTAGGGCAGGCGCGGCGCGGCGTCGTCGCCGGAGGCCCGTCTGTACTGTCCGAGCAGGTAGGCACGCGCGCCGGGCGAGAGTCCGAATTCGGCGCAGGCGCCGGCGAGATCCCAGGCAGCGTCCTGGCAGCCCGGGAAGAAGTCGTCGCGATGGTGGTCGGCGCCGTCGGTCTTGCGATAGCGGTCCACGGTAGCGATCCATTCGTGGGGCAACATGCGTCCGTCGATCGCGACAGCGGGCTCGGCAGTGAGGAGACCGCGGCATCGTTCGAGGAGCGCCATCGCGTGAGCCGGCGCGCCTCCGAGTCCTTCGTTGAGGTTGACCCGGATCATCTCGAAGTTCTCGTCGAACGGAATCGAGCAGTTTGCGACCAGAGCCCTCCGCCGGAAGGCGACGTAGCGCGCCATGATCGCGAGAAGGTCTTCCGTAATCTGTGCGGACGTCAGCGGATGGCCATAGACGAAAGCCATCGAGAGAAATCCGCGGTGGAGGCCGAGGACGGGCGGCGCGAAGCCGGCGTCGGCGAGCCGTTCGGCGACTGTACGTGAAGGAAGGCCGTATCGGCCGAGGCCGGCGAACTTCCAGAGTTGGAGGCCGCCACGGCGCCCGTAGTACTTGCGCCGTTCGTGCTGCGGTTGGACCGGCGGCTGTTGGTCGCCCTCGCGGACGAACAGCGGGCGCCAGCGGCCGCCCGAGATATCGAGCAGGTCCGGGTGAGGAGCGCAAACCCGCTCGAAGGGCGTCCAGTATTTCGCGTGCCGCTGCCAGCGCGTCCGCGCAGACGCGGAAACGAAACGGCTGCCGTCCGGAATCCAGCTTGGGAACAGAACGATGCGGCGATCCGGGACGCCAAGCCGCGCCAGCAGGCTTGAAACGGAGGCGAATGACGAGCCGCTCAGGCCGGGTCCCTCATCGACCACGGCGAACCAGTGATCGGCCGCGGCGGCGCGCAGGCGGCCTGCAAGGAACGGTGTGACCGCGAGGCGGCGGTCGAAGGGATGTCCACGGGGCCGGACCGTGATGCTGGAGACCCGGCAGCCCTCCAGCTCAAGCGCGGCGGCGACGACGGCTCCCAGGCTGCTGCCGATGCTGCGGATGCCCAGCACGAAGACCCGTTCCGGCCTGTGTTCGCGGGCCAAGCATCGGGCGGATTCGGCGTAGGTCTCCGGGTAGAGCGCATAGTAGGCGTAACCCTCGGGAACCGGGATGCGCACGTCGGCGGGGAGATCGTGCCGTTGGAGCCGGTCTAGGGTGAGCTGGAGCGACCGCAAATCGCGGGGAGACCGCCGCGGCGTCCCTCTCGCCATCAGGACGAAGGCGCGGGCCGCCAGGAGCGTCGCTGCGCCGAGCAGCCGGGCCAGTGGAGAGTCGTCGTCTTCCCGGGGACAGATGGTATCGGTGAGCGCCGATTCGAGGTCGCCGCAGTCAATCAGGAGCGACGCCGCGGCATCGAGGTCGGCCACTGCGGCGGCCCGGTCGCACAACTCTGCCAGGAACGGACGAAGCGCCTCCACTCGAGACTGTGGACGATAGATGATCATGCCAATCCGCCTGCGCTTCGTTGGATGACGACGTGGTAAATTCGGCGGTCCTGCGCGCCCCAGAGATACTTGTACCGCTCGCGGCCGCGCAGAAAGTCCCACACGCGGAATCCGGATTGAATGGCCCGATCGATCGAGTGCGCCAGGAGCTGAGAGCCGGGACTGTAAGGTGCCAGGGTCGGATCGAAACCGCCCAGGTAATGATAGACCGTTTCGCCGTGAACCAGCAGGTAGAGGACGGCGACGATGCGCCCGTCCAGCCGGAGACTGTGCAGCGTGAGGACACCCTGGCGAAACAGCGCGGGAGCGGTCTCGCGGTGAAAGGCCTGGACGCGGGGGTCGTGCAGCACACCGCTCTCGTCCCGGCTCTGCCAGCGGGCTTCATGGAGGCGGAAGAAGGCATCGAGATGTTCGTCGAATGTCTGCTCCGAGGCGGTTTCGAACGCGAGGAGTCCGAGTGACCCCAGGCGCCTGCGGTCCCGCCGAAGGTTTTTACGAAATGCCGACGGGAGTGCGGCCTCGAGATCGGAGAAACGCGGTGGCAGCACGAGCCGGGGACAATGGTACTCCTCTCGCACCCCAAGCTGGTAGCCGAGGGAAATGGCAGCGGATTCCCACTCCGTCGAGGAGCGCTGTCCGGGCAGTTCGATGCGTTCCCAGTCGCGACGGCGGGCAGCGTCGGCGAGAATGCCTTCTACGGCTAGCCGCGCGACGGCGGGTTCGGCGAGCGGGTCGAGATAGTCGGAGATGCCGGCGCCGAGCGGGCGGAGCGTGGAGTCCTGAAGGTCGAAGGCAGCGAGTCCGATCAGCCTTCCGTTCCGGTGGGCGGCAGCGACGAACGGCGTCCCGGAGCGGAAGACACGCCACCAGGCGAGCAGCCAGTCCGGGTGCTGGAACGGAGCGGCGTCAGGGCAGCGCTTCCACAAATCGAGCCACTCGGACTGTGCCGGTGCTCTGCGGGTGCGGATCTGGCTATAGGCTCGCATGTAGCCCTCGAAGGAGCGGTCGAAGGAGAATCGGCGCTCGGCGGCTGCGCGGCACTGCGCGGGATCAAGGCCGCCGGCGTGGAGGATCGCCTCGGCCATTTCCGCTTCGTCACGGACCAGGTAGCCGGTCCGGCCGTGCTCGACAATATCGGCAAGGGCGCCGGAGGGGAAGGCGATGACCGGTGTTCCTGAGGCGAGCGCCTCCATGGCGACCAGCGAGCTGGTTTCGGGGGCAAGGCTCGGAATGAGGACGCAGCGCGCGGCGGCGAGGAGTCGTCGCTTGCGTTCAAAGGTCAGCGGTCCGAGGAAGCGCACGCCGGAATGGAGCCGGGGCCGGATCTCGGATTCGAAGTAGCGGGTGTGTGATTCGTAGGGGAAGACTTCACCGGCAAGCAGCAGCGGCAGGCCCGCGCGGGCGGCGGCGTCGATCGCATGATGCAGGCCCTTCTCCGGACAGATGCGGCCGAGTGCCAGGGCGTAATTCCGCTTCCGCGCCACGCGAAAACACGGCAGGTCGACGCCGTTTTCGATGTCGGGCAGCAGGGCGGCCGATCCGGAAAACCCGTTGCGTTGCGCCTCCGAAACACAGTGGAGCCAGGTATCGGGCCGCTCGGGGGTGAGCGCCTCGGGCGGATACCAGGCGAGTGGCAGGTGCAGGCTGACCAGGACCGGAGGTCCGGGCGGAGGGAGATACTCGTGAAAATCGAGGCCGTGCAGGTGGACGGCGTCAACCTGCCACCGGTCGAGCGCCCACTCGATCGCGCGCCGCGTCTGGGTCCGGGCCCCGCGCCGGGCGGCCTCATCCAGCGTGCCGCGGGGCCCGGGCGTCGCGATGAGCGTACCCGCACAGCGCGAGCCTTCGCAGGCGACAACGATTGATTTTGCGCCTGCTTGCGTCAGACGACGGTCGATCTGAGCCAGGACCTGCTCGGCTCCCCCGACGGCATCAACACCGACCGGAGCCAGCGGGTAGGCGACGCTCAAGATAGTGAGATCCATTGGATTCTCGTAGATCGAGTAATTCGAGCGCCTCCCGAGCGAGTTCGCGCCACCGCGCCGCGGTCATTCCCCACGAGTAGTTCTCGTAGAAGAGCCGGCCGGTATGGGGCGGCCGGGTGAAGTCGTAGCCGGGGGCGCAGCGGAAGCGCTCGCAGCGGACGGGGAAGTAGGAGAGCGTCCGCTGCTGGCTCCGGAACAGGCTGAGGAGACGAAGCTTCTCGGTGCGGGCGGGGCCGTCCAGCGGAACGACTACTTCGGTCAAATTGCGGCAAGGAAGGAACTTCTCGGCGGCCATGCCATTTTTTCCAGCGTGATAGGAAGTAAATTCCAGACAGCGGGGCGGGATCCGGCCCTCGCTGCAGAGCAAACGGATGGCCGAATGGACCGCGAAGCTGGCGGCGTCATGGTCCGGGTGACCGCCCTCATAGGGGTGCGTGAGTACGGCTTCGAAGTCGCCTTCAAGGAGGAGCGCGCGGACACGGAGCGTGAGTTCCGCGAGGTGGAGCGACGCCTCCTGGTCGCGGAAGCCGAGATTCAGCTTCGAAGCTCCCGCGGCGCCGGCCGCCTGGAGAGCCTCGGCGGATTCCCGCCGGCGGGCTTCGGCATACTCCGCCCGGCTGGAGAATCCGGCTGCATGTGCGTCACGCATATCGCTGGGCGCCCCATCGGTCAAATGGACGACAGCGGCCGGTTTCAGGGACCGCAGTTGAGATCCGGCGCTCACGATTTCGTCGTCAGGATGGGCGGCGACCAGGGCGAGGCGGCCTTCGCCCACGAGGCTTGTCAGCTTGGTTCTATCGCTATCGGGCATAACGTCTGGCCATCCTTCCGCAGAACTCCGCGAAGGCATCGATGCGCTTCGGCGGACTGGTGTGATGCGGCCGGATGCCGAGGGCCTCCGGCGTGAAGCAGAAGGTCAGAGTGAGATCGAATTGTTCGAGCGCCTTCATCTTGCGGTCGAACCAGGCGTCGGCGTTCGGGCGCAAACTGTCGGCCCAACTGAGGCCGGTCCGCAGATAACGGACGCCGAGACGCCGGAGCCAGGAGACGGCGTCGTCCAATCGGTGATCCTCGAAATGGAACCACTGACAAATACCAAGCGCGGGGGTGTAGTCGGCGAAACGCCGGACGGCCAGCTTGGGTGAGCCGTCTTCTCGGAGCAGGCCCATGTAGAAGTGCCGGTAGTAGGAGGAGCCTTCGGCCTCGCGGTGGCGGGTGGTCGCGGGCCAGGCGCGCGGAAGATCGTAGAGGCTGTACCAGTGCACGCGCTCGGTCTTGCCAATGAGGAGTTCCGCCGTGCGCCGGAGGCCGAACTCCTGGACCTCCTCGGCGCCGAAGGTGGAGACGCCGACCTCGGAGACCCAGACCGGCAGGTCTGTCACGGCGCGGATCTCTTCGAGTTTGGAAGGCCATTCGTGAATGCTCCAATGGTTCCAGTCCAAGGGGAAGCCATGGACGGCGACCACGTCGAGATGGCTCAGGACGCACTGGAGACGAAGGTTGTCGATGAAGCCGGGATCGATCGGCGAGATGCCGCCGAGAACGCGTTTGACACGCGGGTTCTCGGCTTCGACGGCCTGGGCCGCCAGTTTGACCATCTCCGCGTAAATGCTCCAGTCCTTGTCGATTTCGAAGTCCCAATGAGAGAGATTGTTCGGCTCGTTCCAGAACATTACGGCTTCCGTCATCCTCGAATCACCTCCGATGCCATCTGCGTTTCCAACGGGCCGCACTCGAGCTCAACCTTCCGGCAGAGGTAGACCTCTTCCTCGGGCCGATCCAGGATGGAGAACCCGGCGCTGCGGAGCATGGCCTCGGCGCAGGCGCGGTTGGGAATCCACCAGTTGCTGGGGTCGGCTGCGTACTGTTTTTCAATGAAGTAGAGGCGGGGGAAGGTCTCCCTGTGGAAGATTTCGGTCTCGATAAAGGGGTAGTCGCCGTGCAGCGGTTGGACCTCGCGGCTGCCGCGCAAAAGCGACTGGAACACGAGGATGTCACGCGCGACATGCTCGTGAATCAGGTCGAGGGCGAGGAGCGGGTGCCGCAAGTGGTAGAGCAGGCCCATAAACAGGACGATATCGAAGCGCTCCTTAAGCTGAGCCACATCGTATACAGACATGAGCCGGAATTCGATGTCCTGGAGATCCAGCACCTCGGCGGCGAAGCGCGCCTGTTCGAGGTATCCGTGGTCGGAATCGATTCCGACCACGCGGCCGGCGCCGCGCCGTTTCATCTCGAAGGAGTAGAACCCTGCGTTGCAGCCGATATCCAGCACAGACCTGCCGCTCAAATCGGACGGAATCGCGTGCGAAAAATTTCGCCACTTCATTGTCGGATAGTCACCCAGGGGGTGGTCCGGGGCCGTGAGCACGCCATTTAAGTTCAAGTTGTGGAACCACTCTCCGAGTTCCCGGACCCTGTCGCGGATCCGGTCCGAACTCCATTCAGTTCCGCTTGACTTCATGTTCTATTTGGTTATCTCCTTGCGCCGCTATCGCGGTCTGCGTTTCTTCCCGCCGATTTGTGCTGAGCAATCGAATTGCCTCACGGTACCCGTTGAGAGTACCGACGTCGACGTATGCGCGTCCGGCGCGTACTCCGGTGGCGCGGCCGCCCTCGGCGATGTAGGCGTTGGCCAGGGTCCCGAAATACTCGTCGCAGCAGTTCCGGCGGCGCCAGAGATCGTGAAGCTGGCGGAGGACGGCGCCGGAGAGCCGGAAAGCGCCCCAGATCCAGCAGCTTCCGGCGTCGCCGCGCTTGACCTGAATCTCGCGGACGCGCCCGCGGCGGTCCGTCAGGACGGCGTCGAAGAGTTCGGGCCGCTCGACGGGAAACAGCAGGAAGGAGAGTTCGTCCGGCGGGAGTTCACAGAGTGCGTTCTCGGGAAACCAGATTGTGTCGGGCAGGCCCACCACCACCTGCTCTTCGGGTTGGATGAAGGGCAAGGCACGGAAGACGGCGTCGCAGAGGCCCGCCGGACGCGGCTGTACGGCGTAACAGATATGCGCGGAGCAGAATTCGGCGCCGTAGTACTGCAGGATGTCGGACTTACCGGGTGCTATCACGAAACAGATCCTGTTGGCTCCGCACTGGACCATCCGCTCGACCAGGTACTCGCTGACGGCGCGGGGCCGTTCGGTCGCTCCTTCGTACCGGCTTCCCACCGGAAGCAGTTCCTTGGAAAAGGCAAGCGGCTGGATGCGGCTGCCCATACCCGCGGCCGGAATGATTCCCCACATAGCGTTCCGTTCTCCTTCCAAGCCGGACCCTTTAGCGCGGAGTCGCCGGCGCCAGAACCGACTCGAAGACTGATTCCATCGCCGCTACCCGGTGTGCGGCGGTATGGGACTCCAAAGTGCGTTCGCGCGCTCGCGCGCCGATCCGCGTGAGCTCTTCCGGGCGGAGCTGCAGCGAAGCGATGACATCCTCGGCGCGGTTCGCGACAAGGATTTCGCGGCCCGGCTCGTAAAATTCGTCGATTCCCTCCCACGGATCCGTGATCACCGGGACGCCGCAGGAGGCGGCCTCGAAGATCCGCCCGGAGGGGCAGTATCCGGACTCTGCCATCGGGCGCCGGGAAACGTTGAGCGTCACCAGCGAGGAACTAAAGAAGGCGGGATGCTCGCCGGGCGCGACGTGGCGCAGGAAGGAGATATTCGGAAGCCAGGGAAAGTCGTCGGGATAGAGTGCTCCTCCGACCAGAAAGCTGCGGCCAGGCAGGCGGCTCGCCGGTTGGATCAGCAACTGGTGGAACGCGGGCTGGCGGTCAGCGGCGTAGGTGCCCAGGTAGGAGAGGTCCGCGCGGAACCGCTCCTCGGGAACGACGGGATGGTGAATCGCGGGATCGACGCTTCCGTAGAGAGGTGAGACGCGGCGCGCTCCGAGTTCATCGCGTAGTGCCTGGAGCGTCCGCCCGCCGGCGAAGCTGAGCACCAGGTCGAAGTCCTGATAGCCGCGCGGGCCGACGTATTCGACCTGTTCTCCTCTGCGCAGACGGTCGAGCGTGACGGGCGAATCCATGTCGTAGAAGACGCGAAGCCGCGCCGGTGAATCGAGCAGGAGCGCGGAGGCGCGAAGGGCGTCGGGACAGTAGGAGGTCACCACTCCGGCCTCGGCGTCACGGAGGTGCTGCCGGGCGAGCGGCAGCGCATCGCTCCAGGAGGGATAGAGGATCAGGTCGAGTCCGGGACTTTCCGTCAGATCCCGGTTTTCGGCGTAGTAGGGGACGTCCCGCTCAAAGAAAACAACCCTGTGGCCGCGGCGTGCGAGTGCGCGGCACAACCCTCGCCAGAGGGTAGCGTGCCCGTTTCCCCAGGAGGAGCTGACGGACAGTCCGAAAATCACGAGTTTCATGCATGGCTTCCTGTCGGTCGTTTCTTCATCCCAGAGAAAGCGAGAGCGGCCTGCCAGGGATGGAAGCGCGAGCCCGGACGCACGGCTGGCGAATGGGCCAGCCGGTTCCCGCGCCTCCTACTACTCACTTTGTGGACGCTTGTGCAATCCTTTTGTTACATGCCGGTAGACGTTGACGCCCGCAGCAGGGCAGTGTAGCTATAGGAGTACGGATGAGTTCCTTCCTGCTAATCCGCCACGGGCTCACGGATACGGCCGGGAAGAAAGCCACCGGGCGGCTCGGGGGCTTCCGCCTCAACGAGGCCGGCCGAAGGCAGGCTCGAACGCTGGCCGGGCGGCTTGCGGATTCGCGGATCGCCGCCGTGATCAGCAGCCCTCTGGAGCGCACGCAGGAGACGGCCGGGGCGATTGCGGAACGCCACGGACTGGCCGTCGAGACGAACGCCGCCTTCCACGAGTTCGACTCCGGCGAATGGGCCGGATCTGAATTTGACCGGCTGCGCGACACGCCGGAATGGAAGGCGTTCACGAAGTTTCGCAGCACGCTGCGGGCGCCCGGTGGCGAGTCTCTGCTTGACGCGCAGTACCGGGCGGTCGCGGAGATGGAGCGCATCCGGGCCAGGGCGCTCGTGGGAGCGGTCGCGATCGTTACGCACGCCGACGTGATCCGGGCTGTTCTCGCACACTATCTTGCGATTCCGCTCGACCTGTCGTTCCGGTTCGAGATCAGCCCCGCTTCGGTAACGGTTCTCGAGGTGAACACCTGGGGGCCGACGCTTCGGGTTCTGAATGAAACCGGCGCGATCCCCCTGCCAAAGAAGTGAGCCGTCCCGCTCAGTCGAACCCGAGAAGCCGGGCCGGATTCCGCCGCGCCATGCAGTCGATCTCGTCGTCGGAGAAGCCGGCCTTGCGGAGGCGTGCGAAGTAGTCAGCAAGGCCGTCAGGATGGAGCGGTTCGCCTTCCTTGCCCAAGTCGGTTGCGAGGATGCAGCGGTCGGCGCCGGCGGCGCGGACGATCGCCGCGTAGTCGTCGATGGTTGCGGCCGGAGGCGAAACGATGAGAGCGCGATAGATCAGTTCGAGATAGGCGCCCATCGAGGCTGCCTCCTTCATCTGGTCCAGGTTCATGCTGACCGGGGGATAGGTGGGGTGGGTGACAACGATGCGTTCGACCCCGGCCTTCCGGGCCTCCCGGATGAGTAGCAGCGTTTCGGCGGCGCTGGCGTGGCCAGTGGCGAGCGCGAGCCGGTGTTTGGCGATGAGTTTAAGAACCTCCAGGACTTCGGGCAGGAGCCTGCCTTCCCGTGCAATGGGGACAAATGCCCGATCGGCCCCGGAGACACGGACGTCGTTTTCGGCATCGAAGGTCGGCATCCAGACGACGCGTCCAAATCCGCCCTTCGCCAGAGCCATGCGCTCGACCGCCGCCGGGTTGATGCCGCCCACGGGGCGGTTCAGCGCGATTCCGCCAACCACGCGGATGCCGGGCACTGCCTGCTCGACCGCATAGGCGAGCGAGGCGGTCGGCTCGAAGTGGTTCTTCAGAAGGAGCCCGCCCATTCCTCGTTCCCGCGCGAGACGGGCGAGGGCGATAGCGTCGATGGAGCGCGGCATCGAGTCCGGGTCCGCATGGATGTGGATGTCGATGGCGCTCCTCAGATCCTGAGACTTCGCGGGCGAGAGGACGGCGGACAGCGCCAGGACGGCTGCCGATAACTTCGCGGTGGGGAGGCGGAACATACCCCCATCGTACACGCCCCTGTGGGACGGTATATAATTCTGTTCTCTTCACGCTTAGGAGGATTCAGTCTCATGCGATTTGCAGGAATTCTGGTTCTGGCCGCCGTTGTATTTGCCCAGAGCCCTCAATATCACCCCGTAGCCTCTTCGAAACAGATCATGGCCGGCGTCTGCAAGCCTGCAATGGACTCGCTGGTTGCGATGAACAAAGCGGGCGGTCCCAAGGATGAGAAGGAGTGGGAGCTGGCGCACCAGCACGCAGCGCTTCTCACTGAGACCGCGCAACTGCTGCTCATGGGCAATCGGCCGCTCGATCAGGATGTCTGGATCAAGAGCAGCAAGAACCTGGAAGCGGCGGCCGAGAAGGTCGCTCAGGCGGCGCAGAGCAGAGACGTCGAGGCATGGAAGAGTTCGTTCAACACGGTTGGCTCGGCCTGCCGCAGTTGCCACAATGTGCACAAAAAGAAACAGTAGAGCTGCCGCCCCGGCGGCTCATTAAGGAGAACCTGATTGATGAAAAGCGATTTCATTCGATACGCGGGCATCCTGCTTTCCTGCCTTCTAATCTCGGCGATGGCCGTTTCGGCACAACTTGCCACCCGGCGCAGTCTGACGCTGGAGGCAGCCAAGCAGATCGCGGCAGCCGCTGAGGCGGAGGCTCGAAAGAACCAGTGGAATGTCGTGATCGCCATCGTCGACGAGGGCGGGAACCTGGTGTATCTCCAGAAAATGGACGACACCCAGACCGGCAGCATCGAAGTGGCCCAACGGAAGGCGCGCAGCGCCGCACTGTTCCGGCGTCCCACAAAGGTCTTCGAGGACGGGCTGGCCGGCGGCCGCCACGCCATCCTCTCCCTTCCGGGCGCGATGCCGGTGGAGGGCGGAATTCCGATCACCGTGGACGGGAAGGTAATCGGCGGCATCGGTGTCAGCGGCGTCACCAGCCAGCAGGACGCCCAGATTGCGACGGCCGGACTCCGCGTCGTCGAGAAGATGAAGTAGTCTCCTGCGGGCCGGCCGGAAAGGAATCCGGCCGGCCCGCGTTCCGCCCGCCTTGGACCTCCTTTCCCGGTCTGGTATGCTGACTACACATGCCGAAGCAAACCGATCCGATGACTCAATGGACGCGCCGCCGGCTGATGGGCGCCGTCGCGACGGGTGCAGTGGCCTATGCGGTCCCGGCCGCGGCCGCGCAGACGCCCCGGCGGGCGCAGCCGGGCGCTTCAGCCAAGGAAATGGCGGGGCGAACGCTCCCCCGCACGGTCCTCTATTACGGCACCGAGGAGCCGCTCCCTCGCAGCCTCGATCTGCGGGCAGGCCCGCTGACCGTTGTCTTTGAGCCGGCCCTGGCCTTCCTGCGATACGTTCGGCTCGGGGAGACGGAGGTCCTGCGGGGGCTCTACGCGGCCGTCCGCGACCGCAACTGGGGGACGGTGCCGCCGCACGTCCGCAACCTGAAGGTGGAAACCACGGGAGACTCTTTCCGAATCACCTTCGACGTGGAGTGCAAAGAGGGACCGATCGATTTCCTGTGGAAGGGAGCGCTTGAGGGCGGCTCCGACGGGACGATTTCGTTCGATTTCGACGGCACGGCCCGGAGCACCTTTCTCCGTAATCGCATCGGCTTCTGTGTCCTTCATCCCGAGCACGGATGCGCGGGGCGCCCGTGCACGGTGGAGAAGGTGGACGGCGCGGTCGAGCGAGGCAGGTTCCCCGACGACATCTCTCCCCATCAGCCCTTCATGAACATGCGTGCGATCTCGCACGAGGTGGCGCCGGGCGTCCGGGCCGAGGTGCGGATGGAGGGCGACACGTTCGAAATGGAAGACCAGCGGAACTGGACGGATGGTTCTTACAAGACGTACTGCACTCCGCTCGGGCTGCCGTTCCCGGTCGAGGTGAAGAGCGGGAGCAAGGTCCGGCAGAAGGTCACGCTGCGGCTTGAGGGGAGCACGGGCCAGGCGATTCCCGCGGCGCGCGCGGCGGCTTCGGAGATCGCATTCACGCCGGTGGCCGGGGCCGCGGCGGTCCGGATGCCGAGGATCGGTGCGGGCATCTCCTCCGACGTGGCGGGGCTGCGGCCGGTGGAGGTCGCGCGACTGCGGGCGGCCGGACTGGCGCACCTGCGCGTCGATGTCGACGTGACGCGGCCGGATGCGCAAAGGGCACTCGAGCGCGGCTGCGAGCAGGCACGGATGCTGGGCGTGCCTCTGGAACTCGCCTTGACGATGAATCCAGACGGCGCCGAGGAACTGAGCGCGCTGGTCGCGGGACTGCGCCGGCTGCGTCCGCAGGTCGCGCGGTACCTGGTCTTCGCCAGGAACGAGAAGTCGACGACGGCCGGCCCGATGCGCCTGGCGCGGCAGCAGATATCTGCCTACGACGCGGGGGCGAAGCTCACCTCCGGAACGAACGCGTACTTCACTGAGCTGAATCGGGGGCGGCCGCCGGTGGCCGACAGCGACGTTGTTTGCTACTCGATCAATCCGCAGGTCCATGCCTTTGACAACGTCAGCCTGGTGGAGACACTCGAGGTGCAGGCGACAACGCTGCGTTCTGCCCGGAAGTTTTCGGGATCGCTCCCCCTGGTGGTTACTCCGGTGACGCTGCGTCCGCGATTCAATCCGAATGCGACGGAGGCGCCATCCGACAGTGGCCCCTCCGATGCGCTGCCGTTTGGGGTCGACGAGCGGCAGATGTCTCTGTTCGGCGCAGCCTGGACGCTCGGGAGCTTGAAGTATCTGGCCGAGGGCGGAGCTGACAGCGTCACGTTCTACGAGACCGTGGGCTGGCGCGGGATGATGGAGTCGCAGGAGGGCGCGCGGCTGCCCGGCAAGTTCCGCTCGATCCCCGGCGCTGTCTTCCCGCTATATCACGTGATCGCGGATGTGGCCGAGTTCACCGGCGGGGACGTTGCGCCATACCGTTCGAGCGCCAACCTGGGCGTCGATGGCCTGATGCTGCGTGGCCGGAACCGCCGCCGCGTTCTGCTGGCCAATCTGTCGCCGGAGCCGAAACTGGTCCGTGTTGCCAGCGCCGAGCTGGGTCCATTCGTGCGGGTGAAGCATTTGGACGAGCACACGGCGGTGCAGGCGATGGAGTCGCCCGAGGCCTGGCGGAGGGACCCCGGCCTGCTGATGCAAAACTCGCCGGCGGGGCTGCAGTTGGCCCTGCTTCCATTCGCGGTGGCCCGGATCGACCCGAGTGCCCGCTAGTTTAAGGCTCAGATGTCCTTTTCTGTCCGCTATACACGCATCCCTCAAGGCTTCCAGCCTCAAGGCGGTGTATGACGCAGGCAGTGACGCGAGGCCCCGTCAGGACGCCTGCTTCCCTCAGTTTCGGACGCCGGAGACACCGCTCGCGTCCGGAACTTTCACCCGCCCATTCACTTCCCAGTAGATTCTTTGACGAATCCGTGGTAAATAGTAGTTTAGGCATAGGCGGGGCTTCTCTACGCGTCAGTTCCAGGCAGCACACCCCCGCAGCATCCCCCTGAATACCCAACGTCGACTGTGGCAGGTGTTCTATTTACCTCTTCGGCCGGCTCGCATATGGAGTGTATGTTGGGATCGCATCATTTTTGGAACCCGAACGGGTTTTGCCGAATCGAAGGGATTTTCCCAAGGAGTCGTTGACCCACCATGGAAAGCGATCGTAAGTACCGGCAGCGCGGCTACATGGATTCCGAGCGCGAGAGCTCGGGCGGCCGGGATGAGCGGCCCAAGCAGCCGCGTCCCCGCCTGCCTCTCGACGTTACGGGCCCCAGATTGCCGAGGCTCGTCCAGAGTGTGGCCGCATCGCGGTGCTATAACTGCGCGACGGCTCTGCCGAACGGTTTCGACTTCAAGTCCAACTGTCCAAAGTGTAACGTGCCGCTCCACTGCTGCAAGCAGTGCGCGCACTTTGAGCCGTCCACGCGGTTCCAGTGCCTGAAGCCCATTCCGGCCCGTATCGCGGGGAAGGATCAGGCCAATGAGTGTACGTTCTTCTCGCCGCGGGTCACCGTGGCAAGAGACGCGGCGCCCGCCAGCAGCGTCGGTCCGGCAGTGAAAGGTGTGAACATTCCGGCGCCGAAGACGCCAAGCGACGCCCGGACCGCGTTTGATAATCTGTTTAAGAAATAGGCAGCCCTCGCAGACGCCCGGCCAGGCGCCAGGCTCTTCCGTGATGCGCGAACGACTGCCGCGGAGTGCCGATGCTTGTCGCCGAGTTGTACGACCTGAGACAGTTTCGCCTGATAGAGCAACCGATTCCCGAGCCTGCTCCGGGGGAGGTGCAGGCGCGCGTCGAGGCCGTCGGGATTTGCGGTTCCGATCTGCACTATTATTCGGAAGGCGGCATCGGCGATACGCCCTGCGTCTATCCGATGGTGCTGGGCCACGAGCCGGTCGGTGTCATCGAAAAGGTGGGCGCCGGGGTGAGCGGATGGTCGGTCGGCGACCGTGTGGCACTCGAGGCGGCGATTTTCTGCCACCACTGTGAATTCTGCCTGACAGGCCACCCGAATCTGTGCGAAAAGGGCCGCTTTCTCAGCACGCCAGGCGATCCAGGCTTCTTCCGCGAACATGTAAATCTGCCGGCGGCAAACGTTCTGCCGCTGCCGCCGCACCTGGGGTTCGCGGAGGCGAGTCTGTTTGAGCCGCTGGCGGTGATTCTGCATTCGATGCGGTTTATCGAGCCGCGCGCCGGCGAGACAGCCGCGGTTTTCGGCGCCGGTCCGATCGGCCTGCTGACGATCGCGATGCTGAAGCTTTCCGGAGTGATGCGCGTCTGGGCGGTGGACCCGGTGGCGCATCGGCGTGAACTGGCGCTCGCGTTGGGGGCCGATGCGGCGATCGATCCGGCGTCCGTGGATCCGGTCCGCCAAATTCTGGCCGACACCGGGCAGCGGGGTGTGGATGCGGCGGTGGACTGTGTCGCCCGCGACGAGAGTATCAATCAGTCGATCCGCGTGACCCGGAATGCTGGGCGGGTGGTGATCACCGGGATCCCGTCGGAGGTGCGGACGTCGCTTGAGTTCCACGCGCTGCGGCGGAAAGAGGCGTCGTTTTTCACGGTGCGGCGCGCCAACCACACGGGACACCGGGCGCTGGCGCTGCTGGAAGCCGAACCGGCGCGCTTTGCTCCTATTGTCACGCACAGCCGCCCGCTGGAGGGCATTGCGTCAGCGTTTGAGACCCTGGACCGCTACGAAGAAGGGGTCGGTAAGATGGTGATTGCGGGCAACCCAGCCCGTTAGCGTCAGCTTCCGGGCTGGGGAATATCAGGCCGGCCTCCCGAGGTCGAGAGCCGGCTTGGCGGCTATTCGATCCGAATGACCGGAGGTTCCACGGGGGTGGCCGGCTCGAAAAGACCGAACGAAAACACGGCGGTTGCTGAGGCAATCGCCACGTACTGCTTCCCATCCACAGAGTATGTTATGGGCGAAGCGGTGAGCATTTCGCCCAGATAGAAGTGCCACAGGTGCTTGCCGGTCCTGGCGTCGAGTGCAACCATGTGGCCGTCGTCGTCACCGCTGAAGATGACGCCACCAGCCGTCGACACCGTACCGGTCCACATGCCTCCCAGGCCGGTCATCGGGTACTCCCATGCTCGCTTCCCGGTCTTCGGATCCAGAGCCCGGAGAATCACCTGTCCGCCTTCCTCCGTCGCCCCGCCTCCGGAGAAGTTCTTCATAGGCTGAGGCTCCTGCGAAGAGCGATAGTACATGCCGCACTGCTCGAGCGTGAGGACATACAGGAGTCCCGTACCCGGGTTGTAGGACTGTCCCATCCAGTTGGTCGCGCCCTTCACGCTGGGACAGATCCAGTTGCCCTCCGGGGTGGGCTCGCTGTCCGGCAGCACAATAGGTCGGCCCTTGTCATCGATCCCCTTGGCCCAGGTGATCTTGTCGATGAGTTGCGTCGCCCGCAGGAACTCGCCTGTCACACGATCTAATGCATAGAAGAAGCCGTTACGATTGGCGTGCAGTACGACTTTGCGTTTCCGGCCGCCGATTTCGGTGTCAACCAGCACGGGCCAGCTTTGGGCGTCCCAGTCGTGCGTGTCGTGCGGGGTGAATTGAAAATACCATTTCATCCTGCCGGTCTCGAGGTCCAGAGCGAGCAGAGAACAGGTATAGAGATTGTCGCCCGGGCGTACGTCGCCGTTGTAGTCGGGCCAGGGATTGCCGGTCGTCCAGTAGAGCGTGTCCAGATCCGGATCGTAGGTCCCGGAGAGCCAGGTGGCCCCGCCACCCCATTCGATCAGATCGCCCCAGGTTTCGGAACCCTTTTCACCCTTCGCCGGGATGGTGTAGATCTTCCACAACTCCTCGCCGGTTTCCGCAGAGAGAGCCATGACGAAACCGCGCATGCCGCTGTCGCCGCCTGAACTGCCCACGATCACTTTACCCTTCGCGACCACGGGCGCGGAGGACGACGTAGTGCCTTTCTCCACCTCGGCGAACTTCTTGTTGAAGATCAGGGCACCGGAGTGGCGGTCCAGCGCGACGAGGTAGTTATCGCTAGTAGTGAAATAGACCTTGTCGGCCCAAATCGCCGCGCCGCGATTGACTCCGCCCTGCTTAGCTCGCCGGTCGGCGTATTGCCAGACAAGCCGCCCGGTCCGGGCATCGATGGCGTAAATTGAGTTTGTATTGGTGATGTACAGCACGCCCTTGTAGACGATGGGAGAGCTGCGCAACCCACGAGCGCCTGGAACGTGATACACCCACTTGGGCACGAGATTCTTCGCGTTTTCGGCGGTGATCTGGCTGAGAGGACTGTAGCGCCAGCCGGAGTAGGCGCCGGCGTATGTGAGCCAGTCTTCGCCGGCGCCCTTCACGATATCCTCATGACCAACCTGGGCGAAGGCGCCGAGGGCGAGGAACAAGCTCAGAAGCGTACTGCGCGTCATCATTTCGAAACCATTCCTTCCCCGGCGCGGATATCCTGGGTGGCGAGATAAGCCAGCAGATCCCGGAGCTCGTCTTTGGACAACCGGGTAGCGTAATCGGTGGGCATTGGTGTGGAAGCGGAAAGAGTCAGTTCTTTCACGTCACTCATCCGGATCAAATGCAGGGCGCCCTCCGTGTCTATCAGTTGGAGAGAGTAGTTACTGCGATTCTTCGCCACGCCGCGGAGCGTCTTTCCATTCTTGAAGACAACGGTAGCCGCCTCGTTGCCGAGGTACGAAAGATCCTTGGCCGGCTCGAGGATCGCCTCGCGGATGACCGCTAGCGGGCGGCTGCCGCCCACGTTGCTGAGGTCCGGACCCAGGCGGCCGCCCTGACCGAGGATCGCGTGGCAATTGGAGCATCCGGCCTTCGCACCCCAGAAAACAGCCTTTCCGGCATTGGGATCGCCGGGAACGGAGTTCGTGCTCGCGGGCCCTGTCAGCGCGTGAATGTAGGCGACGAGGTTCCACGTCTGCTCGTCGCTCAGGTTGGTGGGCGGCATGTCGGTTCCGGGTACTCCTTTGCGGATGACCTGGAAGATGGCCTCATCGCTCAGCGGATGCCAGAGCGACCGCCGGACGAGATTCGGACCGCGGGCGCCTCCGCCCCCATCCGGACCATGACACCCGGCGCAGGATCTCCGGAACAGGTCGGCTCCGGCGGCGATGGCCTCAGGATTCCCGATCGATGGATGCTGTGAGTCGCTGAGGTAACGGCCATGCTGCGCCAGCAAAGGGACCGCGAGAACTGCAATTATGATTGCCCGCATAGCGATCCTAGTGTATTCCAGAGGTCTCGCATGTTGGTAACGCCGTGGAAACGCCTTGCGCTGCCCATCAAACTCAGGGGAACGTGAATTCGAGAGCACGGGCGTCCAAAGGGTCTCCGGGCCGGAGATGGATGATTTGGGTCCGTTCTCCCAACGATTCGTGCCAGACTGCAATTTCGTACTCGCCCGGTGGGACGTGTTCGATCCTGAATGCGCCGGTCGGGCTGGTGACGGTGAAATACGGGTGATCGAATACCGCGACGTGGGAGCGCATCCAGTTGTGGACATTGCACTTGACAGGGATCACGAGTTCCGGGTGGGCGAATCGGCGCTGCAGGTCATCTGCGCCAGGAGCCTGATGCTGGTTCCACTCGCGGTTCAGGGAGCTCATCGGGTGGATGTTGTGCGAGACGGGATCGCTGTTTCTGACGGTCAGGGTCTGGCCGGCGCGAAGCGAGACAACGCGGGGAACAAATTGGCATCCTTTCTGATCAAGCACAATCGCTTGAGTCGCCGGTGCGAATGTTTTGCCTTCGAGCCCGGTCTTGATATAGACCAGAGCATTGGCAAGTCCACGGGACTCCGGGTCCACGAGGACTTTGTCCTCGTACGCCGGGGAATCCTTACCAAGCTCCTCGCAGGCCTGTTCGGCATCCATGCTGATTCGGCGGTTTTCAGGCGGTTTACCTTCGAAAAGTACAAGACCGCTGAGATTCACTGCGGTGTTGGGATCTGGCTGGAAGTATTCGATTCCGGCTTCCGTCGAGGTGCTGCGCCCCGTGGTGCTCCTGTCAGCGCAGCCCGTCCCGAGGATCAGGATGCCGGTCGTCACGGCCGCGATCTGTTCAATTTTCTTCATGGCTTCGGCACAATTTCAGGAGGGCTAACTCCGGTCAGGGATTCGAGAAACGCCACCAAATCGGTGCGCTCCTCCCGGGTGAGATGCGTGAGAGGCCGGATGAGTTCATCGCGCCACGGATTCCAGTTTCCCCCGCCTACATAGAAGTCGACGACGTCTTTGAGCGTTTTGAGGCTTCCGTCGTGCATGTACGGAGCTGTCTCGGCGATGTTTCGAAGTGTCGGGGTTCGGAACCTGCCCTGGTCGCCTTCAACTCCGGTGACGGTGTAGCGGCCGAGATCCGTGAGTTCGCCCTCGGGATCGACTCCGACCCCAAGGTTGTGAAATTTGTCGTCTGTAAAAAGGGCGTAGCCTTCGCCGACGGTGTGACAGACAGCGCAATTGCCTTTCCGGGGATTCCGGAAGACGTCGAATCCGCGTCGCGCGGCGGGAGACAGGGCCGAGCTGTCTTTCCCGTAGTAGAACCGGTCGAACGGCGAGTCCGCTGCCAGCAGCGTCCGCTCGTAGGCAGCGATCGCGTGGGCGATGCGTTCGATCGAGACGGGCGACTTGCTCGGATCGGGCGCGGGCCCGAAGGCCTCCACGAACATGCGGCGAAGTTCGGGATCGCTGTTGACCGCGGCCTCGACGCCTTCCACCGTGTGAGCCATTTCGATCGGGTTCATCACCGGCCCGGAGGCCTGCTCTTCCAGAGAGCCGGCCCGGCCGTCCCAAAACTGCAGGACATTGTAGGCGGCGTTCCGGACCGAAGGGGCGTTACGGATGCCCTTCTTGCCCCACACTCCGGTGGAGTGCTGCTGACCGTCGGCGAAGCCCTTCAGAGGATCGTGGCAGTGCGCGCACGACAGCGTTCGGTCGACCGACAGCAAAGTACTGAAGAAGAGCTTTTCGCCGAGGGCGATTGTCTCCTTCGTGAGAGGACCGCCTTCCGGCGCCGGAATCGGCGGCAGCCCCAAGGGTGGGAGGACCTCAACCGGAGTGCCAACCGGACTGGTGCAGAGCGGTTCGCCGCCGGGCCGTCCATCGCTGCTGCATGCCGCAAGGATACAAAGCGAGAGGGCGCATGCGAGTCGGCTCCTGAATGGCGTGGTCTTGGCCATCGCGAAGCAGGCCGGCCGCGTCAGCGGTTCGGCAGTACCAGGACACCCCACGGGCGGTCCCCGGCAGGGATTTTTCGCACCACGGTTCGGGACTCAAGATCGACAACGGAGACGTCGTTAGACGGTCCGTTCGCCGTGAAAAGGAATCTCTCATCCGGGGACAGGGCGATCCCCCACGGCCGCATCCCGACCTCTATGGCGTAGAGTACTTCTTCAGACGCCGTGTCGATCGCAACCACATGTTTGCCGCGGCCCGTGCTCACATAGAGCGTACGGCCGTCCCGGGTGATGGCGGTGCCCATTGGTTTGTGGACGGCGTCCAGCTGAATTGCGCGGATGAATTCGTGCTTGACGGCATCGACCACGGCGACGCTGGCATCGTTTTCATTCGTCACGAAGGCTCGCGAGCCGTCCGGAAGAAAGGCGATAGACCGAGGGCGGCGGCCAACTTTGATGGTCTTTACGGACTGATTCGTGGCAGTGTCGATAACGGCTACCGTGCCTTCGTCCTCGGAAGTGACGTAAACGTGCCTGCCGTCCGGTGAGATGGAAACGCCTTCGGGTTCCTCCCCGGTGGGTATGGTGGCGATGATCTTGCCTTCCGGCGTCGTGAGGTCGATGATGCTGACCCCGGCGGCGTCCTCGTTGGCGACATACATCCGCGAGCCGTCCTTATTCAGCACGAACTGCTCGGGATCGGATCCACCATAGAGCCGGCGGATGACCTTCCCCTGTTTCAAATCCACAACGCCGATCCCGTCTGCACTCTTGTCGGCAGGCGGCAGGGTGCTTTCGTCGACGCCGGGCGGTGCGAACGGGGAACCGCTGAGGGCGACATAGATCTGCCCGGAGCCGTCGGAGTGGATGCCGCGCGGGCGCTTGCCCAGAGGAATTGTGGCGATGGCCTCCAGTTGGTCCGGATCGATTACCGTCAGATCGCCCGAGCCTTCGTTCGAGACGTATACCAGGTGTCCGGGTTTCGCGGCGGACTCTGTCGGCGCCGAGGAACATGCGGCCGTGCCGAGCACCGCCAGAATCAGCGCGACGAGGCCCGCAGATCGGAGCCTACTCGAATATAATGCGGTGTCTTTTTGATTCGATCGTTTCGGCATCAATGTTCGGCACCTTTTTAAGGTCATCGATGGACTTGAAGTCGCCCTGCTCCTTGCGCCATGCGATGACGGCAGCGGCCTGAGACCGCCGCAAACCCAGGTAGCTCTCGAGCTCGATAGCCTTCGCTTTGTTCACGTTGATCGGTGGAAGTTCGTCGGGAGGGTAGTGCCTGGCCAGGTAATCGAGCACCAGATTGAATTCCTGCTCGTTGCTCTTCATCCCGAAGGCGTTCATCTTCGTGAGCGTGTTGAGCCAGCCGGCGCGATCCTGTCGGAGAGAGACGGAACGGGCAAGCTCGTGACAGCCTTTGCACATCTTCTCCAGTTCGGCCCGGCCGAGGCCGTCCGGAAGTACTGGGTCCGACTGGGCGGAAGCGGCTAGCGCCGTGAACACGGCAGTCAAAAGCAACGTTCTTGCACGAGCCATCATTTCCATTCTAAGCATTCATCGAATCAGCGTTCGAACGGGAAGCCGAACGCGTACTGAACCCCGTCGTGCGTCGCCACATAGATGCGGCCTCCGCCAGCAGCTAAACCTCCAGAGTGCACGAAGGATTTCAAATTCGTGCCGCTGTTCCATAGTTCCTTGCCGGTGAGGCCATCCACCGCGTAGACGACCGCGGGGGAGGACCGGCGGGCGCGCTCGGCGGCCGAGAGCTGAGGATCGTTCGACCGGAACTCGCCGCTCGACAGAAGGAATACAACGCCATTGACAATGATCGGCGAATGAGGCGCGATGAGATCGCGGGAAACCCAGCCGGGCTCGAAGGTCAGGGCGCCATTCTTTCTGGTCAGCTTCCAGGCCACGACAGCGCCATTTCGGATTTCGCCCTGAGACGAGCGGAATCCCGCGGAGGCTGTGGCGATGTTTCCGGCGGCAGGGGCGAGGATCCAGCGGACTCCGGCGGGATCCTGCCAACTGGCCAGGGCCCCGGCTTGGTAGTCCGGTGCGGAGTACGCGGCCGACGTGGCGAGGGGTCCTTTCGCGAGGTCGTTCGTGTCGAAGACGTGCAGGCGGCCGTCGTTCGTAGCCGCGGCGACGTAGTCCTTGCCGTCAAACTCGAAAACTAGCGGCGAAGTGGTAAACTCGGGACCGCCCGTGCGGTAGCTGGCTCGTACGTCGAGCGTGCGCGGAGCGAGAGCGACAAGCTGCCCGTTGGACGCGGTGGCGAAGAATGTTCCATCCGGGCGGGCAGCGGGGCCTGCTGTCCCTACGATTCCTTGGCCGGCCGGCGCCTTCCAGTTCCTCACCTTCTTGCTTTCAAGATCGAGAACCCAAACCCCGTTTTCCGTATCGCCGCATCCGTTGCTGGTTGCAGCGTATACGAAGTTATCCACTGCAATGAGGCCGTGGGCCTTCGCGCCCCGTCGCAGGAACTGGATCGGAGCATCCGGTTGATCGCCATTGGAAACGTAGAGCGCATGGAGCTTGCCGTCTCCGGTAAGTCCAAGGATCCACTGGATGCGGGGAGCGAAAGGATTCGATGCAGGGGCTGCTGCGCTGGGTTTCGGGGCAGGCGCCGGCCGCGGTGGCGGCGGCGTCTTCAGTGTGACGGCCCCCTCATACGGTTCTCCAACCCCCGATTTCGCTGGCGTGCTGCGGCCTGCGCCCCGCCCGAAGAACGCCGCGGGGTAGTCGAAGCTGGTCGGGCGAGTGACCGCCGAGGTCATGCCGCCAGGGCAGGGTAGCGTGCCCTGAGGAGACGTCTCAGCCGGCAAAGCCTTCTGCCACTCGACTCGGCCAAGATCGACATCGAGCGTGATGATTCGATCGGAACTGGCGCCGATGAAGCCGAGAGCACGAAATCCCCGGTAGCCGATGTAGAAATCGAGCAGCGCCGGCGGCGTGGTGGAAATGAGCTGGCGGGGGGTGTTGTCGAACGAAAAGCTCCAATCCAGTTCGAACCCCGGCTTGCTCATGGAGGCCGGCGAGATCTTCCCGTCGCCGCGGACCCAGGAGGAGCGCTGGGCGTCAAAGCCGCTGGTCATCCAGTCTCCGCCACCACGCTGCGCTTGGGCCAGCGACAAGCCAAGAAACGTAAGGACTAATGAATTTCCAACAACGGACAGGGTTCTGGTCACGCGGAACTCCTCTTCGAAGCTTACGAATTTAAAATCATATCCCGAAACTCGAGACGGCTGTCGGGCCACAAGCGAAAGGAGGAGGCCCATTTGGTATATTGTGGGCTTTGGAAGATGTGTCCATGATGAACAGAACCCCGAGAGTCCTTTTTCTGGCGCCGATGCTGGCGGTCCTGACTGGCGGCATTGCCCCGGCGGCGGATTGGCTGACGGATGGCGGTGACACGAAGCGGACGAACTGGCAGAAGGACGAGACGATCCTTACCAAAGCGAACGTCAAAGGATTGAAACTGCTTTGGAAGAAAAAGCTCGACAACGAGCCTCGTCAGATGCATTCCTTGCTGGAGCCGCTTGTGATCGGGCGGGTGATGACGAAGAAGGGCCCACGGGAAATGGTGATCCAGGCGGGTGTTTCCGATAACGTCTACGCGCTCGATGCTAAGACAGGGGAACTGATCTGGAAGAGGCACTTTGACAGTTCCTATCAGGACAGCCCGGAAGGACGCGGCCCCAGCGTCCTGTGCCCCGGCGGCATGACAGCCAACGTGACCATCGGGCCGGGCGGCGAACCCGGCAAATACACGATATACGCCGCGTCCTGGGATGGGCGCCTGCACATGCTGAACGCCGCCGACGGGGAGCCGCTCGCCCCGCCATCGAAGTTCATGCCGGCGAATGGAAAGCCGTACGCGCTCAACCTTGTCGAGAATGTGATCTACACGCATTCGGCGCAGGGATGCGGCGGGCACCCGAACATGGTCTATACCTATGACCTTGCCACGCACAAAGTGGGCAGTTGGGGGCCGGCCGGCGGCGGGATGTGGGGACGCTCGGGACCGGCTGTGAGCAAAGACCTTGTGATGTACACGGGCACGGGCGACGGAAAGTGGGACCCGGAGAACGGGGTCTACGGAAATGGGATCATCGGGGTCAAGCAGGATCCCGAGACGAAGGCCGTCGAACTGGTGGACTACTATGGTCCGTCCAATGCCGAATGGCTATGGAAGCGTGACCTGGACATGCAGGTCACACCTGCCATTTTTGATTGGAAAGGCAAAGAATATATGGTGGATGCGAGCAAAGAGTGCCGGATCTACCTTATGGATACGGAATCGATCGGCGGAGACGATCACCGCACGCCGGTCTACCGGACGCCGCTGATCTGTAACGAGATTGTGGACTTTGCCGAAGCGGGGATCTGGGGTTCGATGACAACCTGGGAGGACGCCAAGGGCACTCGGTGGGTGTTGGCTTCATTCTGGGGTCCGAAACACTCGAAGTTCAGTGCGCCGATCGAGCACGGTGAAGTTAAGAAGGGTGCAGTGGCGGCGTTCAAGATGGATGAAGTGAACGGAAAGGTCCAGTTGACGCCGATGTGGATCTCCCGGGATATGAACCAGGCGGAGCCTCCGCTGATCGCGAACGGAATGGTGTTCGGTTATGGCAGCGGGGCGAACACGTCGCAGGCGTACCCCGACGTCGGCCTGGACTTCCGCAAGGAGCGCCGGATCCCGCTCTCGACCCACGCTGTTCTCTACGTGCTCGATGGAGAGACGGGGAAAGAGCTGTGGTCCAGCGGAAAGACCATCACAAGCTGGAATCACTTCAGCGGGCTCGCTTTGGCGAACGGCAAGGTCTATATCAATACTTATGACGGAAACCTGTACTGCTTCGGATTGAAGAAATGAAGAAGGTAGAAACCGCGTGGTTTGCGGGGGTGGTGCTGCTCGGCGCGCTTGGCGGCGGCCCGCTGAAGGCGAGTGACGATCACCTGACGCGGGAGCAGTTGCAGCAGGAACTGCGAGCGTACAGGCTTCTCCTGATGGATTGGGGAGGACTGACGCGCTACGGCAGCGAAAACAGTGAACTTCGGCTCTCGCCGGAAGAGAATCGCGTAGTCTTCCTGGGTGATGAGATCACCGAGAATTGGGGGACGGATAAGACTCCCTTTTTCCCGGGTAAACCTTACTTGAATCGGGGAATCACCCGGCAGACAACGGCCCAGATGTTGGTGCGGTTTCGCCAGGACGTCATCGCGCTCCGGCCGAAGGTCGTCATCATCCAGGCAGGGACGAACGACCTCGCCAGCGTCATGGGTCCCTCCACGGAAGGGACCATCGCGGAGCACGTGATGAGTATGGTGGATCTCGCGAAGGCGCATGGAATTCAGGTCGTGATCGCATCTGTAACGCCGGTCTGCGACTGCTTCGAAAACGTCATGACGAGGCGGCGGCCGCCGGGCAAGATCATCGGTCTGAACAACTGGCTGAAGCGCTACGCGGAGCGAAACGGGCTGGTCTACCTCGACTATTACTCAGCTCTCGCGGAAGGCCGCTCAATGAAAAAAGAGTTCACGGTGGATGGCCTGATTCCGAACGATGCAGGCTACGAACGCATGGCCCCGCTCGCCGAACGCGCCATCGCCGAAGCGCTCGCTCAGCGGCAATAAACTCTCCTGTCCATAGCCTGGCGCGTGGCATTCCGAGTCGCACGCACGGCACGCGATCCAGCCGGCTTACGATTCCGATCCCGATGCAGGACCGGGAACGAAGCTGTCAATCTACCCGAGCCGCCCGCTGGAAGCATCGCGTCGGCGTTTGAAAACCTCGACCCCCATGAGA
The DNA here is from genome assembly GCA_046289265.1 of Bryobacteraceae bacterium. Taxonomy (GTDB): domain Bacteria; phylum Acidobacteriota; class Terriglobia; order Bryobacterales; family Bryobacteraceae; genus JBKBWD01. The sequence goes on along the minus strand of JBKBWD010000033.1, from coordinate 29,578 downwards.
AATGGGGCGGCAAGATTGTAATTGCGGGGAGCGCCGTCCGTTCGCTTCCGGGATGGGGGAATGTCAGGCCGAAACGCTCGCACAGTTCAGAGACGCTCGCGCGAGTTTGCGCCATGTCACCGCCGGTTCGGGCTACCTCTCGGAAGTTCCACTCGGCCGGCTCGTTCTTTGTCACCCGCGCCAAGTGCGGTGTCCTGCTTCGTCGCCGCTACTCCCGTCCGGTCGACGAGTCGTCCGGCCTGCGCTCGGATCACACGGCGGTGCCAGCTTCGGAGCCTCACGTAAGAATTACACCGCTCCGCTACGCCGCATTCGCTTCTACGATGCTGAGAGGGATCGCCACATCCGATTCCTCACAAACAACTCCGACCTGCCCGCGGCGAGAATGCGGTCAAAATCTGGATTGCGGTGGCCGCTTACGCCCTGGTCGCCATTCTGAAGAAAGGACTGGCACTGGAAGCCAATCTTCACGAAATCCTACAGGTGCTCAGCGTGCCCCTATTCGAGCAAGTGCCTATCTTACATGCGTTCGGAGAGTTGGAGTCCCAAGAAAAATCTATCTCTTCTTCAACCCGTTGAATCTATGGGAGTTTAGCCGGACAATCATGGCCTAACTCCTTGATTCGCAGTCCATGAAGTAGTAGCAGATCATGTGGCAAACGATCATGTGGGCGTCTTCGATGCGGCCCATGTGGGGGACGGGGACCTGGATGTTCATCTGCGCCATGGGGCCGAGGCGGCCTCCGTCGCGGCCGGTGAGGGCGAGGGTGCGGCAGCCTGCCAGGTTGGCGTACTCCATCGCGCGGAGGACGTTGGGCGAGTTGCCCGAGCCGCTGATCGCCATGAAAAGGTCGTTCGGCTGCGCGAAATTCTTGAGCTGCTCGACGAAGACGGCGTCGTAGCTGACGTCGTTCGAGTAGGCCGTGATGGTCGCCATGCCGTCGGTCAGGGCCTGGATGCGAAAGCGGGTCTCACGGTTGAAGCTGGCGCCCTTGACCATGTCGCAGACGAAGTGAGAGGCCGTGGCCGCGCTGCCGCCGTTGCCGCAGACGAAAATCGACCGGCCGGCCTCGCGCGCCTCCTTGAACCACTCGATCGCCTGCTGTACTTTGGCGAGATCGATCCGGTCGATCGCGCTGAGAAGTTCCGCCTTGTATGATTCCGCAAAATTCATGTTCTAAAAATTCTCCTGGGCCAACACCATGGCGCCGTACAGTACACTGTCATCGCCGAGCGCCGCAGGCACAACGTCGATTCGCGCGCGCGACCACGCGGTGACCTGGCGGCGAAGCTCGGCGCGCAGCGGCTCGAACAGCGCCGCGCCGGCCTTCGCGATCCCGCCGCCGATCACGATCCGGGCGGGATTGAGCAGCATGATGGCTGCCTTCAGGCCTCGCGCCAAGTCCACCACATAGTCTGCCACAAACTCCGGCCGGCGCAGCAGTTCCTCGGCGGTGCAGCCGTAGTCGCGCTCCAGCCAGAGTCCGCAGCACATCCGTTCGAGGCAGCCGCGCGATCCGCAGAGGCACTCGGGACCGTCAGGTCGGACGGTGAGGTGGCCGATCTCGCCGGCGTAGGAGTCGGCTCCGCGATAGATGCCGGATTCCGTAATGATGCCGCCTCCGATGCCGGTGGAGAGGGTTATGTAGAAGAGCGGCCGGAGGCCGCGGCCCGCTCCGTGCACGGCTTCGCCGAGGGCGCCGACATTGGCGTCGTTGTCCATGATGACGGGGACGCCAGCCAGCGCCCGCACTCCGGCCGGCAGATCGAATCCATCCCAACCGCCGACGTGCGTGGAGAGGACGATTCGCTGGGTGGCGTAATCGACGGGTCCGCCGAAGCCGATGCCGCAGCGTTCGAAGCGGAAGTGCGCGCGCCAGTCCCGAAGGACCGCGCCGATCTGCTCCATCATCCACACGCGGCCGCCTTCGCGGTCGGTGGCGCGTGTTTCCCGTGCGACGAGGCGGCCGCCGTCGAATGCGGCGATGGAGAACTTGGTTCCGCCGATGTCGATGGCCAGGATCATTGCGCCCGCGCCGCGCCGCCGCGCTGGAGCCGGTCGAGAAGCTCGGCGCGGGAGGCCGTTCCTGTCCCTTTCTGCATGATGGTGATGGACGCGGCGAGATTGCCGAAACGCGCGGCCTCGGCCGGATCACGCGTGACAGCGAGCGCACAGACCGCGGCGGCCGTGAAGCTGTCACCGGCACCGCAGATATCGACGGGCTGCGCTACGGGCACAGCCGGGATGCGCTCTTCGCGGCCGGGATAGACGAGGCGCGCTCCTTGCGGCCCTTCCGTGACTACCAGCAGGGGCGCCTGGATGTGGCGCAGGAGCGCCTGGTGGTCGACGTTGCCGAACAGCCGCAGGCAGGCCGCTTCGGCCTCGGTCTGATTGGGCTTGACGATCACGTTGCGGAACTCCTCGGCCCGCAGGCGCGAGTCGGCCCAGAAGACTTTCTCCGGAAATTGCGATGCGAGGGCGGCGAGCGCCTCGCGCATGCGCGGCGTGACGACCATGGCCTGACCCGTTTCGGCCTGGTCTGAGATTACGATCGCATCGTGGAGAGGGGCAGCGGCGCGCAGCGCCTCGATCAGCCGCTCCTCGACTTCGACAGGCAGCGGCCGGGTGGGAAGCAGATCGACGCGCGGCAGGTCCTCTTTCCCGGTGAGCCTGTTGATCAGCTTGGTGTAGGTGAACGTCGGGAAGCCGGGGACGCTGAACAGATAGTCCGTGTCCACGCCGCGGCGGACGAGTTCGCGGCGGAGTTCGTATCCTGATCCGTCGTCGCCGGTGATTCCGAGGACTCCGATCCTGCCGGCGCCCAAGGCAGCCAGGTTGTTCGCAATCGTTCCACCGGCCCCAGGGGTCGATTCGCTTTCGACGACGCCGATGCGTGGGATGCCGGTTTCGCGGGAGGGCTCAGAGGCCGCGGGGTCGTAGCGGCGCCAGCAGTCGAGACAGATATCGCCGACTACCAACACCGATAGCCGCGAAAACGCGTCCAGGACTTGGGCCGGATTCATTCGACCCTCAGGACGGCCCGCCGCAGAGCCGGGAAGGTTGCGCGGTGATTCCCGCAGAAGTAGAAGCTCTCGCCGCCATCGGCCACGGTGCGAACCAGCATAGTCTTATGGGGCCGGAAGTAGTAGCCGGGATCGGTCTTGGGCAGCTCCGTTGTGGTGCTGCCCTGAATGGGCACGATGTCAAATACGGCCGTGGAGAAACTCCGGATGGAGCGGTCCTGCTGATGCGCAACGTTGCGGGCCATTGCGAGTGCTTTCAGACACACTTCGGGAGCCATGATGGCCGACCCGAAGCTCAGCAGGATACCGCCCTCCAGACGCTCCACCGAGTTGGCGAAGATCAAAAAGTCACGATAACTGGAATCGCCCAGCGCGGCCCCGTCACAATTCGGATGCTCGTGAAGAATATCGTAGCCGATGCCGACGTGCACCGTCACGGGGACGGAGAGGCGGTAGGCGGCCGCGAGCACGCTCAGTTCGCGGTGCGGGTAGCCGGAGGCGCCGATCCGGCGGCCGGCGTTTTCGCCCAGCCCGAGACCGAGGGCCGCCGCTTCGGCGATCCAGTCGTTCAGCTCGCCGGTCTCCTTCCAGAGTCCGAACTGCCCGGTAGCGATGTAGCGCGCCACGCTTTCGGTGGTCGCTCCGATTCTGGCGAGTTCGTAGTCATGGATGACGCCGGCGCCGTTCATGGCGATGTGGTCGATCCAGCCGCGCTCCATCAGGTCGATGATATGGCGGTTCATTCCGGCCCGCAGCAGGTGCGCTCCCATCATGAGGATGCGGGCGCTGCCGCGCCGGCGTGCCGCCGCCAGACGGTAGGCGACCTCATCGAGGCGCGGGTCCTCGAACGGCGGCGCCGGGTCGTCCAAGCCCAGCCACCAATTGAGATGGAGATCGTGGGTGCGCTCGGCGAGCGGCAGGATGGACAGGCGCGAGCGGTCGAACACCTGATATTTCGAGACGATAGCTGACATGGTCTGGAGCGGGCCGCGCCCGGCTGCTTAGTTCGGAAATAAAGTATCGAGAAGCTGGCGGTGGCACTCGAAATTGGGCACGATATAGTCGGCCCCGACCCCCACCAGGCGATTCCGCTTCCACGGATCGACCTTCCGGCACTCGGGCTCGTCGCTGGCGATTCCGACGGCAACGCCCCCCACCTGCTTCACGTTTTCGATCTCGACGTAGCCGTCGCCGAAGCCGAGGAACTCTTCGCCCCGGAACTCGGCCGACGCGATGATCCGCTGGATCAGGATGGCCTTGGAGAAGCTTTTATAGTCGTCGAGCGCGCCGTAGACGCCGCCGTCGAAGTATCGCGAGACGTCGAGCAGATCGGCTTCGGCCTTCATGTAGACGTGATCGGTTCCGCTCGCCAGATAGAGCTTGAGGCCGCGGTCCTTCAATCCTTCGAGCAACTGCCGCGCGCCGGGCACCAGGTACTTCTCAGGCGGGCAATGGCCCTTCTGGAGCTCATCGAGTCGGCCGCTGATCTTGTGCGACAGCCGTTCCAGGTAGATTTTCTTGTATTCCAGCGGGTCGAGGGGCGTGCCGCCGCGCTTTTTGATCTGGTCGGCGAACTCGACCATCTGGTACATCGTCTGGCGGCCCGTGAGGCGTCCCACGTAATCCTCGACGAGCTCGGTCAGTTCCTCTTCGGTTTCCCCTGTCTTGAGTTCCAAGAGGACTTCGACCATCATGGGGACCATCACATCGACCCATCCGGAACGGATCAGGGAGATGGTGCCGTCAAAGTCGAAGAGCCCCACGCGGGCGGTCTGGGGAGCGGGGCGCTCTGTAATCCTCTCGATCATCGCTTTATTCTACCTTTTGCGATCAGGTGTTAGCAGCGGGTGGGCGGGGCGCGATCGGGTTTATGCGGTGTTCGGGCGACCGCTCCCTCAGAAGCCGTGAAGAGAGCGAGTTCCAGCCACGGATGGACACGGATTCACGCGGATCGGACGATTCCGTTCGGTTGTTCTTCAGCTTGCGGCGATGGGGCCTCCGGATTCCGCAAGAGCTTCCAGAATCTTTTCGCGACGGGAGCGGGCGGCGGCGACCGCCGAGTCGAGGGCGACCCAGTAGACGACGGCTGCGATGGCGGCGGCCGCGGCCAGGGCGAGCCAGAAGGCGAGGTCGGTGTTAAAGGCGTACCGGGCGAGGTAGGCGAGGGCGATCGGAATCAGGAGGACGGGATAGAGGAACAGGAGCATGATCTGGAACTTTCTGGCTCCGGAGGAGCGCCACGAGTTGTCCGGCTCGATGGGCCTCGGGAAGTGGGCCGAGGCGAGATTTCCGATGGCAAGCAGGTAGATGAGCAGGACTCCGGCAACGCCGTAGGCTTCGGCGACCGTTCCGGGCGTCAGGGGCATCCGCAGCAGGAAACACACAGTGGTGATGGACGAGATGTTCACGAAGACCACGATAGAGGCGGTGACGTTTTTGGCGCGAAAGAGGGTGCGGAGATCGAGAGGGGCCACGTAATAGAACTGGGCGGCGGCGCGGTCGAGGCCGAAGGCATTCCAGAAAGTCACCTCGCCGAGCAGCATCATGGCGTAGACGCTGACGATGGCGAGGAAATTGGCGGCAAAGCGGCTGGCCTCGAGATCGTCGGTTCCGAACAGGAGCGGAAGCCAGATGAGGAGTCCGAAGGAGAAGCCCATCAGGAAAACCAGGCGGAAGCGGGGTGCGCGGCTGAGAAAGCGGAGATCCTTCTCGACGAGCGCGGCGGCAGGGTCGGCCAGAAACGCCGAGGGAAGGCGGTACAGCCGCTCGGCCAAGGCGGTGCGGCGGGGAGAGGGCGTCCCCGCGGCCCGCGCGGCCTGGATTTCGGATTCGAGGCTGCGATCGAACTGCCGGCGTCCGAAGGCATAGGCGAGTGCAACCCAGAGGGCGAGTCCGGCGAGGACGGCCGGGCTCAGTTGGCCAAGGGTGGCGCGGGCGGCCAGGGTCCAAGGCCAGAACCCGGCCGAGGTCTCGCTGAAGAATCTGCGGATGGGCTCGGGCAGACCGAACAGGAGGAGGAGCTGAGGCAGGGCCGCGGCAAGGACCAGGACCCACACGGCGATCTCGCGAACGCCCCGGCGGTTGAGCAGCCGCATCAGCAGGTTGCGCGTCCCGGCGGCGAAATAGAGGTTGAAGAGAACATACGGCGCGAGCAGGAAGGGCGCCCATACGGGAACGAGCGGATTGCGCCAGAGTCCAACGGCGACCCCGGCCAGCACGATCAGAACCTCGATACCCGTGGTCAGGCGGAGCAGAACTTCGATCCGAAAGAACTGGCTTCTGGGAATCGGGTAGACGAGCAGCTTTTGAAACTCGATGGAGGCTCCGGTACTCGCCATCAGGACTGGAACGACCTGCCAGTAGAGAAAGACAAAGAGGAGGCCGATCGGAAGGTAATGGAGGAGGACGTCCGGGTTCTCCACTTCGGCGATGAGGCCCGCGGCCAGAAGCCCGCCGGCGGCCCAGATGCCGTACCAGGCAAGGAGCATTATTCCCGACAGGAGCAGGCCGCCGGCGCCGGTTCGGGGCAGCCGATTGCGGGCCGACCGCCACTGCGCCCACAGAATGGCGCGCGCCTGGCCGCTCAGGAGAGTCATAGCCAGTCCAGGCTCTCGGCCGGGCGCTCGGCCCCGACGACGCGGACGAAGATGTCTTCGAGGCTTTCGGCGCCACCGCGCAGTTCGGCCATTTCGGCATCGACGACAAGCCTGCCTTCGTGGATGATGGCGACGCGGCCGCACAGGCGCTCGACGACTTCGAGGACGTGCGAGGTGAGGAAGATCGTGGCGCCCTGGCGCACCTGGTCGAGCAGGAGGTCCTTCATCAGGCGGGCGCCGACGGCGTCGACGCCTTCGAAGGGCTCGTCCATGAGGAAGAGTTCGGGCCGGTGGATCAGGGCGGCGGCCATGGCGAGCCGCTTGCGCATACCCTTGGAGTACTCGGTGATGAGCTTCCGCCCGGCCGTGTCGAGTTCGAACAGGTGGAGCAGTTCGCGGGAGCGGTCGCGGACGGTTTTGCGCTCGAGGCCGTACATCCGGCCGACGAATTCGAGGTATTCGGAGCCGGTAAGATGGTCGAACAGGAGCGACTCATCCGGCACCAGGCCGATGCGGCGCTTCACGTCGAGGGCGCTTTCCGGCATGGGGCGGCCGAGCAATTCGATGGCGCCGGCGGTGGGCTGCGCCAAGCCCATGAGCATCCGGATCGTAGTGGTCTTTCCGGCGCCGTTCGGTCCGAGGAAGCCGAAGAAGCAGCCTCGGGGCACGGTGAGATTCAGGCCGTCGACGGCTGCTTTGTTTCCATAGACTTTGCGGAGGTCGCAGACCGCGATCGCCGGAGTCAGATCCGTTGGCAGGTCCCCGTTAGGCTCGCTCATCCTATTCTCTATCGTAACCTCAGCTCGATTTCATGATCTCCGGTGTGAAGTTTCGCAAACCTCCCGCCGATAAAACCGTGTGGCTCCGATCAGTCCGCTACGAATCAGCCATCATGACCGGGCTCTGCGCAGCCTGGATCAACTGCCTCCGTTTTCACCGATTCTGAATCGTCTGCTGGCGACGCTCCAGCGGGAGCACGCGTCGATTGCCGAAATCGCCGAGTTGATCGAGAAGGACACGGTGTTGTCCGGCAACGTGCTGAGGCTCGTAAATTCAGCGGCTTACGGACGGCGGAAGACGATCAGCTCGATCCGGCACGCGGTTTCGATCATCGGGATCGGGAAGCTGCGCAACATTGCGCTCAGTTTGTCGATTTCTCGGATGTGGACGCAGATCCGCAGTCCGCAGGGGTGGTGTAACACCCGGTTCAATTTGCATGCGATCGCGACGGGGCTGGTCTGCGATCTAATGGCGCAGGAGCTGCCGGCCGAGTACCCGGAGGGAGCGTTCGTCGCGGGACTGTTTCACGACATCGGGCGCTTCCTGATTGCCGTGGGGCTTCCGGACGAGTACGAGGAGATCGAGGCGCTGAACTGCCGGAGCGGGCGCGGGCTGCTCGAATGTGAAGAAGAGGTCCTGGGGATCACGCATCCGGAGCTGTCGGTGGCGGCTCTAAGGCGCTGGAATCTGCCGAACCCGATATTGCGGGCCGTGGAGCGGCACCACGCCGAAGAGCGGCGCACAGCGGATGAAACCGGGACGCTGCCGCTCGGCGAGCTGCTGCGGGTGGCGGATCTGGCTGTGGACCGCCTTGGGGTGACGATTGAGCCACCTCCGGCTGAGGTGGAGAGTCCGGTGGAGCTTCTGACGGGGGTCGGGGTGCAGAATCCGGCTGCCCTGCTTCAGCACTTCCACCAGGACTTCGACATCATCCGGAGTTCATTCTAGCCGGCTAGGGACGCCGGAGTAGAGCCTCGCGTGAGCGCCTGGAACTTTTCGATGTAGCCGGGCGGAGTGAGAAGCGTGAGGGCGTCCGGCACGATTTCGACACTGGCGGGCAGGCGGCCCGCGTATTCCCCATCCACCTGCACATAGACCCGCGAATCAGAAGGGTGCGCCACCTCAAGGCCCGTGGTGCGAAATACAGAGACTCCCTTCAACCGGGCCAGATTCCCCGTGAGCACACCAGCGAAGTACTTCAAATAGCGGTAGGCGGCGCTGCCTTCAAAGAGCACGATCTCGAACTTGTCATCGAGCAGGTGGGTGGTTCGGGCAATTTCGAGGTCGCCGCCGTAGTTTCTCACACGACTGGCGAGGGCGAAGCTGCACCGAAAGCGGTGGTCGGCGACGCGCACATCGAACTCCTCGAGTTGGCGGCCGACCTGGCCGAATCCTTGGACCCAATAGGCGAACTTCCCCAGCTTTGCCTTGAGGCCGAGATTGACGTTGTAGACGATGTGAGCGTCCAGCCCGATGCCGGCCATCAACAGGAAGTGGCGGGGAGAGAGGACCGCAGCGGATCCTTCCGCGTGGGTGGCGCGCAGGAGGCCCACCGCGATCCGCATGGGGACGCCTTCAGAAATCAGGCCTGCGACGCGATCCATCTGCCTGCCGAGGCCGAGTTCCATGGCGAGCACGTTCGCGGTGCCGCCGGGCAGGACGGCAAGAGGAACGCTGGAATGCACCATGCCATTCATCGCCTCGTTAATCGTGCCGTCGCCGCCGGCCACGATAATGAGGTCCGCGCCCGTTTGTATGGCGCGGCGCGCGAGGACTCCGGCAGTACCGGGTCCGGTGGTCGGCACAGCTTCTACGCCGTGGCCTGCATTTCGCAAAGCCTCAATGCTACGTTGTAGAAGGCGGCCCCCCCGGCGCTGAATCCGTCCCGCCGTCGGGTTGTAGATCAGGACGATGTTGCGGTAGGTCGCGATAAGCCGAACACCCCAGGGGTCGAACACTAATTATAAGACGCGAATGGAAGAGACAGGCTGCAAACAGATCGAGCAGTTGCGGGATGCTCTGCGACATCACGAGTACCTCTACTACGTCCTGGACCAACCTGAAGTTACCGACGCCGAATTCGACTCGCTGATGCAGCAACTGCGCGAGTTGGAGGCACGGCATCCGGAGTGCATGAGTCCGGATTCGCCGACGCAGCGTGTGGGCGGCAAGCCGCGCGAGGGCTTCGTCAAAGTGCCGCACTCCTCGCCGATGCTGAGCCTGGACAACGCGCTCAATGAGGGTGAGCTGCGCGAGTTCGACCGGCGGATCCGCGACTGGCTGGGCGGCGCCGAAGTGCTCTACACGGCCGAACTGAAGCTGGACGGGCTTTCGATGGCAACGCACTTCCGCGACGGTCGGTTCACGCTTGGGGTGACGCGGGGCGATGGGGTGGTCGGCGAAGACGTGACCGAGAATGCCCGGACGATCCACTCGCTGCCGCTGCGGGTTCAGGATCCGGAGCTCCGCGACTTCGAGGTGCGGGGCGAGGTCATGATGACGCGGCGGGCGTTTGAGTTGCTGAACGCCGAGCGTGAGCAGCTCGGGCTGCCGCTGTATGCGAACCCGAGGAACTCGGCCGCCGGTTCGCTGCGGGTCCTGGATCCTTCGATCACGGCATCGCGGCAACTCGAGTTCTACCCTTACCTTCTGTTTCGGGAGGGGCGTCCGGCGCTGCCGAGCCACTGGGAAGGGCTCGAGCGAATGGCCAAGATGGGGTTCAAGGTGAACCCGAACCGGCGGCTGTGCCGGACGCTGGAGGAGGTCCTGGCGTTCTACGCGCAGTGGGAAGCGGGACGCGAGACGCTGCCGTATGAGATCGACGGGGTGGTGGTCAAGGTTGACTCGGTCGAGCAACAGCAGAGGCTCGGCTACACGGCCAAGGCGCCGCGGTGGGCGGTGGCGTTCAAGTATGCCGCACGACAGGCGGAGACGATCGTGGAGCACATCGACGTAAACGTCGGGCGGACCGGCGCGCTGACTCCGGTGGCGTTTCTTCGTCCGGTGCCGGTGGGCGGGGTGACGGTGTCGCGGGCGACGCTGCACAACGAGGACGAGGTCGAGCGGCTGGGCGTTCAGATCGGCGACACGGTGGTGGTGGAGCGCAGCGGCGACGTGATCCCGAAGGTGGTGCGGGTGGTCCGGCAAGGCGAGGAGCGCCGGCCCTTCGCGATGCCGAAGCAGTGCCCGGTCTGCGGCGGCGTGGTGGTGCGCGAGGAGGGCGAGGCGGCCAGCCGGTGCATCAATACGAACTGCCCGGCGCGCCTGAAACAGTCTGTTCTGCACTTCGCCTCACGCGGGGTGATGGACATTGACGGGATGGGCGAGGTACTGGTCGAGCAGCTTGTCGATCGAGGGCTGGTGAAGAATATCGCGGACCTGTACGAGCTGACGGTCGAGCAGCTACAGGACATCGAGCGGATGGGGAAGAAGTCGGCCGAGAAGGTGCTGCGCAACATCGACCGGTCCCGGAGCCATCCTCTGCCGCGCGTGCTGAGCGGGCTAGGGATACCGTTCGTGGGCGAGCGCACGGCGGTGCTGCTGGCCGAGGCATTCGGCAGCCTCGACCGAATTGCGGAAGCCGACATGGACACGCTGCAGCGGGCCGAGGAGGTGGGTCCGAAAGTGGCGCAAAGCATTCACCAGTTCTTCCGCGAGCCGCACAATCGGGAACTGGTGGAGCGGCTGCGCGCGGCGGGAATGCAGTTTGAATACGAGCCGCGCCGCAAGGAGGGCGGGCGGCTTGAGGGGCTCACGTTCGTGCTGACCGGGACGCTGCCGTCGATGACGCGCGAGGAGGCGAAGGCGCGGATCGAAGAGGCCGGGGGGAAAGTCTCGGGCTCGGTGAGTAAGAAGACGCACTACGTGGTGGCGGGCGAGGAGGCGGGATCGAAGCTGGAGAAGGCCCGGACGCTCGGCGTGCCGGTGATCGACGAGCAGAAGTTGGTGGAGATGCTCGGCGGATGAAGGGGTTGGTTGACCTGCTGGTCTCGTTCGGTCCGGTCGGGGTGCTGATCCTGGCGCTGCTGGACTCCTCGGGAGTTCCGATACCGGCGGCGGTGGACGCTCTGCTGGTGGTGATCGCGACCGTTGATCCAACACGCGCGTACAAAAGCGCCGGGCTTGCGGTAATCGGATCGGTGGCCGGCAATATGTTCCTGTTCCTGGTGGCGCGCAAGGGCGGGCAACTCTACCTGGACCGCTTTACGGCGGTAGGACGCGGCGCGCAGTTCCGGCGCTGGTTTCTCCGCTACGGTCTCACGACGGTCTTCATTCCCGCGCTGCTTCCGATTCCGCTACCGCTGAAGGTTTTCGTGATCTCGGCGGGCGCAATGGGCGTGCATCCGCTGACGTTTCTGGCTGTCATCAGCATCGCCCGCATCCCGCGGTACTTTGGCCTGGCATACCTGGGCGAGCAGCTCGGAGAGCATTCGATGCAGTATTTGAAAGACCACATTTGGGAGATGCTCGCCTTCTCCGTGCTGCTCTTCCTGGCGCTGATGCTGGCGGTCAAATTGAGCGAGCGGTATCGCACGCCGCCTCCGGCCTACTGACCCATCTTGAAGATGACGTCAATGGGCGCGACAACCTCGACGGGGCGGCCGTTGAGCAGCGTCGGCTCGTAGACCCATTGGCGCACGGCTTCGAGGGCAGCGCTGGTCAACAGCGGATGGCCGCCGAGGACTTCGAGATTCTGGATTCTGCCGTCGATACCAATGATCCCGCGGAGACGGACGGCGCCGGAGATGCGGGCCGCGCGCGCCAGTGGCGGATAGACGGGTTCGACGCGGCGGATAAGGCGCGCCATCTGGACCTGCCCGCCGACCTCGTAGCGAGCCGGCGCGGCCGGTTCGTCGGATGCAGGCTGAGTTTTGACCGGCGGCTGGAACGGCGGCGCGATCCTGTTTGCGGTATCCACGATCGCGCCGATGACGCCATCGAGCGCGCTGCCGAATGTGAGGCCGGTCATTCCGCCGGCGACTCCGTCGAAGGTCGGAAGCTGCGACTCTTCGATCATCGCGATCTTCTCGGGGATCTTCGTGGGCGCAAGCAGGCGCGCTCCGTCAAACTGACGCGGCACGAAGCGGGCTTCGACGATGCGGACCGAAGGAGGCGGCGGCGCTGCGGGCGGCCGGGGCGGCGCGATGAGGCGATCCATGAGGCTGGCGCGCGGCAGCAGTTCGGGCCGCAGCAGCGGAATGAGCAGCGCCGTCAGGACGAGGCTCGACTGTAGGGCGAGCGAGGCCATCAAGGTCCAGGAACGGCTGGACCGGCTGTCTCCGGACACAAAGGTCTGGTCGAACATGAGCGTTCCTCCAATGTGCGAATGTTTCCGGTAGGCCTACATTTGCTTGGACACCACATGCGTCGTGTGAGTTCCGGTGCGCCGCACGGGCGGCGTACAATGGCTGCTTATGAGGGGACTCCGATGAAGACCGATACACGACGAACGTTTCTCCGCACTGCGGCTGCATCTTTGCATCCGTTTTATGTGATAGCCGCTCCCAAGTCGACCGACGTTCGAATCCGCGAGGTGAGGTTCGAGTTTCAGGACCATCTCTACCGCACGCCGATGCAGTTTGGCGGCAATGTAGTGGACCGGGTGACACTGCTCAATGTGCACTGCCGAGTGGAGAACGGGGCGGGCAAGTCGGCCGAGGGCTTCGGATCGATGCCGCTGGGCAACGTGTGGTCGTTTCCGTCGAAGGTGATGCCATACGACGAGACGCTAGCGGCGATGAAGGCGCTGGCGGCGAAGATCTCAAAACAGACGGGCAACTACAACGAGAGCGGACATCCGGTGGAGGCCAACGTCGCGCTGGAGCCGGAATACCTGAAGGCGGCCACGGAAGTCACGCGCGAGCTTCGACTGAAAGAACCGATCCCGAAGCTCTGCACCCTGGTGACGGCGAGTCCGTTCGATGCGGCCGTGCATGATGCTTACGGAAAGCTCTACGGGCTGAGTTCGTACAAGACCTACGGGCGCGACTTTCTGCGGCACGATCTTTCGCGTTTTCTCGGCGTGGAATTCAAGGGCCTGTATCTCGACCGGTATGTCCAGACGAAGCCGCGGCCGTGGACGTACCTCTATCACACGGTGGGAGGCGTGGATCCGCTGGTCGACTCCGACATCAAGCAGCGCGTCGACGATGGGCTTCCGGAGACGCTGCCCGAGTGGATCGACTACAACGGCATCACGCACATCAAGATCAAGCTGCAGGGCGGAGATTTGCAGTGGGACTTGGAGCGCACGGTCACAATCGACCGGGTCACGTCCGAGGTGCAGGCGCGGCGCGGCGTGAAGAAGTGGGTCTATTGCCTGGACTTCAACGAGCGCTGCCCGAACGTGGAATTCCTGCTCAGTTTTCTGCGGCAGGTGAAAGAGAAGGCTCCGGAGGGCTTTGCGCGCATCGAGTACATCGAGCAGCCGACGGCGCGGGATCTCAAAAGCGATCGCCACAACGTGATGCACGAGGCCGCCAAGCTACGGCCGGTGGTAATTGACGAGTCACTGACGGATTTAGAAACCCTGCTGCTCGCGCGGGAGATGGGCTACTCGGGGGCGGCGCTGAAGGCGTGCAAGGGACAGACGCAGGCGATGCTGATGGGCGCGGCGGCCCAGAAGTACAAAATGTTCCTGTGCGTGCAGGACCTGACGTGTCCAGGGGCAGCCCTGATCCACTCGGCCGGGATCGCGGCGCATGTGCCGGGCGTCTCCGGCATGGAGGCGAACTCGCGGCAGTATGTGCCTTCGGCCAATAAAGAATGGGTGAGCCGGATGCCCGGAGTCTTCATCATCAACGACGGGCGGATGAACACGTCCGGGCTCAATCGCCCGGGGTTGAGCGCGACGGCTTAGTCTTCGATCCGGCCGTCGCGGATGTGCACGATGCGATGGCCGTAAGCGGCGGCTTCGGGGTTGTGCGTGATCATGAGGATCGTCTGGCCCAGGCGCTCATTGAGGTCGCGGAGCAGGCCGAGGACAATGTTGGAGTTTTCGGTATCGAGGTTGCCCGTGGGCTCGTCGGCCAAAAGGATCGCCGGGTTGTTCACGATGGCGCGGGCAATGGCGACGCGCTGCTGCTCGCCGCCCGAGAGGGCGCGCGGCTTGTGATGCAGGCGGCCGGCGATGCCCAGAAGCTTCAAGACCTCATCGAAATGCGGGTCGTGCCCGTTCTCCGTTCCGGCAACGTGCCGCGCGATGGCGATGTTGTCGGCGGCCGTCAGGGTGGGCAGCAGGTTGTATTTCTGGAAGACGAAGCCGACGGTGCGCTTGCGCAAATTGGTGCGGTCGGCTTCCGACATCTTACGGAGATCGCGGCCGTCGAGCATGACAGTTCCGGAGGTCGGCGGAGTGAGGCCGCCGAGGATGTGGAACAGCGTCGACTTGCCGGAGCCGGAGGGTCCGATCACCGAGAGAAACTCGCCGCGCGCCACATCGAGATTGACCCCGCGCAGAGCGGCGACGCTGACGTCTCCGACGCGATAGACCTTCTTGAGGTCGCGAACCTGGATGATCGGATCAGTCATAAGCGAGAGCCTCGATGGCATCCTGGCGCGCCGCCTTCAGACCCGGATAGACAGCGCCGAGCAGGGCGCCGCACAGGGCGATTGCGGCGGCGATCGGCCACCACTCGGGAACGATCACGGCGTTCAGTGACGCAGGGACCAGGGTAACGATGGCCCAGCGGGCGACGTAGGTCAGGACCACCCCTGCGGCCCAGCCCACCAGGGCGAGGATGGCGGTCTCGCGCAGCAGGATGCCGACGATGTATCCGGGCGAGGCGCCCAGGGCTTTAAGCACGCCGATCTCGCGGGTGCGCTCGAGCACGGCGGCGTACATCGTCAGCGAAACGACGGCAAAGCCGAGGACGATAGAGAGTCCGATGATGACGGTGATGAAGGCGTTGAGCCCCGGAACGTTGTCGATCTGGTAAAGCGACGTCAGCTCCTCGATCGAGTAGATGCGGTAGTCGGGAAGGAGCTCGCGCCAGCGCTCGACGAATTCGTCGGTGCGGGCGGGGTCGTCCAACTGGATGAGCACCTGGCTGAGTTTGCCGGTGGTGCTGGTAAGATCCTGAAGGGTGCGGATGGGCAGGAATATCCGGGCCATTTTGCCCTGTTCGACGATGCCGACGATACGCCAGTCGCGATTGAGGAGTTCGATTGTGTCGCCGACACGCTTGTTGTTCTGCTTCGAATAGTATTCGTCAACGATCACCTCATCCTCGGTACCCTTGAAAGGCCCGCCTGCGAGGTAGCGGAAGCCGCCGCTAATACGGTCGAATTCTTCGAGATCGATGCCCGTGACGGTGTTGAGGCCACCGATCGGCTGGATGACGGCGCCGGTTACCAGATTCACGCCAGGCTCGTTGCGGAAGTACTCGACGATCTTCTCCGACATGCCGGCCGAGCTGAAGCTGATGACGGAGCTGCCGGGGGGCCGAACCCAGATGTGGGCGCCGGCCGAGCGCGCGCGGTTGGCCGAATCCTCCAGCATGCCCCGGCTGAGCCCGACCAGCGTCAGGATCATCATGACCTGCATACCGATGGAAAAGGCGGTGAGAAGCGTGCGGATAGGGCGATGCTTCAGATTTTCAAGTACGAGTTTGTTGACCAAAAGACCCGAGTCCTTCGAAGTGGCAGCCGCTCCGGACGGGAGAGGCGCACTTGGGTGCGAACTACTATTCTACCGCCTCGGAGGCCGGTTTCGCCGCTTCCGAGACACTGGCCTGCTCGAACGTGGCCATTTCGTTATAGAGACGCACGGCGGAGTCGAGGAGATTCATAGTCAGGGCGGCGCCGGAGCCTTCGCCGAGGCGCATGTCGAGGGCGAAGAAGGGCTGCAGGCCGAGGATTTCGAGCATGATCCGGTGGCCGCGTTCGGCTGACTGGTGCGAACAGATGACGGCATCGAGGGAGTCCGGGGCGAGGGCGCGGGCGATCAGGGCGGCCGAGCAGGAGATGAAGCCGTCCACCACCACCGGGAGCCGGTGTGCCGCGGCGCCGAGCAGAAAGCCGGCCATGCCGCCGATTTCGAAGCCGCCGACCGCCGAGAGGATGCCGATGGGATCCGTGAGCAGATCCCGGTTACGCTGGAGGCCGGTCCGCACGGTGAGCGACTTGCGGTAGAGGCCCTGCTCGTCGAGGCCGGTGCCGGCGCCGACGGTTTTGTCCGGGTCAAGGCCGGAGAAGGCACTGAGCAGCGCGGCGGCAGAGGTAGTGTTGCCGATGCCCATCTCGCCAACGCCGGCGAGATCGAAGCGGCGAGCGGCCTCGGCGGCCAGTTCGATGCCGTTCTCCAGGGATTCGATCGCCTGCTGGCGGGTCATCGCCGGCCCTTTCGTGAAGTTTGCGGTTCCCTGCCCGAGTTGGAGCGCGACGGAGCCGGGGTCGGGCGCTCCCCTGACTCCCATATCGATGACGATGGGCTCGATATCGAATTGCCGGCAGAGGACGGAAATGGCTGCGCCGCCGCCCAGGAAATTCCGGACCATCTGGCGCGTCACTTCGGAAGGGAAGGCGCTGACGCCTTCTTCGGTGACGCCGTGGTCGGCGCAAAACAGGAACATGGCGCGGCGGGCGACGCCGGGCTGCACGGTTCCCTGGATGAGGCCGAGATGCACGACCATGTCCTCGATCCTTCCCAGGCTGCCGGGCGGCTTGGTCAGGGAGTTCCAGCGCGATTCGATGCGCAGGGCGAGGTCGGCGTCATCGAGCGGCCGGATCGCTTCGAGGGTCTTCCGGATCAGTTCCGAACTCATTTTTCAGCTCCACCTCCGTAATTTCGCAATAGTTCTGCCGGAATGCGACCGGGTCGCCGCCGGCGGCCTGGTGCGCCAGCGCGGCGTTGACGGCGATGTGCGCCACGACGGCGGCCGGGAAGGGGCCGCGGCGGATGCGTTCGAGGGCGCGAAGGACGCGTGATTCGAAGGCGCTCCAAGGCTCGGCTCCGGGCGGCGTGACGTTGAACCAATCCTGCTGTTTACGGCGCGCCAGTTCCGGATCCTGCCGCTCGACTTCGGCCCAGCTTTTCCCGTCCCAGTCGCCGAGAGAGATCTCGGCCAGTTCGTTCAGTACAACGACCGGGGCGCGGACGCACCGGGCTGTGTCCCGCGCGCGGCGCAACGGGCTGGCGTAGACAATGGCGACTTTAAGCGACGACATTGCCGCCTCGGCCTGCCGGCGGCCCTCGCCGCTCAGGGCGCAATCGAGCCGCCCGAGCAGGACACCGGTCAGTTCAGGCTCGGCGTGTCTTACCAGGAACAGCTTTGGCATGAGAGCACCAAGAGTACCGCGATTTCGACCCACTGGCTGACCGCTCCGAGGCAGTCACCGGTGACGCCGCCGATGCGGGTATGAAAGTAGGAATGGGCGGCCGCGACGATGACGGCCGCGGCGACTACGATCCACAGTGCCGCGAGGGGACCGCAAAAGAGCGCGAAGGCCGCTCCCTGAAGAATCGCAAGCACGGCGGCGGGCGAAGTCAGGGAGAGGCAGAATGCCGCGCCGAGTCCGGTTCCCACAGGGCGGGACGTCCAGGCGAGCGCGACCATGGCGGCCCTGGAGACGGCCTGGCTTGCGACCAGCGCTCCGGTGAGATTCGCCGCCGGGATGGTGTCGATCGCCTGCCAGCGCAGGAGCACCGAGCCGAGAATGGCGAGTCCGCCGTAGGTCCCGATGCGGCTGTCTTTCAGGATCGCGAGGATGCGATCTGCGCCGCGGCCGCCGCGGAAGGCATCGGCGACGTCGGCCAGGCCGTCCTCATGCAAGCCGCCTGTGAGGAGCATCCAGGCGTTAACAACGAGGAGCGCGGCGAGCGAGGACGACAGGTGCGGCTGGGCGAGTCCGTAAAGGCCCGCTCCGAAAAAACCGAGCCAGGCGCCGACCAGCGGGAAAAAGAGGGCGGCGCGGCCGGGCTCGGCGTACTTGCCGTGGAGCGGGAGTATCGTGAGGAACTGGATTGCGCCGAGGATTCGTCCGATCATTTCACCCGCATCGGATAGCCAAAGGCCATCCAGTAGACGTGCGCGGCTGCGGCGGCGGCGCGCTGGTTCATGTGGCCCGCGAGATCGCGGAAGCGGCGTGCGAGTGCGTTTTCCGGCACGATGCCGCAGCCGACTTCGTTGGTGACGAGCAGAATGTCCGCCGGGCTGTTGGCCGCGGCGGCGAGGAGGCGCGCGGTCCGCTGCTCGATGTCGTTGCAGCCGGAGAGCATCAGGTTGCTCAGCCAGAGCGTGAGGCAATCCACGACGATGGCGTCGTAAGCAGGGCCTTCGCGCTCGATCGCGCCGGGCAGGTCCAAAGGCTCTTCGATGGTGACGAAGCCTTCGCCGCGCTCGATCCGGTGGGCGCGGACGCGGTCGCGCATCTCGTCGTCGAAGATTTGGGCGGTGGCGAGAAAGCCGAGGCGTAAGCCGCGTTCGCGCGCGAGAGTAAGGGCATAGCGGCTCTTGCCGCTGCGGCTTCCTCCGCCGATGAGGATCACAGCCATAGGCTTCTCCGTTTCGAGCGTAGCAGCCAGATGAACGTCGGGCCGCCGAGCAGCGCGGTGATGACGCCGACCGGCACCTCCGACGGCGCGAGCACGATGCGCGAGAGCGTGTCGCAGATGGTGAGGAAGGCCGCGCCCAGCAGAAAAGAGCAGGGTATCAGGAGACGGTGGTCGGCGCCGAATCGCAGGCGCAGCGCGTGGGGAACGATGAGGCCGACGAAGCCGATGGGGCCGGTGAGAGCCGTGACGGAGCCGGTGAGGAAGGAACCGGCGAGAAATCCGGCGAGGAGTACGCGGGTCAGGGAGACTCCGCGGGCGGTAGCCCAATCCTCGCCAACGGCGAGCAGGTTCCACTCGCGGCCTTTGAGGAAGACGAAGATGCTGGTGGGGATGACGGCCGCCGCCAGATATGCGATGGTCGAGTACTCGACCGAGTCGATGTTCCCCATCAGCCAGCGGACTATGGCGAAGGACTGGCCGAAGTTCGACATGTTCTGGAGGAACAGGATCAGGGCCAGGCAGATGCTGTGGATGGTGATACCGGCGAGCAGGAGCGTGAACGAGGACATGCGGCGGCCCTCGGCCGCGACGGCCAGGACGATCAGGAGCGTGATTCCGGCACCGGCGAAGGCCGCGGCCCAGATGGCGGGCATGTTGCCGACCTGCCGCCAGCCGAAGCAGATCGCCACAACGGCTCCGAGGGCGGCGCCCCCGGAGACGCCGAGCGTGTAGGGCGTCGCGAGGGCGTCGCGCAGAAGCGCCTGGAAAAGAACGCCGGAGACGGCCAGCGCGCCTCCGGCGAGCGAGGCCAGCAGCACGCGCGGCAGACGGGCGTAAAAGAGGATTTCGTGGTGCGGCGAGACGCCCGCGAAGGCGAGGCTGTAGTCGATGCGCGAGGAGCCGATCAGGGGTGTCACCGCGAGGACGGCCAGGAGGATAAGGGCCGAAAAGATTACGGCGGTCGCGAGTCTGCGGCCCTGTGGTTTGTTGTTCATCGCATCAGGCCTCAAAGACAATCCACGGTCTGCCGTCGGCGCTGTGCAGAATCTCCGAGCCGACTCCGAAGACCTTGCGGATGCCGTCGGGCTGGAGAACCTTGGCGGGTGCGCCGTCGGCAACGAGGCGGCCGCGGTCGAGCAGGATGATGCGGTCCGAGTAGGTCGCGGCGAGGTTGAGGTCGTGCGTCACGGCGACGACAGTGATGCCCTGGCGCGTGAGGCTGCGCAGGAGGCGATAGATGGCGATCTGGTGCTGGAGATCGAGGAAGGTCGTGGGCTCGTCGAGCAGCAGGACGCTTGGCGCCTGGGCGAGCGCCGAGGCCAGAACGACGCGCTGGCGTTCACCGCCGCTAAGGGAACGGAAGTCGCGCGCGCGGAACTCGACGGTGTCGGTGAGGGTCAGGGCGTGCTCGACGGCGGCCAGGTCGTCGGGGGATTCAAACAGTCCGTCGCAGTGCGGTGTGCGGCCCATGAGGACGACCTGCTCGGCGGTGAACGGGAATTCGAGACGGAGGCTCTGGGGCACGAAGGAGACTTCGCGGGCGAAGGCGCGGCGCGGCCACGAGCGGATCTCCCGTTCGCGATAGCGGCAGCTTCCGAGGTATCCGGGACGAAGCCCCGCCATAATTCCGAGTAACGTCGATTTGCCGGCGCCGTTCGGCCCGACTACGGCGATCAGCTTGCCAGAGTCGAGCGAGAGCGTGACGTCGCGCAGGACCTGAGCATCGCCGTAGCGCATCCCGAGGCCACGCAGTTCGAACAGCGGCGTCACAAGCCGGCCTCCGGGTGGAGCATCCGGGCGAAGGCGAGGGCCGCGTCGATGACGCGCGGTCCGGGCACGACGAAGATGTCGGCGGCGACGGCAAAGACGCGATCCTGTTTGACGGCCTTGAGGACCTGGTAACGGCGCCAGAGTTCGACGACCGAGCGTTTGTGCTCTTCGCTGACCGCGACGGTCTTGGCCATGTCGCCCATGTCGACGATGACGTCGGGGTTTCGCGACAGCACCTCTTCGAGAGAAATCTTTGGATACGCGGTCGCCGCTTCGGCGAAGACGTTTACTCCGCCGGCGGCTTCCATCACCTCGGTCAGGTACGAAGCTTTGCCGACCGCTACGAGTCCGTCGAGCGTTCCGGGCGTGCGGCCGACGATGAACATCAGGCGGCGGCGCGGCAGTGCGGCGGTTTTGCGGCGGATCTCGTCGAGCTGGCTGCGGATCCTGGCGTTCAACTTCGCAGCGCTCTCCGGGACTCCGGCGGCGGCGCCGATCTTCGTGATCGAGTCGTGGATCTTCGGGATGGTGTCGTGGTCGAGTTCGAGGACCTCGAGGCGCATAGAGCGGAGCTTGGAGGCAAGCTGCGAAGGGTTCTTCTGGATGATGACCAGGTCAGGCCGCATCGCCAGGATGGTCTCGAGGTTCGGGCGGAGATAGCTGCCGATCTTGGGGCGCGACTCGGCTTCGGCGGGGTAGCGGCAGAAGTCGGTGACGCCGACGACGCGATCGCCCAGGCCGAGTGCGAAGAGCATCTCGGTGATGCTGGGAGCGGCCGAGACGATCCGCTTGGGCTGTGCCCAGAGCGAGGTGGCGAGAAGGCAGAGAAGAATTACGGTTCGCAAAAGTACTCCTTCAGTCCGGCGACCAGGCGCTCATTTTCGGGCCGCGTGCGGATCGCAAATCGGATCGCCTCGCCCGAGATGCCGGGCGTGCCGCGGAGGTCGCGCAGCAGGATCTTACGATCCAAAAACCAGGCGCACAGGGTTTCGGCGTCGGTGTTGACCCAGGCGGTCAAATAGTTCGCGCAGCTTGCGGCCAGGCGCAGCGCGCGGATGCCGGATAGCTGCGATTCGACCCATGCGCGCTCGGTCCGGACGAACTCGATCGAACGGGCCGCGTGGCCGCAATCCGCGATGGCGGCCAGAGCGGCTGCTTCAGCCAGTACGTTCACTTGCCAAGGCTCCCGGTATCCTTTCATCTGCTCAACAATGGCGGCGGGTCCGACAAGCGCGCCGATGCGGAGTCCGGGCAGGGCGTAGAACTTGGTCAGGGAGCGTAGCACGAAGAGGTTGTCGTGATGACGTGTGAGTTGGGCGACGCTGGGGAGTCCGGTGAATTCGATGAAGGACTCGTCGACGAGCACCGGTGTGCGGCGTGCGGCAACCAAGCCCGCGATCTGCTCGCAGGGGAGGGCGCTGCCGAGTGGATTGTTGGGTTGGGTGAGGACGAGCGGGGCGCGGGTTCCGGCGGCTTCGTCCGGAGCGATCAAGGCGGCATTGGGCCAGGCGCGGTGAAACTCCGAGAAGGTCGGGACGACGAGGGTGACGCCGGTCCAGTCGAGTTGGCGGGCCAGGAAGTGGAGGAGTTCGGTGGCTCCGTTGCCGAGCAGGATCTGGGCGGCATCGACGCCCCACAGTTCGGCGAGGCGTTCGGCAAGTAGTTGCGGCGATTTCTCCGGGTAGTGGACGATGCGGTCGAGGGCGGCGACGATGGCGTCGCGGACGCCCGGCGCGGGTCCGAGCGGATTGATGCTGGCGCTGAACTCGAGGAGGTCGCGCCAGTCCCAGCCGCGCTCGCGCGCGATGGCGAACAGGTTACCGCCGTGCCGGATCACCATGCGAGCACTCCAATTACGATCGCGGCCATGAGGATGGAGACGGCGTAGAGCATCCGGCGGGTATCGGCGAAGGCGTCGCGCGTGAGGGGCCGGATAGCGTCTCCGAGGTATTCCATTCGGCTGGGGACGCCGGCGTAATGGTTGAGCCCTCCCAGCCGGATGCCGAGCGCGCCGGCCATTGCGGCTTCCGGATAGCCGGAGTTGGGGCTCGGCTGTTTCGCGGCGTCGCGCAGCGTGACTTTGACGGAGCGGCGTAGGTCGTTGCGCAGCAGCACCGCGCAGAGCCAGATGAGGGCGGCGGTGAGGCGAGCCGGGAGGAAGTTGGCGACGTCGTCCATGCGGGCCGAGGCCCAGCCGAACTCCTTGTAGCGTTCGTTACGATAGCCGACCATGCTGTCGAGCGTGTTGATCGCCTTGTAGGCCGCCATGCCGAGCGGGCCCGCAATCGCCAAGTAGAAGAGAGGCGCGACCACGCCGTCGCTCAGATTCTCGGAGACGGTTTCGATGGCGGCGCGGAGGATTTCGGGTTCGTCGAGGTCCTGAGTGTCGCGCCCGACGATCATGGCGAGTTGCGCGCGGGCCGCCGGAAGGCCGCTGCGTTCGAGCGCACGGACCACGCGTACGGATTGGACATCGAGATCGCGGACGGCCAGCAGCGCCCAGATCCAGTAGATATTGGCCCAGGGGAGCGTGAGCCAGACGATCAGGAGCGCAGAACCGAGGCAGGCTAGGAGGAAGAGCACCCCGGCCGCTCGGAGCGGGAGGCCGGTGCGGCGCCAGAGGCGCTCGAAGCGCACGGCCAGCCAGCCGAAGCCGCGCACCGGATGCGGAATGCAGCGCGGATCGCCAACCGCCAGATCCAGGCAAAAGCCCGCTACGACATCCCAGGGCACGGCGGTCACAGGTAAAGCTCCTCGAAGCGCCGGATGTCGGCGTGTGCTTCGAACCAGTCGGCGAGGCGGTCGTAGGTCTCGCACTTGGACGCAGGCGCGGCGACGCGAAGTCCGAGCATCTCCTCGACCACGGCTGCATCTTCGAGGGCGCCGTGCAGATAGGTTCCAATGCAGCCGTTGAGGCGCACGCCTTCCTTGCCGTCCGGCAGAAGTGCGAAGGGCGGGCAGCCTGCGGGCCGTTCGGTGATGCCCATGTGGATCTCGTAGGCTTGGAACCGGTGGCCTGCCGGCGTGGCTGCTTCGACAACGCGCGTTGTCTTTTCGCGCGCCAGCACGGTGCGGACGGGCAACAGCCCGAGGCCTTGGGCGGAGCCGCGGCCGGACTCGACGCCGTCGGGGTCGTCGATGCGCTCGCCGAGCATCTGATAGCCTCCGCAGATTCCGACGATGCGGGCTCCGCTGCGGCGCTGACCATCGATCCAGACGTCGAGGCCGCGGGATCGGAGCCATTCGAGATCCGCGATCGTGTTTTTGCTTCCGGGCAGGATGACGCAGTCGAACTGTTGGTCGAGCGGCACATCGATCCAGCGCGCGTCGGGCAGGAGGCGGAAGTCGGTGAAGTTGGAGATGCGCGGGAAGCGCAAGATGGCGACGGCGCTGGAGCTTCCGTTGCGCCCTTCGAGTGAGACGCTGTCTTCGTCATCGAGCGGCGCGTCGATCCACGGGAAGACGCCGAGGCAGGGTCGTGCGGTGCGTTGTTCGAGGAAGCGCACGCCGTCGGCGAAGAGGCTCGGATCGCCCCGGAAGCGGTTCACGGCGAAGGAGCGGACGAGCGCGGCTTCGTCGGGATCGAGCAGCGCGAGCGTTCCGACGATTGAGGCGAAGACGCCGCCGCGGTCAATGTCGGCGACCAGAAGCACGGGTGCGCCGATTCTGCGGGCCAGCCCGAGGTTGACCAGATCCGTTGCGCGGAGGTTCATTTCGGCGATGCTGCCGGCGCCTTCAATCACGATGAACTCGTACTCGGAGGCGAGGCGTCGGAAGGCTGCGAGCACGCGCTCGAGCAGGAAGTCGTGGTGTTGGTAGTATTCGCGCGCGCTCAGATTCCGCCAGACCTTGCCGTCGACGACGACCTGGCTGCCCATCGAGGAGTTGGGTTTGAGCAGGATCGGGTTCATGTCGCTGACGGGTTCGAGACCGCAGGCTTCGGCTTGTGCGACCTGCGCCCGCCCGATTTCGCCTCCGGTACGGCAGGGGTAGGAGTTGAGCGACATGTTCTGCGCCTTGAATGGCGCGACACTGATACCGCGGCGGCGAAGCCAACGGCAGATCGCGGTGGCGGTCCAACTCTTGCCTACGTGAGAGGCCGTTCCCCCGATCAGTATCGACTTCGCCGCCATTGTTCTCCTACCAGGCGAGACGCAGTCCGCCGCGCACCGTGCGCGCGAGGTTCGCGTAGCCGAGCACCTCTTCAAAGCGCGTGTTCGTGAGATTGTCGACGCGGAAAAAGGGCGAGACGAGGTTGTTCAGACGGTAGGAACCGCCCGCAAAGGCGTTGTGGTAGCCGGGATTGCGCGTGACGCCGAATACGTCGGAGTCCTGGCGTTCGCCTATGAAGACCGCGCCGCCCTGAAAGAACCAGCGGCGCGGCGCGATCGAGAGCGCGAGAGACCCGGAGTTGCGCGGGCGCCGCATCAGCTCCTGCCCGATACCGGTGGTGAGGGAGTTGGGCGAGCGCGAGTTGGTGATGCGCGTCCGAAGGAGCGTGTAGCTGCCCGAGGCCGTCACGTACTTGAGGAACTTGCCTTGCGCGGAGAACTCGAAGCCGCGAGCCCAGCTTGCGTCGACGTTCTCCCAGGTTCCGATGGGACTGCCGGTTGCGAAGACGATCAGGTCGCGGAAGGAGTTGCGGAAGGCCGCAACCTCGGTGCGGAGCCTGCGGCGGAACCACTCCTGCACGATACCGGCCTCGTAGCTGGCGGTGCGCTCCAGACGCAGATTCGGGTTGCCGACGTAGGTGCTCTCGCGGGCGAAGACCTGGAGGAGGCTGGGCTCGGTGATGCCGCGCCCGGCGCTCAGGCGCAGGAACGTCGAGGAGAGGATCCGGTGCTCGCCAAACAGGCGCACACTGCCGGAGACGCGCGGCGTGAAGCGGCGGCCGAAGACGCTGTTCCGTTCGAAGCGGATGCCGCCGGCGAGCGAGATGCGGTTGGCGATCGAGTGCTGCTTGTGAACAAAGACGCCGTGGTTTTCGCGCGTGACGTCCTGGCGCGAGATGGTTCCGCCCTGGCTTTCGAACTCGTATCCGAAGATGGCGGCGCCGTCGCGGTGAGCGAGGGTGCCTTGGTAGTCGAAATTGGTGCGGTGCGTCGTGCTGAGGCCGGAGTCGGGCCGGAGGGTCACACTCGTGGTCCGGAGGCGCGTACCCGGCGGCAGGTCGGATGGATGCGGCAGGTTGCGCGGGTCGAGCAGTTGGATGAGGTAGGTGCGCCGCACGGGCGTGTTTACATCGCGCAGGATGGCCGCGATGGGATAGGGGCCGTCGATCCGCTCGTCATTGAAGCGGTCGCGCAGGCGGTGATGGCCGAACAGGATGCGCTGGGCGTAGTTGCGGCCGCGGACGTCGTCGATGCGGAGCGCGGCGACGGAGTCGCGGTTCTGGCGGTTGGCGTCGAAATCGAAGATGCCGTAGGCGACACGGTTGGGAGAGCCGGCGTGCGAATCGAAGCCGCGGTAGATGGCTCGAAGCTGCGTGGCCTGCGAGAGGCGGAAGCCGAGGCTCGCGGTGCCGGTGGTGTTGCGGTAGAAGTCGTTCTGGTACTGGCCGACGGTGTGCAGTTGCTGGGCAGTAAGCGAGTAGTCGATGCGGTCGCCGAGGCCACCGGCGAGGTTGGCGATCCAGCGGTCGGATTGGAAGGTCCCGCGTTCGTAGGAGAGCGAACCGCCGGGGAGGCGGCGTTCGGGGTTGCCGCGGCGCGTGAAGAGCTGGATGACGGCGGCCGAGGCTTCGGCGCCGAACAGGGCGCTTTCGGGACCGCGGATCACTTCCATGCGCTCGATGTCGCCGGTGGCGAGGTGCGCGAAATTGAGGTCGCCGCCGGGGTCATTGATGGGGATGCCGTCGATCATGACGAGGGTGCCGGTGCGTTGGGAGCCGCGCGCGAAGACCTGGGTGAGCGCGCCCTGCCGGCCGAAGCGCGTGACGTGGAGGCCCGGCACTTCGCGGAGCAGGTCGGGAACCATGGGAAATTCGCGCTGCTCGATGTCACGCCGGGTCACGATGGTGGCGGCGACGCCGGCCTCTTCCATTGTCGTCTCGGAACGGGCAGCCGAGACGAGCACGCGCTCGCTCAGGGCCGCGAGGGCGAGGTCGATGGTAAGGTCCGAGGCTTCGGTTGCCAAGGCCGTGGTCGGATCGAAGCCGGGGAGCGCGACGGTGACGGCGCACCGCGCGGTTTCGGAAAAGGCGAAGCGGCCTTCCCCGTCAGTGAGAGCGCTCTTGGGGCCGCAGGTCACGCGGGCGCCCTCGACGGGGCGTCCTTCGGGATCGCGCACGAGGCCGCGCACACCGGGGCCCTGGCCAGAAAGAGACGGAGCAAGAACAGAAGCGGCGGTCAGCCACAGAGAGCAGAAATAGAGTTGTCGCATGAGACGTTCTCCCGCGGAACGTGCTTCACTTGGAGCGAAGGATCGGTCTCCTGACTTACGGCCGGCCTTGCGTGCGCGATCTTCCCGTCTGTGGACAGTGACCGCGCGGCCTTACTCCATACCGCTTACAGTTGCGGGGCAGTGGCGGACTTACACCGCCTTCCCGTGCATCCCTCGCTTTGGATGAAACTTGTCAAAGAGTCTGGATTCGTTGCCGAAGCAACCCTGATGAGTATAGCGGGAAGCAGGGGCGGTTGTCATGCGGAGGAGGCAGCTTCAGTACAGTCTGGCTCCCACACGGGCGGCTGCGAGGCGGAGCCGCCGGTCGAGCGTCCATAGGGCGCATCGCGACAGCACGGCTGAGGCAAGCAGATGGGCGTCGATCCAGCCGATCCCAAGTTCCCACAGCCGTCGCTCCTGGATCATCCACAGGACTTCGTCGTGGGAGGCGGTTGCGGCAGGCGCCAGCTTCGTCAGGTAGTCAAGGATTCTGGTCCGATCCCTCAGGTTGCCGCACGCCAGCTCACCCGTCACAAACGGGTGCGTCAGGACGGCTTGCTCCAGCAGGAGAGCGGAAAGGTCCCGCACGCCGCATCGGAGGTGTTCGATCCAGACGGAGGTATCGACGAGGACGATCATACGGAGCGCCGGCGCGGGACGTCACGGAGCTTAGGCTGAGTCCCGCTCACGGCGGCAAGCCGCCGGGCGGCCTCGCGCGCGATCAACGCCTCGAGCCCTGCTCGCACCAGCGACGTTTTCTCCTGTATGCCCGTCAGTTCCCGTGCCCGTTCGACCAGTTCGTCATCGAGGATCAGGGTGGTTCTCATATGCATCAATATGCATCATCGATGCATACGGTATCAACGCTCGCCGAGGGCGGCTCAAGGCTCAAGCGGAATTTCGGCGGGCACGGTTTTAGGCCGGCGCTGCTCGGCCAGTTGCTTGAGGCGGCGAACCTCGTCGAATTCGGCCTTTGCCTCGGCCTGCCTGCCTAGGGCCTGGTAGGTCCTGGCGCGGAGAAAGCGGATTGACTCCTGATCGGGGAGAATCCGGACAGCGGTGTCCAGCAGCTTCGAGGCCTCCTGGTACTGCTTCTCGCGGAATGCGATTCGTGCCAACTGGTAATAGGGGTCGGCGTAGGAAGCGCGCAGGACGATGGCTCGGCGGAGCAGGTGCTTGCCTTCTTCGGTGCGGCCGGTGCGGTCATAGAGGACGCCGAGCTGGTAGGTGGATTCGGCGTCATGGGGCGAGAGCTTGAGCGCCGCTTCCAGGTGTTGGATGGCAACGGCGTCCTGGTTTTCGAGCAGGTTCAGGCGGCCCAGCGCGGCGTGCGCGGGCGCGAGGTTTGCGTCATGGCGGAGCGCCTCTTCGAAGTGCTTTCGAGCTACGTCGTAGCGGCCCTGGCGATAGTCCACGAGCCCCTCGATCAGGCGGCTCTGGGCGGGAAAGGCTTCGAGGCGGGCGAGCAGTTCGCGGCTGGATGCATCGCGGCCCAACCGCGCGTAGGCATAGGCAAGAGAGAAGAGAATCCCGGGCTCGTTCGGCTTACTCGCGCGAACGGCCTCCAGCTCCGCCAGGGCCTCTTCGAGTTCCCCGCTCTCGATCAGGCAGAGGCCAAGCAGCTCGCGCGCACGGAGTTCCCTGGGATGTGATTTGAGAAAAGTCTTCAGGTGCGGTGCGGCGCGTCCGGGCTCGCCGGCGCGAATGAGGGCGACCGCGAGGTTGAAGTGAACCGGCGTGAGGCCGGGATCGGCTTTGAGCGCCTTCTCGTAGAGGGAGACAGCTTCGGAGAACTGTTCGCGGCGCGCGAGCACGGCCGCCAGATTGCTGAGTCCTTCAGCGGAGTCAGGGTGTTGCTTCAGGTATTCGCGGTAGATCGTTTCGGCGCTTGCGAGATCGCCGGAGAGAAAGGCCTTCTGGCCGCTCGCCAGCAGGTCCTGCTGTTGAGCGGCCAGAACGGCTGTGAAAAGGAACAGCAACAACACACAACGAGTTTATCGCCGTTCGACTAGAAGTAGAACTTCGCAGCGAGCTGAATCAGCCTCGGATCGCGGGCGGCCGTGATGGCGCCGAAGCCGTAGCGGCCTCCGCCGCCGCCGCGCGAGGCCGGGAGGTTGGTCAGGTTCCCGTTGAGGTCGAACTGGGCCGTGCGGTTGAAGTCGCTGAACTGTGTCTTGTTCGGTGCGTTAAACATCTCCAGCCGAAGTTGCAGGTAGCGTCGTTCGCCGAAGGGGATCTCCTTGAAGATCGAGACGTCCCAGTTGTGGATGCCCGGCTTGCGGATCGGGCGCGTACCCGATTCAAGCCCCATGCTGCCCCCGATCTGCGGAAGCCGGAACACGGAAGGATCGATCCAACTGTCGATCTCCCTGTTCGACTTGCGCGGATCGCCCACGATCGCGATTCTGGGACCGTAGGTCTCCGAGCCCGTGAAGCGGCGGTTCACGTCGGCGCCGCCGAGTCCTCGAACTGAAAGGTTGATGAAGTCCGGATCCCCAGACCGCATCGTCGTAATCCCGGAGATCGTCCAACC
>JBKBWD010000032.1:0-55534 GCA_046289265.1 Bryobacteraceae bacterium | reverse complement strand
GTCTGGAAAACTTCCGCCGACGTCATCCTTGACAAGGTCCGGCGTTGTAAAGAATTACTTGAGACGGGAGACTAGCGTCCTACGGCAAAGAGCATTCCGTCGCTTCGAAGAAAGATGCGCCCGCCGGCGATCGCGGGCGAGGCCAGGAACCGCTCGCCGAGGTCGTTCGTCGCCAGCACCTCCGGCTTGCGGCCTGCGCGCAGCACGAATGTCTCGCCCGTTTCGCTGACCATGTAGACCTTGCCGTCGCCTGCCGTTGGCGACGCAAAGAAGACGCCACCCAGCCGGTGCTGCCACAGCCGCCGGCCTGTTTCGGCGTCGGCGCACGTAACGATTCCGATTTCGTTGGTGACGTAAATCAGGCCGTCATATTCCAGCAGCGACGGCACATAGGACGCCCCGCCCGGAGCGCGCCAGAGAATGTGCGTGGCCGTCACGTCGCCGCGCCCGCCTGGCCGAAGCGCGAGGAAGTCGCTATTTCGGTAGCCCCGACTGAGATAGATGACCCCATTCCGAAAGACGGCTGTCGGGATCGGCGTCTGCCGCCGGCCGCCCGCATACCAGAGCGACTCGCCAGTCGCGGGATTGTAGGCATCGATGCGCTCGCTCGAATTGACCAGCAGTTCCTCTCCTTCCGGTCCCTTTATCACCAGCGGCGTGCTATGCGATATCCGGCCCTGGCCGCGATCGGCCTTCCAGCGCTGCTTTCCCGTCCGCTTATCGAGCGCCAGCAGGTACGACGCCGGCCGGTGGTCGCAGAGCAGGATCAGGAGGTCCTCATACAAGACCGGCGAACTGCCATGTCCCCAGGGATTCTGAAACGGCGAGACCTCCCGGCCGAGGTGGCGCGACCAGATCTCCCCGCCTTGCATATCGAGCGCCACGATCTGCCCGTTGCCGAACCAGGCGTAAACACGCTCTCCGTCGGTCACCGGTGTGGGGGTCGCAAGGTTATGTTTTTCGTGCAGTTCGGGATAGGGCCCTTCGGCCTTGAGGCGAAACTCCCAGAGCCGCCGCCCGTCGGAGCGCCGGAAGGCCTCGACCACCAGCAGAATTTCGTCACCGACGCCGCCGATCCCGTGTTCGCGTCCCGCCAGCGAAGAGTCATCCCGCGCCAACCGCGGATGGGAGCCAGGAGCCACCGGCGCCCGCCCGATCTGCGACGTAACGAGCACGAGGTCGCCCCACACGATCGGCGAAGACGCCCCGGCCCCAGCCAACCCAACCTTCCAAGCGATATTCTCAACGGCGCTCCATCGCACCGGCAGGCTGGACTCCGGCGAAATCCCGCTGCTTGAAGGACCTCGCCACTGCGGCCAGTCCGCCGCCAGGGTCAGGGCTGGCAGCAGCGATGCCGCCGCCATCGCAAGCACAAGCGCCATCGGTCCAGTATACGCCTGCTCTACGGTTCGCCCTACTTTCCCACCGCCACCGTGGACTTCCCCTACGCCCCCACGATTCGGTCCCAGCTGCTCACAGGCCGTCCCCGGACACACGCAGCCTGGGATCAGCCTTCGCCGCCAGCTTCGCCTTCGACGCTAATCCGGCAGCCCGAATAGCGGCCTTCGCACGTTCTTATACTCGAATCGCGCAGGATTCACATCCGTGGCGCCGGGAGTGTTCACTTCGATGATCCGCGCTGCGACCGGCTCGTAGGCGGCGCGGGGCGCCGTCGTGCCCTTTGCAACCAGAATCCGCTGCCGCTCGGGATATACGCCGTTGCTGATCAACTGGTGCAGGCTGTTCGGACTCGTAGGCCGGTTCGTCAGCAGCAGGAGATTCAGCAGATCCCGCGTGCTCCCCTCCACCTCGATCACGGAGGTCAATCCCATGTCCGAATACCGGCCACCTCCGTGGCGGATCTCCGTCTCCACATACTTCCCGTCGTGCAGCGATTTCACACGCCCCACCACGCGCACCGGGTCGCCGTGCATCCGGTCCGTCTTTCCGCCGACCATCTGGTCGAAAGCGCCGCCCACACCCGCCCGGAACGCAGCCTCATTCGCCTCCGGATCTGAGATCACCACCACCCATCCCTGTGCCCTCTGCCGGAGCAGTTCGGCGAGAAGCGTCGTCCCGTCGCCGGCCGAGCCGCCGCCGATGTTGTCGCCTGTGTCCATCAGCACCACCGGATACTTCGGACCCGCCATTGCCTCCTTAACCGCCGTCGCCGCATCCGGCACCCGGAAAACCAGGCGGTCCCGCATGGCCCACAGCCGATCGCTCAGCCGCCTGGCCTCCCGCTCGGCCAGTGCGCGGTCACCGTCGGTCACCACGATAACGCTCGGACCCATCGCCGGAACATCGGCCCACTGATAACCTCCGGGGACGCTCACGGCCAGTATCTTCCGGTTGGTCTTTTCCAGACGCCGGCTCTCGTCCACCAGCGGCTTATAAGGCTCGGCGAAGGTGTTCTGATAGACCAGGTTTATGATCATCGGTGGCTTTGCCAGAACCTGGACCGGCCGGATCTTCCCGCGCACCATCCCGTCGATAATCGTGGCCGCCTGGATGCCGCGCTCTTTCGTGTCGAGATGCGGATTCTCTTTGTATGTGATCAGTACGTCGGAGGCATCGACGATTTCCTGAGACACGTTGGCATGAAAGTCGTGCGTAACGACAATGGGGAACGACTTTCCCATTGTTTCCCGGACGCGCCGCACCACCTCGGCATCCCCGTGGGCGTAACCCTCCACCACCATCGCCCCGTGCTGGATCAGAATCACGCCGTCATACGGAGGGTTCGCCTCTTTCAACTGCGCAACCAGCTTATTGAGTTTCTCGTCGAAAGAACTCTTCTCGACCCGCCCGAGAAAACTGGCCCGCGCCTGTACAATCGGATAGATCTCCAGTCCAAGGCGGCCGGCGGCTTCCACCACCCCGCTAGCGACGGTGTTCGCTTTCGAGACCGCCTCGATCCACTCCTGCCGGGAAGCCGCTGTCGATTCGCGCATCGGCACGGCGCGTGGATACAGTGAGTTCGATTCGGCGACCAGCCCGCCGACGGCAATCCGGGGCCGGTTCTGCTGACCCCACAGGAGCGGAACGGCGCCAAGCGCCAAGGTGACATACAGGGCTGCCAGTGGTTTCATTCTTCTGCCTCCGGTTCAATACAGAATACTCGATTCCAACTGGAAAATCACACTCTATTTGTCGAAAACCCGCGATCAGACTGTGGCGCGGCTCCCTGACGTTCGCGGCTCGGTAACGGGTTCAATCTACCGAGCCGCGCTCGTCAGCTACAAGCAACTATCCCTGCGGATTCCGAATCCGCAGGAACTCCACAAGGACGAAGACCAATCGTCCGGAGCCGATATTCTTCTGCGAATACGTATCTTCATCGATCCTGTGCGTCTCGCCGGCCTTCGCCCGAATCTCCGTTACATGCCCATGCGGAGTCTCGATCCGGAGATGACAATATCCGTGATGCACACCATCAGGCCGGCCCGGCCCTCGTGCACTGGGATCACCTGCCCGGCGCCAGTTGGGCGCGCAGAACGCGGGTTTCGCCGATCCGATCGATTACGGTGTGGGTTTTTGGGCTTACCTCAACTACGTCGCGATTGAAGCCCGGGGAGATGATCTCCGGCCTGAGAGCCCGCTGCGCCTGAGCCGCACACGGTACACCGAATGCCGTTAAGAGCACGAGTAACTCCCATCAGCAGTTCCTGTCAGTCCTATCATAAGTCGCGCGCCTCTCCGTGTCATGCCACGCCGGCCAGGGCCTGTTTGAGGTCCGCAATCAGGTCGTCGGGATGTTCGAGCCCGATCGACATCCGCAGCAGGTTCTGCGGCGTACGCGTTCCTGGGCCCTCCACCGACGCCCGATGCTCGACCAGGCTATGCGTTCCGCCGAGGCTGGTGGCCCGCGTGAACAGTTTCACCCGAGCCGCCACGCCCATGGCAGTATCCGCACATCCGCGAACTTGAAACGACACCATCCCGCCGAATCCGCCGCGCATCTGCCGGAGCGCCATCTCGTGCGTGGGGTGAGCCGGCAGTCCGGGATAGTGGACACGCTCCACGGCCGGATGTGTTTGAAGGAACGCAGCCACCTTGAGCGCATGTTCGGACTGCGCCCGCACGCGATAGGCGAGCGTTTCGACGCCTCGCAGCGTCAGCCAACACTCGAACGGAGACGGCACTCCGCCCCCATACTGCTGCGCCTTGCGCACGCGCTCGAAGAGGTAGTTGTCATAGCGTGTTGTCAGTGAGCCTCCGACAACATCGCTGTGCCCGCCGATATACTTCGTCGTCGAGTGCATCACCATATCGATGCCGAATTCGAGCGCCTGCTGCAGCACCGGCGGCGCGAACGTACCGTCACAGATACTGATCGCGTTCGCCTTGCGGGCGATCCCGGCGATTGCGGCCAGGTCCGTCACCCGCAGCAGAGGATTCGAAGGAGACTCAATCCAGATCAGCCGTGTCTCCGGGCGCACCGCCGCCCGGACCGCGTCGAGATCCATCATATCGACGTAGCAGACGCTGAGCTGCCACTTTCCGAAGACCTCCGCCAGCAGCTTGCGCAGCGCGTAGTAGACATCGTCGGAGACCAGGATGTGGTCCCCAGGCTCAAGCCCCTGGATCACGGCGGCGCACACCGCCAGGCCGGAGGCGAATACCAGCGACTCCTTGCCTCCTTCGAGCTCCGTCAGGCACGCTTCGAGAGCCTGGCGATTCGGGTTCCCCTCCCGCGAATAGGAGTACCCACGCCGGTACTTTCCGTCGGCGCCGCGCTCGAAGGTCGTCGAGAGATGGATCGGCATGGCCACAGCGCCCGTCGCCGGATCGATGCGCCGTCCCGCATGGATTGCTCTTGTCTCGAATCGCATATGGCTTCAGTTTATCCGCCGCGTGTTGGCGTGTCGTGTCCGGGTTGACTTTTGCGCATACATGTTCATCCTGAGGAAAGAGGAAAATCGGACCGATATGCAATCCGTTTCACGTTCGTTGATTCGCCCCGCCGGAATCGCCCTGATCGGGCTCGCGCTCGCCGGCTGCGGCAGGAAAGAGGAGAGTACCAGGATCGCGCCGCTACTCGCGGGCCTGGGAGACTACCAGTTCACCATCACGACGAAATCGCCGGAAGCACAGCGCTACTTCAACCAGGGACTCGTCCTCGCATATGGTTTCAACCACGCCGAAGCCGCGAGATCCTTCCAGCAGGCTGCCCGCTTAGACCCCGCCTGCGCCATGGCCTACTGGGGCGAAGCCCTCGTCCTCGGCCCCAACATCAACGCGCCGATGGAGGCCTCCAACGTGCCCGAAGCCTGGAGGGCCGTACAGAAAGCGAAGGAACTCGCACCCGGCGCCAGTGCAAAGGAGCAGGCGCTGATTTCCGCCCTCGCCGTTCGTTATACGCCGGAGGTTCCAGACGACCGCGCACCCCTGAATCTCGCCTACGCCAACGCCATGCGTGAGATCTACAAGCAGTACCCGGACGACGACGAGGCCGCGACCCTGTTCGCCGAGGCTCTCATGGACACCACGCCCTGGAACTACTGGGAGAAGGACGGCAAACCTAAGGCCGAAACCGTCGAGATCCTCGCTGCGCTCGAAACCGTGCTTAAGCGTAGCCCCGGGCATCCCGGAGCCAACCACTACTACATCCATGCTGTCGAGGCGCAGAAGCCCGAACTCGGCGTGCCCGCTGCCGACCGCCTCCTCACGCTGGTCCCTGGCGCAGGCCATCTCGTCCACATGCCCTCCCATATCTACATGCGCGTCGGCCGCTATCACGATGCCTCCCGCGCCAACCAGATGGCGATCGAGGCCGACAATGACTACGTCGCGCAGTGCCATGCCCAGGGACTTTACCCGGCGGCCTACATGCCGCACAATCGCCATTTCCTCGCCATCTCGTCCGCCCAGGAAGGGCGCCGCGAAACCTCGATCAACGCCTCGCGCCACATGGCTGCCCACATCGACCATCAGATGATGCGTCAGGATGGCTACGGGACACTCCAGCAGTACTGGATTATGCCGCGCTACCTGCTCGTGCGCTTCGGACAATGGGACGCAATCCTGCAGGAGCCCGAGCCCGCCCGCGAACTTATCTATCCTCGCGGCGTATATCACTACGCGCGCGGCTTCGCATTCATTCGCAAGGGCGAACTCGACAGCGCGCGCCGCGAGCACACCAGCCTCAAGGCGATCCTTGCCGACCCGGACCTCAAACCCGTGACCTTCTGGGACACCAATTCGGCCGAGCACGTGCTCTCGATCGCCGATGACGTCCTGGCCGGCGAAATCGCCGCCGCGGCCGGCGATTACAACCTCGCCGTGCGCCACCTCGAATCCGGCGCGCGCAAGGAGGACGAGCTGAACTATAACGAGCCGCCCGACTGGTACTTCCCCGTCCGCCACTCGCTTGGCGCCATCCTGCTGGATGCCGGCCGCCCGGCGCAGGCCGAGCGGGTCTATCGCGAGGACCTCAAGCGCAACCCGGAGAACGGATGGGCGCTGTTCGGCCTCCACCAGTCCCTCATCCGCCAGAACAAGACGCGCGAGGCCGCAGCCGTCAAAGCGCGTTTCGATAAAGCATGGGAGCGCGCGGACGTACAGCTTACCGCTTCGCGTTACTGACTCGGGGTTTGGAAATCAGGCGGGCAGCGTGAAATAAAAGGTGGACCCTTTGCCCGGCGTCGACTCCACCCAGATGCGCCCGCCGTAACGTTCCACAATCCGCCGGCAGATCGCCAGACCGACTCCGGTGCCGCCCGCCTCCTTCGTGTGCAGCCGCTGGAACGGTGCGAAGATCTTCTCGGCGTACTTCGGATCAATCCCGATGCCGTTGTCCTGGACGGAAATCAACTGGCGCGCGCCCTGAGCGACCGAACTGATACGGATGCTCGGCGGCTCCTCCCGCCGGTACTTGATCGAGTTGCTCAAGAGGTTCTGGAATAGTTGCAGCAGGTGGGTGTCTTTCACCTTCAGCGGAGGAATCGGCTCGCGTTTGATCGCCGCCCCGCTCTCCAAGATCGATGCTTGAAGGTTTTCCTCGGCCTGGTCGAGCACGGCATTCGCATCCGCAGGCTCGGTCGGAAGGTCCGCCGCACGGTCGATTTCGGAGTAGGCCAGCAGATC
The DNA here is from genome assembly GCA_046289265.1 of Bryobacteraceae bacterium. Lineage (GTDB taxonomy): Bacteria > Acidobacteriota > Terriglobia > Bryobacterales > Bryobacteraceae > JBKBWD01. Next base: position 48,445 of record JBKBWD010000032.1, on the reverse strand, counting down.
GCGAAGCAGCGCGGACATCTGTAGCGCGCCGTTGACGATGTAGTTGACGAATTCATCCGCATCGGGACCCAGCCGTCCTTCGTAATTCTTTTTCAGTAGCTGCGCATAAATGCCAACAGTGCGCAGCGGTTCCTGCAAATCGTGCGCCACCATGTGGGCGAAGTGGGCGAGATCTTCGTTGGACTGCCGAAGGCGATCGAGGAGCTGCTCACGCTCCTGCTCGGCCACTCGCTCCGCAGTGGCGTCGCGCATGATCTTCGTGTAGCCTAGCAGCTCTCCCTCGGGGCTGCGAAGCGACATCATAATTCCCTCGACATACAGCCGGCTGCCGTCCTTGCGCCGATGCCAGCGACTATCCGGCGCCTTTCGTTGCGCTGCCGCACGCTCCATCTCTCGCGCGGGTACACCGGCCGCGACATCCTCCTCGACGAACACAATATCGACAGGCTGCCCGATAAACTCGGATTCCTTGTAACCCAGGCAGCGCTCCACCCCTGTGTTCCAGGAAGCGATACGGCCGGAGGCATCGACCAGGAAGACCGCGTAATCCTCGAGGTTTTCGATGAGGTTGACGTACAGCTCTCGATAATCGCGACGCTCATTTCCGAAATATTCGAAACTCATTTCGGCGAATCGAGGAGGAGGGAACCCTCGATACTTCTATTATCCTTCGAGTCGCGAGCGGCCCGGCAGCGCCGGGCGGTGGCGGAACGAGCTGGAGCCTCGGGAATCAAGCCGTCGGTCCCACCAACACAGGTTCCTGCCGCGCGCGCTCTTTCCGGCCGTGCCGGAAGTACTCGCGAAGGTGGGTGGGATCGAAGTAGGCGCAGAATCTCGTGATGCCGTCTTCATTAGTCTCAAGGATGCTGACACCCTCGTAGTAGATGGTGTCGCCGCCGCTCGTGGAAGCTTCCGTGATCCACTCCAGCGCCGCCCGGTTCTCCGTCACGATTCGGTTCCGGAACGTCGAGCGGATGTGGGCGAACGTGTCGCGGTACTTTCTCCAGAACTCGCGCGCCCCCTCCCGGCCGTGGAACTTACCTGGCGCCAATGAATTCCCCACTTCGCAGTCATCCGTGAACAGGGAGACGATCTCATCCAGCCGCCGCTCGGATTCCAACCGCTCCAGCGCCCGCAGAAAATGCCTCGCCGTCTCGATCGCCATGGCAGGCCTCCTGATCCCGGCCGGACCGGCAGGCGGTGGGGATACTTCGGAAGGGGCGCGCGCTGCACTATTCCCCGCTCCGCCTGCCAGCAAGGACCCAGGGCGGAACCGTCCTCGTTACCGTGTCCTCCGCATCGCCTCGAACGTCGGAGGCCAGAGGCCCACGAAGATTGCCGCCTGCTTCTTTCCGGCGAGGTACAGCGCGATCGAGACTCCGATGGACGCAAGAGCAAGTGTATGGAAGAGGCTCATCCCCGTTGCGCGCCGCGTGCGCTCCTCAAACGACTGGGCCCGTTCTTCCAATATGTCCCGGGAAGTGGTGGTGCTCATTTCTTACTCCTCGCCTGTTTGACCCGCCCTACGGCCTTCGGTTACGCCTCCACGAGGGCCTCCCCGGCCGGAATCGCTTCCAGCGGCAAGGGTTGTCCTGCCTCGCGCTCCGGCGAGATTCCGAAATGCGGCGCAAGATCCTCTCCGTAGGTCGCCAAGTCGCGCCGCAGGCGAAGCAGCGCCAGGTCCTTCGCCTTGGCTTCAAGCATCACGTCGAAGGCGGGCGGCCCCAGGAGTCGCAGGGTCTGGATGAATTCGAACGGGTTGACAAAATCCGCATGGCCGATCCAGACCGGCGCCTGTAGCACCGTTTCCTGCTTCCCCGTCTGCCGGTTCCTCCGCTTCACCTCCCTCATCTCCGTTCGCGGTGAAGAGTAGTGCACCTTCGGCCGGACCCGATCGGACCAGCTCGCAAGGAACCGGCGCAGCGTCGCGGCCAACTCCAGCCGCTCCGGGTTGTAGCACCAGAAGTGCTGGAAGTCGAAGACGAGCCGCACACCGGTCTCCTCGTGGATCGCGAGCACATCGGCGGCGCTGAAGCGCTGATCATCGTTCTCCAGGACCAGCCGCCGCCGGACATGCGCGGGAAGCCGCTTGAAGTTCCGTACCCAGAGCCGCCGCCCCTCCGACCGAGCGCCATAGGCCGCCCCGGTGTGGATCACCACCACTGCCTCAGGCCCGAGCCCCATCCGGTCCAGCATCTCTGATTGTGCCGCCAGATCCCTGGCGCTCTTCTCCACCAGCGTCCGGTCCGGGCTGTTCAGCACGACGTACTGCGAAGGATGAAACGAGAGCCGCAGATCGAGCTGGCGTGCAAGCCGGCCCATCTGCTCCAGCTCGCGCGCGCACTCGCGGATCTGTCCGTGGAACTGCGGCATGTCGGGATGGGTAACATAGGGAGCCAGATCGGAGGAGATGCGATACATCGTGATCCGGCGGCTCCGCAGATAGTCGAAGATCGCCCGCAGGTATTCGAGGGAGACTCGAAGGTGAGGCTTGTTCTGCCAGCGGCGCGAATCGTTGCTCTTCAGCCCCGGCTGCCCGAGTACCTTGACGGCGAAGCCAAGCCGCAGAGGCGCAGACAACAAGCACCTACCCCTGGCTCTATTGTATGGCCGGCCCGGAGTACCCGCCGCGTACGCGTCTCAGACGCTCACAACCGGGCACGGCGACTGCCGGATGATCGCATAGGCGTTCGCGCGGAGCCGCCCGAACACACCCGCCACCGACCCGCGTCCGATTACCAGGAGGTCCGCTTTCCGCTCCTCGGCCAGTCCGCAGACAACCTTCGGCGCATCGCCGCTCCGCGCGATCACCTCGGCACTGGTGCCCACGCTCTTTTGCAGCGAGGCGATCTCCTCCAGCGCATCCCGCTCGATCCGCTGCCGCCAGTCGGGATCGAAATAATCGCCCGATCGCCCTTCGAGATCCGGCAGCGCATGAATCAGCAGCAGCCGCGCACCCGTTCTCTCGGCAAAGCCGGCAGCCCAGTCGAGCGCCTTCGCACTCTCCCACCCCAGGTCCACCGCGGCCATTACCGTTCGAAACTCGATCTCCTCGGGAGGCGGCGCCTCCTCCAGGTGAACGCCAGTCCAGACGGGACACTCGACGTCATGCAGCACCTTCGCCGTCACAGACCCGAGCATGAAGCGGCGGAACGGCCCGTATCCATGCGTCGGCATCACGATCAGATCCGTATGCCGGTCATGCGCATACTCGGAGATGCGCCGCGCCGGCTCACCCTGCAGTACCTCCCGCCGGACCGGGATTCCAGGCAGGTCGCCTTGGAGCACCGTCTCCAGCTTCTCGCGCATCTTCTTCTCGCGTTCGGTGAAAACGTCTCTGATCGACGGAATCCCAGCCTGCAGCGTCTCGATCGCGTTGTCGGGCAGCGGAACCACGTGCAGCAGGTCCAACTCCAACTCGAAGCTGCGGGCAAGCGCCCGGACATAGCGGGCCACACCGGGCGTCCGCCCGGAAAAATCAACCGGAACCAGTACCTTCGTGAGCGAGAACATCAGTTCCTTTGTATCACTCCGGAAGCGCCCGCGCCCGCCTCATCCGGGCACCTGATCGAGCGCGATCCAGATATACGCCGCTATGAGGTAAAGGCCATAAAGCGCCGCTACGGCCGTCATAAACTTACCGGCCTTGTCGATTAGATCCAAACGGCGCCCGACGACATATTGCCGCTCGACCAAGTCCGGACGAAACGCGCCCGCATGAAGCAGCGGATCCTCCCGCATCGCCACGATTTTACGGAGCAGGGCCAACACTCCGACCACCGCCACCAGCGCAAGCCACGCCATCACATAGGGTTTCACGATTCAGCTCCTTCCATTGGTGAGTGGCTGCAATCGGAAAACCACGCTCGCCAGCGCGGAAGTGCTTGAAACTGCGTAGGTGTAATCGGACCGGCAGCGGGAAAAGACCACAGCGCTCCTCCAGGGCTGGGTCAAATCCCGCACACTGATACGAATGCTCAGAAGCTGATTTTCAACTGATACCGAATCACTCGTCCGCCCCCGTCGCCGAGATCCGGACGCAAAAACCGCCCGCCCGGCGTGCTCATCACGTTCGACTGGACCCCCGACTGCCCGGCCCCGAACGGACTCACGCTCGGGGTGCCCCATTGCGGATGGTTGAACACGTTATAGGATTCGCCGCGCAATTCCAAATTCCACCGCTCATTGACCGTTACTCGTTTTACCGCCGCGACATCGAAGTTCGAAATGCCCGGCGTACGCCGCACGTTCCGCCCCAGGTTCCCGGTGCGGCCGGGCGTTCGCCCCGTGTTCGCAGGCAGACCAATAAACTCGGCCTCCATCGGATTGATCGGAGTGTTGCCCGCATCCGGATTGATGTAGCCCGTCGGGCTCGCCGCGCTCGGAATCGCCCGGACGTTCTTCCGTCCCAGCGGATTATAGTCGGGACGGTCGAAGCCCTCGATACCGTCGGCGTCCTGCCCATTGATAATGTTGAAGGGCACGCCGCTCTCGAAAGTCGTCACTCCGGCAAGCTGCCACCCTCCCAGCACGCGCCCGACGGCGCCGCGCTGCGACCGGTAGAACGGCAGCTCATACACGTAGCTGAACACGGCCCGGTGCTTCCGATCGAAAACCGACAGCCCGCGGTCAAGTTGTAGTCCTCCGAAGTAGCCCGGCAGCGCCATGAACGTCGTCTGGCTAATTGCGGCCATCTGAAACGAATCGCTCATATTGTCGATCATCTTCGAGAAGGTGTAAGCCGCGGTCGCGGAAAAGCCGCCCGAGAATCGCCGGTTCAGGAAGATCTGCGCGCCATGATAGTTCGAGTCTCCGCCGTTGGTCCGGATCGTACGCGAGCCTTGCAGCCCGTCGATCCGGTTGTTCCGGCGCGAAGCCGGGATCGCTTCGGCGGTCTGCGGCAGAACCACGAGGCTCTCCGGCACCGCCGGGTTCAACTGTTCCGTGATAAACAGCTTGGTCCCCTTGGTCCCGACATAGCCGATGTCGAGCACGATGCGCCCCGGCAGCTCCCGCTGCAAGCCCGCCGACCATCGCTGAACATATGGGTTCACCAGGTCGCCAGCCGCCAGAATTTGGGCGTCGAGCGGTGTCGGCGCGCGCGGCGTCCGAGGCATTAGAGCGCTCAGATTCGCCAGCCCGCGCGGCGCATCCGGCCGGATCTGCGATGGCGGCGATTGCGTAGCCAGCGCGTTCGGCGTCGAGTTCTGTGAATTCGAAGCCATGTTGTTGAAAAAGACGTCGTAGCCCAGGCTGTAGCCGGCCCGGAAGACGGTCCGCTTGCTTCCGAACAGCCGCCCGAACACTCCGTCCTGCCCCGAAGGCGACCACGCCAGTCCGACCATGGGCGCAAAATTGTTCCGGTCCGTTTGCACTTTGTTCGGAAGCCGGAACGGCCCGTCGAAGGTCGCCGGATCCACGTTGAATAACCCGGCCCACGCCGCCGTTTCTACCGCGTTGAAGGGCGCCCCGAAGTACTCGTACCGCACCCCGAGGCTCACCGTCAGATTGCGCGTCGCCCTCCATCGGTCGTGGAGGAAATAGGCTTGCCGCAAGAACGTCGGATAATACACGCCGTCACCGAAAGTGCGCATTACCGCCCCGTTGGACCCCGCGAAATCCTCAACGAAGTTGGCGAACCCCGAGTACTCCCCGCTCTGGTTGTAGGTGAAGACGCCCCGCGAGGGAATCGGTGCGAGCTGCGCCGACCGCTGGTCGAGCAGGTCCAGGCCGAACCGAAGCGCATGGCTGCCCACGATCTTCGTCGTCGTGCTCTGCACAACAGTGTTGTTCGCCGTCCGACCCTGGGGGAAGATGTTCCGAATCCCTACCGAGAAGCCGTTCGGGATCGTGATGCCCTGGATGTTATATAGCGGCGAGGTCTGCCCCAGCGGGTTCTCCGAGTCCAGCGGCAGATCCACCTCGTACCGGTTGAATGCCAGCCGCAGTTCCGTGGTCAGCGACGGCGAGAAAACATGCGAGCCGGACACGAGCGCGCTCTGATTCCGCGACAACTGGCTCGTCACCAGGCTGGGAAACGAAGTCCGCTCGCCGCCGTAGGGCAGGTATTGGTCGTCGATGCCATACCGCAGGAATAAGCGCGTGCGCTCGCTCAGATGATGGTCGAGCCGCCCCAGGCCCTGCCGGTTGCGCGCCGTGTGCGAAAACGAACTCAGCCAGTTTCCGAACTCCACATCCGGACGCACGGGTCCCATCCGGACCGGGAAGAAGTTCGAGGTCGCCGTCACTCCTCCGGCGAGTTCCAGAAAGTGATCCAGGTTCGCGCTCGCCCCTCGCGGAAACAGAGAATTCAGGACAGTCCGCCCCTGCTCACTGGGCACCACCGCGAAGGCAAGCGCCTGGGAACTCTGCCGGCGTTCCAGGAACGAGCCGAAGAAGAACGTCCGATCCCGCACCACCGGACCGCCCAGCGTCGCTGAATACCATTGGTCCGTCCCGGGCAGCGGCCGCCCCCGGCGAATCACGTCCGGGTTCTGCGCCTGCGACGCCGTAATTGCGTCATCGAAGGTCGAGTCGAGCAGATACAGCAGCGACCCGTGCAGGTTGTTCGAACCAGACTTGGAGATCACGTTCACGATAGCGCCACCGGCCCGCCCGAACTCGGAATCGTGGTTGGCCGTCTGAATCGAGACCTCCTCGACCGCCTCCGGATTGATAAATTGAAAACTTTGTCCGGTAATCGAAATATCGTTATTCTCTGTACCGTCCAGTAGAAAGTTATTCGCGCGCTGCCGGGCGCCATTCGAGGAAAACGTCCCCACACCTGAGCCGTAACGATTGGTAGAAACTCCAGGAAAGATCAGCGCCAGCGATACAGGATTTCGGCTCGCGTATGGTAAGTGGAGGATCTGCTGCGTCTCGGTGTTCCCGCCCCGCACAGGTGACTCCATCTGCAGCACCGGCGCCACCGAAGCCGTCACCTCCACTGTCGTCTGTGTCTCTCCCACCTCCAGTTGAATATCGATGGAGGTCACCTGGTTCGCCCGAACCGGAAAGTCCCGGATTATGGAGCTATTGAAACCCGGCTTCCGAGCGGCCAGATCGTAGGCCCCCAGCTCCACGGCGTCGAATCGGTAGATGCCGACCGCGTTGCTTACGGTGCGCCGCACTGTATTCGTGCGTAGGTGTATCAGTTCGATCTCAGCGTCCGGCGTCACCGCACCCGAGCCGTCGATGACCACCCCCGTCACCGTGCCCCGGCTCGTCTGCGCGTACAAGGAGATCTGTCCGGCAACTACAAGAATTACAACAGCTCGACGGTGGCAGACACGGCCCGCCCGTCTCTGGCTGAACAAAAACAAGTTCTCCGACCTCCCGAAAACCTCGGCTGTGGTTTGCGCATAGCCACGTTAACATTTTTCAAAGCGTAAGTAAACGTACTCTTTTCAGAGGGGCGTCACTCACTGCGGGCGGGGAAAATTGAGGGGTCTCCGAGCCAATCTCGCACGTAAACATGCTGCATTAGCACGAGGATCACAACCAGCAACGGCGTCGCCAGCACGAACCCGAGAGCGCCGAGCAGTGTCCCCATCACCAGTTGCACACCCAGCGTCAAAGCCGGAGGGAGTTCCACCACCGCACGAAAGATCATCGGAGTGATGAAGTATCCCTCGGCCACCTGGATGCCCGTGTAAAGCACCACCAGAAGCGCGGCCTTGCCTGGGTCCTCTGCCAGCACCAGCGCCACGATGGGCGCACCCGCGATCCAGGGGCCCGCGTAGGGCACAAAGGTCATGACGGCGACAAACAGTCCCAGAATCAGGGCAAGCGGCATGTCCAGCAGCCACAGCAGCAGGGTCGTCGACACTCCGAGAAGCGCCATCGAGATCACCTGGCCCAGCAGCCACCACCGAAGCGAATGCTCCACGGCCCCCAGCACCTCAGAGGCCCGCTCCCGGCGGCCGACAGGAAGAAGGAACAGCAGTCCGCGGCGATACCGCTCCGGCTCGGCCGCCAGGTACAGGCCGACAAAGAGGAAGAAAAGGAACTTTGCCGCGGCCCATAGCGAGGAGGTGAAGACCCGGCCGGCGCGGTCGAACAACTCCGCCGCCGGGAGCGCCGCCAGGTCCATCCGCTCGAAGGCTTCGATCAGATACCGTCCCCAGCCGTAGCCCTCCAGCCGGCCGAGCAGGCTCTGGATGGCGTTCGGAAGCGTTCGGGAGAGCTCATCGACCTGGCGCGACAATTGAGGCGCCATCGCCCAGGCTGCGGCCATTCCGCCCGCCGTGAGCACCGCGACGACGATCGTCAGCGCCGCCCCCACCCGCATCCGCCTTCCCTCGCCCGCGAGCCAAAGCGCCAGGGTGCGAAGCAAAACGCCAAGCAATAGGCCGCCGAACAGGACGAGCAGGGCGCTCGCGCTCAACCACAGGATCGAAACGGGCAGGAGCAGACCGATCGCAATGCCGATGCCCGCGATCACGCGATTCGCAAAGGCATGCAGGCCGCCCGGCGGGCTGACGCCTCGGGTTGACTCCTCCCTGGGGCTCCGCATCCGGATCGGGCCGAAGTGGCCACCCAATTCCAGCGTAGCAGCGATCCCGAGTACCTGGCCCGGCTCAGCGCGCCAGCGCCGCTCGCGCCCGCTCCCGGTCCCCGAATATGGTTGGCTTTTCCCCGGCCAGCTTCAGGAAAAGGGCGAAGCTCTGCCGGGATTCCTCGGCGCGGCCCTCGCTTTCCAGCAGCACACCCCGCAAATAGAACAGGCGCGGCAGCACCAGCGAGGAGAACGTCGGCTCCCCCTGGGCCTCCGGAATCGGCCAGGTTTCCAGGTAGCTCCGCGCTTCGGCCACTTGGTCGCTTTCGATCAGCGCCCACGCCAGCAGCGCGTTCAACTGGCCTGCCGTGAACGGAGTCGTCTGTTCCAGGATCTCCCGCAGCACCAGCGACGCCTCCCGGAAGTGCTGGTGCAGCAGAAGCGCATACGCCAGCGCGTATTGCTTCATCGTGCTTTGGCCCGGATCCGGAAACTCTCGCTCGGCCCGCACCGCAAACTCGGACGCCGTACCGGCCGCCCCCGCAAGGAACCGGCAGATCGCAGCCAGGTTCGCCGACTGCGGGCTCCGCGCCGACTCGGCCGCCCTTCGCGCATACTCCCGAACCGCCTCCCTGTCCCCGCCCTGCTGCAATAACCACACGGCGAGCTGAGCATACGCCAAGGCCGCAGAGTCAGCCCTCTGTCCCCGCGCAAAGCTCTCCAATCGCGCCGCGGCCTGCTTATGCCGCCCGCTCAGGTACTCCCACTGCGCGCGCCGGTACTCGATCAACGGATCGTTCAACTGCTTCCGGATCTCCAGGTAGCCGCCGAATTGCTCGTCAGCGCCCTCGACATCGCCCCGCATCAGCCGCGCATGCGCCGCCTTCAGCAGCGAGCCCCCGCCCAGAAACCGCGGATCCCGGCTCTGCGCCGCCACGAAATGCTTCTCCGCCTCGGCGAACTGCCCGGCATGGAAGTGAACGTCTCCCAGCGAGTCGTCGGGGTTGGGGCTCTCCGGCGTGAGCTTCCGATACACCTCCAGGCTCCCTACCGCGCCCTTCAGGTCCCCTGTGTAGGCCTGCGTGTAAGCAAGCTGGTTCCAGACCGCCGGGTCGGAAGGTTCAAGCGCCGCCGCCCGCCCGTACCAGTGCACCGCGGCCTGGTAATCCCGAATCCGCAACACCGCAAGCGCCAGATTGCGCATCAGGTCCGAATCGTTCGGAGTCAGGGTGGCCAGCTCCTTCATCGCCCGGATGCGCGCCGCCGCGTCACCCCGCAGGCTCACCGCCAGGTAATTTAGCTGCGCACGGTCGATCGGCCGCAGGCTCCGGTCCAGATCCCGCGCCGCCCCCAGCACCCGGCCGACCCGCTCCCGATCTCCCATCGCCGCCAGTTGCCGTACCCAGGCCACGTACCCCGGCCCGAAGTTCGGATCCGCGGCGACGCTCCGCTCAAATGCTGCTGATGCCTTGGACGGTTCGCTCTCCGCCAGTCCCTCGGCGTAGTGCCGCAGCGCCTCCAGGTTCGAGGTCCCGAAGGGTTGCGCACCCGGATCGAGCTGTCTCGCGATCTCCCCCGCCGCCTCCAGCACCCGGTCCCCCTCCATCCGCACTTCGAGATGACGCACCGTCCGATGCGTGACCAGATCCTCGATATACCCCTTCAGCCGTAACCGGCCCTGCGAATCCTTCGCGACATACCCGTGAAGCACCGCGCTCGCCCGGCCGAGGTAGGCATCGCGAATTGCCGGCGCCGGGAAGACGTGCCGCGCCTGCGACACCGCGAGCTGGTCGGCGAGCACACCCTGGACGGCAACGCTCAACCAGTCCGCGGCGTTCTCGCCGGTCTGGTTGTCGAAAGGAAGCAACGCGAGCCGCTCCGGAGCCTTCGAACCAGCTCCGGAACAGCCCGCCGCTACAAGGATGGCCGCAAGAAGGACAAGCCGCGGCGCGGCGCGATCAGAGGACACGCACCTCCATCTCCAGAAGCTGCTGGAACTCCGGCATCTCCTGGAGCACGGCGAACTCGGGATCGTCCACAAATTTCTTGCGGTCGCGGAAACCCTCTTCGAGGGCCTTTCGCATGTAAAGCAGGGCACGCTCACTCATGCCCGCCTGGGCATAAGTTTTCGACAGGTAGAAGTAGAATTTGGCGCGCTCCTCGACGCTGCGCTCCTGCAGCAGGATGCCCTGCCCGCCCCGGTGCTCAAAGACCTCCGGATCCAGGCTCAGCGCCTTCTGATACGCCTCGGCCGCATCCTTGTACTTCCGGCGCGCAAAGTGTGCCGTTCCAAGATTGCTGTAGATCGAGGCTGAGTGCGGGCTGATCTTCAGCGCCTTCTTGTATTGCTTGACGGCGCGGCGATGGCTCTTGGTCGCGTAGTAAACCGTCCCGAGATTGTTGATCGCCTCCGCGTAGGAGGCATTCAGTTTGATTGCGCGCTCGTAGTACCGCTTCGCCGAAGCGAAGTCGAGCAGATGGTGATAAGCGATGCCGACCTTGTTCATCAGGACTGCCGAATCGGCAGGTCCCTCCTGGTAGGTCTCGATCGCCTCGCGGTACATCTTTCGCGCCATGAAGATGTCGCCGCGCATCTCCTCGGTGAGCGCCGGCTTCGGTGGGTTCGGGGAAGGGATATTCGGAATCGCTGTCTCACGGTTTTCGGCCGTCAGAACAGGACCCTGGTTGTAGGCATGTCCAGCCGTTGGGGCGCCTCCCTGTGCGGAAAGCAAGCCCGCGGCGGCCGTCATCACTCCGCTGATCGCGGCAGTCGACAGAATATGAGATACCACGGACGGCCTCCAGTTCTCTTTACTTAAATATATCGCGAATGCGTCCGAAAAATCCCCTCCTCTTGGATTGTTCCTGGCTCGATGCCGGGGTGGAGGACGCTTCAGCCGATTGCGGAGGCGGCGGTCTCCGGGTTTGAATGGACGCTGGCGGCGGCGGGGGCGCTGCGGTCGGCGAGGCCCCGTCGACCGGCGGCGGCGGCATGCTCTCCCAGGCGGCAAACTGCGTTCCCGAGCGCCCTCCTCCATGCGTACGGCAGAATTCGATGGGCTGCGTCCCCGCGATGAACATCTCAGTGCGGGCCAACGGGCAGGACGCTGTCGCAAGCTGCCCGCTTGACGGATCGATCTCCACGCTCAAAATTCCGTCCGGCGCCTCGAACGGATGCGCGTTCCGATACTCCCGGTATTTGTGCGCCCGCTTCATGAATTCCGTCCAGACCGGCAACGCCGAGCGCGCCCCCTCCAGTTTCAGTTCCTGCCCATCGTCAAAGCCCACGTACACCACGCAGATCAGCTTCGAGGTGAACCCGGCGAACCATCCGTCCCGCGACGTCCCGGTCTTGCCCGCCGCCGGCAGCAGGAAGCCGCGCCCCCGCACGCCTGCTCCGGTTCCCGACCGCATCACCTCTTCCATCAGGTTCACCATCATGTAGGCGACCCGCGGATCGAGGACCGCCCGGTGTTCGATCTTCCGCTCGTAGATCGCCCGCCCGTTCTGGTCCCGGATCGTCCCAATCCAGTTCGGCTTCGCGAAGACTCCCTCATTGGCGAAAATCGTGTAAGCCCCGGCGATCTCCAGCGGCGTTACGTCGTAGGCGCCCAGCGCCACTGCCGGCGTCGGTTTGATGTCGGCGTTCATTCCGGCCTGCCGCACCAGGTCGACCACCGCGTCGTAGCCAACCGCCTCGGCGATCTTCACCGTCGGGATATTCATCGACTTGGCGATCGCCTGGCGCAGAGTCACAACGCCATGAAATTCGTTCTTATAGTTGTTCGGCTCGTACGGTTTGCTGTCGTACCAGAACGTCGTCGGCTCATCGAGGTAAGTCGTCGCCGGCGTGATCGCCCGCAACCCTTCGGTCACCGCGGTGTTCAGTGCCGCCGCATAGACGAACGGCTTAAAAACCGAGCCCGGTTGCCGCTTCGCCAGCACCCGGTTGAGCTGGCTGACGCCGTAGTTCCGCCCGCCCACGAGCGCCTTCACCTCGCCGGTCTGCGGGTCGAGCGCCACCAGCGCCACCTGCGGCTCCTTGACCTCCTGCCCTTTCCGGCGCCGCGCCGCAAGCTGCTCATCGACCTCCTGCATCCCGATCCGCACCGCCTCCACCGCCTCGCGCTGCAGATTCATATCCAGCGTCGTATACACCCGGTAGTTGTTGGTCAGGAAGTCGTGGTCCTGGAACCGGTCCTGCAACTCGTCATTAACCAGGTCCACAAAGTACGGAGCATCGGTGGACTCGGCCCCGCCCGGGGCGAGCCCCAGTGGCGCTGCCGCTGCCTCGGCCGCCTGCTCCTCTGTGATGTACTTATTCTCCCGCATCATCGCCAGGACGAGGTTTCGGCGATTCTTTGCCCGCTCGGGATGCCGGTAGGGATTGAAATAGTTCGGACGCTGGATGATGCCCGCCAGCAGTGCGGCCTCCGGCAGCGTCAATTGCCGCACGTCCTTGGCGAAGAAGACCTGCGCGCCCTCCCCGAAGCCGTGGATATTGAAGCTCCGGCTCCGTCCCAGGTCCACCTGGTTGGCATAGTACTCGAAGATCTGCTCCTTGGTGAGCTTTCTTTCCAAGTGCAGCGTGATCAGGACCTCGGCCGCTTTGCGCTCCCAGGTCTTGTCCGGGTGGAGCCAGAACATCCGCGCCAATTGCATGCTGAGGGTCGAGGCCCCCTGCGCCTTATAGCCCTGCTTCACGTCCTCGTAGACCGCCTTCATCACGCGCAGCGGATCGAAGCCCGAATGCTGGAAGAAGCGCTTGTCCTCGATCGAAACCACCGCGTTCACCAGATGCCCCGGCAGATCCTCAAACTTCACCTGCCGGCGCTTCTCGCGGTTACGGTCAAACAGGTTCGTGATCAGTTCCGGCTCCAGCAGATACTGCGTCCGTTCGGTATTGTCGCGCAGCGAGATGATCTGGCTGACTCGCCCCTCCTCGAACTTGATCACGCCCTCTTCCCGGTCGAAGTAGGAATCCGGCCCCGGGAAGATCTCCACCGCGTCGGGACGCAGGTTATACCACCCCATCCGGTTGTTCCGCGACTCGCCGTACCCGCTCCGCCGCAATTGCGCGACTATTTCCTCGGCGCCCAGTTCCTCCCCGAGCATTACGGGTTTGGGGGCGGAGAACAGCATCGAGGTGTTAGCGAAAGGCCCCGCGCTCAGCTTATCTTCGATCAGACGCGCGTAGTGGAGGTAGAAATAGGCGAACAGTCCCAACCCCACTACCAGGCAGAACGTCACCAGGCCGACCAAAACCTTCCCTGCCGGATGCAAGAGGAAACGAATGAGGCCCTTCCTACGAGGGGATTTCATACTGGAGGACAATCGAGTATTCCCTTACACATTCTCTCACGGAAAGCCGGCGCGCCTGCCAGTCGGGCTGTTAACACCTTCGCCCTCACCGTCCGCCCGCCGAAGGCCGGAAATGCAGGTCCACCGTGTACAGCGGCATATCCAACCGGACCACGTACGGAACTTCAATCCGCAGCCCGTCCGCCCCCCGGCTGACCCGGACATCCCCCATCCGCACCGGAAGCCCCATCCGTGCCGCCCTCTCGGCCACGCCGATCCGCACCAGTTCCACCGGCCGGCCCGCCGCCTCCGGATCGCGCGCCGCGGCCTTCAGGTACTGCTGAAATCGGAAGTTATCCAGATACGGCGGGATCATCCAGGCCCCCAGCACCGCCAGGACCGTTAGGATCACCACCGCCCCGGCGATCCGCCACCGCCCCACCACCGGCGCCGCCGCCCTCACCGTTTCGACCCCTCCAGGCTCTTCAGTTCCTGCCATATATCACCCCGCGGCAGCCATGACGGCTGCTCGATCCCTCCGATCTGCACCTCTGGCGCCCGCAGCAACCCGTGCCCGAACGGGCAGATATACTCCACCTCCGGGCGCCCCGCCAGAAACACGTTCGCCCACGACCCCGTTGCTACCGGCATTCGCAGGCGCCGCAGACACTTCCGGCATCGGAACCGCTGATCCAGCACGATCAGATACAGCAGGCCCAAACACACCAACGTAAAAACCAGAATGATGGATGTCCACCGCAAGTCCTGGGCAAAGCGCGACATACGGTATTTCAGGAAGGTGTCGGGGGCCGGGATCCACGCATCCAGCGCCAGCCAGATCCCATACATGAGACCCGCAGCCGCCACGAGCTTGGCCATGAAGTAAGCCGCGTACTTCATTACGGTATTTGACTCGCCCCGGGCGCATCCTGGTTACGGCGGAATTCACCGGAGCAGGTTCCGCAACAGGAAGATCGCATTCGCCGGCCGCTCCGCCAGGCGCCGCATAAAGTAGGGATACCACGCCTCCCCGTAGGGCACATACACCCGCATCCGGTAGCCGTCGGCCACCAGCCGGTTCTGCAGGTCCCGCCGGATCCCGTAGAGCATCTGGAACTCGAAGCCCTGCGGCTCCAGCCCGCACGCCCGCGCCGACTCGATCGCCGACAGGATCATCGCCTCGTCGTGCGTCGCAATCGCCGGATCCGTCCCCTGCTCCATCAGAATCCGCGTGAGCTTCTTAAAGCTCTCGTCCACCTGGCGCTTCTTCGGATAGGCGACCTCCGGCGGCTCGTTGTAGGCGCCCTTGCACAGCCGAACCGGGATTCCCCGCTCCGAAAGCCGCAGAATGTCCTCCTCGCTCCGGTACAGATAGGCCTGAATCACGGCCCGCATGCTCTGGAAACGCTCGTGCAACACCTCGATCACCCGCAGCGTCGGGACGACGTAGGGGCTCGACTCCATATCCACCTCGACCCGCGTCCCGATCTCCCGCGCCCGCTCGGCCAGCACCGCCGTGTTCTCCAAACACGCTTTCTCGGAGATGTCCATCCCGAAGTGGCTCAGCTTCACCGAAACAGTCGCCCGCAGCCCCTGCTCGCCGATCGCGTTCAGCGCCTCCAGCGCCGCATCGCGCGCATAGGCCGCCTCCTCGAGCGTCGTCACGTTCTCCCCCAGGTGATCGAGTGCAACGTAGATTCCCTGGCCGTTCAGCTTCCGGCAGACCTCCAGCCCCTGCTCCAATTCCAGCCCCGCGATGAATCGCGAAGTCAGCCGCCGGGCCGACGGCGATGTCTCCATCCATCGGCGCACACGTCTGTTCTGGGATAAAGCAAGGAAGGCGTTCCGAAGAATCATAGGGGAGAGAGGAAGGCGGGTCCGGGATCTTCCATCCCTTCAGTATATCCGCCGCTTCCGGGCCTCCAACTCGGGAGGCCTAAAGGATTCCGGCTAAAGGCCCGCTGCCTCCGACGAGCCCGCTTCTTCGAAAACCAGTTCCGTCGTAATCCGGATGGCCTCGCGTAGGGAGAGGTAGACCGGACACTTCGCGGCGAAAAAGCCGTGTACGCGCGCAGCGGCCTGCCGGGCGTGAGGCTCGGCGCTGAGCAGCAGCCGGACGTGGATCCGCTTCAGAACCAGAACGCCATTCTCAGTCTCTACCTCGCCTTCTGCCTCGGAGCGCAGCGCCCCCCCCGGACGCCTTGATCTGACGCGCTTCCAGCGCCCCTCCGAAAGTGCCCACCAGTCAACCGGCGGCCGCAGCCACGATGTAGTCGAGCGTGGCGGCATGTGGTTCATAGCCGCCGGGGGAGAGGCCATAATGCTGGGCAATGGCGCTATGCGCGCCGAACAAGACCGGATCGGGCTCCGCAGGCATGTAGGACCGCCGCAGCGCCCCCTGAATCCGCTCGACCCTTACCTTTGACCGATAGACGACGTCTGGCACGTCCGATAGTCCTCCCCGCTGGTTACTCGCCCGGCCGTCCGGACGCAATGCCCAGGGTACACCCCGGCCACCGATGCGGCAAGACGCTACCGGAAGATCGAATACGCGAAGTACGCAAGCACCGTTCCCAGCAGCGCCCCTGCAATCACGTCGCTCAAGAAATGCATCCCGAGCAGAATGCGCGAGATCGCAATGCTCAGCGCGAAAAACAGCAGCCCCACGGCCAGCGCCGGATAGAACAGCGACAGCGTCACCGCCATCGCAAAGGCCGCAATCGTGTGACCCGACGGGAAGGAGAACTGATCCGGAGGCAGCAGCGTAGCCCAGCAGTGCGGTTCGATCGTACATGGACGCCGCCGCCCCGTCAACCGCTTCAGCCACAGGAACAGCACGATCCCTGCTCCCGCCGCCATCGCGCTCGCCCCCGCCGCATGGAACCGCCCCTCCCCACCCAGCAGCATCACCGCCGCCAGCATCGCATACCAGAGCCAGCCGTCGCCGCTACGCGTCGCGCAAATCATCCACAGCCGCACCCAGCGCGGCGGGCTCCAGCGGTGGACCCGGCGCATCAGCCTGTGATCACGGATCGAGATGAAATCCAGCATACTCTGCGGTCGTGCGCCTGATACCAGTTTAGCGAGAACCAATGTGTGGCGGCCGTCGGACATCAGCACCTCCGGTAGTTGTATCTGCCCTCGTTATAGCCTCCGATCGTTACGCTCCCGTGAAGAGAATAAAAATCAATCATGAAAAGGAATGTTTTGCCTGTTCATGCCGTCATCGTTCTGCTATCGTTACGATTTTGCACCCCATGCACAACGTGGATTTCCTCTTTTTTGACGCCGGCGGCGGTCACCGCAGTGCCGCGACAGCCCTCAAGCGAGTGATGGAGAAAGAGGGCTACCCCTGGAACATCCGCCTGGTCAACCTCCAGGATGTCCTCGATGAAATCGACCTCTTCCACAAGTACACCGGCATCGCCTCGCAGGACATCTACAACCTCATCCTCAAAAAAGGCTGGACTCTCGGCTCACCGCAACTCGCCCGCATCATGCAGTGGATTATCCGCCGCTTCCACGCCGACCAGGTCCGCGTCCTCTCCTCGTACTGGCGCCGGCACAAACCCGACATGGTCGTCTCCCTTATCCCAAACTTCGGCCGCGCGATCTATAAAGGACTCAAATCAGCCGACCCCGACGCCCCCCTCGTCACCATTCTCACCGATTTCGCCGACTACGCCCCCCTATACTTCTGGATAGAGCGCCAGGACCAGTACTACATCTGCGGCACCGAGCTCGCCATCCGCCAGGCTTACGAACTCGGCCACCCGCCCGAAAAGGTCTTCCGCGTCCAGGGGATGATTCTGCACCCCCGCTATTATGAGCGCATCGACGCGGACCCCCCAGCCGAACGCCTCCGTCTCGGGCTCCAGCCCGACCTCCCCACCGGTCTCGTTCTTTTCGGCGGCCAGGGCAGCCCCTCCATGCGCCGCATCCTCGACCGCCTCGACCGCTCTTCCCTAAACCTCCAGCTCATCCTGCTCTGCGGCAAGAACGCCGCCCTCGCCCGCGACCTCCGCGCTCGCCGCACCCGCATCCCTGTCCTTATCCAGGAATTCACCACCGAAGTCCCCTACTTCATGCACCTCTCCGACTTCTTCATCGGCAAGCCCGGTCCCGGCAGCATCAGCGAGGCCCTCGCCATGCGCCTCCCCGTCATTGTCGAGCGCAACGCCTATACCCTCCCCCAGGAGCGCTACAACGCCGAGTGGGTTCTTGAAAATCAGGTTGGAATGGTCGTGCGAAACTTCCGCCGCATCGACGAAACCGTAGCTGCGCTGCTCGAACCCGAGACCTTCCAGCGCCTCCGCACCAACGCCGCCGCACTCCGCAACACGGCTGTATACGAGATACCGGCCATCCTCGACGGCATCCTGCGAAAGCGTCGCACCGGTTCTGATGCCGCGAGATAATGAGAGAGGTGAAGTTTTTTCAACTCGGTACAGAGCCGTAGGCGGGTTCGATGATCTATTATAGTAGACTCGTCGCCTGTTAAGGACATGAGTGTACAAACCCTCGGCAAGACGGCCGAGATTCTACTGATCGAAGATAACCCTGGCGATGTCCGCCTCATGCGTGAAGCGTTTGATCAGGGCGCCGGGCCCAAGTCGCTCCACGTCGTCGAAGATGGCGAAGAGGCCATCGATTTCCTGTACCGCCGCGGTAAGTTTTCCAACGCACCACGCCCGCACCTCATCTTTTTGGACCTGAACCTTCCCAGGAAGGACGGCCGCGAAGTCCTGGCCGAAATCAAGCAGGACGAAGATCTCAAGCGTATCCCCGTCATCGTCCTTACCACCTCGGACGCCCAGCAGGATGTCCAGCGGGCCTACGACCTTCACGCCAACTGCTACGTCCGCAAGCCCGTCGACCTCGAAAGTTTTCTCTCGGTGATCCACGCCTGCGAAGACTTCTGGCTCGGAACCGCCCGCCTCCCCGCCCGCTGAATACCTGCGTTCTGTCGCCCGGCGAACTATCCAAGGAATACCCCCACAGTCGGCGCTCATAGCGAACTTCTCGCGGAAGGGTGATGCCGAGAGAAAGTACCAGCAGCACCAGTACGGCGCTTACACGACCCATGCCCTAGCGGAGGCGTGGCTGCTTCACCGCCGCTTGGCGGTGGCCGCTCTCGGAAGGGACACCAAGTCCCAGCCGTCGCGGGCGCGGTCCACAGGGCGACACGAGGACGAGCCCGCGCCCGGCCGCTTGATCGGGTGCGTCGCCGGCTCAACGAACGGAATACCCTCGCGGATGTCAACTTGGTGGGACTGACCGTTTCGCGCGAGCGCGATGCCCAGCGTGAAGAGCAAAAGCACAAGCAGAACGCTCACGAGAATCATGCCCCAACGGAGACGGCGCCCGGCGACGTGGAGCCTGGCCGCCTCGTCGTGGACTTCGCCCGTCGTGTGGTAGCGCAGGACCGCGTACGCGAAGATCGACCCGAGCACGACGGCCGCGAGGTATACGCCGACGAAGGCCAGGTAGGAGAGATTGAACCCTGCCATTTGCGTGAGGATGAGGGCTCCATACCACGACACCACGGACATGGTTCCGGTGACGGCAAAGGTCCACAACCGCGCGCCGATCGCCTCCTGTTCGAGGATGAGGTCGCGGTGGCGGTCCAGAAAGGGCAGAGTCCAGGCGTGGAAGATGACGCCATTGACAAGGAGGAGAAGGACAGCGGTCATCTTGGCCTGGAAGTGAGGCCGGGCGAGGAGCGGCTCGTTGTGGACCACCAGCACGAGACCCGAGAGAACAACGAGCGCAAGTCCCGCCAGCACGACGCGCGAGGCGCCCTGCAGCAGCACGTACTGATCTGTGCTGATGAGGCGGTTGCGAATGCTTCGGAGAAAAAGCGCGTCGCTGGTGGTGGCGGCGCCAACCCCGACGGCGGCGCCCACGAGGTGGAGAATCGTCGAAATAGTCAGCAGCGTCATCGCCAACCTCCTCCGGTTTGCCTAGCGAACTTCCAGCGTGCCCACCTGCTTAAGCAGGGTGAGGGCAATGTGAGTGAGCTGCTTGTCGATCTGCTTTTCCTCGAGCAGCGTGTCCTGCAGGAGGGCCGCCGCCCCGTCGTGGCCGAGCGTGTGGGCAATGGCGCGGGCAGCGCCGTAGCAGGCGATCTCGTAGTGCTCGAGTTTCTGGAGCATGGAGATCAGGACGTAGTCGCGCATGGTCGCATCGGTCTGCATCCGGAGCTTGCGGTCGGCTTCGGTGATGATGCCCTGGACGCCGGCCGGGACTTCGCCCCGGCCTCCGTGCGATTCGCCAAGAAGTTCGAGGACCTGGAAGATGCGATGGGCGTGGTGCTGCGTCTGAGCGGCATGATCGCGCAATGCCTCACGCAGAGCGGGAGAGGTGACCGATTGGGCCATCTTGAGGAGCAGGTGGGCCTGTTCGCTTTCGGACTCATAGAGGTCCTGGAGCTCTTTGACGAGAAACTGTCCCAAAATCATGGACTCCCTCCCCACGGCAGGCAAGCCTGCCTGCAACCGGCACCATCCGTTAGACGCCCGCGTCAACGGAAGGCTACAGCTTCACTTCGCCGAGGAGGAAATGAACGATGGTATAGGAGAACCAGCCGACAGCGGCCGAAGCGGGGATCGTCATGATCCAGGCCCAGACGATGTTTGTTGCCAGGCCCCAGCGAACCGCCTTGAGGCGGTGGATCGAGCCTACGCCCGCGATCGACCCGGCGATAACATGCGTGGTGGAAACCGGCATGTGCAGAGCGGTGGAGAACAGGATCGAGATGGCTGCCGAGGTCTCGGCCGCGAAGCCGCCGCGGGGCTTCAGGCGGGTGAGGCGGCCGCCCATCGTGTGCACGATTCGCCAGCCGCCGCTCAGCGTGCCGAGCGCGATGGCGGCGTGGGCGGCAAGAATCACCCAGGTATCGACCCGGAACTCAGGGATATAGCGGGCCGTATAGAGCACGCCCGCGATGATGCCCATGGTCTTCTGGGCGTCGTTGGTGCCGTGCGCGTAGCTGAAGACCGCCGCCGAAACAAGCTGCAGCTTGCGAAAGTAATAGTCCATCTTCGAGGGCGTGGAGTTCCGGAAGATCCAGTAGATGGCGATCATCAGGAGATAGGCCAGGCAGAGGCCGATCAGCGGTGACACCACAATGAAGATCAGGATGCGGATCCAGCCGTCGGCCACAATCGCGTCGAAGGTATGTCCGAAGCCCTTCAAATAGGCCACGCGTGCCATGGCGGCTCCGGCGTAGCCGCCCAGGAGGGCGTGCGAAGAGCTGGTGGGGAGACCGAACCACCAGGTGATCAGGTCCCATACGATGGCGCCGATCAGGCCTGCCAGAATGACATAGGGCGTGACGAAAGTAAGATCGACGGTGCCCTTGCCGACGGTGGTCGCCACGCCCGTGCCGAAGCTGAAAGCCGAGACGAAGTTAAAGAACGCGGCCCAGCAGACGGCCTGAAACGGCGTGAGGACGCGCGTAGCGACGATGGTAGCCACCGAGTTCGCCGCATCGTGGAAGCCATTGATGAAGTCGAAGATGAGCGCGACCGTGACGATGACCAGGACAAGGAGGAGTGTCGAATCCATTGGGGGACGGGATCAACTGTTTTTGACGACGACGTTCTGGAGCGCGTCGGCGACGTCCTCGCAACAGTCGGTGGTCTCTTCGAGGAATTCGTAGATCTCTTTGAGCTTGATCACCGCGATTGGATCCTTCTCATTGCGGAACAGATCGTTGACGGCGCCGCGGACGACGCGGTCGGCGTTGTCTTCCAGGCGGTTCAGCTCGATGCAGTGGTCGATCAGCTTCTCATTTTTGTTCAGGGCCGTAAAGGCCTTATCCATCGTCACGGCGCAGGCATGTACGATCTCACAGAGCTCGATGACCGGCGCCGGCACCGGGTCGAGATTATAGGCCACCATGCGGTAGGCGGCGTCCTCGATGCCGTCGAGCACGTCGTCAAGGTGCGAGGAAAGCGAATGAATGTCTTCCGGATCGAGCGGCGTGATGAACGTCTGGTTCAGCTTCGTGAAGATCTCATGGATGATTTCATCACCCCGCTGCTCCAGCTTGCCGATCTTCGCGGCCGCCGAAGTGAGGGCGGAGTTGCCAGCCTTGGCGCCTTCCAGCAGAAGCCGGGATGCTTCCGTAATCACTTGAACCTGCTGGAGGAAGAACGTAAAGAACTTCTCTTCGCGCGGCAGGAATCTCATAGATCCTCAAAATGTGCACACATAAAGCTTGACGAAACGGGGAAACCCATTATCTCTCAGCAGCCTGGGGTCAGGTCAACCACGAACCGGTTACGATTCGGTGAAAATTGGCAGCAGGGAGCTTTCGGCGTCCGTGGTCTCCTGGCCTTCGAGGTCAAGATACCGCAGATCGAGCAGACGCCTGGTGTCCAGATTGCCCATCGCCGAAAGCATGCTTTCCTTCAGATAGGGATGCTCCTTTTCCAGTTCCCGGAAAAAGTCGCGCAGCGAGCGGCGGACGGTCCCGGTCCGCTGCGAACAGCCGCATGGAATGACGGGTGCGCCGAGCGATTCGGCGTAGTTCCGCGTGATCTCCTCGCTGACAAAGACCAGCGGGCGGATGAGGCGGAACTCCTTGCCCCTGGAGTACGTGACCGGGGGGAGAGCGCTGAGGCGGCCGGTGAACAGCGCGTTCCGCAGAAAAGACTCGCAGAAATCGTCGGCCGTATGGCCGAAGGCGATGACGTTGGCTCCCAGGCCGCGGGCGATTTCGTAGACGGCGCGGCGGCGGTAGCGGCTACAGAGGTCGCAGCCGTGGTCCGGCTGTTCGTCGAGGAGCCGAAAAGATGACTTATCGTGATAATAGGTCCAATCGATGCCTCGCTCTTTCAAGTACGCGGCCATCCCGTCGAAGGGCCGCAGGAACTTGCCCTGCTCGACGGTGAAGGCGCAGACCGAGAAGTCGATCGGGGCGCGTTTCTGCAAGAGGAGAAGCGCGTCGAGCAGCGTGAGGGAGTCCTTGCCGCCCGACAGGCCGACAGCCACGCGGTCGCCGTCCCGGATCATTCGGTAGCGGGAGATGGCGTCGCCGACCTTGCGCAGTAGCGTCTTTTCGAGTTCCAAGTCACTATTATAGTGCCCGGCAGGATCAGGAAGCGATGACGGATTTTACATGCCCATAAGCCCCGCCCGTACAACGGCTTTCGATATCCTGCGGCGCGTGGAGGGCGGCGCCTGGGCCTCGGATCTTCTGGCCTCGGCTACAGCGGAGA
The DNA here is from genome assembly GCA_046289265.1 of Bryobacteraceae bacterium. Classification (GTDB taxonomy): domain Bacteria; phylum Acidobacteriota; class Terriglobia; order Bryobacterales; family Bryobacteraceae; genus JBKBWD01. The sequence continues at coordinate 25,420 of JBKBWD010000032.1, read as the reverse complement.
TGGATTGGCGCGATGCGGGGCTGGCCTCGGAGATCGTCATGGGTTCGCTCCGCCGTCAGGCGCAGCTTGATTGGCTGATCGCCCATTTCGCTGGCCGGCGCGCCGCGCTTGACATCGAGGTCCGGATCGCGCTGCGGATGGGGATCTACCAGTTGCGGTACCTGGAGCGGGTGCCGGCCCATGCGGCGGTTGGGGAGAGCGTCGAACTGGTGAAGCGGGCGCGGAAACGGTCGGCGGCCGGGTTCGTAAACGCGGTGCTCCGGAAGGTTCACCGCGTTCCGGTCGCCTGGCCGGACCGGGCCACTGCGCTTTCCATGCCGGAGTGGCTGCTGGAGCGGTGGGAGCAGCAATTCGGGCCGGAAACCGCAGAACGGATCGCGAGGGCATTTCTCGTTCCGCCCGAGACCTTCGTGCGCGTCACCGGACCGCCGCCGGAGGGGGTGGAACTGAAGGCGACCGAAATTCCGGGCTGCTATCGCGTCGTCGCAGGCGACCCGCGAGGGCTTCGGATTCAGGACATCGGCTCGCAAGCCATTGTTCCGCTGCTCGATCTGGCGCCTGGACAGAGATTTCTCGACCTCTGCGCCGCTCCGGGGAACAAGACGTCGCAGGCGATGGAGTATGGAGTCCGCGCGATTGCCGGCGACCGGAATCTGCACCGGCTGCGGAATCTGCAGGCTCCAGAGTGCGCGCGCGTCGTGCTGGACGGGACGCTTCCGCTGCCGTTCAAGACGCAATTCGATCGGATTCTGCTGGATGCGCCCTGTTCGGGCACGGGAACTCTCGGCAGAAACCCTGAAATCCGATGGCGCATCCAACCTAAGAACCTGGTGGAGCTGCATGCCCGTCAGGCGGCGCTGTTGCGTAACGCGCTTGCACATTTACGGCCCGGCGGTCGTCTTGTGTACTCTACCTGTTCGTTGGAGCGGGAGGAGAATGAAGACGTTCTGGAGGAGGTCCTGGGGGGGCTCCCGGCGGCTCGGATGCGCCGGACGCCGGGCATTGAGGCCGGGGACGGTTTCTTTGCTGCTGTGATACCATCAGGGTAGTCCGCAAATGGTTGAGATTATTCCCTCTATCCTGTCGGCTGACTTTGCGCGCCTCGCCGACGAGGTGGCTCGCGTCGAGACGGGAGGAGCCTCGATGTTGCACGTGGACATCATGGATGGGCATTTCGTGCCCAATCTCACCCTCGGCCCCCCTGTGGTAAAGTCTCTTCGGAAGATCACCCGGTTGACGCTGGATGTCCACCTGATGATCACCGATCCGGACCGTTATGCTCCCGTTTTCATTGAGGCGGGGGCCGATCAGATCTCGGTGCATCAGGAGGCGTGCCCGCACCTGGACCGGACGCTCCGGATGATCCAAAGCGAAGGGGCCAAGGCCGGCGTGGTGTTAAATCCGGCGACGCCGGTCGGGTTGCTGGAGAACGTCCTGGACGTGGCGGATTTCGTGTTGATCATGAGCGTGAACCCCGGATTCGGAGGGCAGCAGTTCATTCCGCAGAGTCTGCGGAAGGTCCGAGCCCTGGATCGGCTGCGGCGGGACCTGGACCTGCCGTTTCTGATCGAGATCGACGGGGGCGTCACGCTGGACAACCTGCCCGATGTGGTTCGCGCCGGCTGCGATTGGGTGGTCGCAGGTTCGAGCATTTTCGAGAGCGCCGATCCGGCGGCGACTGTCGCCGAAATGCGGCAGGTCGCCCGCGCAGCGACGAGCGTCCGGGTGTGAACTGTTCTAAACTGGCGAGAGGTTCGTAAGTATGATTCGGAGTCAAAACTGGTTGGCGAGGGGCCTGGTGCTGGTCCTGTTGGCCGGCGTCCTCACTTCCTGCGGATTCCGGCGGGCGAAGTACGAGAACCCCATTACGAAAGATACCCAGCAGCCGGACAAGATCCTGTTCGACAAGGCGGTTACGGACGTCGAAAAGGGGCGCTACGAGATCGCCCGCCTCACGCTGAACACCCTCATCAACACCTATGACACCAGCGAATTCCTGGCCAAGGCCAAGCTGCTGATCGCCGATAGCTGGTTCCGCGAGGGCGGCAGCCACGGACTGGCGCAGGCCGAAGCCGAGTACAAGGATTTCATCCTCTTCTATCCGGCGATGGAGGAGGCGGCCGAGGCGCAGCAGAAGGTCTGCATGATCCACTACCGGCAGATGGAGAAGCCCGACCGCGACGAAACCCACGCGCTACGAGCCGAGGACGAGTGCCGCCAACTGCTCCAGCAGTTCCCCAACAGCAAGTTCGCCCCCACCGCCAAGCAGCTTCTGCGGAATATTCAGGAAGTGAACGCGCACAAGGAGTTCGCCGTCGGCGCCTTCTATCACCAGAAAGGCAGCTATCCGGCGGCAGCCAATCGACTGCAGGCGCTCACGGATCACTACCCGCTGTTCAGCGGCGCCGACGAAGCGCTGTGGAAGCTGGGCGATGCCTACTCGCGGATGGGTCCGCGCTTTCGCGATAAAAGCGGCGCGGCGTTTGCGCGGATCGTGCGCGAGTACCCCTTGAGCCCGCTGGTGGACAACGCCAAAAAGAAGCTGAACGAAATGGAGATGCCGGTTCCGGAAGCCGATCCGTTGGCGATCGCGCGAATGAAGTACGAGATCGAGAACTACCAGAAGCCCGGATTCTTCAGCCCGATGTGGGGCGTGTTCCGCAAGAGCCCGGACGTGAGCCGCGCGGCCAAATCGGGCGAGCCGGCTCTGGAGCCGCTGCGCCCGGCGATTCCCGCAAGCGTTCCCGACGCTTCGGCGGGCGCGGGCTTCACCGGCGATGTGACGGTCTCGACCGTCGGCGGCGACTCTTCCGCCCTGGACACGCAGCCCGACGCACGGCAGAACCCTCCTTCGACCGGCCAGGAGCAGGCCATCCCCGCCCCCGAACTGCCGCAGTCCCAGGAGGCGCTACCCGCCAACCGCCAGCCGGTATCGAAGAAGGGCAAGAAAGAGAAGAAAGAGAAACAGAAAAAATGAGCCGGATTCTTCTGGCTGACGACAGCCCCCATGCCCAGCGCATGGGGGAGCGAATCCTGCGCGAGGAGGGATTCGAAGTCGTCACGGTCACCGACGGGGAGACCGCCGTGATCCGCCTCGCGGACGTCGATCCCGATCTCGTGCTGGCCGACGTCTTCCTGCCGCGAAAAAATGGATTCGACATCTGCGAGTTCGTAAAGAAGCACCCACGGCACCAGCACGTGCGAGTGGTCCTGACCGCGGGTCTGCTTGAGCCGCTTGATGAGGCCGAGGCCCGGCGGGTGCAGGCCGACGGGATCCTGAAGAAGCCGTTCGAGGCCTCGATGGTGGTCGACACGATCCGGCCATTGATGGAGGCGGCGCAGTCGGCCCGGAATGCCCCGGCGGAAGCGACGGCACAGCCCGAGGAGGCTCCTGGGGTCGCCCCGGCGGCTGCGGAGGCGGCTATGACAGTGGCGGTGGCCTCGCCGGCCCCGGACCCGATCGATCCCGAGCGCGTGCGCGCGGCCGTGACTGTGGCGCTCGATGCCGCGCTACCGAAGATGATCGACGAAATCACCGAGAGAGTGCTGGTGGCGCTCGGCCAGTAGTCCTCCGGATTCCAGTTCCAGATTGGTTCAAGCTCCATGCCCGATAACAGTTTCGACATCGTATCCAAAGTGGAAATGCCCGAGGTCCTGAATGCGATCCAGCAGGCGGCCAAAGAGATTCAGACGCGCTTCGATCTGAAGGACAGCAAGTCCGACATCGTTCTTAACGAAAAGGAGAACAAGATCACGCTGTCCAGCGCGGACGAGTTCAAGCTGAAGTCCGTCATTGACGTGCTCGAACAGAAGCTGGTCAGGCGCAAGGTTCCTCTCAAGGCCCTGAACTACGGGCCGGTGGCGCCGGCCGCAGGCTCGACCGTGCGCCAGGAGATCACCCTGCAGCAGGGCATCCCGACCGAGAAGGCGCGGGAAATCGTCAAGCGGATCAAGGACACGAAGAAGAAGGTGCAAGCCTCCATCCAGGGCGATTTCGTCCGGGTGAGCGGCAAGGATCGCGATACGCTGCAGGATGTCATCCAGGTTTTGCGAAACGAGGACTTCGGCATCGACATGCAGTTCACCAACTACCGCTCCAACTGAGGCGTCCGGTGTCCAGGCGAATCGAATCGCACATGATTCCGGGACCGGCCGGGCGTCTGGAGGCTCTGCTCGAAGAGCCCGAGCACACCGACCCGATCGAAGCGGCGCTGGTCTGCCATCCGCATCCCCAGCACGGCGGCACGATGCACAACAAGGTCGTCTACCGGCTGGCGCGCGGGCTGCGGAAGACCGGCGCGGTGGTACTGCGCTTCAACTATCGCGGAGTGAATCTGAGCCAGGGCGAGTATGACCACGGGCGCGGCGAAACCGAAGACGCGCGCGCAGCGCTCTCCTGGCTGCGGAGCCGTTATCCGGAGCTGCCGTATACCCTGGCGGGGTTTTCGTTTGGATCGCGGATCGTGCTGCGGCTGGGCGGCGAACTGCCCGATGTCTCGCGGGTAATCGCGGTGGGGTATCCGACGGTCTACCGCGAGCGAGAATCGCTACGGCAGTGCAAGGCCCCGAAGGTCTTCATCCAAAGCACGCACGATGAGTTCGGCCCCAAGCCCGAGCTTGAAACGGCGCTGAAGGAGGCGACTCCGCCCGTGGAGATGCACTGGGTCGAGGCCCGGGACCACTTCTTCGCCGGCGCTCTCGAGGAATTCGAAGCCACGGTCGCCTCGCTCGGCAGCGCGGGAGCACGCCGCGCTACACCGTGAGCTTCCAGGGCTTGCGATACTCCCGGTACATCAGCTTTCTCGCGTCGTTCTGAAGAATCGTCTCCCGCTGGGCGTCCCAATCCACGCGGCTGCGGGCACGAAGCGCGATGTTGCCCAGGTGGCACGTGGTCGTCGACTTGTGGCAGATCTCGATATCGGAGTGCGGGCGCTGGCGCGTCTGCACGCACTGAATGAAGTTCTTCCAGTGGTCGCGGTTCATGTTGTTCTGCGCCTTCATCTCCTCGGGTTCGAGGTCCTTCACCTTCGGCTCCGGGATCACAACATAGCGACTCCGGTCGACGAAGAGGCTTCCGCGCGAGCCCTGAAAGAGAATGCCGTAACCGGCGTTCATGGGCGCTCCGACGCTTGAACCATTACGATTCTCATAGACCGCGACGAAGCCTGGGTATTCGTAGGTGACGAGCAGGGTGTCAGGCGTCTCGCGGTTGTCCTTGAGGTGGTACTTGCCGCCGAGCGCTGTGGCTGCGACGGGCTGCGCCTCGTCGAAGGCCATCTGAACGATGTCGAGCAGGTGCACGCCCCAGTCGCTCATCATGCCGCCGGCGTAGTCCCAAAACCAGCGGAAGTGCGAGAATGCCTTCGGATCGACGCCGAAGCGGTTGGGGTTGAACGTACGCCTGGGCGCTGGCCCGAGCCACATGTCCCAGTTCAGTTCCGAGGGCGGCTCGCCGTCGGGCGGGTTGCCGATGCCGGCCTCGTCGGCCAGCGTGACATTCCAGGTCCGCACGAAGCTGATCTTGCCGAGTTTGCCGCTCTTGACGAGTTCGCACGCCTTCTGGAAGTGGATGCCGGAGCGCTGCTGCGTGCCTGCCTGCACGACGCGGCTGTACTTGCGCGCGGCCTGCACCATCTTCTGACCTTCCTCGATCGTGACCGAGATGGGCTTCTCGACATAGACGTCCTTGCCGGCCTTGCAGGCCTCGACCGTCATGTAGGCATGCCAGTGATCTGGCGTGGAGATGCAGACCACGTCGATCGACTTGTCGGCGAGAATCTCGCGGAAATCGCGAACGGCGCGCGCCTGTCCCTTGGACTCCTCGACGCCTTTCTGGAGGTTCGGCTCGTAGACGTCGCACACCGCCGAGATCACGAGGTTCTCCTGGAGCAGCGCGGCGCGCATGTTCCCCTGCCCCATGCGTCCGATTCCGATGAACGCCGTCGAAATGCGGTCGTTGGCGCCCCGCAGATTCCCGGTGAAGATATTTGTTGTGAGTCCCGCGGCGGCCGCCGTCTTAAGGAAATCACGCCGTCCCGACTGTTGCTCCATGCCTTCCTAACCTTTCACAACGATGTTGACGAGCTTGTCCGGCACCACGATCACTTTTACGATCTGTTTGCCGTCGACGTAACCTCGAATTTTATCATCCTCAAGGCTGAGCTGTTCCAGCCGCTCACGGTCAGTGCCAACCGCCACGACAAGACGCGAGCGCACCTTACCGTTGATCTGGACGGGGATTTCGATCTCGTCCTCGGCGGCGAGGTCGGGGTCGTAGCTCGGCCACTCCTGCCGGAAGACCGGTCCTTTGCGTCCCATCTCGCTCCATAACTCTTCGGCCAGGAAGGGGGCGAAGGGTCCGAGCATCAGGACGAGCATTTCGATGGCCTCGCCGATAACCGGACCGGTGAGGTCCTGTTCGAGCGAGTAGAGTTCATTGGTCAGCTCCATGAGAGCCGCGATCGAAGTATTGAAGTGCCAGCGGTTCTCGAAGTCCAGGGTGACCTTGCGGACGGTCTGGTGGATTTTCCGGAGCGCCTTGCGATCGGCATCGGTGCAGTCCGGCCCGTTGGGGCCCCAGACGGCGCGGTCGAGATTGCGAGTGACGAACCGGTAGACGCGGCCCAGGAATCGGAACTGGCCCTCGACGCTCGACTCCTGCCAATCCATGTCCTTTTCAGGCGGCGCGGCGAAGAGCACGAAGAGGCGGCACGTATCGGCGCCGAATTTCGCGACCATTTCATCTGGGTCAACGATGTTGCCCTTACTCTTGGACATTGCGGTTCCGTCCTTGAGCACCATGCCCTGGGTGAACAGGTTCTTCACCGGCTCGTCGATCGAGACCAGCCCGATGTCGCGCATCACCTTGCAGAAGAAGCGCGAGTAGATCAGGTGGAGGATCGCGTGGGTGACGCCTCCGATGTACTGGTCGATCGGGAACCACTTCGCCGCGGCCTCGGGATCGAAGGGCAGCTTGTCATTCCGCGGATCGCAATAGCGGAAGAAGTACCACGAGGAGTCGACGAAGGTGTCCATCGTGTCGGTCTCGCGGCGCGCGGGTCCCCCGCACCGGTAGCAGGTGGCGTTGGTGAACTCCGGAACGTTCTCGAGCGGCGAGCGGCCCTTGCCGGTGATCTCGACGTTGAGCGGAAGGCTCACGGGCAATTCGCTTTCCGGCACCGGGACGACGCCGCACATTTCGCAGTGCACCACCGGAATCGGCGTGCCCCAGTAGCGCTGGCGCGAAATGCCCCAGTCCTTGAGGCGATAGGTGATCGCGCCCTTGCCGAAGCCTTCGCGTTCCGCCTTTTCGCTCATGACGCGGCGCGCCTCCATGCTGTCCAGTCCGGAGAACTCGCCGGAGTTTTCGAGCACGCCGTCTTCGGTGTAGGCGGCCTCCATTGTCACCGGATCCGCCAGTTCCGCGCCGAGCGGACGGATCACCGGCTTGACCGGTATGCCGTACTTGCGGCAGAACTCGAAATCCCGGTCATCGTGCGCCGGCACGGCCATAATGGCGCCGGTGCCGTAGCCCATCAGGACGAAGTTGCCGATCCAGACAGGGACCTTCTCGCCGCTGTACGGGTTGAGGGCGTAGTGTCCGGTGAAGAAGCCTTCTTTTTCGAGCGCGCCGGGATCCTTGCGGCCCTGGTCGTCAATCATCGCCTTGAGGCGTGCCTCGCCTTCGGCGCCGGCGAGTTCCGCGGAAAGGGGGTGCTCGGGCGCGAGGATCACGCAAGTCGCGCCGAAGATCGTGTCGACGCGGGTTGTAAAGATCCGGATCTTGTTCCCGGAGCCCTCAAGCCGGAAGTCGGCCTCGGTTCCTTCGGAGCGGCCGATCCAGTTGCGCTGCATTGTCAGTACGCGCTCGGGCCAGCCGTCCTGGAGCTTTTCGATATCGTCGAGGAGTTGCTGCGCGTAGGCCGTGGTCTTGAAGAACCACTGCTCGAGCGAGCGCTGCTCGACGGCCGTGGTTTCATGACGCCAGCAGCAGCCGTCGACCACCTGCTCATTGGCCAGGACCGTGGCGCACTCCGGGCACCAGTTGACCAGCGACTTCTTGCGGTAGGCGAGGCCGCGCTCCATCATCTTGAGGAAGAACCACTGGTTCCAGCGGTAGTATTCGGGCTCGCAGGTGGAGATCTCGCGGTCCCAGTCGTAGGAGAAGCCGAGCCGCGCCAACTGCCGCTTCATGTTAGCGATGTTGTCGACGGTCCACTGGCGCGGGTGCATGCCGCGCTTGATGGCGGCGTTTTCGGCCGGAAGTCCGAAGGCGTCCCAACCCATCGGGTGGAGCACGTTGTAGCCGCGCATCCACTGGAAGCGCGCCAGGGCGTCGCCGATGGAGTAGTTACGCACGTGCCCCATGTGGAGCTTGCCGCTCGGATACGGGAGCATTTCGAGCACGTAATACTTGGGCCGGCCCGGCTCCTGGTCCGTCCGGTACAGTGCCGGGTCCTGCATCCAGCGCTCATGCCATTTCAGTTCGATTTGGTTGTGGTCGTACGACTTTTCCGGCATAGCCTCTTCAGTGTTTCCACGTTCCGGAGATCGTCGCCCTCGTTGTCGATGGGCGTCTCCAGAATGAATGCTTTCGTCTTCAGTTTCGGATGAGTCAGGATGCGGCGGAAGCCCTCCTCGCCGATCTGCCCTTCCCCGATGTGCGCATGGCGGTCCAGGCGCGAGCCGAGCGCGCCCTTCGAGTCGTTGGTGTGGATTACGGGGACGTTCTCCAGACCGAGGATCTCGTCGGCCTGCCGCACGGTGTCGCGCAGTCCTTCAGGCACCGAAACATCGTAGCCGGCGGCGTAGCAGTGGCAGGTGTCGAGGCAGTAGCCGATGCCGAAACCGATCCGATCCTTCGCCAGATCGCGGATCTGTTTCAATTCTTCGAACCGGCTCCCGAGCGCCGCACCGGCCCCGGCCGTGTTCTCAAGCAGCAGCATGAAACGGTCCGATTCGAGCCCCTGCGCCGCTTCGGCCAGCGCCTCGACGAGCATGTCGATCGCCTGGTCGATCGTCTGGCCCTTGTAGCTGCCGGGGTGCGCCACCAGGTACTCGGCCCCGATCGTCAGGGCGCGCTCGATCTCGCCGCGGAAGGCCGCGATAGACTTCTCGCGGATGACGGGATCCACGGCCGCAAGGTTAATCAGATAGCTGTCATGGATGACCAGCGGCGTGAGGTCGAGCTCCGCGCGCAGGCGCTTCATTTCGGCGACCTGGGCCGAATCGGGCGGTTTGGTCCGCCACATCCTCGGGCTGGCTGAGAATATCTGGAACGTGTTGGCGCCCAGTTCGGCCGCCTTCAGGGCCGCGCGTTCAAGCGCTCCCGCCGTCGATGTATGGATTCCGATGCGCAAGGTTTGACATTCTATGGTAGCAAAACTCTGCGCAGAATCATGTATTTACGTGCGGCTGGCGGGTGTCCGATCTTGGGATTCGCTTCGTTTTGTAATTTTTCGTTTTGCACTTTTGTGAACTGCCTGCTTCCGGGCTTCGCATCTTACGCGCCGCGTCCTGGCGCTTTCCAGGGTAGCTCAGGAGGGCAAGAGGTGAGACATCGTGGCGGGGACAAAACATAGAAAACAGACACTTTTCTATCCGAGTGGGCGTGTGACAGCCCATGGCGGCGCTTCGCTTTCGCCACAGAGGGGGGATGAAAACGGGGCGAAGCCTGGCAAGTTGAGTTGCCGCCGCGCGCTTCGGACCCTTAGTTGCCTGCTTTCAGCGGTTCCGTGGGGAGGTTTTCGAAGGAACACGATTCCCAGATCCTCTCACGGACGTACGCCATCGAAGGCGATACGGTTCAGCGACGAATATCGGAAACCGTGGATGATGGGATCGCCTTAGTCTTGTTGTCTCGCAGATCGCGGCAAGCGTCTGACCTACGAACAGAGGCCGGCAAAATTGAAGCGGTGGTGAAGGCACTGCGAAAGCTCCGGCCGGCAACCGCCGAACTCGCCGATCGCGCCTGAAACGCTCGGGCATGTTCTGGACTGTCCGCGGCGCCAATGCGATCATCGCGCTGCGATGCTGCCGCCTCAGCGGCTCGTTTGAAGACTACTGGGAGTCTTGCTCACGAGCCTCATGACCTCCCATATATATGTCGCGCACCCGTGCTGAATCAGCGCACTTTGATCTTCACGGCGTTGCTCTGGGCGCCGTCGATTGCGAGCGTCAGGGTGGCGTCGCCGGAGGGCGCGTTTTCCGGAATCCTCGCATTCACCTGGTAAAGCCCGACGAACTGGGGCGAGAGGCCGCTGAAGACCACCTGGATGGGTGCTCCGTTGAGGAACACCTGAGGCGTTGAGACGGTCTCCTCAATTCCGGGCTGGCCGGAGGCTCGCACGCGGCCGAGTCCTGTGCAATAGATCTCAACGAAGCCGCCGCGCTCGACAGGGAGCAGGAATGTCGGCTGGCCCGTGCCGGCGGTCAGGACGGCGCCGTAGCCGCTGGCGGCGTCGAAGAACAGCCCGGGCGCGGCGGCGGCCACTTCGACGCGCTCGACCAGCGAGGGGCCAAGCGGTGTGGTGACGGCCACGTCGGCCGTTCCGAGCGGCAGGTTCGAGGGGACCCACAAATTGATCTGTTGATCGGTCACGAACAGGAGCGGAACGGGCGTGTTGTTCATGAGGACCTGCACGCCCTGAAAGTTGCTCGTCGGGAGAATGCCCCTGCCGACCACGCCCGCCGCCAGATTGGCGCCAAAAATCGATGCGAGAGAACCGGGACTCAGCGGCCGCTGGAAGGAAGCGGCGTTAACGACGCCTCCGGCGAAGATGGCGGGACGGCCGAGCGCGATGGCGGACACTGCGACCGACTCCGCATCGGCCAGACGCGCGGTGAACTCGTTACCACCCATCGCGCCTGGCGTCCAGCGGAAGCTGACCCGGCCCTCATGGTCGGTTGCCGCCTCGGAGGGCTCGAGTTGACCGCCTGCCGATACTGTGGCGCGCACCAGCAGCCCTGGGTATGGCAGATCGTTGACATCGGTGGCGCGAATCACGACCGGGCTGGGAAGCGGCTGGCCGGGTGTGGCCGTCTGGCGGTCTCCCGAAACCACCTGGAGGCGCAGCACCGCCGGAGAGGAGACCACCTGGACGGGCGCCCGGCTCCGTTCGAACTCCTCGCCTGCCCACGCCGAGACAACATCAGGGCCGGGGCGGATGCCGTGTACCCGGAAAGTCGCCGACAGCGCGCCCGCCGGGATCCCGACGGACTGCGGAACCCACGCCGCGCTGGTTTGGGTGACGAGTTGAACGGTCAGCGGCGTCGGGAGCGGGCGGTCGAGGCTCACGGTCGCCTCGGCGCTGCCGCCTTCGACGACGCCTGAGCCTGGGTACAGGGAAAGATGCAGGCTCTTGCGCAGAGTGGTATCGACCCAGGCGCGGTGCGAGGTCCTCTCATGGAAGTAGGCTTCGAACTCGCGCCGATAAGTGTCCAACTGCTGGATCTCTTTGGCGGTGGGCTCCTTGCCGCGCTCGGTGACCAGCATGAAGGCGATGCGGAAGTGGCGCTGGGCGAGGGTGTGGTCGGGCGTGCGCCGGCCTTCGGCCGCTATGATCTCGTCGATGGTGATGTTGCGGCGCTGCCCGTTGAAGTTGACGCCTGCCTCCGGCGGGCGCGAGTTAGTGAACGGGCTGCCGGTGACCAGGAACATCGGCGACACTTCCTCCTTGGAACGGAAGCCCATGAGGTACTGGTCCAATTCGGAGTAGCGCTGTACCGGGGTCTCGGTGGTAAAGCGCGGGGTGGCGTGCTCGCCGTTGTCGCGGATCCTGTTCCCCTCCATCACGGAGCCGTCCGAGTTGAAGTTGAAGCTCCAGTGCGCCATCTGGACGCCGAGCATGGGACGGGCGCGGGGGTTCTGGCTGTCACGGACGCTGGCGAAGGCGAGGAAGAGATGCCCGACCTCATGCGCGATCAAGCTCAGGGTGGTGTCGCCGGTGATGCTGCGCAGGGGGAGCGGCGCGCGGGGATCTTCGGGGTACTGCTCGAGATGGCCCATGTTGATGACGGCCTGGAGGCGGCGGCGGGAGCCATACTCGCGTCCGACGTCGATCTGAACGTCTCCGTAACCGCTGCGGTGGTTGCGCACGGTCACCTGGTTGGCTACGGCGTTGCCGGGCGGCCGGATCTTCATGTTGTTGATGACGACCAGATAGTCGTAGGAGTCGTCGAAGTGCTCGTAGAACCGTTGGGCGGCCCGGACCATGTCGACCTCTTCGTTCCCCCCGAAGCTTTCGGCAACGGTGGCGCTGAACTCCTGGTCGCTGCCCTCGGAAAAGGAGACCACGTTGGTCACGCCCTGGAGATTTCCGGGCGAGATGCCAACCACCAGTTCGAAAGACACAACGGCCTGATAGGCGAACTGAATGCGGCCGTCCGGATAGAGGCGCACCTGAAAGGTCTGGGGAACGCCGGTTCCGAAGAACGAGTACTCAGGCACGTCAACCCAACTGACCACGAAGCGTCCGGGCTCGGCGAGCACGGTGACGCCCCGGAGACTGCGCGTGGGATCGAGGTCCCGAAACAACGGGGCGATGCGGGGTGGTCCCGCGGCCAGGCGGCCGAGCGAACGCACCGCCGTCGAAGGATCGCTCGCCTCGAAGGTCAGGTTGCCGTCGGAGTTGACGAAAATGCGCTGATGCGTTTTGCCGTAGAAGGGAAAGGCGAAAGGCAGGTTCATCTCGCGGCTGTCGTCGTCGCCGAGTCCGCTGAGCAGCGTGCCGGTGGTGGCCGCCGCTGCATCGTAGGTATTTTCAGTGAGTTGGAAGCGATACGCCGAAGCGTTCGTTCCACCCGGAAGAAATGTTAAAGTTTTTCCGTTCAGGTTAAAAACGTTTCTCCGCGCGACCACGCCGCCTGATTCATCGAAAATCGCAATGTTTCCGACGACCTTGGGCTGACTTTCCGATTGCGTGAGCGGCCGGAGCTTCCCCTGAACCTCGAGCGCCCGCATCGACTGGCGATGGAGGAACACCTCCTCCTGCCACATTTCCGAATGCGTGCCGCAGACAACCTGGTCCTGCCGGGCGGAAACCGGCTGAAACAGAAGGACAAAAACAAGGAAAAAGGCCGCCGTTCTCTTCATAAAAGACGAAACCCCGAAGCCGGCCATGAATGCGCAGCTCACCAAATCTTATCGTAGCTGACGGGCAGGAAGCTTTCCTGCTGCGGCCAACCGGAGGAAAGTCTCGGCGGCCGGAGACAGGCCCTCCTCGCGCCAGCTTGCGTAGATGCGCGTCCGAAGGCCGGGAATCGGGCGGAAGACGACCAATCGCCGGCGGAAGCGGCTCACGCACTCGGGCGCGAGCGAGACGCCCATGCCGGCTTCCACCAGGGAGACCACCGTCTGCCACTGGGTCGCCTCCTGGACGACTTCCGGGACGAACCCGGCCTCCCGGCAGGCATCGAGCAGCGTGTCGTGGAAGGCGGGACCGAGGCGCCTTGGGAAGAGAACAAAAGGATCGGGCTTGAGTCGCGGGAGCGCGACGGTCTTCGAGCCGGCAAGCGCGTGGGTGGAGGGCAGCGCGGCGACAACGGCTTCGGTGAGGAACAGCGACGAGCGGAGCGGCGGGTCCGGCTGCGCCTCGCGGAGAAAGCCTAGGTCGATCTCGCGCGACCGCAGCGCCTCCTCGATTGCGCTGGTCGCCAGTTCGCGGAGCGTGAAGTGCACGCCCGGATATCGTTCGCGATAGCGCCGCACGGCGGTAGGAAGCTCCGTGAGCATGATCGAGGGCGGCACGCCAACCCGAAGCTCGCCCGCCTCTCCGCGGCCGACACGGCGCGTGCGCTCGAAAGCCTCGTCGGCCAGGGCAAGTAGGCGGCGGGCGTGTTCGGCAAGCTCGGCGCCGGCCTCGGTCAGGCGGGTCCCGCGGCTCCGCACGAACAGCGCGCAGCCGAGCAGTCGCTCGATCTTCCGGATCTGCTGGGTCAGGGGCGGCTGCGCAATTCCAACACGCTCGGCGGCGCGGCCGAAATGCAGCTCTTCGGCGACGGCGAGGAAGTAGCGAAGCTGGCGCAGGTCCGGGGTGTCCATATGATTTTCATATCAGAATACTGCACTTTGTATATTCGACATATCGAGAGCCGCTTCGTAACCTTGGCCCATGGACACGCAATTGCTTCTTCCGAACCAGCGCCGGCTGCCGTTGACGATTCAGTCCGGCGATGGCTGTTACGTCTTCGACACCTCGGGACGGCGTTTTCTCGACCTGGCTTCCGGCCTCGGAGTCAATGCCCTCGGCTACAACCACCCACGGATCACGGCTGCGATCGTCGAGCAGGCTCGGTTGTGCATACACACGTCGAACCTGTATCTGAACTGCTACCAGGCGCCGTTGGCGCGCCGATTGTGCGCGCTGGCCGGGTTGGACCGCGCGCTGTTCACCAACTCGGGTACGGAGTCGACCGAGGCGGCGTTGAAGCTGGCGCGGTGCTACGGACGGGCGCGCGGTGAGGCAAAGACGCAGCTAGTCGCTCTGCGGGGATCATTCCACGGACGGACGCGGGGCGCGCTGGCAGTCGGCGGCCAGGAGTGGCTGCGCGGTCCGTTCGCTCCGTATGCGGCGGAGGTGAGCTTCGTCGCACCGGATGACGAGCCGGCGCTCGCGGCCGCCGTCACGGGCCGGACCGCCGCCGTGATCCTGGAGCCGGTGATGGGCGAAGGCGGAATTCGTCCGCTCGCGCACGGGTTCCTGCGCTCCGCTCGCGAGGCCGCGCTGTGCCACGACGCACTGCTGATCGCCGACGAATGCCAGTGCGGGCTCGGCCGCACTGGCGCCGCGTTTGCGTTCGAGTGGGCGGGCATCCAGCCCGACATCGTGACCGTGGCCAAGCCCTTGGCCGGCGGCCTTCCGCTCGGGGCGGTGTTGTTCAACGAGCGCGTCGCCCGGACGTTCCCAGACGGGGCTCACGCCACCACATTCGGCGGCGGGCCGCTCGCGTGCCGCGTCGCGCTGGAATTTCTTTCGGAGATGGAGGACCTGCTGCCGCGCATCCGGAATGTGGGCGAGCGGCTGCGGGCGGGCCTCCTCGACCTGCAGTCGCGTCACGAAGCGATCCGCGAGGTCCGCGGCGCCGGCCTGATGCTGGCAATGGAGCTTGATGTCCCCGGGCGCCCCTACGTTCTGAGCGCTTTGGAGCGCGGGCTGCTGATCAATTGTACGCAGGAGAATGTTCTGCGCCTCCTGCCACCGTTTATCCTCACGGACCGGCAGGCGGATGAGGCTCTGGGCGTTCTGGACGCGATTTTCGAGGGGTGAACCAGTCAGCCGCCTTCCGATTGCCCGCCTGCGCTCCGGCGGGCCATCTTCCACCACACCTCGGGGCGACCGTCCGGCCGGAGGTGTGGATTCGGCTCCACCATCATGGAGTAGAGTTCCGGCCGGCGCGCACGAATATAGCTCTGGCCCGATGCGACCTCGACCTTCTGAGGATCCAGCGTCGCAACCACTACGTCGTCGCCCAGGGTGCGGCACTCGATGAGAACCTCTCCGAACGGGTCGAGGATCATCGATCCACCCGGCTTGACAGTATCGCCTTCGATGCCGATCGGATTCGTATACACGGCATAGACTCCGTTTTCGAACGCGCGGGCAGGGAGCCAGCGCATCAGCCAACCTCGGCCTTTCGGACCGTCAAACTCCTGGCGGCACCGTACCGGGTCGCGGTCGCGATTCCTCCATATTGCCGGATCCACCGTTCCGCGCCCGGGCATTGGCGACGGCAGACATCCGGTGACGTGCGGCATCAGAATGACCTCGGCGCCCATCATCGCGGTCAGCCGGACATTCTCCGGCAGGTTATTGTCGTAGCAGATCAGGATGCCGAACCTGCAGCCGAGCAGGTCAAACACGGTGAAGCGATCGCCGCAGGTCAGGTGATCGCTGATGAACGCATGAATTTTCCGATGCTTTGCGACGAAACCGTTGGCGTCGACTACAACATAGGTGTTATACAGGCGGTCGCCATCGAGTTCGATGAGTCCGGCGCATACCGCGATGTTGAGAGAGCGGGCGATTTCAATCAGCCTTCGCGTGGACGGCCCGCCCGGGACCGCCTCGGCCAGAGAAACGAGTTCCTCACGCGAAAGCCTTTCGAGGAACGTATATCCGGGGATGCAACACTCGCTAAAGCTGACCAGTTCCGCGCCCTGGTCGACCGCCTTGGCCGCCAGCCGCTCCATCACATCCAGGTTGTAGGCCTTGTCCGCATCGTGGACTTCGAACTGGGCGGCGCCGACTCGTATTTCACGCATGTACTCTCCGTTCCGAAGCACATTATCTCGCAAGGGGAGGTCGCATCCGGAACCCATTGTTACAATAGACTTTTGGAGCGAAATCCTGATGCCTTACTGCTCGGCCTGCGGAGGCCGGTTTCCCGATGGCGCGCGGTTCTGCGTCTCCTGCGGACAGGCCGTTGCGCCGGCCGCCGGCGCCACTTCCGCGCCGCTGGATTACATCATCCAGGGCGATAACCTCCAGGTGGCCCGCGTGCAGTTGAAGCCCGGCCAGGAGATCTACGCGGAAGCCGGGCGGATGCTCTATAAGACCCCGTCGGTGCAGTGGGAGACACGGATGACCGGCACCGGAATCGGCGAGAAGATCTGGGGCGCCGTGAAGCGCAAGCTCAGCGGCGAATCACTCTTCCTTACATGGTTTCGCAGTACGGCGGGCGGTGAGGTCGGTTTCGCCGGCAGCTACCCCGGACGTATCCGCGCCTTTGACCTGGCAGCCAACCAGAGCATCCTGGTGCAGCGCGACAGCTTCCTGTTCGCCCAGACGACTGTCGATCTCAGCATCGCCTTCGTCCGCCGGCTGGGAGTGGGTTTTTTCGGCGGCGAGGGCTTCATTCTGCAAAAGCTCACCGGGCCGGGCACTGTCTTCATTCACGGCGGCGGCGACTTCGTCGAGTTCGACCTGAAGGCCGGTGAGATGTTACAGGTGGATACCGGCTGCGTCGTCGGGTTCGACGAGAGCGTCCATTACGATATTCAGCTCGCCGGGGGCATTAAGACGGCGCTGTTCGGAGGCGAGGGACTATTTCTGGCGACCCTCACGGGGCCCGGACGAGTGATCGTCCAGAGCATGACGCTCGAAAAGATGCGCCGGGAGTTGGTGTCATTCCGTTCGGGCGATGAGCGCGGGCGGCTGCACTCGGTCGCGAGTTTCCTGGAATCGAACCGTTGATATCGACGCTGTTCACATTATTCGGAGGCATCGGGCTGTTCCTGCTGGGCATGGTGCTGCTCAGCGACGGCCTGAAGGCCTTTGCGGGCGATGCGCTGCGCCTGGCGCTGCTGCGCTTCACGGGGCGGCCTACCCGCGCCTTCGTTTCGGGCGCATTGGCGACGGCGCTTGTGCAGT
The DNA here is from genome assembly GCA_046289265.1 of Bryobacteraceae bacterium. Taxonomy (GTDB): domain Bacteria; phylum Acidobacteriota; class Terriglobia; order Bryobacterales; family Bryobacteraceae; genus JBKBWD01. The sequence goes on along the minus strand of JBKBWD010000032.1, from coordinate 8,051 downwards.
CCTCAAGCGCCACTACCGTGACGATGATCGGGTTCGTGAGCGCCGGGTTGCTCACCTTCTCGCAAGCGGTCGGCGTCATCCTGGGAGCGAGCCTCGGGACGACGAGCACCGGCTGGATCGTCTCAACGCTCGGGTTGAAGGTCAGCGTTGGAAGCTACGCGCTGCCGCTGGTAGGAATCGGAGCCTTCACGAAGGTGATGGCGCCCGGCAAATGGCGTTCTCTCGGGTCGGCCGTGGCCGGCTTCGGCCTGATCTTCGTGGGGATCTCAACCCTGCAAAGCGCAATGGAAGGTCTGTCGAGCAGCCTTCCACTGGCCGGCCTCCCTTCGACGGGCCTGCTGGGAAGAATCGCCGCAGTGGCGATCGGCGTCGTCATGACCGTGGTGTTGCAGTCGTCGAGCGCCGCTGTCGCCATGACGCTGACGGCGCTCCACACCGCTTCCATTCAGTTCGAACAGGCGGCGCTGCTGGTGATTGGCGCCTCGATCGGAACAACCGTGACCGGCGCGCTCGCGGCCATCGGCGCCACGGTTTCGGCCAAGCGGACCGCGCTGGCGCTCATTCTGTTCAACACCGCGACGGGCCTCATCGCGATGCTTCTTCTTCCGGTACTGCTCTGGATGATCCGGACCGCGCAGGAGCGCGGCGGCCTCGAAGCCGGGGCGATGAGCCTGGCCGCCTTCCACACCACGTTCATCGGAGTTGGCGTCGCGGTGCTCCTCCCGATCTCCCACCGCTTCGCCGGGTGGGTCGAGCGGATTCTGCCGGACAGGGAGCCGGCGTTGACGGCACGCCTGGACGACTCCGTGCTGAGCGTGCCCGCAATCGCGATCGAGGCAGTGCGGCGATCGCTGCGGGAGACCGCCTCGGAGCTGTTCGATGCCGTCCGCGACAGCCTGCTTGACCGGCCCGAAAAGGTTGGCGAGGACGCGCGCCGGGCACGCATCGAGCAGGCGCTGCGGCAGTCGCAGGAGTTTTTCGCCCGGATACCGGTTTCAACTGACGACGAACGTCTCTCGGAGTTCCGGCTCGCCCTGCTCCACGCGCTCGACCACATGGTCCGGCTGCGGGGCTATTTGCGGCCTCCCGGCAATATCACGCGCCTGCTGGCGCACCCCCGGCTGCGGCCGGCGGTCGCCGAGTGCCGGGAGGTTCTGGCGCTGGCGGCGGCGGGGCTCCAGGGCAAAGCGGGGCACGACTGGCTCGAACTGCTCGAAACCAGCGCGCGGCGGCTGGCCGAGTCGAACCGGAGCCAGCGGCCCGAACTTTTGCGCGAGACAGCCAGCGGGCAGTGGCAGCCGCTCGATGCGCTCGACGTGCTCGATGCCGTTCGCTGGCTGAGCACGATTGCAAGGCGTACCTGGCGGATCGGCCACTACCTCAGTTCGGCAACGCCTCCGGAAGCCGCCCAGGATGAGCAGGCCGAGGCCTGGCAGGAAGAGGCCGCCGGGAGCTGACTCAGCGGCCCCCGAGTGCGCGCCGTATGGCTTCGTTGATCTCCCCGGGACACGACCCGGTCCAGGCGACGTGCGCGTCCGGACGGACCAGAATCCAGCCGTGCCCGCTTCCAAGCAGCCGCCGCAACCCTCCGGCCGGGTCGGAATAGCCGCCGCGACCAATCCGAATTTTCTTGACCGGCTCGGCCGGCGCCGGGATGGGTGGGAGATCTCGATCTTCCGCCACTTCGAGCAACGCCGGCCCGAGAGGCAGCAGGTCGTAAAGCCGCACCTCGGCTCCGTCTGGCGCGCGCAGCCGCGCGTTAGGGAGCCTCGCTCCGGCCGAGCGCACGCCGTCGTCAAGCAGCGGCGAAGCAGGGTAGTTGAGATCGAGCATGGTCGTGCGCCGGAGGTTGCGCCGCCGGACTGGCGGGATCGCCATCAGCCCGCGCAGCAGCACGAAAGCCAGCTCGCGGATGAGCGAGGGCGCCTGCAGGAACGTACGGGTCAGCAAGTCGGTGTAGCGCGAGACGTTCCCGACGACCACGGCGCGCCGCTCGACATCGTAAGAGTCAAGTAATCGGTCACTGTCGCCGCCATGCAAGGCGCGGTCAAGCTTCCAGGCCAGGTTGTGGACGTCCTGAATGCCTCCGTTCATGCCGAAACCGCCGACCGGGCTGTGGATGTGGGCCGCGTCACCGGCCAGCACGACCCGGCCGACGCGAAACCGGGGACTCGACCGCAGATGGATGCGGAAGCGGCTCGCCCAAACCACACCGGCCGGGCCCGGGCCCAAGACCTCGCCCACGAAGTGCTGAACCTCCTCGTTGGGGACCTCCTCGCCGGCCGAAGGCTCGCCGCGTTCGAGCCGGATGATGCGCCAAAGTCCCGGCCGGAACCGAAGCGCCGAGGTTATGCCGCCCGGGCTGTTGCGGACCCGCGGCCACGGCAGGCGGTCGCGATCATCGGCGATGCGGACATCGGCGAGCATGGGACGAACCGAATAGGTGATGCCGTCAAAGCCGAGTCCAAGCGCGCGGCGGACGAAGCTGCCCGCGCCGTCGCACCCGGCCACGAACGCTGCCTCGACCCGGCGCTCCACATCCGCTTCGCGTACCGTCAGGACCGCGCCCGAGGCCTCCTGCCGGAGGTCGATCGCTTCGGCGCCGAACCGGACTTCGGCGAGGCCGGACTCGAGGACGGCTTCGAGCAGCAGTTTCTCGGTCCGGCCCTGTTCGAGTACGAGGATGCCGGGGGCGTCGGCCTCGCCGTCGAGTTCAGAGAAGTCGAACGAGAGTACCGGACGCCCGGTCGCGGCGGAATGAAGCGTGAGCCTCCGCTGAAGAGAACCGGCCTCGACGAAGCGACGCTCGACGCCCCAGAGCCGGAAGACTTCGCGCGTTCGGGTGTGGACGGCAGGCGCCTTGGAGTATTCGCTCGTCGCCGCCTTTCGCTCGAAGACGACCGAGGGCACTCCATGGCGCGCCAATCCCAGGGCCAGCGAAAGTCCGACGGGGCCCGCGCCGACGATGGCTACCGGAGCGTTCATGACGGATGAACCTATTATCCATTACCGGGCAGGAGGGAATAAGAAAGGCACGCCGTCGGTGGGAGGCGGCGTGCCACGGGCAACGAGGCGCCGTGCTGTCACGGCAACCGAGTGTACTGCCATGGTAAGCGCCGAACCGACTCCCCCGTGAGCATTTCCGCACGAAAGGATGGAAAGCCGCCGTAAGCGGGAAGCCTGGCTCGATGAGGGGGACGCTAGGCTACCGCGCGATCACCGGACGGATCGAACAAGAGCGATCGCTGTGCCGGGCGGCTGACGTGGAGCCCGGAAAGCTCATAGCGGTACTGTCGCGCCAGCGTCCGAGGAGCTGCTCCGGCGCCCACACCGAGCATCGCCTGCAACTGCAAGGCGTTCACGACGGCTTTTCCTCCCGCATCGTTGGTCAGGAAAACGAAGGTGCGGTCGGCATGGGCGGCCACGCGTTCGATGCGGCGCTTCCAGTCGTCCAGTTCGGCGGGCGAGTACAGATAGTCGTTGCGGGCGGCCTGCGGGATTCGCTCATCCAGGGCCCGGCCGTGGAGGCGAAAATAGCCGATCGGCGAAGTCAGGTGCGCCGAGGGGCCCAGGGCCTTGGTGAAGGCCGGCTGATCAATGTTGCAATAGCCGACCCGATAGTCGACGAATGTCCCTACCGCCTCATCCAGCCCCCAACTGCTGTGCCGCATTTCGGCCGCCAGAGGGAACTCATGAAAAGCCCGGCGAAGCCGGACGAAAAACTTCCGGTTCTCCTCGGTATACCGGAACGACCAGGGGAACTGCATCAGCAGGCAGCCCAGCCGGCCGGCTTTGAGCAGCGGCCAGAGGCCGTCCTTAAAGCGCCCGATCTCGGCGGCGTCGAGTTCCCGCTCATGGGTGAAACGGCGTCCCAGCTTCGCGGTGAATTGAAATTTGCGATTCCCCTCGACCAGCCGCAGCCACAGGCGTGCAATCTCCGGCTTGAGCGGCTGATAGAACGTAACGTTGAGTTCGACCCCATCGAAGTACTGTGACAGGTATTCGAGCCCGTGGAAGCCCCGAGGGCGTGGCTTCGGGTAGACAACAGCGTTCCAGTGAGGATAGGACCATCCGGCGGGTCCGCAGTGGAGAGCCGGCGACGACATGACGAATCTCCTTTCGCCTTTTGTTCGCCACCAGAATAGCCGAACTGCGAGCCGGGGTCAATAGAAAAAATTTTTTTTGGAAAAAAATCGGGTGAACGGTAACGTCTGGCCCAGACCTAGCGTACTTACATTCAAATCCCCGTTACGACAGCGGGCGCACTCACCCTTTCACCCAAATGCGCCCGCTACTCTAAAATTCCTTAACCGTGAATCGCGAGCGGCAAGTGAGATCCAGGATGACAGATCCGGGCGGCGTGTGCAACCCCACCAACCGGCCGTCCTGATCCTTACTCCGCGAACATTCCTTCGAACAACGCCGAGCTGAGGTAGCGCTCACCGGAGTCAGGCAGCACGACAACGATCGTTTTGCCCTTCATCTCGGGCTCCTGTGCGATTCGCAGTGCGACGGCCGTAGCCGCGCCGCAGGAGATGCCGCAGAGAATTCCCTCTTCGCGCGCCAGTCGCCGGGCGGTTTCGATCGCCTCTTCGTTCGTGACCGTCTCGACGCGATCCACCATGCAGAGGTCCAGCGTATCGGGCACGAAGCCGGCGCCGATGCCCTGGATCTTGTGAGGGCGGGGCGTCAGCGGTTCCTTGCGGATGGTTTGGCTAATCACCGGACTGTTGGCCGGCTCCACGGCCACGGACAGGATCTGTTTCTTCTGCTTGATGTAGCGGGAGACCCCGGTGATGGTGCCGCCAGTGCCCACCCCGGAGACCAGCACATCGATGGCCCCCTGCGTGTCCTCCCAGATCTCGGGCCCTGTCGTCTTGAAGTGAATTTCGGGATTGGCGGGATTCTGAAACTGCTGCGGCATCACATAGCGGTCGGGGTCGGAGGCGACCAGTTCCTCGGCCTTGGCGATGGCGCCCTTCATGCCCTCGGAGCCGTCGGTAAGAACCAGATTCGCGCCGAAGGCCTTCAGCACCTTGCGGCGTTCGATCGACATCGTCTCCGGCATGGTCAGGGTAATCGGATATCCGCGCGCCGCCGCCACAAAGGCGAGGGCGATACCCGTGTTGCCGCTGGTGGGTTCGATGATTTCCTTACCGAGTTTGAGCACGCCGCGCTGTTCGGCGTCCCAGATCATCGATGCTCCGATCCGGCACTTGACCGAGTAAGCCGGGTTCCGGCCCTCGATCTTCGCCAGCAGCGTCACCGGAGAGCCGTTGGCGATCCGGTTCAACCTCACCATCGGCGTCCTTCCAATGCTGAGAGAATTGTCCTCGAAAATCACAGTTACTCCTGTGCGAATCAGATATCCCAGTTCGGCACGTAGCCGACCTGCTTGTCCTGCCAGGCACGGGCGACGTCGGCGATCGTGGTGTTGTCCACCACCTCGGAAACCGCCCGATCGACACGCGACCACATTTCGACGAAAGGCCCTTCGCTTCGCTTGCGGTCCGTCTCCCTGGAAGCCCTGCCTCCGTCAACGTAACGAAGGATGTCGCCGACCGTAATCGATTCGGCGGGCCGGGCCAGCAGGTAGCCGCCCTCGGCGCCGCGGCGCGATTCGACAAAGCCTCCCTGTTTCAATCCAGCGAGAATCAACTCGAGAAATTTCTGGGGGATACTCTGGCGTTTGGCGATCTCGGCGATCTTCACTGGCTGGCCCGGCTCCTGCAGAGCCAAGTCGAAGATCGCGTGCAGGGCGTATTCTCCTTTAACAGATGCCTTCATGGTAGCGCAGATTATCACCCATTTCCAACTAGAGATTAGTAGATTGCCCAGGAGGCCGTCAAGCGCGGCGTTTCCGGAGAGGTTTGGGCTTGGGTGGGGGGCTGAGCGCCCGGATCTCCTCGGCCGTGAGGGGGCGATACCTGCCGATCTCCAGGCTCCCGATCTTCAGGGGACCGATTGCTGTGCGGACGAGCTTGGAAACCTTACTGCCGATAGCCTCGACCATCCGGCGGACCTGCCGGTTTCGGCCCTCAGCAATCGTGATCTCGAAAAAGCTCTTGCTGGCCGAATCGCGCAGGCGGGCGACCTGGGCCGGACGTGTGGGTCCATCGCTCAACTCGACGCCGCGCCGGAGTTGCTCCAACTGCTCGTCGGACAACCGGGTCGCGGACTTCACGAGATAGGTTTTCGGCACGTTGTGCTCGGGATTGGTGATGTGCTCGGCTAGGTCCGTGTCGTTCGTCATGAGAAGGAGGCCGCTGGTATCGAGGTCGAGGCGCCCGACGGGGAAGACCCATTGGTCGACGTCGGGGATGAGACCGTAGACGGTTGGGCGGCCTTCAGGGTCCTTGTAGGTTGTGAGGTAGCCCTTGGGCTTGTAGAGCAGCAGGTAGAGTCGCTGTCTGGCCTGGACCGGCTTCCCGTCAAGCGTGACGCGATCGCGTTCGAGATCGACCCAGTGGTCGGGCGTCTGGACCAGCCGCCCGTTTACGTGCACGCGGCCGGCGCCGATCCAGCTTCTGGCTTCCGTCCGCGAGCCGAGGCCGGCCTTGGACAGGACGCGTTCGAGGGTTTTGAGGGGCCTGCGACCCTCTCCCGGACGACGCGCCGGCATGTTCATTTACGATACGCGGCGGACTCTGGCGCGCCTGCGGTGGACTCGCGGACTTTCAATTCGGTCTTCAACTGTATACGGATCGGAGACTCGTCATTCCTGAGACCATCCAGCCGATGGATGAGCAGTTCCGCAGCCTGATAGCCCAGTTCATAGCTGGGCTGGGCGATCGAAGTAAGCTGCGGCCGGAAGACATCCGCCACTTCCATGTCGTCGAAGGTGACGACGGCGGCATCTCCGGGGCACTGCAAACCTGTTTCGCGCAGCGCGCGGACGAAACCGAGAGTCATGAGGCAGTTGCAGCTGTAGAAAGCGGTCGGGCGGGGCTTCAGAGACAGCAGTTCCAGTCCCAGGCGATAGCCGGACTCCCTGCGGAAGTCCCCTGCCCTGACCAGATTCGGATCAAAGGGGATCCCAGCCTCGCGCAGCGCCTCCTTGTATCCGCGCACGCGCTCCTGCGTGATGTTGCACTTCAGCTTCGCCGTACCCGCCAGCATGGCGATCCGGCTGTGTCCAAGCCCGATCAGGTGCCGTACTCCTTCGCGGGCGCCCCTGGCGTTGGTGGCGGTCACCGCGTCGACGTCGAGACCGGGGGGGACGCGATCCACGCAAACGACCCTTGTCCCCGCCTCGATCAGCGCCTGGATTTCGGCGGCGTCACTGCGCTCGAGCGCCGGCACGAGCAGCAGACCATCGACGCGGCGGAGCCGCAGTACCGAGAGCACATGGTTTTCGCGCTCCACGCGATCGTCGGTATTGAAGGTGAGGAGGACATAGTTGTACTTCATCGCGGCGTCTTCGGCCCCGCGCATCATGGACGGAAAGAACGGGTTCGAGATGTCGGAGATGATCATCGCGATGGTCCGCGTCTGCCGCGTCTTGAGGCTTCGTGCGACGTGATTGATCTGGTAGTTGAGCTCCCGCATGGCCTCCTCGACTCTCTCGCGGAGATGCGGACGGACGGGGCAGGCGCCGGTTAGCACATTCGAGACGGTCCCGACGGAAACTCGGGCTCGTCGCGCGACTTCTTTGATTGTCGCCATCGGTCAGGAATTCCTTAGCGGAATCTATAGATTGTAATCATCATAAGCCGATCGTCCCCTGCGCGTCGAGCGAGACAGCAGCGCGCGCCAAGGAGAATCTCGCGAATGTGCGAACATTCCCGGCGGGATAACGTACTCTATCTGTATTTTTTTTGAAAATTTCCTATACAATAATCCCGCAAGGAGGCCGGCTTGCAGCCGGCGCGAAAACCAATGTCAGAGCTGTCGAAGCGGAGTGTGGAGTCAGGTCACATCCGACGTTTGGAAAACCGAATCGGCCGACTCGAAGCGGAGCTTGCCCGGCTTCGCACCACTCTTGTCCAAATTAGTTTCCGCACCAAACGGCTGGGACAGCATCTGAGGATCTCGCCGCCGCTGCTGATCCG
>JBKBWD010000031.1:0-56937 GCA_046289265.1 Bryobacteraceae bacterium | reverse complement strand
AATGCAACCTAAAAACCGGGCTAAAGCACGGCCGGTCAATGGGTTACCTCAAAACGCTAGAGGTGAACATCCGCTGCATGATGCACGGCGATTCTATGAGCGCTATCCGAACTGGAGCCTCATGGGCAAGATGGTGGCCGATACACAGTCGGCGATCGAAGCGGTCTCGATGCTCGAGGAGATCGACTCCTCACGGATTTACCTGTTCGGTTATGCGCTCGGAGCGAAGCTGGCCCTGATGGCCGCGGCTCTCGATGACAGGGTGAGCGCGGTGGCATCCGTGGCCGGATTCGATCCGCTTCGGCTGAGCAAAGGCGACAGGGGCGTCGAGGGTATTCGCCACCATTCCCATCTCCACGGCCTGCTCCCCAAGGCAGGGTTCTTTATCGGTCAGGAGGAACGCCTGCCCATCGACTTCGATGAGATCCTCGCGCTGGCTGCTCCGAAGCGCGTTCTGCTTGTCGCACCGTCGCTGGACCGTTACGCACCTGTAGAGCGGGTCCGCACCGGAGTGGAGCATGCCCGAAGGATTTACCAACTGCTGGGCCGGCAGGAGGCGCTCGAACTTCGCAGCCCGGAAGACTTCAACCGCTTCCCGGTGGCGCTCCAGGAGGAGGCCATCGCCTGGCTTGCGGGGCTTCGCTGAATCGTCCTGTCGCCCGCTGCTACGTTTAGATGCCACTCTCGCGGTACTCGCCGAAGACGGTGCGGAGGCGGTCGGAGATCTCGCCCACGGTGGCGTAGGCCGCCGCGGCATCCAGGATGAGGGGCATGAGGTTCTCCGCGCCGCGCGCTCCGAGTTCGAGCACCGCGAGCGCGGCGTCGACGGCGGCATTGTCGCGGGTGGCCCGCAGTTCGCGGAGACGCTCGACCTGTTGTGTTTCGAGCGCCGGATCGAGCCGGAACGTGGGAATCCGGCCGTCGTTGTCGGTGCGGAAACGATTCACGCCGACCACGACCCGCTCGCCGGATTCGATGGTCCGCTGGTAGTCATAGGCGGCGTTCTGGATTTCGGCCTGGATATAGCCCTTCTCGATCGCCTGGAGCGTGCCGCCGAGGGCGTCGATACGGGTAATGTACTCCTCGGCGCCTTTTTCGATTGCGTCGGTCAGCTCTTCAATCGCGTAGCTTCCGCCCACGGGGTCCGCCGTGTTCGTGACTCCGCTTTCGTGCGCGATGATCTGCTGGGTCCTCAGGGCCAAGCGGGCCGACTCCTCAGTGGGGAGCGAGAGCGCCTCGTCGCGGCTGTTGGTGTGGAGCGACTGGCAGCCTCCGAGAACCGCCGCGAGCGCCTGAATCGCCACCCGGACCACGTTGACGTCGGGCTGCTGGGCCGTCAGGGTGGAGCCGCCGGTCTGGGCATGGAAGCGCAGCATCATCGAGCGCGGGTTCTTCGCGCCGAAGCGCTCCTTCATGATCCGGGCATAGAGCCGGCGGGCGGCGCGGAACTTGGCGATCTCCTCGAAGAAGTCATTGTGCGCGTTGAAGAAGTAGGAGAGGCGCGGGGCGAAGGCGTCGATATCGAGTCCGGCGGCCAGCGCCGCTTCGATATAGGCGATGGCGTTAGCGAGGGTGAAGGCGACCTCCTGGACGGCGGTGGAGCCCGCCTCGCGGATGTGGTAGCCGCTGATGGAGATGGTGTTCCACTCGGGCAACTCGCGGCCGGCCCAGGCGAACAGGTCCGTGATGATGCGCATCGCCGGGCGGGGCGGGTAGATGTAGGTTCCACGGGCGATGTACTCCTTGAGAATGTCGTTCTGGACGGTGCCGGAGAGCCTGCGGAGATTCGCTCCCTGCCGCTTTGCCACGAGCACGTAGAGGGCGAGCAGGATGGCCGCGGTGGAGTTGATGGTCATGGAGGTCGTGATCCGGCCGAGCTGAATCCCGTCGAAGAGCCGCTCCATGTCGGCGAGCGAGCAGATGGCGACGCCGACGCGGCCGACCTCGCCGGCGGCGAGTGGATGGTCGGAGTCCATGCCCATCTGGGTGGGGAGGTCGAAGGCGACCGAGAGTCCGGTGATGCCCTGGGAGAGGAGGAAGCGGTAGCGGCGGTTGCTCTCCTCGGCGGTGCCGAAACCGGCGTACTGGCGCATGGTCCAGAGGCGGGAGCGGTACATTTCGGGGTGGATCCCGCGGGTGTAGGGAAACTGGCCGGGCCTGCCGAGCCGCTCGTCGCTCATGAACGTGAGATGCGCTTGGCGCGCATGAAGGAGGTGACCGCGAAGAACAGCATCATGCCGCCGAAGAATCCTGAAAGGATAACGCGGAAGAAGCTGTGGCCGCTGCCGTCGAATTCGCGGATGCCGCGGTAGGTGGAGGGCAGGGTCCAGAGGGCGAGCACGACGAAGACGAAGGCGATGATTTCGTTCCAGAGCACGCGCATGGGGCGAATCACCCCTGGCACCACGTGCGACACAAACTTTCGTGCTAAGGCGAACATTGATCTTTATAATATCTTCTCACGGCGAAACGTGGGGTGGAAGACGGTGTGTAGCGGGGCGGCGATTCTGCCGATGAGGGAAGTGGGAGATGAAAGCGCGGCTCTGGTTTTGCGGCTCCGGACACAATCAACGGTGTTATGCTTGTAGTAGCCCGATGAAAGGGGCAAGAACTTGGAAGATCGACTGAAGGAGTTAATGCAGGAGTTGGGGAACGCGATCAACGAGTCGCTCTCCGATTCCGATCGAATCGCGGCGGCTATCGGCGAGATCAAGCGGGCCGGTTACGATGTCTTCCTGGTCCTTGAGGCAACGATCGGCTTCAACAAGCGTGAGGAATCCGAAGATGAAGAGTTCGAGGAAGCCGAGCTTGAACTTGATCCGGAGACGCCCACGCGAGGCTTCGAATCGTCCGGCAAGGTGAAGTGGACCTCGCAGGACGCGAAGTTCCTTCGCGCACTCAAAATCGCGATCGATGAGGACCACAGCTAGCCGAGCAGTTCCCGGTAGGCTTTCCAGGTTTTCTCCGCCGTCGCGCTCCAGCAGAAGGCCGATGCTCTGCTGAGCGCGCGATCCCGTAAGTTCTTTCTCAACACCTTATCTTCGAGCAGACGCAGCATCGCCTCGGCGATCTCATCGACACTGCGGGGGTCCACGAGTAGGGCGGCGTCGCCCGCGACTTCCGGTAGCGCGGAACAGTTCGACGTCACTGCCGGGACCCCATAACCCATCGCTTCCAGCACCGGAATCCCAAACCCCTCATCCAAAGAAGGAAAGGCCAGCATCGCGGCCCGGCGGTAGAGTGCGTCCAGTTTTTCGGGCGTCACGTAGCCGGTAAGTTCGATGCGCGAAGCGGCCGGACTGCGCCGGATGCGCTCGATCAGCCCCACGGCCCCATATCCGTGCGAGCCGGCGAGCACGAGGCGGCATCGATTGGGCAGGCGTTCGAACGCTTCGACCAGCCGGGCGATATTTTTGCGCTTCTGAATTGCTCCAACGTGGAGGATGACGGGCGGGGTGCGCTCGAGGTCGGGCGGGTCGGGCGGCGGGTCGGGATGGTGTGCCCCATGCGGAACCACGCGCAGGCGCGAGCGCTCGACTCCCAGGATCTCATGAACCTGGTCCGCCGTGAATTGCGAAACCGTGAGGATCAGGTCGGAGCGGCCGGCGGCATCGCGGGCCTGGGCGGCGAAACGTTTTCGGAATTCCGGGGTGGAGTACTCCGAGGTCAGGACGAAGAGATCGTGAAAGGTCGTGACGGCCCGTCTTAGCTTTCCCGAGGGGAGCCGCTGGTTGAGCCCATGGAAGAGGTCCGCGCCGGGCATGATGGTTTCGAGCAGGGGCCGGCGACCGCAGTTCCGGGGCAGGGGTTCGTGGAAGGAGCGCAGGAGCCGGTGCGGCCGGTAGCAGCAGAGGAAGCGTATTTGAGGGTGAGCGGCGGCGAGCGCCGCGATCAGCTCGCGGCTGTAGACACCGACCCCCGAGAGGTTCCGGCCCACGCTGTAGGTCGCATCGAGCGCGATCTTCAAACCGCTTATTCTCGCACAGGGACATGGAACAGGGGCTGCTGCTCGCTGATGCTGTACTCCTTGAGCTTGCGGTAGAGGGTGGTGCGCCCGATTCCGAGGAGCTGGGCGGCGGCGACGCGGTCTCCCTTGGTGTGGCGCAGGGCCTGTAAGATGGCGCGCTTTTCGACCTCGACCAGGGGCAGGATGACGCCCGGTGGCGGGTCATCGTCGACGGGCGAAGGTGACGACAGGGGCGGCGGCGCTACGGCGGCGGGGGCCGCGGCGGCGGAGGCGGCCATGGCGAGGCCCTGGGCGCGGCGGGCGAAGTGATGATTCTGAACCGCCGACGGGAGGTCGCCGAAGTGCAGGAGGGGGCCGGAGTTGAGCGCCACCATGTGCTGGATGCAGTTTTGCAGCTCACGAATGTTGCCGGGCCATTCGTAAGCCGTCATGGCGTCGAGCGCTTCCTGGGCGATCACGTGTCCGTTGCCGTAGCGCTCGAGGAAGTGGGCGATCAGGGCGGGCAGATCCTCCTTGCGCTCGCGCAGCGGAGCGAGCCGGAGGGAGGTGACGTTAAGGCGATAGTACAGATCGGCGCGGAAGCGGCCGGCCTCGACCTCTTTCGCCAGGTCGCGGTTGGTTGCCGCGATCACCCGGAAATGGGAGCGGCGCTGGACGACGGCTCCGACCGGGCGGAATTCGTGCTCCTGGAGAACCCGCAGGAGCTTGGCTTGGAGGTCGAGCGGCAGTTCGCCGATCTCGTCGAAAAAGGCGGTTCCGTTGTGGGCCATCTCGATGAGACCGATCTTGGAGGTCTGCGCCCCGGTGAAGGCGCCTTTGACATAGCCGAACAGTTCGCTCTCCATCAGGGGTCCGACCAGGGAGGAGCAGTCGATCGGGACGAAGGGTCCAGCCGGATTGACGTTGAAAATTGTGCGCGCTACCACCTCTTTCCCGGTGCCGGTTTCGCCGAGCAGCAGCACGGGCCAGCGGCCGCGGCCCAGTCTCTCGATCATCCGGTGGACCTGTTGCATGCGGGGAGACCGCCCCACCAGGACATGCAGAGTTTCCGAGCCTTGATCCGACATAACGGGGCACTGAATTGGGCTTGCCTCTAGAGAAGTGTGCCGGAGGTGACAAAGTTCGCAAGGTAAGGAGGCCGGAGAGGCGAATGCTATTATAAAGACGCATGCCGGAAGCCCGGAGCCTGCCCACCGTGGTGATCGTGGGCCGGCCCAATGTCGGAAAATCCACACTATTTAATGCGATCATCGGTCAGCGGCGCTCCATCGTCGGGGACGAGCCCGGGATTACGCGCGACCGGATCCGAGGGGAAGCCGTGTATCGCCGCCGCCCCTTCGAGCTGATCGATACGGGAGGCATTCTCCCGAACGAGGCCGAGATGATCCCGAGCGAGATCCTCAAGCAGGCGCGCGTGGCGATCGAAAAAGCCGACCACATCATCTTCGTGATCGACGGCCGGACCGAGATTACGGCGCCGGACCGGGACCTGGTCAAGATGCTGAAGCGGATCGGCAAGCCCGTCTCGCTGGCGGTGAACAAAATTGACGCCCCCTCGCGCGAAGCGCTCGCACACGAGTTTTACTCCCTGGGTATTTCGGATCTGTTCCCGATCTCGGCCGAGCACCGGCTCGGCATCGATGACCTGCTTGATCATGCGACGGCGGAGTTTCCGCTCGAGGAAGAAGCGGAGGAGGCTGAAGCCGCGCAGGAGAAGCCCGCGGTCATCCGCGTTTCGATCATCGGTCGGCCGAACGTCGGGAAATCGACGCTGTTGAACGCGCTGGTCGGCTCGGAGCGCGCGATCGTCAGCCCTATTGCGGGCACGACGCGCGATTCGGTGGACGAGAGCGTCGTGCGGGAGGGCATCGAGTACGTCTTCGTCGACACGGCCGGGATCCGGCGCAAGGGCAAGACGAAGCTGATGGCCGAGAAGCTGAGCGTGGTCATGGCGCGGCGCAGCATCCGGATGGCGCACGTCGTCGTGCTGGTGACCGAGGCCGAGGAGGGGATTGTCGGGCTGGATGCCACAATCGCGGGTTACGCGCACGAAGAGGGACGGGCGCTGGTCATCTGCGTCAACAAGTGGGATGCTGTCCAGGAGAAGAATCAGCGTGCCTTCACGCAGAAGATCCGGGACGAGTTCAAGTTCCTCGACTATGCTCCGGTCCTTTTCGTTTCGGCCAAGACCGGGGCGGGTGTGAAGCGGCTCTTCCCGACGATCCGCGAGGTGTACGAGTCGGCCTCGCAGCGGGTGACCACCGGGGAGCTGAACCGCTTCGTCGAAACTCTGCGGCTCGAGCCGGACGTGAAGGTGAAGTACATCACGCAGGCTTCGGTACGCCCGCCGACGTTCGTCCTGTTCACGCAGCGCGGGCCGCGGAAGCTGCACTTTTCGACCGAGCGCTACCTGATCAACCGGCTGCGCGAGCGCTTCGGGTTCCGAGGCACGCCGATTGTGGTGAAGACCCGGTAAGAAGCCGGGGGTAGCGCAGCGAGCTTCGTTCTCTTGTTAAATTTTGTAATGGTGCGGGAGGCGGCCGCAGCCTCCGTTCTACCCTGATGAACCGAAGCCCGGGTCCGGATTTTCGGGTTCTGTTCGAATCGGCTCCAGGTCTCTACCTTGTCCTGGATACCGATGCGCCACGTTATACGATCGTGGCAGCGAGCGAAGCCTACCTGCGGGCGACCATGACCGAGCGCGACCGCATCCTCGGCCAGGGCATCTTCGAAGTCTTCCCTGACAACCCCGCCGATCCCGCCGCAACGGGTGTCCGCAACCTTCGGGCCTCGCTCGATACGGTGCTGGAGACGCGCGCTCCCCATACCATGGCGATCCAGAAATACGACATCCGGCGTCCCGAGGTGGCGGGGGGAGGATTCGAGGAGCGCTACTGGAGCCCGGTGAACTCGCCTGTGCCGGGTCCGGACGGCCGGGTGCAGTACATCATCCATCGCGTGGAGGACGTGACCGAATTTGTCCGGCTCAAGCAGCGTGGGACCGAGCAGGACCGCCTGGCTGAGGAGCTGCGGAGCCGCGCCGAGCGGATGGAGGCCGAGGTCTTTCTGCGGGCCAAGGAGATTCAGGAGCTGAACCGGCAATTGCTGGCGGCCAATGCAGCGCTCGCGCAGCTCGATCACGCCAAGAGCGTTTTCTTCTCGAACGTGAGCCACGAGTTCCGGACTCCGCTCACACTGATTCTCGCGCCGCTTGAAGACCTTCTCGCCGGCGACGCCCCCTATGCTCGACCGCGAGGATGTCGAGCGGATGCACCGAAACTGCCTGCGGCTCGCGAAGCTGGTGAACGGGCTGCTCGATTTCTCGCGGATCGAGGCCGGCAGAATGCCGGCGAACCTCCGGCGGGTCGATCTGGCCGGCTTTACGGTTGGGCTGGTTTCCGGCTTCCGCTCCGCGATCGAAAAGGCCGGGCTGCGCCTGACCGTCGATTGCCCGCCGCTGCCCGAGCCAGTCGCTGATGATCCGGCGATGAGGCGTGACCCAGCGCGTTGCGGGAGAGTTCGTCGAATTGCGCGTGGAGGACACCGGAGTGGGAATTGCCGAGGTGGACCTTCCGCACGTGTTCGAGCGCTTCTACCGGGCGGAACGCACGGCGGGCCGCACACAGGAGGGGACGGGCATCGGACTGGCGCTGGTGCATGACCTGGCAGAACTACAGGGAGGATCGGTTCGGGTCGAGAGCACACCGGGTAAGGGAAGCGTCTTCACGGTGTCGATCCCGCGCGGGCAGAGAGGCGGCGCGGAGCTGGGAGACACGGCGGATGTAGAACGACTTCTGGTGGCATCTCCGCAACGCTCCCAGATGTATGTCGAAGAGGCGTTGCAGTGGCGGCCGGGGATTTCCGTCTCGGGGATACCCACGCAGGGCGCCGGACCGGCAGCGCGGCAGGAAGAGCCACCCGCGCGGGTGCTGGTGGCCGACGACAATGCCGACATGCGGGATTACATCCGCCGCATTCTGGCGCCCTCCTACGAGGTGATCGAAGCGGCCTCCGGGAGCGAGGCTCTGGCCGGTGCGCTGAAAGCGCTGCCCGATCTGGTGCTCGCCGACGTCATGATGCCCGGCATCGGCGGTTTCGAACTGCTTCGGCGGCTGCGGGCCGACCCGCGGACTCGGACCGTGCCGGTGATCCTGATCTCGGCGCGGGCGGGCGAGGAGTCGCGCGTCGAAGGTCTGAGTTCGGGCGCCGACGATTACATGGTGAAGCCGTTTTCGGCGCGCGAACTCCTGGCGCGGGTCGGGGCCAACACCCAGATGGCCCGCACGCGGCGGCGCGCCGCCGAGGAGCGCGAACGGCTGCTGACGCAGATCGAGCGAGAACAGGCGCGGCTGCGAGCGATCATCGAGTACTTCCCGGCAGGCATCCTGTTCGCCGAGGCGCCGGACGGGCGCGTGACCATGAGCAACCCCCAAGTGGAGCAGTTGCTCTGGCATCCGGCCAGTCTGAACAGCCATGCGCCGCGCTGCTGCGAGGAGCTTGTGCAGCTCGCGCTGCGCGGCGAGGTGGTGCGCGGCGATGAGTTCATCCACGAGTGCCCAGGCGCGCGCCGCACATGGGTTCGCGCCGGGGCGGCCCCGATCCGAGACCGCGACGGCCTGGTCACCGGCGCCGTGGTCGTCCTCTACGACATCGATCCGGAGAAGCGCGTCGAGCAGGAGCTGCGCAGGGCGAACGAAGAGCTGCGCCGTGCCAACCAGGACCTGGAACAGTTCGCCTACAGCGCCTCGCACGACCTTCGCGAGCCGCTGCGGAACATCGTCGTTTACAGCCAGTGGCTGGACCGGCGCTTCGGCCGCGAGGTGCAGGGCGAAGCGCAACAGTTCCTGCATCACATCATAGAGGGAGCCGGCCGGATGGAGATGCTGATACGCGACCTGCTGGCCTACACGACCAAAGCCGCAGACGGCGACGATCCGGCGGAACCGTCGAATGCCGGCGCAGTGCTCGATCAAATTCTCGCGATGCTTTCGGAGAGCATTCGCACGAGCGGCGCGGTCATCGAAGCCGGGCCGCTGCCGGTCGTACCCATCCAATCGGCGCACTTGACCGAAGTCTTCGAGAACCTCATCAGCAACGCGATTAAGTACCGCAAGCCCGACGAGCCGCCGCACATCCGGATCTGGGCCGAGCGGCAGGAAGGCTACTGGGTTTTCGCCGTGCGGGACCACGGTATCGGAATCCCGCCGCGCTATGCGCAGCACGTCTTCGGCCTGTTCAAACGGCTCCACGCCAGGAGCAAGTATCCCGGAACGGGTATCGGCCTGGCGATCTGTCAGAAGATTGTCGAGCGGTACGGCGGGCGGATCTGGCTGGACACCGAGGTGCGGGCTTCCGTTTCACGCTCCCTGCTCTGAAGGCGACGTAGACTAGGCTCCGGCTTTGGCGGCCTGCACCGGAACCGTCTTCGGCTCAAGGCCGGCCTTGGCCAGCACCGCGTAGACGACGAAGCCGGTCAGGAAGCTGTAGAGCACGGCGGGCTGCGCGTAGGTCTTCAGCTCGGCCGAAACCGGAAGGAAGGGCAGCAGGCCCACGAGGAAGCCGAGCGCCCAGGCGCCGTAGCCGGCCATGTTGATGCCTTCGCGCGGACCGGCCCAGCGTTTGCCGGAGAGCAGATAGTCGGCCATCATTGCGCCGCAGATCGGACCGAAGGAAGCACCCACGATCGTGAAGAAGCCGATCAGGTTTTCGGCCGCTCCGGTGACGGCGAGAACGATGGCGACCGTCACGCCGGCCATGGTTGAGGACATGCGCGGGACACCGGGGATCATGGTCGAGAAGCTGTTACCGGCGATGAAGGCGCAAAAACAGGCGGGAACGATCGAGGCGATCGCGAACAGGAAGAGCATTCCCGAGGCCAGTAAGCCGCCGAGCGATCCGATCACCGCGTCATAGCTATAGCTGCCGATGTTCGGATTGAGCGCCAGCGCTCCGGCGACCGAGAGCAGCGGCAGGCCGGCGGCGTAGAGGATCGGCAGCGAGATGCCGAACAGGCCGCCCAGCCGGACATCGGATTCATTGCGCGCGTTCATGCCGAAGTCCGCTCCGGCGGCGCCCGCCGTGGCGAAGAAACCGATTACGATCTGGATCAGCATCGTGAAGGCGATGAAGGGGTTTGGATCCGAAGGCACATGCTGCCCGACGCCACCCTGGGTCTGGTAGAAGACGACCAGAATCATCAGGAACGGGATCAGGTTCAGGAAGAGCGAAACCCGCGCCACATACTGGATGCCTTTCACTCCGATGTAGGCCATGACATAGCCCCACGCGACAGCCACCCCGATGAAGGCGGGCGTGCCGGGGGTCGCGTCCATACCCAGCCCCAGGAGGATAAAGCGCGTCGAGAAGTACGTCCCGACGGCGAACCATCCGATCTGGAGCAGGCCCATGAGCAGACCGGGCATGAGATAACCGCCCTTGGTTCCGAAGGTCGAGCTTCCGACAACATAGAGCGGATACCCGGTCTTCATGCCGAGCATGGCCGGGACGTAGTAATACAGTCCGAAGCTCAGGAGCGCGGCAACCGCGAGCGCGAGCAGGCAGAGCCCCACGCCGGCCTTGTCGATCGTTCCTTGTGCGATCGACTGGTAGAAGGCGATCCAAAGGAATACGCCCGCGTAGCTAGGGGCGGTGTTGACATACCACGGCGCCCGATTGCCGGCCGGGTTCGGGGTTGTCTTGGCAATATAGTCAGGCAGCATAACCCTCCTTGGGTTGGGTGGATCGTAGACACATTAGCCGGTCATTGTATACTACGGCGCATGTTGGCGACACTTCGGCGATCCCGCGGTGGCGCTGCACTCGGAATAGGTCAACGGATCGTGTAGAGCTCCACGGCTTCGATCAGCGCAGACTGTATGCGGAACGCGAGGCCGCGGTATCGCAGCAGCCGAGCCGATCCACGCAGGTGTGTCGCGGCGGCCGGATCGAGCGGGAGTTGATAGACATCGGCGCGCTCTCGATAGGAGTAGCCGGCGTACTGCGGCGCGGCCGAGGCTGCAGCGCTCATCAGCAGGTCCCAGTAGCTGCGGCGCCGGAGAAGTCCCTTGCGGCTCGCGACCTCCCGCGACACTTCGATCCGGGTCGCCGGGGCTTGGAGTATCGCGAGCGTGCAGGCGTCGGACTGAAAGGCGCGCGAGGGCTCCGGGTCCGGGAAGGCCGCCAGGAGCGCGTCGAGTTCGGGCGGTTCCGCTTCGATCCCCTCCCACCGAAAACGCGTGGCCCCGCTGACCAACGAGCCCCGGTGCAGAAGTTCGGCGATGCGCCTGGCGTCCTTGCCCAACGGGGCGAGCATTAGCTCGACCAGTTCAGCGGAGGGCATGTCGCGCACCACGACCGGCGTGATCGCAATCGTTCCGACGGCCTCGGTGCTTAACTTTACGCGAATCTGTTCCGGCAACGGCATCTACGATCCCAGTGTAGAACGGAGGCGGCGCTACAATACGGGCGTGACGAGAACGCCCGCCGGCGAACTGCTGCGAGACGAGATCCTCCAAAGGGGGCACATCTCCTTCCACCGGTTCATGGAAGTCGCGCTCTACCACCCTGAACATGGCTACTACACACGTCGCCACGACCCATTCGGGCGTGCGGGGGATTTCTACACCGCCGAGCAGATCCAGCCTGCCTACGGCATTCTCATGGCAGAGCTGGCGGCGGAGTTGAGGGATGAGTTGCGATTTAGGGAGTTCCGCGTGGTCGAGCTGGGCGCCGGCCGCGCCGAGATGGCCGAGGCGTTCGCGCCGTATTCCTATCTGCCGGTCGAGACCGGGCGGGGCGAGCTGCCGCGTCGGCTCACGGGCCTGATTTTCGCGAACGAATTCTTCGACGCTCTGCCGGTCCATGTCGCGCGCTACAGAAGCGGAGCCTGGCGCGAGATGTCTGTAACGGCGGAAGAGGACGCGTTGGCATGGATCGAAGGTCCGCCGGTTACTGAAGAGGTCCGAAGTTACCTGAATCTGTATGCGGCCTCCCCCGTCGAGGGATTTACCGCGGAGGTGAACCTGGATGCGCTGGCGTGGCTCAACAGAGTCTGGCAGAGCCTCGAGCGCGGCTACCTGCTGGCGATCGACTACGGCTACACGCGGCCGGAATCGGTGCGCTTTCCCCAGGGCACGCTGATGAGTTACCGGCAGCATGCCGCCTCAGAACAGGTCCTGCGCGATCCCGGCGAGCAGGACATCACGGCACACGTGAACTTCACAGCGCTCGAACAGCACGCTGCCGCGCTCGGCTTCAAGACCGTTCGCTTCGAGACGCTCGGCAGGACGCTGCTGCGAGTGGGAGAGCGCGACGGGTTCCAGGCGGTGCTGTCGGCGGAGTCGCCCGAGGATGCCGTACGGCGGCGGCTGCAACTGAAGCATCTGCTGTTCGGGATGGGTGAGACTTTCCGGACGCTGCTGCTGAAAAAGGAAGGCCTGACATAGAAACGGCCCCGCGGGTGGCGGGGCCGTGCGGGAACTTGCTGCGGGCCCGGGGCTACTTCTTCTTCTTCGGAGCGGCAGCCTTCTTCTTGGCCGGCGCCTTGGCAGCTTTCTTGGTAGCGTTCTTCATGGGTCGTTTCTCCCTAACATCGAATTATGCGATCTGAACAGATCACAGCGTGATTTATATATAAGGTCGAACTCAACGATTGTCAAGAAAAAAATGCAAAAGTCGCGCTTTCGGTAAAAAACGTTTCATCAAGTTCATGTTTTGGGGGTCCGCAGGCGTTTTTTGGCCATGTTCATGCGGCTCCGGAGGGCGCTTCCGGTTGCGGTCCCGCGTTTGGTCACGGTAGCATCGCTTGCAGAGATGAAGCATCACGGCGCGATATTGTTCGTTCTGGTTCTGTCCATGATCGCCGCCGGCTGCGCGAAAAAGCAGAAGGTCCGGATCCCCGCCGCGCCCGGACCCGGCTGGACCGAGGTTGGAATCGCAAGCTGGTACGGGCACCCCTACCACGGCCGCCAGGCTGCCAACGGTGAAATCTACGACATGGAGAAACTCACGGCGGCGCACCGGACGCTCCCGTTCGGAACATGGGTGGCCGTGGAGAACCTCTCCAACCGCAAAAAAGTGACGGTGCGGATCAATGACCGCGGTCCGTTTGTCGATGGACGGGTCATAGATCTCTCGCGTGCGGCCGCCCGTATGATCGACATGATCGGACCCGGCACGGTGAAGGTCCGGCTGACGGTGACGGAGCGCCCGAAGGACGCGCCGCGCGAAGAACACTATGGCGTCCAGGTGGGCGCCTTCGAAGACCGGCGGCGCGCCGAGGCAATGCGCCGCAGCATCGCCCGCAAATATGGTTCCGCACGGATTGTCGAACGCCGCGGCGACCCCACACTATGGCGCGTCATCGCCGGCGACCGCAGCACCATCGACGAAGCGAACGCGCTGGCCGCCCGCCTGCGCGCCGAACTCGGCTCCGCTTTCGTCGTGCGGCTGGACGAGAACCCCTAAGGACGAAATCGATTGCGCGCTTTTTGGCTGGCTGTCGCCGTATTGCTCGGCGTGATGGCATTGGTGCAGGTGAGCTCGGTGCGGCAGGAGTCCCAGACCTTTGACGAAGCCGTTCACCTGGCCACCGGATACAGGTACTGGAAGACCGGCGCGTTCGAGATGAACCGGGAGCATCCACCGCTTCAGAAGCTCCTGAGCGCACTGCCTCTGTTGGTGCTCCGTCCTGAGTTGCCGGCCGGCGACCCGACGGAAGATCAGTACAAGTACGCCCGCGCCTTCCTGTACCGCAACCGCATACACGCCGACACTCTGCTTCTCGCAGGCCGCCTTGTGACGATCGCGCTCACGCTCTGCCTGGGCGCGGCGATCGCATGGTGGACAGCGCAGCGCTATGGGCCGGGCCCGGGACTGCTCGCCGTGCTGCTCTACGCCTTCGAGCCGAACGTAATCGCCCACGGACGCTACATCACGACCGACCTGATCGCGGCGCTGTTCTTCTTTCTTACGTGCGCACTCTGGTCGGACTACCTGGAGAAGCCCGGCGCGCGCCGTCTGCTTTGGACGGGGTTGTCGCTCGGGGCAGCGCTGGCGGCGAAGTTTTCGATGGTGCTCCTGCTGCCGTTGCTCGCCTTGGTAGGACTTGTGCGGCGCGGGCGGCTGAAAACGCTGGCCGCCTACGCCGCCGTCTGTGCCCTGGCCTTCGTGACGACAGCAGCCGTCTACGCTCCCGAAACCCTCGGGCTACTTACAGGCAAGCGTGAGGCTCCGCCTCTCAAGGACGTCGCCGACCGGACCGTATCGATCGGGTACTTACTGAAAGCGGCCGGACATCAGCTCGATCTGCCGGCGCACTCCTATCTGCTCGGCCTGCAGGGCGTGGCGCAGCACAACAAGGACGGCAACGCCGCCTATCTTCTGGGCCGGCTCTATGAGGGCGGCGACTGGCGCTACTTCCCAGTGGCGCTTGCGGTAAAGGCGACGACGGGCTTCCTCGTGCTGCTGGCGCTCAGCGTGGGCGCGGGTTTGTGGCTGCTCGTCCTGACAAGGCGCATCGATTTTCCAGTCCTGGTACTGCTTGCGGCCGTGCTGGCCTATTTTGGGATGTCGCTGACCAGCCGCCTCAACTTCGGGGTCCGCCACCTGCTCCCGATCTTTCCGCTCCTGTGTGTACTCATCGCACTGGCCGCGTTCCGCGCCATGCGCTGGAAAGGCGCGCCGGTACTGGGTGCGCTGCTCGCGCTTGCGCACGCCGGTGAGTCGCTGGCGGCTTATCCGGATTACGTTCCCTTCTTCAACGTCGCGTCGGGCGGCAGCGCCAGCGGCTCCCGCTATCTGCTCGATTCCAACCTGGACTGGGGGCAGGATCTCAAGAAGCTGAAGCAGTTCGTCGACGAACGTGGAGTCACCCGGCTATGCCTGCACTACTTTGGAATGGTGGATCCGGCCTACTACGGACTTGATCCCGAGTACCTGCCGAAGACGCACGATCGCGATGAGCGCGAGCGAACGGACTGCTACGGCGCCGTCAGCGTGACGCTGCTCCACGATCTCTACCTGGCGCCCGGCAGCTACGCCTGGCTGCGCGAGCGTACGCCGATTGCACGTGTGGGCGGTTCGATCTACGTCTACGATCTACGCCGCCGATGACGCGCCCGCACATCGCCGCATATTATTGTAGGAAGCTTGTTTACGTTGCCGGGCTCTCCCTGCAATTGCGACAATAAACTGTAAAGGCTTCTAACGAATGGTTGTTACCGGTATCTACTACGCCCTGGGCGCCGTGGCCGGGGGACTCGCAGTCTCCTATCTGCTCGGACCCTGGTTCGGTTTGCCCTTCTACCTCTTCGCCGCCTTCTCGCTTTACTTCTTCCGCGACCCGGATCGCCAGATCCCGTCCGGGTCGGTGGCTGTCTCTCCGGCCGACGGGAAGGTGGTGCAGGTGAAGCAGGAGCGACCGGAGCTGACACGGGTGAGCATCTTTTTGAACGTCTTCGACGTCCACGTCAACCGCGCCCCGATCGCGGGCAGGATTACCGACGTGCGCTACAAGACCGGACAGTTCCTGGTCGCCAGCAAGGAAGAGGCGTCACTGGATAACGAGCAGAACACGGTGACGGTTGAGGGCGAGGGAACGCAGGTCGTCTTCTCGCAGATCGCCGGGCTCATCGCACGCCGGATTGTCTTCTACAAGAAGGTGGGCGATAGGGTCGCGGCCGGCGAGCGTGTCGGCCTGATCAAGTTCGGCTCCCGCGTGGACATCCTGTTCGGGCCGGAGTGGGAGATCGTCGTGAAATCCGGCCAGCGCGTTTCGGCAGGTTCGAGCATCATCGCCCGCCGGAGAGAGAGCTAATGGGACTGAACCTGTCGGAGCGCCTGATCGATCCGCGGTCTCCAGACCGCCGGCCCCGCCGCGCCGCCTACGTTCTGCCTTCGCTGTTCACGGCAGGAAACCTGTTTCTCGGGTTCCTGGCAATCCTGAAGAGCTTCGAGGGCGCGATGGCGGCTGCGACCGGCTATCTCGGCGCGAACCAGGCGTTCCAGCAGGCGGCCATCATGATCGGCGTGGCGGTCTTTCTGGACGGGCTCGACGGGCGAATCGCCCGTCTGACGAACACGGTCAGCGACTTCGGCCGCGAGCTCGACTCGCTGGCCGACGTGATCACGTTCGGGATCGCGCCTGCGGTGCTCGCCTTCGCCTGGGGAGTATACTTCGTCAACGGCGGCATCGACGCAGCCGTGCACGATCAGTTGTATCGTGCCGGCTACTTCGTCGCTTTCGTCTACCTGCTCTGCGGCGCCTCGCGGCTGGCTCGCTTTAACATTCAGACCGACCCGGTGCCGAAAAACCCCGGACAGCCCGGGCGCAAGTATTTCGTCGGGCTGCCGATTCCCGCGGCGGCGGCGATGATCGCGGCGATCGTGTACGCCGCCGATTCGACGCCGGTGCAATCCTGGCCGTTCGCACTCGCCTGGCTTTGCGTGCTGGGGCTGCTGTCCTTCCTGATGGTGAGCACGTGGCGATACCGCAGTTTTAAGGATTTCAATCTGCTGCGCCCGCGCTCGCCGGTCACCGTGGTCTTTGTCGGAAGCCTGATTTACCTGATCTGGAACTACTCGCAGCCGGTGCTGCTGGCGATGGCCGGGACCTACGTGGGAAGCGGAATCATCGTGCGGATCGGGGGCGCCGTGCGGCGACGCGTCCGGCAATCGCCTCGCGAACCGAAGCCGGAGGTAAGTTAGACCAACATGAGTGAATCATCGCTTGCGATCATTGGGGGCGAATCGTTGCTGGGCCGCGAGGTGCGCGAGTTGCTCTCCGAGCGTAGCATCTCCTCCCGTCTCAAGCTGATTGGCGCCGAAGAGGAGACGGAGGGAATTTTCAGCGAGGCGCAGGGCGAAGCAGTCGTCATCACGAAATTGGACGAGGAGAATCTCGCCGGGGCGGAGCTGGCCTTTCTGGCCGGCCCGACGGCGAGCAGCCGTAAGGCGCTGGAACTTTCGGCCAAGACCAATCCTCATCCCGCCCTGATCGACCTGACGCACGGGCTTGAGGAACAGCCGAATGCGCGGCTGCGCGCCCCGATGGTCGAGCCAGCCGGCTACGAAGTCCCCAACGACGCCGTGCATTCGATCGCACACCCCGCGGCGATCGTTCTTGCGCTCTTTTTCAACCGGCTACAGGGGCGGCATCCGATCCGGCGCTCGATCGTGCAGGTCTTCGAACCGGCGAGCGAGCGTGGCAAGTCCGGACTGAATGAACTCCAGCAGCAGACGGTAAATCTGCTCTCCTTTAAGAACCTCGACAAAAATGTCTTCGACGAGCAGCTCAGCTTCAACATGCTGCCCCGGTACGGCAGCGAGGCTCCGGAGGCGCTCGAAGCTGTCGAGCTGCGGATCGACCGGCACCTGGCGACGCTGCTGGCGATGACCGGGCGTACGCCGATGCCGTCGCTGCGGCTGTCGCAGGCGCCGGTCTTCCATGGCTACAGCTTCTCGGTGTGGGTGGAGTTCGATGAGAAGCCGGATCTCGAGAAGATCGGCAAAGACCTGGATTCGGCCCTGATCGAGCTTCGCGGGACCGACGTTGCGCCGCCCACCAACGTCGGGGCGGCCGGGCAGGTCGGAATCACCGTGGGCACCGTGGAGGCCGACCGGAACGATCCGCGTGCGGCGTGGTTCTGGATTGTCGCCGATAACCTCCGGATCGCCGCCGAGAACGCGGTGCTAGTCGCGGAGTCCCTGCTGGCGAAGCGCAAGGCATGAGCGGGCGGAAACCGAGCCGGCGCGAGGCGCTGATCGCAACGTTAGGTATCGCCGGGGGTCTGGCCGGCCTCTCGACCGGCTGCGGGTATCGCGTCTCCGGCAAGGCCGACCTGTTGCCCACGCACATCAAGTCGATCGCCATTCCCGCGTTCGGCAATGTCACGACGCGATACAAGCTCACCGAGCGTCTGCCCGCGGCGATCGGGCGCGAGTTTATCTCGAGGACCCGATACCGCGTTGTCGCCGACCCGAACGAGGCCGACGCCATCCTCAACGGCGTGGTCTCCAACTACATCTCCTATCCGACGGTCTTCGACACTTCCGGCCGGGCGAGCGGCATCCAGCTCAGCGTCTTCCTGCAGATGACGCTGGTAGAGCGGGCCTCTGGCGCCGTGCTCTACTCGCAACCGAACATGGAGTTCCGCCAGCGCTACGAGATCGCGGTGGACCAGCGGGCCTATTTCGAAGAGAGCGATGCGGCGCTGGAGCGGTTGAGCGGTGATGTCGCGCGCGCGGTGGTGAGCGCGATCCTGGAGAGGTTCTGATGACGCCTGAGCAGTTTCTCGCACAGATCAGACGCCAGCAGCCGGCGCCGGTTTATCTGTTCCTCGGGCCGGAGTCCTACCATCGCAGGATCTGCCGGGACGCGCTGATCGAGCGGTGCCTGCCGCCGGAGGAGCGCGAGAACGGGCTGACCCGGCATGACTTGGACGAGGTCAGCCTGAGCGACGTGATCGACGATGCACGTTCGATGTCGCTGTTTGCGGCCGAGCGGCTAATCTGGATCTCGTCCGCGGAGTCGGCGCTGCCAAGGACGCGGGGCGCGGCGGCCGCCGAGGGCGAGGAGTCTGGAGGCGGCGGCAAAGAGGGGCATGCGGCTCAGTTGGCGGCCTACGTAAAGGATCCTTCGCCTGGCGTCGTACTGGTCTTCGAGGCCAGCCGGTATGAGTTCGACGGCGAGGACAAGGCCAAGGTCGAGCGCGTCCGCAAGTTCTATTCGGCAATCCCCACGGTGGTGGAGTTCCCGAAGTTCACTCCTCTGGCGGCGAAGCTGCTGGCAAAGGAGTTGGCGGGCAAGGCAGGGCTGCGGCTGGGTTCGGGCGAACTCGAGTTTCTGGTCGAGACGCTCGACGCGGACGCTTTGCGCATCGCGGTCGAGATCGAGAAGCTGAGCCTCTATGCGGGCCGCGACCGGGCGCTGACGGTGGACGAGATCTCGGCGATGATTCCGAATGCCCGGGCCGCGACGATTTTCGCCCTGGTGAACGCGCTGGGCAGCCGGGACCGCTCGCGATCGCTCGACCTGCTCGATACGCTGGTGCGCGAGGGCGAATACCTGCCCCTCGCCCTGACCTTTCTGGCGACGCAGTTCCGGCTGGCGCTGGTGGCTCGGGAGCAGAAGCTGCGGAGCGTACAGGAGATCCAGAGCTACTTTTCGAAGCTGGGCGTGCCGATGTGGCGCCAGCGGGCCGAGCAGGTGCAGCAGACGATGGCTGCTTTTTCAAGCGGGAAGCTGCGGAAGGCGATCGGCAAGACCTACGAGACGGACAAGGCGCTCCGCGACACCCGCCCGGAAGACCGGGTGATTCTGGAGGAGTACATCCTGGCGCTGACGGCGGCGTAAATAGAGACAGGCCACCCGTGGTCAGGCGGCGTGTTTACCGATCCGAGAAATCGTTCGGAAATTTCAGGCGGCGAGGGTTCCGCTCAGGGCCTTGAGCCGGAGGTGGATGCGGGACTTGTACCGGGAGGCGGTGTTGTCCTTGATAATGCCCCACTTGGCGGCGCGATCGACGAGCGAAAACGTCTTCGGCAGCATCGCCTCGGCGCCTGGGATGTCCTTCTGCTCCAGCAACCGGCGCATCACCCGGATCTGAGTGCGCAGCCGCGACTTGCGCAGGCGGTTAACGCCTGTGCGGCGCCTAGTCTGCCGAACCCGCTTCAGCGCAGAAACATGATTAGCCATCTAGTCGAAATCCAATCCTTACAGGTCTATCTCATGCCAGATTAGCGCAGGCCGGGCGGGCGGGTCAAATTCGGTGAGGGTGTTGCTCAATCCTTCCGGATGTCGCGGTGGCCGGATTTCACTTTGTAGCCCATGCGGCCGAGGCGCTTGCCGATCTCTTCGGTGATCATGACGGAGCGGTGGTGGCCGCCGGTGCAGCCGAAGGCGATCGTGAGATAGCTCTTACCCTCGCGGATGTAGTGCGGGAGCAGGTAGTTCAGCAGGTTCGAGATCTGCTCGATGAACTCGACGGTCTGGGGGAAGGAGCGGATGTAGTTGGCCACGCTCGGATGCCGGCCTGTGAGAGGCTTGAACTCGGGAATGTAGTTGGGGTTCGGCAGGAAGCGTACGTCGAAGACCAGGTCGCTGTCGGTCGGGATGCCGTGCCGGTAGCCGAAGCTGGTGACGTACACCATGATGTTGGTCTGGTCGCGCCCGCCGCTGAACTTCTCTCCGATGAGTTCGCGCAGTTCGTGGACGTTGAACTTGGACGTATTGATGATGTGGTCCGCGAGGGCCCGGATCGGGGCCAGACGGCGCCGCTCGGACTGAATGCTGCTCGCCACCGACCGCTGGGTCCCGAGCGGGTGGGGCCGCCGGGTTTCGCTGAAACGCCGGACGAGCGCATCGTCGTCGGCCTCCAAAAAGACCAGTTGCGTGGGGACCGCGGTTCGGATGGCCGCGTACATGTCCGGAAACTTCTTGAGCCGCTCACCCTCGCGGATATCCACGACGAGGGCCGCGCGCCGGATGCTGTTTGAGTCTTTGGTCAGCTCGGCGAAGGTCGGGATGAGGTCGAGCGGAAGGTTATCGACGGCGTAGAAGCCGAGGTCTTCGAGGCTCTTGAGGACCGTGCCTTTCCCCGAGCCGCTCAGTCCGGTGATGATAACGAGTTCGGAGGCTGCTCCGGACGCGGCTCCGCTGTTCCCGGCGGAGGAGCGGGGCCGGGCGGCCTTTTTGTTTTGGGTACCCCCGGCCCGCTTCGCCATGACGGGATGGGACTAGGCCTGCACCAGATCGAAGTTGCCGTCCCTGCGGCGCAGGAGGACGGCGATCCGGTCGGTTTCGGCATCGCGATAGACCACGTAATCGCGATCCTCCATCGCCAGGACTGCTTCGTCGATGGTCATCGGCTTGCGATTGGCGCGGTGATTGACACGAAAGATCTGCGGGGCGGCCGTTTCGGGCGGCGCGGGCGGCGCCTCGGCCTCCTCCCAGGCGGCGCCCTTCGGCGTCAGCTTGGCGGCCTTGCCCTTCGGGGCGCTGCGCTTGGTGGTACGCCATTTCTCGCTCACCTTGTGGACCTGCTTTTCGAGCTTGTCGAGCGCGGTGGAGATCGCCGCGAACTGATCCGGCCCGGAGCCCACGCCCACCAGGGCATGATCGTAATAATTCAGAGTGATTTCTGCGTTTTGAAGATGGCGCTCCGAGGTCAGGATCACGCGGGCTTCTTTCTCCTCGCTGTTCCGGTCCACAAGCTTTCCCAGCTTGGCGAACCGGGCGTCCAGCTTCTTTTTCTGGACCTGGGATAGCCCTTCGTACCCGCCTGTGTATGTGGTTTTCATGATATTTGTCCTCGAGACTTCCATGTAAGCGGACGCGCCCCCGAATGGGCCGCGTTTCGGCAGCCCGGCCGGCCGGGAGCGCGGAGTTTACTTTCGAACGCGACGCTGGTGCGTGGATGGGATCTTCATGTCCTCACGGTACTTGGCGACCGTCCGGCGCGTAACCTGAATCCCTTCGGCCTGCAGCCGTGCCGTAATCTGCTCATCGGTGAGAGGGTGCGCGGCATCCTCCTCTTCGATCATCTTCTTCACTTTTCGCTTGAGAATCAAGAGCGGAGTGGCGCTTCCGGAAGGGCCCTGCACAGCTTCGGAGAAGAAATAGCGGAGTTCGAAAACACCCTGGGGCGTGTGGGCATACTTGCCCGCCACCGCCCGGCTGACGGTCGAAGGATGAACGCCGATCTCCTCGGCTACCTCCTTGATCATCATGGGCTTCAACTGGTCGATTCCCTTTTCGAGGAACTCGAGCTGGCGCCGCACGATGGACTGGCAGACCTTGAGGATCGTCTGCTTGCGCTGCTCGATGTTTTTCATCAGTTGGAGCGCGGAGGCGTAGCGTTCCTTGACGTAGTTGCGGACGTCCTTGTTCGGCTCCTGGTCGCGGTCGAGCATTTTCCGGTACTGGCCATTGAGGCGCAGTTGCGGGATGTCCTCGTCGTTAAGCTGGATGATGTACTCGTCGCCTTCTTTGAATATGTATACGTCCGGTTCGATCTGCCGGGCGCCGGGGCCGGAGTATCTCAGGCCGGGCCGCGGATCAAGGTGCCGGATCACATCGATGGCGGTCTGGATGTGCTCCATCGGCCGGCCGAGCTGTTTTGCCAATTCCCGCCACTGATTGGTTTCGAGCAGCTTCAGGTGGTTCTCGACGATCTGCCAGGCGACCCCACCCTTACCGTTGCGGCTTTCGATCTGGAGAAGCAGGCACTCTCGCAGATCCCGCGCGCCGACACCCGCCGGATCCAGGGCCTGCACCGCCTTAAGGGCGGCATCGAGTTCTTCGAGCGTATGTCCGCCCGCCTGGACCAACTCCTCGATCGAGATGGTCAGGTAGCCGTTTTCGTCCAGGTTGCCGATGATGGAATCGCAAGCATCCCGGACGGAATCGCTGAGGACATCCAGGCTGAGTTGGGATTGCAGATGATCGGCCAGGGTGACCGGGGCGGAGAGGAAGGTTTCGAAGGAAGGCTTTTCGATGGTTTCCGAGGAGGGGCTTTTATACCCGGGGTCGAGATAGTCGTCGAAGAACGACCCGAAGTCAATCTCATCGAAGGGGTCGGTGGCCTCCTTAACCTCCGGCGGATCGGCGCTCTCCAGGGCGGTCTCCCCGGTGGCGAGCGCCTGCCCGGCTCCGTCGGGCTCCAAATCCTCTGTGTATTCGGCCGCGGCAGCGGTAGTCTCCAGAATCGGCTGGTCAGCCGGATCGCGGACCCGCTCGGTTTCGAGGACGGCCTGGAGCTCCTCGGGCGTGAGTTCCTCGGTCCCGTCGACGGACTCCTCAAGGACAGGGTTCTGGGCGATCTCCTGGATGATCATGTCCTTGAGCTCCAATCGGTTGAGCTGAAGAACCGTCACCATCTGGACGAGCCCAGGGGTGAGGATCTGCTTTTGCGCGACCTTTAACTGCAGTCTCGGCGAAAGCAACGTCATTCTAGCGCCATCATAGCAAAATTGAGCGTAGAGGACCCGCGACGCGAGCAGGTCGGCACTCGAATTGCAGGAGCCTGCGGCCGTTCTCAGGCGGCACGCTCGGGGGGATTGAAGTTCTCGCCGAGGTAAACGCGCTTGACTTCGGGATCGCGGCTCAGAGCCTCGGGGCTGCCGGCCCGGAAGATGGTTCCGTTGTTAATGATGTAGGCGCGATCGGTGACGGCCAGGGTCTCGCGGACATTGTGATCTGTAATGAGGATTCCGATTCCGCTGCGCTTCAGATCGAATATGATGCGCTGAAGTTCGAGGACCTGGATCGGGTCGATGCCGGAGAAGGGCTCGTCGAGCAGGAGGAAGTTCGGCTCGATCACGAGCGAACGGGCGATCTCGACGCGGCGGCGCTCACCGCCGGATAGCATGTAGCCTTTGCTCTGCCGCACCTTCTCAAGGCCGAGCTTCTCGACCAGGCTCGCCATTCGCTCCCGGCGCTTCCGGGCGTCGAGCGGGAGAGTTTCGAGGATCGCCATGATGTTCTCCTCGACCGTCAGCTTGCGGAAGACCGAGGGCTCCTGCGGCAGATAGCTGATGCCGTGGCGGGCACGCTGGTACATCGGCAAG
Organism: Bryobacteraceae bacterium; assembly: GCA_046289265.1. Lineage (GTDB taxonomy): Bacteria > Acidobacteriota > Terriglobia > Bryobacterales > Bryobacteraceae > JBKBWD01. Next base: position 33,404 of record JBKBWD010000031.1, on the reverse strand, counting down.
AGGGTGATGTCCTGGTCGTCGAGCATAATGCGTCCCGAATCGGGCGTCACCAACCCGACGATCATGTAAAACGACGTCGTCTTGCCGGCTCCATTGGGACCGAGCAGTCCCACGACCTCACCCTGCTCGACCGAGATCGAGACATCTTCGACCACTCTGCGCCCCCGATAGGTCTTGGAAATCTCACAGGTTTTCAGGATTCGCATCGAACTATTTCTGCAACACCCGCGTCACAGCAGGACCGCTTCCGGAGCTTTCAACGAGCAGCTTATCCTGTCGGGCGTACAAGGTCAAACGACGGCCGCGGGTGACGCCGCGGCGGCTGTCGTTCATGACCGGGTCGCCGCCGATCAAAACGAGGCGGTCCTCGTCGGCGAAGTACTCGGCGTGGTCGGCTTTGCCGGTGCGGACACGGTCAGGGAGGGTATGGACGACCTGGGCCTCGCCGTCGGCGAAGAGGCGCTCGATGCTTGAGGCCGCCGGCGGTTCGGGCCCGGTCGCTTCGGCCGGTTTCTTCTTCTTGTCGTCAGCGAGCCAGATCCGGAGTTCGCGGCCCCGCACGCTGAGGCCCGGTCGGACCAGCATCGCGCCGCCGGTGTAGTGGGCGAGACGATCGTTGTCGGTATATCGCATCGCCGGGGCCCGGATAACGGTGACGACCGGCGAGCGTGAGGCGGTTTCCTTGCCGTCGGCAGTTCGCGTTTCGAGGAACTGGCTGACGACGCTGCCGTCGGCGGCAAGTTGGTCGCGTTTGCGGTCGATGTCGATGCGGTCGGCCTGGATGCGGTTGGCGCCCTGCCAGAGCACGGCGGAGCCTTCGTAGCGGATGCGGGCGTTGTCTTCGGTCGAATGCATCCGTTGCGCGCGGGCCTGGACGGGCTCGTCGCGGGAGAGCATGGCGCCGCCGGAGGCGGATTGGCCGTCGGGCAACCGGGTCGAAGTGACGTTGCCCTCGGCGGTGAAGTCGCCATTGGAACGCGCAAGCAAAATGCGGTCGGCGGCAGTGGAACCGGCCGGATCCCAGACACGTGCGCCGCCGCTGAGGGTGATCTGGTCGGCAGGCGAGTCGAGAACGGCGCTGTCGGCTTTGGCGCGGAGGTCACCCTCCTCATAGCGGAAGTCGTTCCACTGCTCCATCCGCGTCATCTGGCCGGTCTTGGGATCGAACTGCGCGACGAGGTCGACGCTCCAGGTGCGGGTGGGCGGCTGCGGCTTGCGGTCCTTGCGTGGCGCCGGGAAGGTGCGGGTGGATACGTTGACGGAGCGAAAGGACTCGATGTGGTTCTCCGCACCGTAGGTGATCCAGATGCGTTCGCCGTCGAGTTCGCGTCTTCGCTGGCCGGGGCTGTTGGGCAGAAACTCCACCGTGCCGGGGGCGTGGGTTTCGACCTGATCGATCTCGCGGCCGCCGGGGCGCATCGCCAGGAAGATGGTTTCGCTGCGGAGGACGCGCGTCTCGGGCACGACGGCGCCCTGTTTGACGATGGGCTTTGACTGCACGGCGGCGCCGCCTATCGCCAGAGCCTTGCGAAGCACGCTGTCGGTGGCGTTGGCTTCGAACTCGAGGTCCATGCGCCGGGAGGTGACTTCGGTGCGCGCGGATTCGGTGACGGAGATGAGCCGGGCATCTTCCTCGCCGTCGATCTTTTCGATTTGACCCTTGGGAGTGAACTTCATCCGGAGCAGGGCGGCGGCGTACTCAACGCGCCGCTGGGGTAAGAGGTCAATGCCGGTGGCCTTCCGGGCTTCGACGATATCGATAGCGCCATCCTTGAGATAGACGGCCGAGTCGGCGGCGTTGAGCGTCATGCCGCCCCGGATGAGACGCGACCAGGGGAACAGGAGGATATAGGAGTTGCCCTCCTTGTAAATCATCTCGCCGGCCTGGACCAGCATCGGCTGGGCGTTGGGACTGTCGCCGCGCCAGGTGACCTCGACGTCGCGGCGGAGGTGAAGTTCCTTGGTGGTGGGGTCGTAATAGGCACCGGTGGATTTGCCTTCGCCGCCATCAAAGGTGAAATTGGCGGGGCGTTCTGTTTCGGCCTTTCCGGTCTGAATGTCGAAGGTGACGCCGGAGGAGCGGATGAGGACGAGGCGTCCGGTTCGGGGGCCCTCTTCGGGGACGCCCATGGTGATCTCGACTTCGCCTTCAGAGTACATGGTCCCGGCCGAGGGGTCGAAGAGGGCGCTGGCGCTCTTGACCAGATCGAAGCTGGCGCCATCGTTGCGGTAGAGGCGGAGTTCGACCTCTTCGAGTTCGAAGCTGGGCGGATCCTTGATCTCGCGGAAGCTGCGGGCGCGGATTTCGGCGTTCGTGACGCCGTTGGTGGTATTGGACCAGCTCCAGTATTCGGCCGTGGCGTTGAGGTTGTCCGGGAGGGGGGAGGGCCGTTGCGGCGCGCGTCCGCGGAGGAACTCTCGCTGGAAGTAGAACGTCAAGCCGAGAGCGCCCAGGAGGATCACGATGCCGACTAAAAGGATCCAGCGCGTCCGGCGCATGCTTTCTTTAGTGTACTTCGGCGCGGCGGGCGATTGACTGGACGGCCGGATCTGGAAATAATGGGCGCGCGGAGGTGGACTCATGACGCGACGGCAATTTATGGGGGCGTGTACGGGGGCGGCGGTGGCCCCGGCGGCGATGGCGTTTCAGAACGAAAAGAGCAGGCTGAAGATCACGGGCGTGCGGGTGGTGCAGACGCGGCCGAGGCGGCGGCCTCCGGCATATACGCCGGCTCCGGGGTCGTGGTCGACGCAGGGTGTGGAGGTCGCCAACCCGATGTCGATCTATCCGGAGTACAAGCCGAGACGATCGCTGTTCATGGCGGACTCGCCCGAGATCAGTGCGTTCACGGTCGAGGTCACGACGGATAAGGGGATCAAGGGATACGGCCGCGGCGGGGCAGGCGGCCGGGCGATCGTAGAGCATCACCTGACGAAGCTGCTGCTGGACAAGGATCCGTTCGATGTGGAGCGGATCTGGGACATCATGTGGCGGTCGACGATGTACTACGGGCGGATGGGCGCGGTGGTGCATGCGATCAGCGGCGTGGATCTGGCGATCTGGGACGTGATCGGCAAGGCGCTCGAGATGCCGGTGTATAAGCTGCTTGGGGGCGAGACGAAGCCGCGGATTCCGGCGTATTGTACGGGCAACAACAGCGAACAGCACGTCGAGCATGGATTCAAGCGGCTGAAGCTGGCGATTCCGCATGGTCCGGCGGACGGGCGCGAGGGGATGAAGAAGAACGTCGAGCTGGTGAAGCGGACGCGGGAGCTGTTGGGGCCCGATGGGGACATCATGCTGGACTGCTGGATGGCGTGGACGGAGCGGTACACGATCGAGATGGCGGAGATGATGGAGCCGTACCGGGTGTACTGGATGGAGGAGTGTCTGCAGCCGCATGATTATGAAGGATTCGGGCGGCTGAGTGCGCAGATCAAATCGACGCGGATCGTGACGGGCGAGCATGAGTATACGCGGTATGGGTTCCGGCAATTGCTGGAGCATCGGGCGGCGAGTATCTGGCAGCCGGACATTAATTGGTGCGGCGGGCTGACGGAGTTGCGGCGGATCGGGGCGATGGCGGCGGCGTACGACATTCCGGTGATCCCGCATGGCGGTGGTCTGGGCGAGGGAGTGCATTACATCATGGCGACCCCGAACAGTCCGTGGGCGGAGCTGTTCATGCCGCCTCCGGGCGGTCCGAAGGAGGTATACGACCTGTGGGCGGAGCAGTACAACATTTCGAAGGGCCCTGAGGGGGTGTACATGAGGCCGTCGGAGCGCCCGGGCTTCGGCTGGGACATCGAAGTCACCTAAATTCGGGACAGGCAGGAATTATCGAATTTTTTGAGGGCTCTGAAAAAATTCGGGACAGGCAGGAATTCCCCGAATTTCTGGCGTTTTGCAGGCTTGGTGGCCCGGATCGCGGCACCCAGGCGGGCACCTGGTCGACGTCGACAGAAGCAGCCGTCGCAGATTCGCCCGAATCGGCTGCATCGACGGGCGGATCCGGGCGGAAAATGGTGAAATTCCTGCCTGTCCCGAATTTTTGAGAAATTCGATAATTCCTGCCTGTCCCGAATTTCCCGAATTTCCCGAATTTCCGAATTTCGAATTTAGAGGTGGAAGCGGTAGCCGGGGTCGAGCTCCTGGTGGCGGATCAGAATCTGGTGGATGTCGTACGGGTGCGTCGGACGACGCGTCAATTCGTTTCGCAAAACCTGAAAGACATGCTCCAACCCCGCCGCGTCGTCAATATCAACGTCCGCCTCCCAGTCATTCGGACCCGCAAAGAAAGTTAACTGCAAGTTCCCATACCGGTCCGGCGTCTTGTAACTCCCCGCCCTCGTGTAGCCGTCCGGCGGACGGTGCAACACACCGTTCACTTCGTAGAAGGCCCCCGTCGCTACGCTGTTCACCACGTCCTCCCGCAACTGGTGCGGCACCTTGACGAAAAACCGGTCGCCCCGCAGCTCCCGCAGCTCAACCAGGTGCGATAAAACCGTGCACCCGGTCGACAGCATCGTCCGCGCACACTTCGCCACAATGTTCAGGAATCCCGCCCGGCGCACATCGTCCAGCGCCGCATATAACACCTGCCCCGACCGCCCCTCATGCCCCAGCACCGCACTGCTGCGCTCCAGCAATTCCCTCCCGTGCGGTTGCAGCGCAACATAGTCCGGAAACGACACCGCCGTCACCCGCCCCGGGTCAATCGGAAAGACAATCCTTCGCGACGCCGCCCCAACCGCCGGTAGATTCACGAACTGACTCACCGTCCTATACGACGGCGGATCGATCTCCACCCGATAGAGTCCCTGCGGCGTCGCGTAGAGATCGATCACCGTGATCCGCTTGCGCGCGTCTATACCCCGCACCACCCTCCGATCACTCAGTCCCTGATGCTGGAGGACGATGCTCACCCGCTCCGCAAGCCGATCGCCGAAGACGTCCACCAGTTCCAGTTGCAGCTTCCCAGTCCTGTTCATAAATCAGCCTCGCGTCAAAAGATACCGGAATGCCAGCCTGCCGCCCTCGGGTTCGAGATAATCCTGCAACCCCGGCAGCAGCAGGCCCGGATCATCGCACACCCAACGCCCTACCAGCATGTCCGCATCAATGCGACGGATCTCATTCCGGACCGCACTCGCCTCCAGGACCCGTCCGAACTCGTCGGTCAATTCGACCGGCTTGTTCCTGCGCGCGATTCCAAAGCGGTAGCTCGCTTGCAATCCGCCGCCCACCTCGCGGAACTCCACCCGGAAGACCACCGGACTCACCTGGTTGAGCAGAGTCAGATTCGGCTGCGCCACGTAGATCAGGCGGCCGCTCCACGAACCCGCCAATCCAGCTGCATCCGGAGCATTCAGGCGCGCGTCCGCGAACATCCGGCGATGATCGTCGACCGCCATGTGCTCGAACGGATAGTTGTGCCGCGCCATGACGAACGAGGCGAACTCCATGCCGTTCGGAAAGTCCCCCAGGTGCATCACGCCGATCGCGTTATTCTCATCGATCACCTTGATCGTGTCATAGACGATCCGGTACGGCTCATTCCGATAGGTGAGCAGCAGGATTCGGTCGTCCTTGAGGAAGTAGCGTCGGTCGTCCTTCGGATACAGAACCTCCCGCACCTCAGGATCTCCCGGCAGGAACGCCAAATCGTAGTTCACGACATGACCGCGCGCGACCCCGGTCTCTATCGAATCGAAACGCTTCCAGAAGGAGCCGCCCGCATAAGGTCTCGCCGCGTCCAGCCCGCGGGCGCCGAAGATACTGTTCCGCATCTTCTCCTCCCAGCCGAGAAGCGAGTCCTCGGCGAAGGAGCCCTTCCAGAACGAATCGCGGAAGATCCGCTTCTGCCCGTAGTCGATCCGGACCTCGCCGCGGTTGAGCAGCTTTTCGAGCGGCAGCGTCGGCGTCGCCCGCAGGACCGATTGCAGCTCGACGGTCGGGCGCGTACTGAAGTAATCCGTTGTCTCGGCGCCGCGTGCCACTTCCGCTCGAACATCGTCGCGCAGCACGCCAACGCCCGGCCCAAGCGGGTCGTACTCCTGCTGGACGAACTGGGCCGTGAAGGCGATGAAGCGCATGCGCGCGCGGAGCTGCAAGATCGGGTCCTGAGTTCCCGTGATGCGGAAGGAGCGGAGGAAATGGGCCAGGTTCCGCACGCCATCGAGATTCTCGAAGGTGCGGAACTTGAGCAACGCCGTACCCAGCTCGATCTGCGCGCCGGCGGTGATCTCATAGACGCGGCAGTAGAGCGTCGTGTAGTCCACGAGCACTTCGCGCATGCCGCGCACCCCGCCGCCGGCCTCGTCTTTCTGCATGTACTTGCGGCCTTCGAACAGGAAGCGGCGTCCGCCGGTCTCCTGGAACTCAAGGTGGTAGCGCATCTCGGCCTCGGTGGTCGCCGGATTGACCGTGAGGTACTGGAAGAAGCTCCGCTTTTCGTCGATATCGAAGACCGCGGGCGCGTCGCCTTCGAAGGCGTCGAAGCGGATCGAGCCGGAGGTCTGGGCCTCGTGCGCCGCGCTCTCGATGAACTCGTTCAGGTCGCGCACTGTCATCCGGAGCTTGAAGCTCGCGGCGACCGCGCCGGCGACATCGCGGGTGGCGATTTCGAGATCGGCCTCGCGCCCCGGCCCCGCGGCCTTCGCGCCCGGCCAGTACCAGCCGACCATCTCCTCGTCGAAGCTCATCCCGACGCCGGCAGGCAGCCGGACGTCGAGCAGCGGCGAGAGCAGCCGGTTTGTCGGCATCGTCACGCGGTCGGTTCGGGTCAGGGTGTAGTAGAAGCCAAAGCGCGTGGCGCCATTCACGGTTTCTGTATGGACCACGCCGAGCGACTCGGGCGGCATCAGCGCCGCGGCGGCAGGGGGCAGCTCCATGACGTACTTGCCTACATAAAAGTCGTCCGCGACTTTGCGGATCTCGTCGTGGAAGAGTGTGAAGTCGTGAAGCTGGAAGTGCGAGGGAAGGAAGCTGGGCATGACCAGGCCTTCCATCAAGCCGAGCAGTTGATAGCGGCTCTCCAGGCGGCCGTCCGGCTTGAGATCGAACTTCAGATAGGCGACCGCCGAGATGCGATTGGCATTCGAAATCGCGTCCATGCGCCAGATGCCGTCGAGTTCGCGGGCCGTCGGGACCGTGCCACCGTCGTACAGCGTGCGGTGATCGTCGACGGTCATCTCATCGAGGCGATAGCGCCGCGTCATGGGGAAGGTGAACAGGGGGATGCCGTGCGGGTAGATGCCGAAGTAGACGCGCCCGATCAGCAGGTTCTCGTTGACCTCCTTGAAGACGTCATAGTAGTGCTGCCAGGGCGGGTCGACGTATCGGAGCAGGATGTAGCGGCCGGGGTCGAGATCTCTCTGGCGCTTCTTGATGGTGATTTCCTCGAGCGTGTTGCGCGCGTTGATGCGGTTGTCAGTATCGCTGGTGATGCCGGCGTAGCGCCGTCCGGAGCGGAAGAAGCGTTTCTTGAAGCCGGTGAACAGGGCCGCCGACATCGCGTTGAGAATGTGGCCGCGCGGGAAGAAGCCGCGCCAGTAATCGTCATTGCGGATGATACCGGCAGTGAGGTCGATCTTGGCGCCGCCCTGGTTGAGCATGGTATCGATCGGCATTGACGGGGCGCGGCGGAAGAGCCGCTCCAACTCGGACTCGCTCGCGCCGGAGTAGTCGAGCGCGTCGATGGCGAAAAAGCCGACGCTGACGGGCGGGGCGGGATAGGGGTCGCCTTGCAGTTCCTTTACCTTGCGCTGGGCGATGCGTTCAGCGAGCGCGCTGATGGTGAGGAAGGGATTGACGCCGAGGGCCGAGGGGATCAGGGCGCCATCGGTGACGAAGAGCCCGTCGTGGACCGAGCCGTCGGAGGAGAAGACGCGCCCAAACTCGTCGACGGCGCCGTGCTGGCAGTCTTCGCCGATCGGACAGCCGCCGAGGGGATGCGCGGTGACCAGGCGGCGCGAGTTCAACACGGCCCACATCGGATTCTGGATGAAGCTGCCGCCCTGGGCGCGCGCGTGTCGGCGCAGTTCTTCATTGATCCGCGCGAAGACGACCTGCTGGCCCACGCCCTCCCATTCGATCCGGATGCGGCCGAAGCGGTCGTACCAGGGAGCGTCGAAGAGAATCGACCCGCGCGCGTCGTCGAAGCCCATGCACAGGTAAAGCATGGTGTGGTTGAGAGCGCCGTCAGGGTGGTTGGGATTGAAGGGCGACAGATCGCGCTGGATGCGGCGCGCCTCTTCGGCCTCATCGCCCGTGTCGGTGTCGTCGCCGCGAAGCACGGCGAAGGCGGCGCGCGCGGCCGAGACGTAGGCGCTGGGGAAGGAGAGGTCTTCGATCAGGATACGCTGGTCGATGGGACGGTCCCGGTGGTAGCGGACGACTCCGACGATCGTGGGTCCGGGCGCGCGCTTAGCCCTGGGATCGTTCGGCCGGTTGCCGAATCCGAGGACCTGGGTCTGGAAGTCTCCGTTGTAGGAGAGCCCGAAGAAGTCGCCGTTGCCGCTGAAGCCCGAGCCGAGGCGCGGGGAGACCGGGAGGCCGCGGGCCTCAGAACGCAGCAGAATCTCCGTCGTGTTGATGGCGCCGGCGGCGAGGACGACGTTCTTCGCTTCAAGATGGAAGGAGCGGCTGGAGACGGCACTGCGGATGTGCTTGCCATGGATGCGCCAGCCGCCGCCCGGAAGCTTTTCGATCCAATCGACCTGAACTTGCGTGAACAGCTCAGCGCCGGCGTTCTTCGCCATCGGGAGATAGTTCATGGCGAGCGTGTTTTTGGCCCCGACATTGCAGCCGGTGACGCAGTCCCCGCAGTCGGTGCACGGGGGCTGGTGGACGCCGTGTGGGTTCACGCCGGCGGGTTTGAAGTTGACGGCGAGCCTGAGGGGCTCTGTGGCGATGCCGAGCTGCTGCGAGCGGCGCTGGAGCGTCTGGACCTTGGGCAGTTCGAGCGCTTTCGGGTGCGGGCATGCATCGAGCACGGCGCTGGCGCAATCATAATATGGCTTCAGCGCATCGCGGGTGAGAGAACGCGGCCAGCCGGCGGCCTTGAAAGCCTCTTCGTCGGGAACGATCGCGACGTTGGCGTTGATGAGCGACGTTCCCCCGAGGCCCGAGCCCTTGATGACGCCGATCTCGCGGTAGTTGAGGAACTCATACAGCCCCAGCGGGTGAAGGTTGCTGCGAGTTTCGCGCAGCACGCCGTCCAGCGTGTCGGGGAACTTCCCGACTTCCCACTCGCGTCCGCGCTCGAGCACGCAGACCGACGGCCGGGGATCGACGTTCGCCGCCGCCAACCGTGCGGCCGCGATGGCGCCGCCGTAGCCTGAACCGATAACGACGAAGTCATAGGAAGGTTTCCGTTTGTTCCATTCGCTCGCGAGTAGATGTCCCACGCAGCGATTACATCGAACCTACCGATGCATTGCAACCGTTTCTCATGTAAATAGTGCCTGCAATGCGAAAATTGTAAGCCTTATTCCAGATATAGGAACTCGTTGGTGGACATCAGTACGTGGCAGAAGCTCTGCCAGGCGGTGGTGCGGGCCTCGGGTTGGTTCAGGCGCTGCGCGAGTTGCGCGACATACGTGAGGGCCGAATCGATCTCGGCGGGCTCGGGCCGGCGCGTGAGGACGGAAAGGTAAGCGCGTTCGACGCGTTGGGCATCGCTCAGCGACTCATCTTCGAGCAGCTGCCTGGCAAATTCGAGCGCACGCTCCATGACGAAGCGGCTGTTCATGACAAATAATGCTTGCGGGGCAACGTTGGTGCGCGTGCGGCCTGCGCTCGGGGTGGTTGCGTCGCCGAAGTCGAAGGTGGAAAGCAGAGTCGGGATGTTGCCGCGGCGGACGGGCACGTATACCGTGCGGCGTTTGACCTCATCGAGATCGACCTTCTGGCGCTTGCCGAGGCCGTCGACCAGGAGCGTGCCGCCCATGGCGGTGTCGAGGCTGCCGTCGAGAGCCAGAAAGCTGTCGCGGATCTGCTCCACCGACATGCGGACGCGCTGGAAGCGGGTCCAGAGGCGGTTTTCGGGATCGGCCTCGCGAACCGGCTTGGGAGCGCGCGTGCTCATCCTGTAGGTGTTCGACAGCAGAATGAGCCGGTGCATTTTCTTGATCGACCAGCCCTCGTCGATGAGCCGGCCGGCCAGATAGTCGAGCAGTTCGGGGTGGGTCGGCTGCTCGCCTGTCTTGCCCCAATTATTCGGGGTGCGCACGAGCGCCTCACCAAAGTGCCACTGCCAGAGGCGGTTGACCAGGACGCGCGCGGTGAGGGGGTTATCAGGACTTGCGAGCCAGCGGGCCAGCTCCAGCCGGCCGCTGCCTTTTTCGATGGGTTTCTGCGATTCACCTGCTAAAACGACGGGGAAGCACTTTTCGACCGGCTCACCGGGACTGTGCAGATTGCCGCGCACGAAGACGCGCTGCTGGACCGGGACGCCTTCCGTGACGGCGGTGATGAGCTCCGGCTCGGGCGGCAGGGAGTCTTCAAGCGCCTTCCATTCCATGCGCAGCAGGTGCGCGCGCGGGGTCTCAGGGAGTTCCATCGGACCGCCGTCAAATGTTGTTGCGGCGAAGAAAGGATGGTCCTCGGGGTCGGGTTTGGGGCGAGCCGGGAGCGTGCGTCCCTGTAAGACCTCATAGGCCATGCGCATCCGCCAGTTCGCAATCCCTCTGTCCCAGGCCTCCGCACTCTTCATGTACGTTTCCTGGTAGCGTGCCGCAACCTCGGCGATCGTATCTGCGGTCGCCTCGGTCCACTCCTTAAGATAGCCGCTGCGGGCCTTCTCGTCGGCCGACCGTAGAAACGCGACCCACTTGTTGAGGAGCTTGGGATCGACGTCGTGCGCGGAGGCAGAGGCCTCGGCGTCATCGCCCTGGCGGATGACCTTCCAGGCGGCGGTCAGGCAGGCCCCGACCTTCGGGCGCAGCACGGCGTTTTCGCGGCCGTGATCCTCGGAGAGCACGTCCTCCATCTCAAGCTGCTTGGCATACATCCGCTGGCGGTGCGCCTCGTAGCGGGCGAAGGCGTCGGGGTCGACCGGCTCGTAGTGAAAGTAGGAGATCGATCCCGGACGGCCGTGATTTCGGAAGACGGTGGTGCTGGCGAAGATTGAGGCGAGCGAGTAGTAGTCTTTCGTCAGGATGGGGTCGAACTTGTGATCGTGGCAGCGGGCGCAGGCAATGGTGAGGCCGAGAAAAGCCTTCGAGACGGTGTCGATCTGCTCGTCGACGACGTCGTAGATCATCTGCAGGCGGTCCTGCTGGGCAAGCGGGCGCGGACCGAGGGCGAGGAAGCCGGTGGCGGTGAGGTTGCGTACGCGCTCTTCGGGGTCTCTGGCGGGGAGGAGGTCGCCGGCGATCTGCTCAAGGATGAAACGATCGAACGGTACGTCTCGGTTGAAGGCGCCGATGACGTAGTCGCGGTAGCGCCAGCCGTGGGGATAGAGGTTGTCCTCGTCCATGCCGGTTGAGTCGGCGTAGCGCGCGACATCGAGCCAGTGGCGGCCCCATCGCTCGCCGTAGCGTGGCGAGGCAAGGAGGCGGTCAATCACCTTCTCGAAGGCTTGGGGCGAGTCGTCGGCGAGGAACTCTTCGATCTCTTTGACGGTCGGGGGCAGGCCGATCAGGTCATAGGTGACGCGGCGAAGGAGCGCAAGCTTGTCCGCGGGCGGCGCGGGCCGAAGGTTCTTTGCTTCGATTCGGGCGAGTATGAAGCGGTCGATGGGATTCGCGATCCATGCGGCGCCGCGGACCTCCGGCGGCTCCGGCCGGCGGATCGGCTGGAAGGCCCAGTGCCTGCGATCCTCTTCGGTGACGCCGCTCTGCGTGGACGCAGTGGCGCCGGGCCAGGGCGCGCCCGCTTCGATCCACTCCTTCACGGCGGCGATTTCGTGCTCCTCCAGCTTACCGGCCGGCGGCATCTTCATCTTGCCGGTATACGTGAGGGCCTGGTAGAGGCGGCTTTCCGCCGCATCGCCGGGGATGAGCGCGCCGTTGGCCCCGTGCAGGCCCGCGCCGGTGGTCAGGTTCAACCCTCCCATCTGCATCTTGGCTCCGTGGCAGGCGTAGCACTTGCCGGCGAACAGCGGCCGGATCCTCTTCTCAAAGAACTCGGTATCGGGCGACTGCGCCAGAAGCGGGGAGGCGAGCAGCAGGGCGAGGACGAATCTCATGGCTCAGGCAAAGATGCCGGTGGCGACGGTCCCGGCGACGTCAGTGAGCCGGAAGTCGCGGCCGGCATAGCGGTACGTCAGCTTCGTGTGATCGAGCCCCATCAGGTGGAGCAGCGTCGCATGCAGGTCGTGGATGTGCATGCGGTTCTCGACGGCATGGTAGCCGAACTCGTCGGTGGCGCCATAGATGAAGCCGGGCTTGACGCCGGCTCCGGCCATCCAGATGGTGTAGCCGTAAGGGTTGTGATCGCGGCCGTCGCTGCCTTGCACCCAGGGGGTCCGGCCGAACTCGCCGGCCCAGATGACGAGCGTGTCTTTGAACAGGCCGCGCGCCTTCATATCCTTGAGCAGTCCGGCGATCGGCTTGTCGACCTCGGCGGCGTTCTTGTTGTGGAGCTTGACCAATTCGGTGTGCTGGTCCCACTTGTAGCTGTGGGAGCACTGGACGAAGCGCACGCCGCGCTCGGAGAGCCGGCGCGCCAGCAGGCACTGCCAGCCGAAGTCACGGGTGGTTTCGTTGTCGAGCCCGTAGAGCTTCCTGGTGGCCTCGGATTCCTTGTCGACCTCGAAGGCCTCGGGCGCCTTGATCTGCATGCGGAAGGCGAGTTCGAGGGCTCCGATGCGGGCCTCCAGTTCCGGGTCGTGATCGCTCTGTGACGCATGCCGGCGATTCATATTCTGGAGCATGTCCAACTCAAATCGCTGGTGTTCCGGCGAGAGGCCGCGCGAAATGAGGTATGGGACAGGCTCCTTTTCGATCTCCTCGACCTTCATGAGAGAGTGGCCGATGGCCGTGCCCTGGTACTCGCCGGGGAGGAAACTGGAACTCCAGTTGTTCTGGCCGCCGTGCCCGAGCGAGGGCTTGATCGTGATGAACCCCGGGAGGTTCTGGTTTTCACTGCCAAGCCCGTAGAGCACCCAGGATCCCATGCTCGGGCGCTTGAAATTGAAGACTCCGGTATGGAGTTGCAGCAGTGCGGCGCCATGGTCGACGCCGTCGCCGACCATCGAGCGGACGATGCACAGGTCATCGGCGCAGGTGGCGACGTTCGGAAAGAGGCTGCTAACGGGAATACCGCTCTGGCCGTAGTTTCTGAACTCCCAGGGCGACTTCATGAGGCCGCCGACGTTGTTCTCGCCGAAGGTCAGGCCGCGTTTGAACGGGACCGGTTTGCCGTGGTCGCGGGCGAGGCGGGGTTTGGGGTCGAAGGTGTCGATGCTCGAGGGGCCGCCGTGCATGAACAGAAAGATGATTCGTTTCACTCTCGGTTCAAAGTGAGGGCTTTTCGGTGCAAGCGGGTTGGCTGAGCCTGTCTCCGATGCCAGCAGGGAGCGTAATCCGAGGAGACCGAAGCCTGCCGCCGATTGCCGGAGAAGTGCGCGCCGGGAGTATGTGCGGCCCGGAGGGTACATGGCGCTTCTATTCTATAACACCGATCGGTGTATCAGTACGGATGGTTCGCCGATTACGGGCGATCCTGGAACCCCCTAAGGTGAATCTCCGATAGGCGGACGTGGTGCGAGAGCCAATACTAGGGTGTGGTGCATCAGGAAAGGGCAGGCGACACTGCGCGGCCGGTTCGGTTCCGGTCGCTGGCGACGAAATTCTCGTTCTTCACAGCCGGTCTGGTCTTTTGGGTGGCAGCGACTATCCTTGCCTACGACTTGCGGCAGGACGCCTTCGACCTGACTAAGGGGATCTTCCTCTGCGCGATCGTTCTGCTGGTGGCGGCGGCGATTGCGCGTTTCACGATCCGGCTGCTGGTGCGCCCGCTGGGGCGGCTGCAGAAAGGCATGGCGCTGGTGAGGGAAGGTCGCCTGGAGCCGGTTCCGGTCAGCCGGACGGGCGACGAAGTCGAATACCTCGCCGAGAGCTTCAATCAGATGATCTTGGATCTGCGCGCCTACCAGAGGCAGGTGCGGGAGCAGCAGGACCTGCTCGAAGAGCGGATCCGGCAGCGGACCGAGGCGCTCGAAGAGGCGATGCAGCGCGCGCAGGCGGCCAGCCAGGCCAAAAGCGAGTTCCTGGCGAACATGTCGCACGAGCTGCGCACGCCGATGAGCGGCATCCTCGGAATGATCGATATCGTACTGGACAGCCGGCTCAACGCGGACCAGCGCGAGCAGCTTGAAACGGCGCAACGATGCGCCAACTCCCTGCTGGCCCTGCTGAACGACGTGCTCGACCACTCCAAGATCGAGGCCGGGAAGATGATCCTGGAGCAGATCCCGTTTGACCTCCGGCGCGTCGTGGATGACTGCGTGCGAAGCCAGCGGCCGCGCGCCAATCAGAAGGACATCGCTCTCGATCTCGAGATCGACCCGTCCGTCCCCGGTTCGGTGACAGGGGACCCGCTCCGCATCCGTCAGGTCGTCGCCAACCTGCTTAGCAATGCGGTCAAGTTCACCAGCGACGGGCGGGTTAGCGTCAAGGTTTGGGCGGACGAAGGCCGGACCCCGGAGGAGTTGGCGCTGTGGATCGAGGTCGCCGACACAGGCTCCGGCATCGCCAGCGACAAGATTTCGCTTATCTTTGAGGAGTTCACCCAGGCCGACGGGAGCGTCAGCCGGCGCTATGGCGGCACCGGGCTCGGGCTGGCCATTACGCGCCGCCTGGTCGAGATGCACGAGGGGCGCATCGAAGTCGAAAGCGAGGTCGGCAAGGGCAGCACTTTCCGGACCTCGATGCACCTGAAGCGGACTCCGGCTCGCACCGCGGCGGCCGAGGAGAAAGCGGCCGATCCGCTGCCCGAAATTCAGCAGACGGGCGAGGCGCCGGCCGGCCGCATCCTGGTCGTTGAGGACAACCCGGTCAATCAGAAGGTGGTCTCGACCGTTCTCCGCAAGCACGGATATGACTGCGCGATCGCGCAGAACGGCCTCGAGGGGATTAACCTTCTGTTACAGGAAGACTTCGCGCTGGTCCTGATGGATGTACAGATGCCGGTGCTCGACGGCCTGGAGGCCACGGCCCGGATTCGCCAGAACCCGCGTTTTCAGAATCTTCCGATCGTGGCGATGACGGCGCACGCAATGAGCGGGGACCGCGAGCGGTGTCTCGAAGCCGGGATGAACGGCTACATCGCCAAGCCGGTCAACTCGGCCCACCTGATCGCCACTGTACAAACGTACCTTTCCGAGTCGGGGGCCCTTGCGGCCAGGGACAGGGAGGATGCAGGTGACCAGGAACCCCCGATCGACCGGGAGATGGCCGCGCGCCTGATGGACCGGGATCCCGAGCTGCTGGGCGGTATGCTGCAACTATTCCTTCAGGTGGCGCCCGAGCGCATCCAGAAGATCCGGATCGCGGTGGATCGCTCTGATTCCGCCCTGCTGACGCAGGAAGCCCGGAGTCTTCGCAACGCAGCCACCCGCATTGCCGCCGTCTCGATCGCCGAGGCTGCCGCACGGGTGGAAGGCGCCGCTGCCCGCGAGGAGTTCCAGCAGGTCCGCGAAGGGCTGGAGGTGCTCGAGAACGAGCTTGCCCGTTTGAGCCGTCACGCCAGGTTACAGAAAGCAGGGTAGTTTTTCCCCCCGCGCCTCCTCTCAATCGGTGGCATCCTGAGGATATGGACAATTTGTTCGTCGCCGACCCCGGCCCGGATTCGCCGGAGCGTGTCCGCGTGGTCGTTGAGATTCCGCGCGGCTCGGCCAACAAATTCGAATACGACTTTCATCTGCACTTATTCAAGCTGGCTCGGACACTCTATTCGCCGCTGCACTACCCCGGCGACTATGGCTTTATCCCCGGCACTCTCGCCGAAGACGGCGAGCCGCTCGACGTCCTGATCCTTGTGCGCGAACCGAGCTTTACGGGATGTATGGTCGAGGTGAGGCCGGTCGGGATGCTGGATACGCTGGACATGTCGGCGCTCGACCGGAAGGTGCTCGGGGTCCCCGCCGACAACCCGCGCTTCGCCGCGATGCAGTCCCCCGAGGATGTTCACGCGCACGTGCGCCGTGAAATTGAGCACTTCTTCGAGATCTACAAGGAGCTCGAAGGGAACCGCCTTACGATTCAGGGCTGGCGCGGGGCGGACGAGGCGCGCAAAGCGATCGCCGAGAGCCGGGAGCGGTACCTGGAGAAGAATCCGGCTTGACTAATTACGGCCGGCGCTCCAGTTCATCGACGGCGCGCCGGACGACCGGGTCGCGGCGGGCCTCGATTTCGTCCCCCTTCTCGACACCCAATGCCTGGTTGAATATTTCCTGATGGAGGCGGCTGCGCGTCCAGGCGAGGTCCCGCGACCACTCGGCGAGGCCGGGCCGGATGTTGTTCCGGGAGAGGAACGCCTGGAATTGGTCGAGCAGGCGGGGCGTCACCTCGAACGCCGCAGTCACATGAAGGTCCTGGCGGCGCAGCACCTCGGTGGCGAAATGGGCGAAGGCACCCGAGACGTCGAGCACCATGCGAAGCCGCGTCGTCGCATCCGGGAAGACCGTGATGTCGGGCTCGATTCCTCCGCCGCCGGTGACCAGGCGGCCGGAGTCGGTCCGGTACTCGGCTGGAGCCCGGGCGGCCGCTCCGAGCGCTTCCCCGAGCTGCCCCACCGCCAGCGGCCGTTGGATCGAGCGGCCGCTTGGCGTGTAGTAGAAGGCCGTCGTCAGGGCAACGCCGGTCCCCTCCGAGAGGGGATAGACCGACTGGACCAGGCCCTTTCCAAAGCTGGGCTCGCCGAGGATGACAGCCCGGTCATGGTCCTGCAGCGCACCGGCCACGATTTCCGAGCCGCTCGCGCTTTTTTCGTTGATCAGGACGGCAAGGGGGAACTCGTAGGCCGCCGGGCCCGCGGGCACGTCGATATCCTGCGTCTCCACCTTCCGGCCGCGCACGCTCACGATCTTCTGGCCCGGTTTTAGAAAGAATGACGCGGTCTCAAGAGCCGCCCCCATGACACCGCCGGTGTTGTTGCGAAGATCGAGGACCAAGCCTTTGAGGCTCGCTCCGCCAAGGTTTTCGATGGCCCCGCGAAGCTCCTCGGGCGTGTTCGCATCGAAGCTCGTAACCCGGATGTAGGCGAACCCGGGCTCGAGCAGGAAGGCGCGCTCGACGCTGGGGGACTGCATCTCCTCCGGGGTGAGTACGAACTCGAGCAGGCGGGCATTGCCCGGCCGGCGCACATAGAGCTGCACCTGTTGCTGGCGGCTCTGTGAGAGCAGCGCGATCAGTTGATCCATATCCAGGGCGGCGAGAGGGATGTTGTTGATCCCTACGATCTCATCGCCGGGGGAGATGCCGGAACGCTCCGACGGCGTCCCAGGGAGCGTCTGGAGAACGATGACGCGTCCGGGGAGGACCGACACGACAGTGCCGAAGCCCTTCTGCGTCGAGGTTTGGAGCTGCTTGAGCTGCTCGAAATTGCCGGGGTCGAAGAATACCGAGTGCGGATCGAGGCGGCGCAGCAGGCCGGGGAGCGCGCCCTGGTAAAACGCCTGGTCAAGAGAGACCGGATCCGCCGCGTGCTCTTCGACCAGCGCGAAGACGTCGATGAACCTCTTCATCTGCGTCTCGAGGTCGCCTTGCGGCCCGGCCAGCAGCAGCAGCGCAGGAAGAAGAGAAAACATCAGGCTCCATCCACCCCGAACTCTAAGCTCTTCTATTCTATCGCGTAAAGCGCGTCGCCCTTTTCGCCTCATGGCGCTCGAGCGCCAAGGACAGGAGGCGCTCGACCAGTTGACCGAAGGGCAGGCCGGAGTACTCCCACATTTTCGGGTACATGCTGATGGAGGTGAAGCCCGGAATCGTGTTGATCTCGTTGATGTAGAAGCGCCCGGTGGTGGCTTCGAGCAGGAAATCAACCCGGCCCATGCCCTCGCAGCCGACGGCGCGGTAGCACTCGACCGCCAGGCGGCGCATCTCCTCCGTCTGTTCGGGCGCGAGGTCGGGCGGCAGGCGCGTCTCGGCTTTGTCGAGCAGGTACTTGTCCTCGTAGTCGTAGAACTCGCGCGAGGGGAGGATTTCGCACGGCGTGGAGGCCTGCGGGTCTTCGTTGCCGAGGACCGCGCATTCGAACTCGCGGCCGGCGATGCCGCGTTCCACCACGATTTTGGCGTCGAACTCGGCGGCGGCGGCGAGGGCCGTTTTCAGCTCAGCCAAGTCGCGCGCCTTCGAGATCCCGACCGAGGAGCCGAGGTTCGCCGGCTTGACGAAGACGGGGAACGGGAGAACGGAAGTAACCCGGGAGGGGTCGAGGTTGCGGCGGCTCAGCACCACGTACTCAACGACGGGCAGGCCCCGTTCCCGGCAGAGGCGCTTCATGATGTCCTTATCCATCGAGACGGCGGAGGCGAGGACGCCCGGTCCGACATAGGGCAGGTCGGCCAGTTCAAGAAGGCCCTGGACGGTGCCATCCTCCCCGAAGGTCCCGTGGAGGACCGGGAAGACGACGTCGATATCCTGATTGGCCGACGGCTCGGGCAGGATCGGCCGCGGGCTCCAGCGCCCCTCCTTGGAGATGAAGTATGGCAGCACCTTGAACCGCTCCGGGTCCAGGGCCTCCATGATGGCCTTGGCCGAACGGAGCGAGATCTCATGCTCGCCGCTGCGGCCGCCGTAGATGACTGCAACACGCGTCTTCAAAGGATTCGTTTCCCCATGGCGGACATCACCAGCTCGACAGCGAGCAGAGCGGTCCGATTCGCCTCGTCGATCACCGGATTCACCTCCACCACCTCCATAGACGCCATCCGGTTGGAATCGCAGATCAGCTCGAGCGCCAGGTGGGCTTCGCGGTAGGTAATGCCGCCGCGCACCGGCGTGCCGACGCCCGGCGCTTCGTCGGGATCGACCGCATCCATGTCGAAGGAGACGTGAAAGCCCTCAGTGCCGGCACAGGCGATCTGGATCGCCTGCTCCATGACGGACCGCATCCCGCGCTCGTCGATGTCCCGCATCGTAAAGGCGCGTACGCCGGACTGTCGCACGTGCGGCTTCTCCAGTTGATCCACTTCGCGGATCGCGATCAGGGCGACGTTTCTCGGATCGACCTTCGGCGCGAAGCCGTCCAAATCGACCAGTTCCGGAGGCCCCAGTCCGATGCAGCAGGCCAGGGGCATCCCGTGGACGTTGCCGGTGGGAGTGGTTTCGGGAGTGTTCATGTCGGCGTGGGCGTCGATCCAGATCAGACCCATATTGGCCTCCTGCTTACGGAAGTGCCGGGCCATGCCGGCCACGGTTCCGACGGCCACCGAATGATCGCCGCCGAGGACGAGCGGCATCTTGCGCTCGGCGGCTACGGCTTCGACCATATCGGCCAGGCGGCGGCAGGCTTCGGCGATCTGCGGCAGATACTTGGCCTCGGACGGGCCGGGCGGGAGGCTCTCCGGCTGCGCGATCTCAATGTTGCCCAGGTCCTCGACCGAGTAGCCCAGGGAGGCGAGACGCTGGTGGAGGTTGGCCACGCGGATGGCCGAGGGTCCCATGTCGACGCCGCGGCGGCCCGCGCCCAGATCGAGCGGCGCTCCGATAACTGCGATATGTGAAGGTCGCATGCGGTTTCGATCCGGCCTACGGGCGGGTGCGGTAGAGCATCCGGGGGAAGGCGATGGTCTCGCGCACGTGCTCGATACCGCAGAGCCAGGCGACGCAGCGCTCGACGCCCATCCCGAAGCCGGCGTGGGGGACCGAGCCGTACTTGCGAAGGTCGAGGTACCAGCTGAAAGCCTCTTCGGGCAGGTTGTGCTCGCGGATGCGCCGAAGCAGAAGTTCCGGGTCGTGGATGCGCTGGCCGCCGCCGATGATTTCGCCGTAGCCCTCGGGCGCGAGCACGTCGACGCCCTTGACGATTTCCGGGCGCTGCTCGTCGGGCTGGAAATAGAAGGCTTTGATCTGTGCGGGGAAGCCCTCGACGATGATGGGCCGGTCGAACTCCTCGCCGAGCAGCGTCTCATCGGCGCCCCCGAAATCGCCGCCCCACTGGATTTCGCTCCCCTTGGCTTGCAGTTTCGCCACAGCGTCGTCGTAGCTCATGCGGGGGAAGGGCGCCTGGACGGCTTCGAGCCTGGAGATATCGCGCTCGAGCACGGCCAGCTCCTGGCGGCGGTTCTCCAGTACGCGGCCGACGATATAGACTACGAGTTCCTCGGCCACCTGCATGACGTCTTCGAGCGTGGCGTAGGCCATCTCGGGCTCGACCATCCAGAACTCGGTCAGGTGGCGGCGGGTCTTGGACTTTTCGGCGCGGAAGGTCGGGCCGAAACAGTAAACCTTTCCGAGGGCCATGGCGGTTGCCTCGTTATAGAGCTGGCCGGACTGCGTGAGGAAGACCTTCTCCTCGTCGAAGTAGTTCACCTCGAAAAGCGTCGTGGTGCCTTCGCACGCGGCGGGGGTGAAGATCGGGGTATCGACCAGCGTGAAGCCGTGCGAGTCGAAGTAGTCGCGAATCGCCTTAATGACTTCGTGGCGCACTCGAAGGATGGCGTGCTGGCGCCGACTGCGCAGCCACAGGTGGCGATGGTCCATCAGGAAGTCGATGCCATGCTCTTTCGGCGTGATCGGGTAGGGATCGCTTTCGGGGACGCGCTGGATCACCTGGACACCCCGGATGTCCATCTCGTAGCCGCCGGGGGCGCGCTGCTCGGCGCGGATGCAGCCGGTGATCACGAGGCTGGACTCCTGCGTGAGATTGCGCAACTGCTCGAAGACCTCCTCGGGCAGTTCGCTTTTCACGCCGACGCACTGCATGATGCCGGTACCGTCGCGCAGCAGCGGGAAGACGATCTTGCCGGAGCGGCGGAGATTGTAGAGCCAGCCGGCGATCTCGACGGTCTCGCCGGCGTGCGCTCCGGCCGCGTCGATGGTGATTCTTGGGACGTTAGCCATCAGGCGTTCTCCAGGCGCTCAAAGACCTCTTTGACGGACTCGAACGGCTGCGGGAAGTCCGGGGAGTCGCGCAGTTCGAGCAGCAGCGGATATTGGTCGGCACGGGAGCGCAGCAGCTCCATGGTCCGCTTCCAGTTGATGCTGCCGCCGCTGGCGAGCGTCGGGAACAGGTGGTTGTCGTTCTCGCCGTCGTTGTCGTGAACGTGGGTCGAGCGAATCCGTTCTTTCATCTGGTCGAAGGCGGCCTCGACGCCCTCGTTCATGTGGGCGTGGCCGGTGTCGAAGCAGAAGCCCAGGTCGAGATGGGTCTGTTCGAGGAAGCAGACCAGGCGCTCGGAACTTGACAGGCCGTTCGGGATGTTCTCGAGCAGCACTTCGACGCCGCGCTGGCGGGCGAAGAGGCTGAGTTCCTCGAGCGCCGCAAAGGCGGCGTCCCACTTGCGCTGGTCGAACTCCTCGCCGCCGACGCCGATGTGCTGCACCAGGTAGCGGAACGGGATCGTCTCGGCGATCTCGAGGGCGCGCTTGATCTCATCGACCATCGCCTGGCGCTTCGGCCGCGATTGTTCGGTAATCGTGATCACGGCGTGCGGCCCGCTTCGTCCCCAGACATCGTCGGTGTACATCGGCGAGTGCAGCGACCAGAGCTTCAGCTCGGAGTCGCGGAACCAGTGGCCGAGTTCGTTCACCTGGCCGCGGTCGCGGTAGTCCAGGTGCTGGCGTGCACAGAAGATCTCGACGGCCGGGATGCCGGCCTGCCAGACCCGGTCCAGCCACACCGTGGTGAGCCGGTGGTTGACGAAAAGATGAGTCGATATGACGTGATTCATTGCTTAGAACCCCGCTGCCTTGCCGTTTGCGCGCCTGTCGGTTCCGCCCTGCAACCATCCGCCGTTAATGAGGATGGCTTCCACGAGGGCGACGCCGCCGATCGGCTCGATCGTGTGTCCCCGCTGTTCGAGGAGAGCTACCGTGTCGGGCGAAAACCCTTTCTCAAGATACAGCTTGTCCGGCCTCCACTGGTGATGAAAACGCGGCCGGTCGATCGCCTCCTGGACGTTCATGCCAAAATCGAGCACGTTCAACAGCACCTGCAGGACGCCGTTAATGATCCGCGAACCGCCTGGTGCGCCCAGGACCAGATAGGGCTTCTCGTCGCGCAAAACGATGGTGGGCGTCATCGAGGAGAGCGGGCGCTTACCTGGCGCGATGGCGTTGGCTTCGCCCTGCACCAGTCCGAACAGGTTCGGCTCGCCGGGCTTGGCGGCGAAGTCATCCATTTCATTGTTTAACAAAAAGCCGAGTTTCGGGACGGTGACGCCGCTGCCGTAGCTCGCGTTAATGGTGTAAGTCAGGGCAACGGCGTTGCCTTCCGGGTCGACGATGGAGAAGTGCGTAGTTTCCGGGCTCTCCGGGCGCAGGTTGCGAGCCGGCGCGATTGCGTCGCTCGGAGTGGCGCGACCGGGTGAGATGCCGGCGCGGAGCCCAGCCAGGTAGGGTGGCGCGAGCAGCGCCTTTACGGGCACGCGGTGGACGTCTGGATCGGCCAGGTGCTCACTGCGGTCGGCGTAGAAGCGCCGCATCGTCTCGGCGACGAAGTGGATCGCGGCGGCGGATCCGGCGCCGGCTTCGCGGTAGTCCGAGCCTTCGAGCACGCCCAGCATCTGGAGAATTCCGACTCCGCCCGAACTCGGCGGCGGAGCGGTCAGGATGCGGTAGCCGCGATAGCTGCCTTCGAGGGGCCGGCGCTCGACGGCGTGGTAGTCGCGGAGGTCGGCCTCGGTAATGAGGCCGCCATTGCGGGCCATTTCGGCGGCCAGGCGCCGGGCGGTTTCGCCCCGGTAAAAGCCGGCCGCGCCGTCGCGGGCGATGCGCTCGAGCGTGCGGGCCAGTTCCGGCTGGACCAGGCGGTCGCCGGGTTCAAAGTGGGCTCCATCTTTGAGGAAGATGCGCCGGGACTCGGGGAATTGGCCGAGAAGCTCGGAAGCCGAACGCAGCGAGCGCGAAAGCGCATAGGAGACCGGAAAACCCTCGCGCGCCAGCCGGATCGCCGGGGCGACGAGCTCCGCCCAGGGCTTCCGGCCATAGGTGCGGTGTGCCTGTTCCAGGCCCTGCACGGTGCCGGGGACTCCGGCGGCACGCCAGCCAACAACGCTGTCGCGCGTGAGCCTGCCCTCGGCGTCGAGGTACATGTCGCGGCTCGCCGCCACCGGGGCGCGCTCGCGGAAATCCAGAAAGGTGGCGCGGCCGTCGGGGAAGCGGGCGAGCAGGAAGCCGCCACCCCCAAGATTGCCCGCTGCCGGGAGCGTGACCGCCAGGGCGAAGCCGACCGCCACGGCCGCATCCACGGCGTTCCCTCCTCCGCGGAGCACCTCGACGCCAATATCGGCCGCGAGCGGCTCCTGCGCCACCACCATCGCCTTGCGGGCGTGGACCGGGTTCCGCGCGAAGGCTGGAGCCGCCGCTCCCCAAAGCACCGCGATCGTTACCAGAGACGCAACGAGACGCATAGCCGTTCTAGGATCCCCCTTCTATTCTGCGCTTCCACTCGAACAGAACGATCCCGGCCGCGACCGAGACGTTGAGCGACGGAATCTCGCCCGCCATCGGGATCCGGATCAGGAAGTCGCACTGTTTCCGGACCTGCTGGTGCAGGCCCTTGCCCTCGCCTCCCAGGACGATCGCGGTGGGGAGTAGGTAATCGGCCTTGTGGTAGTCATGGTCGCCGCGCTCGTCGAGCCCGTAGATCCAGAAGCCGGCGGCTTTCAGCTTTTCGAGCGTCTGGCTAAGATTGCCGGTCCGGGCGACGGGCAGGTGTTCGAGGGCGCCGGCCGCGGCCTTGGCGACGGTTTCAGTCAAGCCGGCCGCGCGGCGCTCGGGGATCAGAACGGCGGAGGCGCCGGCGGCGTGGGCGGTCCGGATGATGGCCCCGAGATTGTGGGGGTCCTCGACGCCGTCCAGGATGACCAGCAGTCTGGCGTCGGGGATCACCTCGTCGAGCGTGGAGTAGCGCTGGGCCGCTCCGAGGGCCAGGACTCCCTGGTGAGCCGACCGGTTGGAGATACGGTCAAGCACGTCGCGGTTTTCGAAGCGGACCGAGACGGAGCGGTCGCGGCAGAGGTCGATGATCTCCTGGAGCCGGGGGCCGCCCGCACCCCTGGCGATGAGGACGCGATCGAGAGGGCGTCCGGCGCGCAGGGCTTCCCGAACCGGATGGATTCCAACTAGCAGGCTCACTACCCTTCGATGGTAGCGAAAAGTTGACGCGAGAGCGCAGATAACCGTAGTATTACGAATAATTACGACGATCCGTATGGTCAACGCCGTCCGCAAGGCGAATCCGCCGGAAATTCCGGATAAACTTTACTTCCGCATCGGCGAGGTGAGCCGTCTGGCGGGTGTCAAGCCCTACGTGTTGCGCTATTGGGAGACCGAGTTTTCCGGGTTGAATCCGAAGAAATCGGGCTCCAACCACCGGCTGTACCGGCGTAAGGACGTCGAGTTGATTCTGGAGATCCGGCGGCTGCTCTATGAGGAGCGGTTTACGATTGAAGGGGCTCGCAATCGCCTGGAGGGACGCGGTCATGCATCGGGTTCCGCGCCGTCGCCCGCGCCCGTAGCGCCTCCGGAGCCAGCGCCGCCTACGGCAGTTGAAGCGGAGGCCCCTGTAGCCGCAGTAGCCGCAGCCGGAGCGCCGGCGCAGGCGACGCTGTTTCCGCCGATGCAGCCTGCGCTGATCGAGGAGATCCGGAGCGAGCTGCGCGAGATCCTGGCGATACTTTCCTGAGCCGTCCCCGGCGGGAGCGTTGCTGTAGGTGCTCCAAAAGGTCGAGATGGACCTGGATGGGAGCGAGGTCCTCGCCGCGCATCCGCCGCAGAAACCGCCGCAGGTCGCCAGCGATGGCGGCCAGCAGCTCCAGCTCTTCGTTGACCGGCGCGGCCGATTCGGCCGACCCGAGCCGAAGGTCCAGGGCCTTAACGTCTTTCGTTTTGACCAAGTTCAGGATTTCGCCGGCCACCTGTCCTGGGCACGTGGCCGCATCCGGCGCCAACGCCGTCATCGTGCATCCTCCCACAGCCACATATCGCCCGGCGCCGCCCCGCTCTGAACGATTTTTCGCGGATTTAACGAGTCTCGCCCACAGCTCAAAGATCTCCAGAGAGAGCCGATGAGGAGTGTACGCGTTTATGATCAGGCTCACCCGAATCAACCGGATGCCGTTCGTGTTGAACTCCGACCTGATCGAGCATGTCGAGATGACGCCCGATACGATCGTCACTCTCACCAGCGGGCAGAAGTTTATCGTGCTGGAGTCGGCCGGAGAGGTGATGGAACTTGTGCGCGAGTACCGCCGTTCGCTTCTCCACGTCCCGTCCGGCGGAAAGGAGCGAGCAGCCGATGGGGCGTAGCGGGCGGCCGGATATCGCCACCCTGGGCGGATTTCTGCTGGCCGCAGGCGGCGTGGTCGGCGGACTGATTCTGGAGGGAGGCCGGATCGCCGACATCGCGCAGCAGACGGCGGCGATGATCGTGCTGGGAGGGACGCTGGGCGCCGTCCTGGTGAGCTCGCCGCTGGCGACAATTCGCGGGGCGTGCCGGCGGTTCGGCTCGGTGCTGTTCGAGAAGCGGAGTTCGGCGGCGGAGATGATCGAGGAGATCATCGGCTACGCCGTGAAGGCGCGCAAGAGCGGGCTGGTCTCGCTCGAAGAGGAAGCCGAGCGCGCCAGCCATCCCTCTCTGCGTAAGGCGCTACAGCTGGCGGTGGACGGCACCGATATGCAGGAGATCCGGACGGTGATGGAACTGGACATCGCGATGGAGGAGGCGTGCGCAGAGTCGGAGGCGAAAGTCTTCGAGGCCGCCGGCGGCTACGCGCCCACCATCGGGATTCTTGGTGCGGTCATGGGGCTGATTCAGGTCATGAAGGATTTGAGCGACATCGAAAAAGTGGGGCACGGCATCGCCGTCGCCTTCGTCGCGACGATCTACGGCGTCGGCATCGCGAACCTGTTCTTCCTGCCGGCCGCCAGCAAAATCCGGGCGCGCGCCGCTGAAGAATCCCAACTGCGCGAACTGGCCCTGGAGGGCGTGCTCAGCCTGGTCGAAGGACTGAATCCGAAGCTGATCCGCAGCAAGCTCGAGGCATACTCAAGCGGCGCCGCCCGACAGGAAAGCAGCACCCGCGTGAGCCGCCAGGCGGTCTACGAAGGATAGCGCCCGATCATGGCCCGCAAGAGAAAGCACACGGGCGAGCACCCCAACCACGAGCGCTGGCTGGTCTCCTACGCCGACTTTATCACCCTGCTGTTCGCCTTCTTCGTCGTCATGTTCGCCAGCTCGCAGATCGACAAGGCCAAGGCGCAGCAGGTCTCCGATTCGGTCCGGAAAGCCTTCGAAGAGGGCCAGCTCGCCACGGCGGTGGCCGCGATGCTGGGCAAGAGCCGCACGGCCGCGCCAAAGCCGCCGGAGGCCGCGGTCGACGAACCCCACCCAGGTCCTGACGGGGAGGCGGCGTCGCCGGACCTCATGCCGTCGGTCGAGTACCTGCTCGATCAACTCAGGAATGAGATCGAAAAGGGACAGATGAAGATTACGATGGAGCCGCGCGGACTGGTAATCACGCTGCGCGAGGCGGCCTTCTTTCCTTCCGGCGAGGACACGCTCGCGCCGTCGACGCACGGCAGCCTGGAGAAGGTGGCCGAGGCGATCCGAGGGCTTCCCAACAGCGTTCGCCTGGAAGGACACACCGACTCACGGCCCATCCGCAACAGCCGCTTCCGCAGCAACTGGGAGCTCTCCGTGGCGCGCGCGATCGCCGTGCTGGAACTGTTTGCCGGCCGGCTCGGGATCCCGTACGGCAGGCTCGCTGTTGCCGGCTACGCCGACACCATCCCGGTCGACACCAACGAGACGGCCGAGGGGCGCGCCCACAACCGCCGCGTCGATATCGTAATCCTCAACCAGACGGGGCTTGGTGTCGAGCCATCCGCTCGCCAGCAATAGAGGTGAGCAGGAGTTCCTGCCGGAGAGCCGCCGCCAGTCGCGGCCCCTTAAAGACTGTCAGGGAACCGGGTTCGCCGGCGCCTCATAGGGCATCCGGTATCCGACACCCGGCGGGTAGGCTTGAGCCGCCTTTCGCTGTTCCTCCCATGGCACGGGGTAGGTCCGCATGCAAGTCGGACATCGGTATTGACCCTTCACAGGCCACATGGGAGCGGGATGCATTGCCTGACACCAGATGCGAGTCAGGTGAAGCCAAAGTCGTTTCATGAGTCTTCTCCTGTCAGCCGGCAGTCTCGCCGCGAAGCGATGAATCGACAGCGCATTCCTCACATTCGCGGTTGTCAGTCACACCTCTCAAGCGTCTAATTGCCGCGCTCTTTCGATCGATGCTGCGTTCCGCCCACCTCTTTGGAAGCATCCGGACGCGTAAAGCGGCCCTTCGGGGCATTCGCCGCCTTCACGCTAAACTGCGCCGCCGTGCCGCACCGGCCCTTCACACTCGCGCCGAGCGCACGCACCAGCCTCCGGAACTTCTACCCGCATAGATGCGGTGGCCCCCAACTTTGTTTCACGTTCCGTGCGGAAGTATTTCCGCGCAGGTATTTCAGATCGTCTCGCGACGTACCATAATCGGAGTATGTTTCTGCGGATCGGGACAGTTTTGGGGATAGCGCTTGTCTTTGCAACAGTTGCGCGTCCGGGCGACATTCTGGAAGTTTTTGGCCACCGCTGGAGCGTGCCTCTGGCGGCCGACTGGAAGATCGATCAGGAGGAGGGCGCGCCCGTTCTGCGCCTGCTGACGCCGCGTCCGATGACCGCTCCCCGGCGCCCGTACCAGTTCGCACTGGCCCAGACCCCGAGCTTTCAAAGAGTTACGGTGGAGGCCGAGGTCCGCCGCCGGCAGGGCTCCCTCATTATTGTTTACGCCTACCGCGATCCGGCCCACTTCAACTACGCCCATCTCTCCATCGACGCGGCCGCGATGGCGCCGCACCATAACGGCATCTTCCATGTCTACGGCGGCGAGCGGGTCCGGATCAGCAGCGTGCGCGGGAAGCCTTCGCTTGCCACCACGGACTGGCACAAGGTCAAGCTCGAGTTCGACGGTCCGAACGGCCGCGCCTCGGTCCTGGTAGATGGCGAGAGCAATCCGTCCCTGGAAGGCGTTGACCTGAGCCTGACCGAGGGCCGCGTCGGCATCGGCTCCTTCTTCGAGACGGCCGACTTCCGCAACGTCAGGATTACGGGCGAACCCGCCGAAGTTCGCATCTCGGCCCGCTGATGGCGACCCTCACGCTCGCCCGTCCCGATGCACCGCCGCGGGCCCGGCCCGTCTGGATCGCGGGCCGCCTTCCGGATCTGATCTTCGTCATCGGCAGTTCCCTGGCCGGCTATCTCTATATATTGCTCTTTGTCGTTTTTCAGGTTCCGGCATCGTACCTGTGGTGGTTCTGGTCGGTCGGCTTCGACGGAACCCACATCTTCGGGATGGCGTCCCGCACCTACTTCGACAAAGAGGTGAGACGGCGGGACCGGCGGCTGCTGTTCGGCTCGGCGATCTTTTTCTTTTCTCTCGGACCGGTCATGGTGCTGGCCGGATGGAAGGGATGGCTCGCCCTGCTGGTCGGCGTCTGGGCTTATCACCACGTCGTGCGGCAGCACTACGGATTCCTGATGCTCTATAAGGTGAAAAACCGAGATCTGGCGCCGCGCGACAATCGCATCGACCAGCTCCTCCTTTATCTGATGCTTGCCGCGCCGCCGTTCTATCGTTTCTTCGTCCATCATCCCGAAGAGCTCGGGCTGCCGCGCCGCGCCGCCCTCACTACAGCGGCCCCGTGGGTCGAGCCGGCGATGTGGATCGCGGTCGGCCTGACGGCGTTATTCTTTCTCCGGAGGCAGTTCGAACGCGCGCGGTCGGGCGCGGGCTGGAATGTGCCGAAACTACTGCTGCTCGCGGGGATCGTGCCGCTGCACTGGCTCACCTTCCACTTCCTGAGCTGGAAGGCGGCGGTCCCGACGGTCACGATCGTCCACAACCTGCAGTATCACGCCCTGATCTGGTTCCATAACCGGAACAAGTACGGCGGCGGCGGCGAGACCGCGCATCGACACGGCCTGATTCCGAAGATCGTCAGCACCGGCATTGTGCCCTACGCCGCCGTGGCGCTCCTGTTCAGCCTGGCGTACCGGCTTCCGGGCTTCCACCTGGGCGCTGTGTCGGACCTGGCATTCGGGCTTTTCTGTGGGTTCGGCCTTACGCATTACTATCTGGATGCACGCATCTGGCGAATCCGCCACGACGCTTCCCTGCGCGAAACCCTGCGGCTGGGCTGACCGGCCGCCCGGATCGTGCATACTGAAAAGGAGAGGGGAAGCAGTTTCGTGTTGTTCGACGCCGCAGAGCCGGCGGGGAGCCGGACCGCGCGTTGCGTTCAGGCCATCAAACCGACCGTTCGCTATTGGATGGAGACCGAGGTCCATGTCTACGGCTTCTCCATCGCCGCCAACGTCCTTCTAGCGTTTTTCCCGTTCCTGATCGTGATGGTTTCGCTGTGCCGCTACGTCCTGCACTGGCCGACCGGCGAATCGGCCATCCACCTGGCGTTGAGCGACTACTTCCCCGGCCAGATCGGCGGGTTCATCCGGCGCAACCTGACCGCGACGGTCGAAAGCCGCGGGCCGCTCCAGATCGGCTCGATTCTTCTGCTTCTTTTCACGGCCAACGGAATTTTCGAGCCGCTCGAGGTGGCGATGAACCGCGTCTGGGGCGTGACCACCAACCGCAGCTACCTGCGAAACCAACTGGTCAGCCTGGGCCTGGTCTTCGCGTGCGGATCGCTGGCGCTGCTTTCCACCGTGCTGACGGTCTGGAACCAGAATCTCTGGCGCCCCTATTTCGAGAGCGGGAGCCTGATGTTCACTATCGCCAACCTGACGGCTTTCAAGCTCGCCGCCGTTCCGATCTCGATTCTGATCCTGTTTCTGATCTACTGGCTACTGCCGAACTGCAAAGTTTCGCCGCAGCGCATTCTGCCGGCGGCGATCGGCGTCGGGCTGATGCTCGAGGCGCTGAAGTACGTCAACCTGCTGACCTGGCCCTGGCTGCGCCTGAAGCTGCAGCGCGAATACGGCCCCTTTGTCTATTCGGTGACCATTATCCTCTGGAGCTTTCTCGCCTCGATGATCATCCTGGCCGGCGCGGAGTGGGCAGCCCGGCGGAGCGCCGGACAGCCGCAGGAGGCGGAGCCTCCCCCCGAGTCCCATTCCATTGCAAACACATCGCAATCGGGGATAGACTGAATGGGAGAAAACTGCACCCCTGAGAGGATGTCCTCATGCCCGAGTCGCAAGATTTTACGCGCCGCGATGTCGTGAAGATGGCCGGCGCCGCCACGGCCGTGGCCGCCGTCGCCAAGCTGCAGAGCGGTCCTGCCATTCAAAAAGTGAAGGCCGCCAATGACCAGATCCAGTACGGCATCATCGGCACCGGCAGCCGTGGCTCTTACCTGCTGAAGCACCTGAAGGGGATCGACAACGGGCGCTGCGTCGCCGTCTGCGACGTCAACGAGACGGCGCTGGACAACGGCGCCGAGACGATCGGAAACAACCCGAAGAAGTTCAAGGACTATCGCGAACTGCTGGGCGACAAGGACGTCGAAGCGGTCCTGATCGCGACGCCGCTGTTCCTGCACTTCCCGGTCACGCGCGACTCGCTGCTGGCAGGAAAGCACGTGTTCTGCGAGAAGAGCCTGGTCTTCCTGGCCGAAGAGGTGCACGCGCTGCGCGCTCTGGCGGCCCAACACCCGAAGCAGGTGATCCAGGTCGGTCTCCAGCGCCGCTACAGCAAGCTCTACCAGGCCGCGCGCCAGATGGTCGAGAAGGGGCTGCTCGGCGAGGTGACACACGTCCAGGCACAATGGCACCGGAATCCCGGCTGGCGGATGAAGGGTGATCCGAAGACGAACCGCATGGCGAACTGGCGGCTGTTCCGCGAGTACTCGGGCGGCCTGGTCGCCGAACTCGCCTCGCACCAGATCGACGTCGCCGACTGGATGCTGGGCATGCATCCGGAGTCGGTGATCGGCGAGGGCGGACTCGACTTCATGAAGGACGGCCGCGACGTCTTCGACAACGTGCAGCTCATCTTCAAGTATCCCAAGGGCCGCCGGCTGATGTACAGCTCGATCGCCACCAATCAGCACCTGCCGCTGTTCAACGCCCAGCGCACCGAGATGGGCGAGATCATCATGGGCACGCAGGGCACCATCCACATCACGGTCGGCGATGACCGCAACCCGGCGATCGGCATGTGGTTCACCGAGCCGCAGCAGCCCGCCGTCGATACGAAGAAGAAGGACGAGAAGTTCGTTGCCGGCGCCACGATGGTCAGCGCCAAGCCGGGCCAGTCGCTGCCGATCTTCCTCGACAAGGACCAGATGACGGGCAACGAATCGTTCCTGGAAAAGGAACTGAAATTCGCCCGCCGCTGGCTATACAGCAAGGGGATCCTGGCGCCGATCGAGGACGTCAACCCGGTAGATACCGAGCTGGCCGCCTTCTTCGACGACTGCCGCACGGGCAAGAAGCCGCTGGCCGACCTCGAAGTCGGTCTGGCCGATTCGGTCGCGGTCATTCTGTCGAACCTGGCGATGGATGAGCAGCGCCGCGTTTACTTCAACGAGATCGACAAGATGGGCAAGAAGGCCTGACCGCGCGTCAGGCCTTCACTCCTCTCCGTACCCCACGAAGCTCGACAGCTCGGCCGAGCGGACGCCGTAGACTTTCATGACCTGGCGGCAGATCTCGGCTGCCAGCCGCTTGGGTTCCTCGCCCTCCTCCAGGTCCACTTCCACTTTGAGATACAGATCGAATCGCACCATCAGGGACAATGATACGATAAGCTTCAGACCACCCCAGGAGAGGTGTTTATCATGGATCGAAGAAGCTTCGTCGCCTCGACATTGGCGCTCCCGCTGGCCGCGCAGACGGCTGCTTCCCAGCATCGCTACAATCTTCGCTACGCACCGCGCATTGGCTTCCTGCCGCAGCCCGTCCCGAAGCAGCTCGAAGTCTACGCCGAGCACGGCTTCCGGGCCTTCGAGTACAACGGCCTCCCGAATCATTCCATGCAGGAGATCGAGAGCTTCCGGAAAAAGATGGACGAGCTCAAGATGAGCATGGGCGTTTTCGTCGTCAATTCCGGCGGATGGAAGGGCGATGCCATGTGCGACACCGCCTTCCACCCGAAGTTCCTCGAAGACGTCAAGCGCGCCGTCGAAATTCACAATGTCATCGGCAACGAATGCGCCACGGTCTGCTCCGGCCTCGCAGTGAAAAACCTCTCGGATGAGCAGCAGACCAAGAACTGCATCGAGGTCCTGAAGCGGGCCGGTGATATCGTCGGCAAGACGAAGATGATCCTGGTGCTCGAGCCGCTGAACATCCGTGTCGATCACGCCGGCTACTTCGTCGTCTTCTCCGACCACGGCGCCGAGATCATCAAGGGCGTCAACCACCCCAATGTGAAGCTGCTGTTCGACATCTACCACCAGCAGATCTCGGAGGGGAACCTGATCAACCACATCCGGAAGCACTGGGACCAGATCGCCTACTTCCAGGTGGGTGACGTGCCCGGACGCAAGGAACCCGGCACCGGCGAGGTCAACTGGCGCAACGTCTTCCAGGCGATCCACGAAAAGGGCTACAAGGGAATTCTTGGGATGGAACACGGCCTTTCAGTTCCCGGCGAAGCAGGAATGAAGAAGTGTTTCGAAGAGTACCGCAAGGCCGACAGTTTCCTCTGAGCCGATGAGATGTAAAATCTGCACCGTGCGCAGGCCGCGCCGGCGGTGTCCCGGGGTCGAGGGCGACATCTGCACGGTCTGCTGCGGAACCGAGCGCGAGGTGACGGTGAGCTGCCCGCTCAACTGCGAGTATTTGATCCAAGCGCACCAGTACGAACGTCTGCCCGAGATCGATCCATCGAAGGTGCCCAACGTCGACATTCCGATCACCAACAGCTTCCTGCGCGACCACGACTATTTGATCGCGATCCTGATGGGTGGATTGCTGGAAGCTGCGCTCGATACACCGGGTGCGGTGGACAATGACGTCCGCGAAGCGCTGGATTCGCTGACACGAACCTACCGCACGCTCCAGAGCGGCCTCGTATACGAGTCCACGCCCCAGAACCCGATCGCCGCGGCGATTCACACGCGCGTGCAGGAGCATCTCGCGAAGGTGCGCGAGGTCCTGTCCCAGCAGTTCGACCGCCAGATTGTGCGCGACGCCGACGTGCTCGGTGCTCTGTACTACTAACCCGTAGATTCTTTTCTGCCCGCGAAGATTTTCATGCCGCCACCGGAGTCAGTTGCCGAACCGT
>JBKBWD010000030.1:0-57489 GCA_046289265.1 Bryobacteraceae bacterium | reverse complement strand
GGGGTGCGCGCCGGCGGGCTCTGCCGCCGGCGCTTTTCCATTCGATTACAGACTCCGGCCGGCGCTGTCCGGACAAGGGCAGTGCTCGCTCCAGCCTACATTCCGACCGGGTTTTGCGGTACAAATGAACGGAGAGCCGGGCTTGCGGGTGCGGGTCCGGAGAGCCTACAGGAGAATCGCTTTGCGGGTTGGAATCATTGGCACGGGCGCGATTGCGCATAAACACGCTCAGGCTTATCGGAATATCGGGTACGAGGTCACGGTCTGCACCAATAAAACCGAAGAAAAGGGCAGACGGTTCGCCGAGCAGTATGGGGCGGAGTTCGTTTCCACCTACGAGGAGGTCTGCCGGCATCCGAAGGTGGACTACGTAGACCTGTGCACGTTCCCGGATGTGCGGCTCCAGCCGCTCGAAATCTGTGCCGAAACGAAGAAGCACGTTTTGGTGCAGAAGCCGATCGCGACCAGTCTCGATACCGCGAAACAGATGATCGAGACCGCTCGCAAGGCGGGTATCGTGCTTGGGGTGGTGAGCCAGCACCGGTTCGACGACTCGTCGATGTTCCTCTATAAAGCCATTCGGGACGGGCGGCTCGGGAAGCTGCTCCAGGCGGATGCGTATGTGAAGTGGCACCGCTCGGAGGAGTACTATTCGCGGCCGATCAAGGGGAGCTGGGCGGTGGAGGGCGGCGGCGCGCTCATCAACCAGGGGATTCACCAGGTGGATGTTTTGCTGTGGCTGATCGGGGGCGTGCGGGAGGTGTTCGGATACTGGCAGCTTGGGGCGCGGCACAAGATCGAGTCCGAGGACGTGGTGAATGCGCTGCTGCGGTATGAGAACGGAGCGACGGGGGTGATCCAGGCCTCGACGGCGTTCTGGCCGGGCTATACGGAGCGGATCGAGATCCACGGGACGAAGGGTTCGGCGACGATTTCGGGCGACAAGCTGACGGCGTGGGACGTGGAGGACGATGCGGGGGAGCCGGCGCCGCTGGCAAGCAACCTGGCTTCGGGGGCCTCCGATCCGATGGCGATTTCGCTCGAGCCTTTTGAGCGGCAGTTCCGCGACTTCGGCGAGGCGGTGCGGCATTGCAGGCAGCCGCTGATCACGGGTGAGGAGGGATACCGGGCGCTGGAGCTGGTGCAGTCGGTGTACGAGTCGTGCCGCACGGGGAAGCCGGTGGGGCTTCAGGGAGGAGTGCAATAGCGTGGCTCCGTGGATTTCGGTGCGGGTGCCGGCGTCGAGCGCGAATCTTGGGCCGGGCTTCGACGCGCTCGGGCTGGCGCTGAGCATCTACCTGGATTGCCGGTTTCGGAAGGCGGAGTCGCTGGCGATTCGGGTGAGCGGGCGCGATGCCGCACTGATTCCGGCGAGTGAGGAGAACCTGATCTGGCAGACGGCGCTGGCGGTGGCCCGGGACACGGGCGGGACGCTGCCGCCGATCGAGCTGGAGATCGACAACGGGATCCCGCTCGGCAAGGGGCTGGGGTCGAGCGCGGCGGCGTTATCGGCAGGGGTTGTGATCGCGGACCGGCTGCTTGGGTTGGGATGGAAGCCGCAGCGGATTCTGGCGGAGGCGGCGCGGATCGAGGGGCATCCGGACAACGTCGCGGCGTGCGTGCTGGGATCGGTTGTGGCGAGCGCGACGGATGCGGCGGGAGTGGCGCGGGCGGTGCGGCTGCCGTTTCCGGAGCGGTACGGGATCGCGGTGGTGGTTCCGGATTTCGCGCTTCCGACGAAGGAGGCGCGGGCGGCGCTGCCGGACTGTTATTCGAAAGAGGACGTGATCTTCAACGTCCAGAGGGCGGCGCTGCTGATGGCGGCGCTGGCGACGGGGTCGACGGGCGCGTTTCCGACGGCGCTCGAGGACCGGCTGCACCAGCCCTACCGGCAGAAGCTGGTGCCGGGGCTGGAGGAGATTCTCAGGCTGCGGGCTCCGGGGCTGCTCGGGTGCGTGTTGAGCGGGGCGGGGCCTTCGGTGCTGGTGTTTTTCGAAAAGGGGTGCGAGCAGGTTTGCGACCTGGTGACGCAGGTGTTCGCGCTTCATGGCCGCGGGGCGGAGGTTCTGCGAGTGCAGATTGCCGCCCAGGGGTATGAGATGAGGGAGTCGAGCGGTGAAAGACCAACAGGAGATGTTTGACGTCGTTTGTCCGTGTTGCGAGGCGACGCTGCGCGTCGATCCGGCGACCCGGAGTGTGATCACGGCGAAGGCGAAGGAGAAGCCTCCGGCGGTGGAGGATTTGCAGGAGGCGGTGAAGCGGCTGAAGGGCGAGTCGGCGCGGCGGGACGAGGCGTTCCGGAAGTCGATGGAGACCCACAAGTCGCAGCAGGCGGTGTTGTCGCGGAAGTTCGATGAGCTGCTGAAGCAGGCCAAGTCGGATCCGGACCAGGGGCCTCCTCGGAAAGATATCGATTGGGATTAGTGGCGCGCGGGTGCAATTCCTACGCGGCCGCGAGCGCGCGAGAGGGTGCGGGCCTCTTTATCGCGGGCTGCTACACCATGTACATGCCGCCGTTGACCTCGATGGTCTGGCCGTGGATATTGCGCGAGCCCTCGGAGCAGAGGAAGACGATCACGTCGGCGATATCGTCGTTTGTCGAAAGCCGGCCGGCCGGGGTCGACGCCGTCATTGCGGCGAGAATTTCCGGTGTGGAGAACTGCTTATGGAAGTCGTTGTCCACCGTCCCCGGACTGACGGCGTTCACCCGGATATTGCGGCCGGCGAACTCCTTGGCCAGGCCCTTCGTGATGCAGGAGACGGCTGCCTTGGCGGCCGCGTAGATCGTGGCGCCGGGTCCGCCGCCGTGCCGGGCCGCGATGGAACTGATGTTCACGATAACGCCTCCGCCGTTTTCGAGCATGTGGGGCGTGGCGGCCTGGGTGATGAACCAGAGGCTCTTGACGTTGAGGCTGATGACGGAATCAAACAGGTCTGGGGTGAACTCAGCCAGGCGCGCGCGCTTGACCAGCGAGCCGGCGTTGTTGATGAGGATGTCGACTTTCGGCGCGATTTCGCGCTGCTGCCGCAGGAACTCCTCGATTCCGCCCATACAGCCGAGGTCGGCGCCGATCAGATCCCCTTCGGCTCCGGCGTCGCGCACCGCCTGAAGCGCGTTCTCGGCGCCCTCGCGGTAGCTGCCGTAGTGCAGCACGACACGGTTCACCCCGCTGCGGGCCAGCGCCACAGCCGTGGCGGCGCCGATGCCGCGGGATGCCCCCGTCACCAGGGCTGTCTTTCCTTTGAATTCGGTCAGCAAGTCACTCTCCTTTGGTGTCTGAATCGAAGCAAAGGGTTATTGTACGCTTTCCGAGTGGGATCGGAGGCCGCGTGTGCTCATGAACTGGTTCAGCGTGACTGCGCGAAGGCTTCCGCGATTTTCACGGCGAGGGAGAACGTGTCCGCGTAGGAGATGTTCGAAATCACCGAAACAACGATCCCGTGCTCGGGAAGAGTGAGGAGAGACGAGGACATGCCGCCCAGCAACTCGCCATTATGGCCGGCCGCGCGCGTTTGTTTCCCCGCCACAGTGACGGTCTCGACGTCCCAGCCGAGACCGTAACCGGTTTCCTCGCCCGACGGCAATCGCTGCGGTGTCTGAAGCAACTCAACCGTGGCGGGCTGCAACAGCTTGCCGCTATGGATCGCCAATCCGAAGCGCACCAGGTCGGACGGAGTGGATACGAATGCGCTGGCCCCCGCGTAGCAGGAATAGTCGAGGGGACGCATGAGGTGCAGGCCGTATTTAGGATCCGCGGAGAATCTCGGAAAGTAGGGTGTGACGCGGTCCTGGTCCGCTTCTTTTGCGGGATCAGGAATTTTTTCGCGCTTCGTTCGCGGATCAAAGATGATCTCCCGGATAAGATTGAACAACGGGAAGTCATCATCGGGTTCGGCGGGTGAGGAATCGGGGATGGTGTCGCGCATTCCGAGCGGATCGAAGATCCGCTCCTGCATAAACATTAGGAACGGCTGGGCGGCGGCCGCTTCGATGGCTGCGCTTGCCAGGATCCAGCCATAGTTCGAATAGCAGTATCGAGTCCCCGGCTCGAACAGCAGCGAACTCTGTGCGAAGTGCGGCAGCGCTTCCATCGGACGCTCGCAATGTTTGGTAAAAAGCGGCCCTTCATCGCCGCCGTCGGAGATGAGGCCGGCCGTATGCCCCATCAACTGACGCAGGGTCACGGGCCACTGCTGATCGGGGAACGCGGGGACGTACGTCTGGATCTCGGCATCGAGTTTTAGGCGATTTTCTTCGAGCAGCAGGCCGGCCGCCGCCGAGGTAAGCACGGTGGAAGCGGTCCCAATCCTGAACCGGTGACTCGGCGTGACGGGCATGCCGGACTTGAGATCCGCAAATCCGAATCCTTCCGCCCACACGATGTCACCCCCGATGCCGACCGCCACCGAGAGTCCCGGCAGGTTTTCCTCGCTGAGAGCCGCACGGACGATCTGCCGCGCCTGCTCCACGGCGGGGCCTGACTGTGGCGCTGGCGCCGCATGCGTTACCGATGGTATCTCTTCCCGGATCGGGTGCAGGACCGGCGCCGTGACCCGCATAAACACCCACATTCCCGGAATCGCCAGCACTAGCAGCCCGATGGGCGCGAGAATCCACCCAAGCCAATTGCGGCTCTGCGCCATGTTCCCTCCTGTTCCAGAACAACTTTACTTTGCAAAGTACTCTATGTCAACTGCTGGTTTGGGCTGGCGGTAGGAGCCGGATGCATCACAGGCTTCTGGCGCCTGACCCGCCTGGTGACGGAATCCGCTTGGCGTATCGGCTTCAAGGTCTACGTCACCTGTCGGTGCGGCACGCCCGGCCGAGCCTGCGAATCGGATGCGTCCTGCCGGGTAGTTGGGTTCCGAGCGCGCCCAACCCAGAGGAAACGGGGAGCAATGGATCGGCCGGACCTTCGGAGCAAACGGCGCCTAACCTCGACTTTGCCGAATCTCGAAAATGTCGCGCCGTGCGGCCCGTGTGCAGCGATGGCTAAGCGATCTGTCCGGTGATATAATCCGCTCAGCAGTTTGGATCGTTGGGAGGGGAGATGCGCATACTCCGCCGGGCTCCCGTTGGCGCCCTTCTCGTTGTTGCAGGCCTATCGGCCTTCGTTCTGTTTGCTTCCGACAAGCCCAAAGAGTTCTCGCCGATGCAGCTCCGCTGGTGGTCGCTGCAGCCGGTGGAAAAGCCGCAAGTGCCTGAAGTGAAAGGGCGGGAATGGGTAAAAAACCCCATCGACGCCTTTGTGCTGGCCAAGCTCGACGCCAAGGGGATCGCGCCGAACCAACAGGCCGACAAGCTGACGCTCATCCGCCGCGCCAGCCTCGTGATGACCGGGCTGCCGCCGTCGCCCGAGGAGGTCCAGTCCTTTCTCGCCGATGACTCGCCGGAGGCGTTTGAGCGCGTGGTCGACCGGCTCCTGGCCTCGCCGCACTACGGCGAACGCTGGGCCCGGCACTGGCTCGACGTCGCCCGCTACGCCGACAGCGAAGGTTTCAAAGCCGACGAGACGCGCCCGAATGTCTGGCGGTATCGCGACTACGTCATTGAATCGTTCAACCAGGATAAGCCCTATGATCGCTTTATCCGCGAACAGATCGCCGGCGACGAACTGTATCCGAACGATCACTCGGCCCTGATCGCGACCGGCTTCAACCGGCATTTCCCGGACGAAAGCAACGCCCGCAATCTGATGCAGCGCCGCCAGGAGCTGCTCAACGACGTGACCGACGCCGTCGGTTCGGCCTTCCTTGGCCTGACCTACGGCTGCGCGCGCTGCCACGACCACAAGTTCGATCCGATTCTGCACAAGGACTACTACCGGCTCCAGGCCTTCTTCGCCAACACCCGCATTGAAGACCAGCTCGTGCTCCAGACGCCGGCCGAGCGGGCCGAGTGGGAGCGCCGGAACGCCGTGTGGGAAGAGAAGACCCGCGATCTCCGGGGCGAGATCGAGAAGCTGCTCGCTCCTGTCTACGCGCACCTCTTCCAGGAAAGCATGGACAAATTCCCCGAGGAGATCCAGGCCGCGGTCCTGCTTTCCGCCGAGCAGCGCAACCCCTACCAGTGGCAGATGTACTACAAGGCCAAGCCGCAATTGACGCACCCGGAGACCGCCGCGGCGGCGAAGCTGAAAGGCGAGAACCTGGAGCGGTATCGCGCGCTGAAGGCCGAACTCGCTAAGTTCGATGACATCAAGCCGCCCGAGCAGCCGATCGCCCAGACAATGATCGACAGCAGTGCCGAGGCTCCGAAGACCCACGTACTCAACGGTGGCGCCTGGGACGCCCCGACCGTTGAGGTGGAACCGGGCTTCCTGACGATTCTCGATCCCGCTCCCGCCAAAATCGAGCGTCCGGCCGGCCTGAACGTCACCGGCCGGAGAACTGCGCTCGCCAACTGGCTGGCGGATCCGAAGAATCCGCTGAGTACCCGCGTCATCGTCAACCGGATCTGGCACTATCATTTCGGTCGAGGCATCGCCGGCACCCCGAATGATCTCGGGCTGATGGGCGAGCGGCCCACCCACCGTGAACTCCTCGACTGGCTTACCGCGAGCTTCGTCGAAAACGGCTGGAGCATGAAGAAGCTCCACAAGGCCATCCTGCTGTCGGCGACGTGGCAGCAGTCCTCCGACTTCAACGCCGAAGCCGCCGAGGCCGACCCGGAGAACAAGCTTTTGTGGCGCTACAATCGCCGCCGGCTGGAGGGCGAGGTGATCCGCGATTCGATGCTGGCGGCCAGCGGCCGGCTGAGTCGCAAGATGGGCGGACCGGGCGTCTTCCCGCCGCTGCCGCCGGGCGTCG
The DNA here is from genome assembly GCA_046289265.1 of Bryobacteraceae bacterium. Classification (GTDB taxonomy): domain Bacteria; phylum Acidobacteriota; class Terriglobia; order Bryobacterales; family Bryobacteraceae; genus JBKBWD01. The sequence goes on along the minus strand of JBKBWD010000030.1, from coordinate 50,679 downwards.
TCACGCGCGGCGGATGGAAGCAGAACGAAGATCCTGAGGAGGCCAACCGGCGGAGCGTCTACGTCTTCGTACGGCGCAACACGCGCTATCCGATGTTTGAGGCCTTCGATATGCCCGATTCCCACGAAAGCTGCGGGAGAAGAAACGTGACGGTTACTCCGTCACAATCGTTGGAACTGCTCAACAGCGAACTGGTGCTCGAATGGGCGCGCGCCTTCGCGGGTCGCGTGCTGAACGATGGCGGGCTCTCCGGCGAGGCGCAGATCGATCGCGTCTATAAGCTCGCCTACTCACGCGCGGCGAACGAGGAAGAGCGAAGGTTGGCGCTCGAGTTCCTGGACCGGCATTCGCCGATCCTGGCGGCGCGGATGGCCAACGGCGAGAGTGTACCCGTGCCGGATGCGCTTCCCGAGGGAGCCGATCGGGTCCGTGCGGCGGCCCTGGTCGATCTCTGTCATGCGGTCCTGAACTCGAACGAGTTCCTCTACATCAATTGAGGTCGGGTCATGATTGAACGATTGGCGCATCGCTGGCGGGTAAGCACCCGGAGGGAGTTTTTCACGCGGGCCGGCAGCGGTCTGGCCGGCATTGCGCTGGCGAGCATGATCGATCGCGACGGACTGCTGGCCGGTACGCCGCCGGATCCGTTGGCTCCGCGGCCGGGCCATCATCGGCCGACCGCGAAGTCGGTCATTTTCCTGTTCATGGAAGGCGGCCCGAGCCACATCGACCTGTTCGACCCGAAGCCAAAAATCAACGAGCTCGAAGGGCAGCCGCTGCCGCCGTCATTCGGCCGGCCTATCACCGCGATGGGCACGGCCAGCAATAGCCTGATGGGCACGCGCCGGACCTTCAAGCAGTACGGGCAGTCCGGAATCTGGGTTTCCGACTGGTATCCCAATATCGCGAAGCACGTCGACGATATCGCCGTGATCCGCTCCTGCTGGGCCGATGGGCTGAACCACGTCGGTTCGGTCTGCCAGATGAATACCGGAGACATTCTGGCGGGCCGTCCGTCCCTGGGCGCCTGGGTCACCTACGGGTTGGGGAGCGCGAACCGCGACCTGCCGACATTCGTGATCCTGACCGATGACAAGGAGCCGCTTGGCGGGCCGAAGAACTGGAGCTCGGGCTTCCTGCCCGCAACCTTCCAGGGAACGCTCTTTCGCCAGGGCGATACGCCGATTCTCCACCTGAAGCCGCCCGCGGGTACAAACGACGAACAACAGCGCAGCAAGCTGGCGTTCCTGAAGCAGCTCAACGAGCGCTTCTCGGCTGATAAGCAGGACGATACGGAGCTCGATGCGCGCATCCGCTCCTATGAACTGGCGTTCCAGATGCAGGCGGCGGCGCCCGAGGCGGTCGACCTGAACAAGGAGACCGAAGCGACCAAACGGCTGTACGGGATGGACGATCCCGAAACCGAGGTCTTCGGAAGGAACTGCCTGCTGGCGCGCCGGCTTGTGGAGCGCGGCGTACGCTTCGTCGAACTCTACTGCGGCTCGGGCAGCGGTTGGGATGCACACGCCAACATCGAGAAGAACCACTCAAAGTGGTGCTACGTCTCCGACAAGCCGATCGCCGGACTGCTGGCCGACCTCAAATCCCGCGGCTTATTGGAGGACACGCTGGTGGTCTGGGGCGGAGAGTTCGGCAGGACGCCTTTCAATGAGAAGGGCGACGGCCGCGATCACAACCCCTGGGGCTTCACCATGTGGATGGCTGGAGGCGGCGTAAAGGGCGGGCAGACCATCGGCACGACGGACGAACTCGGCCTGCGTGCGGTGGAGAAGCCCTATCACGTGTGGGATGTGCACGCGAGCATTCTGCATGCCCTCGGGCTCGATCACATCCGTCTGACCTACATGCATAACGGCCGGGCCGAACGGCCCACGATTACCGGCGGGAATCTCATCCAGGAGCTTTACGCCTGACGCGCGGCTCGGCATCATTTGCCTGCCATACCGAGCCGCGGCCTTGAGGGAGCGGCACGTCCGGCGCGAGTCCGTCGATCCGGGTTTAGGGCTGCGGCTCGGCGAGCGTCTGCTGCTGCTGGTGCTGCTGGTGCGTAGCTCCCGGCGATGCGACACCCGGTTGCTGATGTGCTCCAGACTGCATTCCGGGCTGTGTTCCCGGCTGGTGATGCATTGCAGCCTGCTGCCAGGCCTGGAGGCGCGCGGTGTCCATGATCTGATGGCGCTGCATCTGCAAGAGCCGGGTCAGATAGTGACGGCGTTGATCCGCCATCTCCATGATGACCTCCTCCATGGCGTTGATTTTCGCGGGCTGTGTCGCTGCCGCGTTCATGGCGGCGATCCTGCTTTCGAGACGCTGGTTCATCTCGCGCATCTCGTTAAGCAATTGTTCGTAGGCCTCGCGGCTGGTGGTGGGAGTGGTGACCGGGGGCGAAAAGGGCTGGCGCGCAACCGGCTGCATGGTCGCCTGTTGTTGCGCCTGCGCCGGCTGGCGGGCCGGCTGCTTGGTCCGGCGGGCTGCCTGTTCGGCGAACAGTCCGGATGCCAGCAAAGTAGCCGCGAGAACCAGATGTCCCGTTTTCATTTCATTCTCCTCCGCTACAACTTTGCGGTGCGGCGTGCGCACCGCTGCTCTCTGTAGTGAGGATGCTCCGAATCCCAAATTGTTTCCGTTCGGGTGAGGTCAGGGGAGGCGGCTCAGAGGATCAGCATGCAGTCGCCGTACGAGTAGAAGCGATATCCGCTCTGAACCGCGTGACGATAGGCGGAAAGAACGAAATCCCTGCCGGCGAGAGCGCAGACAAGCAGCAGTAGACTGGACCGCGGAAGGTGAAAATTGGTAAGCAGCGCGTCCACACGGCGAAACTCGAAGCCAGGGTAGATGAACAAATCGGTCTCGCCGTGCATCGCATCGATGCCTCCCCGGCGTGCGGCGGATTCCACCGTGCGGGCGCTGGTGGTGCCGACCGCAATCACGCGCCGCGCCTCCCGAATGCGGCGTGCGTTCCCGGCGTCAATTTCGAAGTACTCCGCGTGCAGCTTCGCCTGCTCGATCTGCTCGGCATGGAGCGGCTGAAAGGTTCCGAGTCCGACGTGCAGCGTGATGCAGGCGATCTCCGCGCCGCGCGCGCGCGTCTCCTCCAGGACCTCCGGCGTGAAGTGCAGGCCCGCCGTCGGGGCAGCGACCGATCCGATGCTGCGTGCGAAGACCGTCTGGTATCGTTCGCGGTCTTCGGCGGAATCGGCACGGCGGATGTAGGGAGGCAGAGGAACGTGGCCGGTAGCGTTCAGTCGCTCGTAGATGTCGCCGCCGGGCGGATCGAAGCGGATCGTCCGCTCGCCGAATCCGCGGCGCGCCACGATTTCGGCGCCCAGCCCGCCGTCAATCTCGATCCGCTCACCCACGCGCATCTTGCGGCCCGGACGAACGAGCGCCTCCCAGGAGAGGCGGTCATCGGATACCGGCCGGATCAGGAAAACCTCGACGCGGCCCGAGAGATTTTCCCGGAGCTTGGGGTTGTGCTTGCCTACCGGCAGCGAGTGAACGCCGCTGCGCCGCCCGAACAGGCGCGAGGGAAAGACCTTCGAGTCGTTGAGCACCAGGCAGTCGCCGGGGCCGACGAATTCGGGCAGTTCGCGGAACGTGCGATCCTCCCAATACTGGCGGTCCCGATGCAGCACCAGCATCCGGGAGGCGGCCCGGTCCGGAAGCGGCTCCTGCGCAATCGACTCGGCCGGCAGGTGATAATCGAAGTCAGAGAGATTCATTCCGAGGGGTTCAATAGGTAGAATAACAACCTTGCGTGAAACCATCCGTATTCTGGGGATCGAGTCGTCGTGTGACGAAACGGCGGCCGCTGTTGTCGAGAACGGCGAAGCAGTGCGCTCTACGGTGATCGCATCCCAGCTTGCCACGCACGGCAAGTACGGGGGCGTGGTGCCTGAGCTGGCCTCCCGGGAGCACCTCAGGGCGATTGTGCCGGTGGTGCGGGCCGCGATGGAGGGCGCCGGCGCTGAGTTCTCCGATCTGGCCGCCATCGCCGTGACGGAGGGTCCGGGCCTGGTCGGTTCGCTACTGGTAGGCATCACCTACGCCAAGTCGCTCTGCTTTGTCCACGACCTCCCGCTGATCGCGGTGAACCACATCGAAGGCCATATCCATGCCGTAATTATGGAGGCCCGGCAGAGCGGGAATCCTGTCCCGCTGCCCGCACTGGCGTTGGTCGTCAGCGGCGGTCATACGCACCTGTTCGAGGTCCGGGAGGGCTGGCAGTACCGGCTGCTCGGAAAGACGCGCGACGATGCGGCGGGCGAGGCCTTCGATAAGGTCGCCAAGCTGCTTGGTTTTGGGTACCCCGGCGGTCCCGTAATCGACCGGCTGGCGCCCTACGGCGATCCGCGCGCGGTCCGGTTCACTCTGGCGCGCATGAAAGGCAACCCGCTCGACTTCAGCTTCAGCGGCCTCAAGACGGCTGTACTTCGCTGGACGGAGCAGCACCATCTGCGCGAGGAGACCGAGGCGCGTCGTCAACTGCTCCGGTCCAATCCCAATCCGCGCCCCGAGGAGTGGCTCGCGGCGACCCCGAAACCCACGCTCGATCTGCTCGCCTCGTTCCAGCAGACCGTCATCACCGAACTGTTGCGCCGCGCCTCGGCGTCGGCCGAGGAGATCGAAGCGCAGTCGCTGGTCGTCTCGGGCGGAGTTGCATGCAACTCCGGCCTGCGGCGCGCGGCCGAGGAGGCGAAGCTGCCCTACCCGGTTTACTTCCCCACGCCCGGCCTTTCCACCGACAATGCCGCGATGATCGCCGCTGCCGCGTTCCCGCGATACGAACGCAGGCAATTCGCAGGGCTCGATCTGAAGGCGCAGGCGAATTTGACACTCGCCTGAGCAAAACCGTAAATAATAAAACCATGCTTCGACGCGCTGCTCTGCTCGCGCTCTGCGCAGCTTCCCTCAGTTACGGTTCGGTAGTCGCAATCCGGGTAGTCGAGCGGACCGACGTCCTGACGGGCCGCTCGTTCGGCAATGCCGGACCTTATGAGCGGATCGTCGCTCGCGCCCACTTCGCCATCGACCCCAAGCTGCCGGCCAACCGCGCCATCGCCGATATCGATCTGGCCCCGCGGAACGAGGCCGGCCTGGTGGAGTTCTCGGCCGATCTCTACGTGCTGAAACCGCGCGACCCCGCCAAGGGGAACGGGGCCGTGCTGTTCGAAGTGGTGAACCGTGGCCGGAAGCTGCTCCTCAATACCTTCCAGTACGCGAAGTCGAGCCTCGATCCGCGAACCGCCGACGAGTTCGGCGACAACTTCCTGCTGGAGGAGGGCTTCACGATGGTGTGGCTGGGCTGGCAGTTCGACGTGCCCGGAGATCCTCAGCTCATGCGCCTCCACTCGCCCATTCCGACCCAGGGTGGCAGGCCGATCACCGGGCCGGTTCGCTCGACCTACACGCCCTCAGCGCGGTCATTGAGCATTCCCCTGGTCGATCGGGAGCACAAGCCGTACCCGCTGGCGACGCCCGAAGATCCGACGGCGCGGCTCACCGTCCGGGATCGCGTCCACGACGAGCGGCGTACAATCCCGCGCTCGGAATGGCAGTTCGCGCGCGAGGAGGGCGGGCGGGCTGTGCCCGACCCGGCTCACATCTACATGAAAGCCGGCTTCGAACCCGGCAAGATCTACGAGATCATATACACCGGAAAGGACCCGGCCCTGGCAGGACTCGGGCCGGCCGCCGTCCGCGACCTGATCTCGTTCTTCAAGTACGGCGGCGCGAGTACGCTCCTGGCCGATCAGCGGCGCTTTATCCGTCATGCGATCGCCCTGGGGACTTCGCAAAGCGGCCGGTTCCTCCGCACGTTCCTCTACTTTGGGTTCAACGGCGACGAGCAGAGCCGCCCCGTCTTTGACGGTGTCTGGGCGCACGTTGCGGGCGGCGGACGTGGTTTCTTCAATCATCGCTTCGGGCAGCCGTCGCGGCACGGGGGACCGCTCCACGACAGCTTCTACCCCACCGACATCTTTCCATTCACCGATATCGAGCAGACCGATCCGGAGACCGGCGTTACTGAAGGGCTGTTGACGCGCAGCCGCGAGGGGAAGGCCGTTCCGAAGATTTTCTACACGAACGGATCGAACGAATACTGGGGCCGGGCCGCGGCCCTGATCCACACGACGGTGGACGGCAAAGAGGACGCGCCGCTCGCGCCCGATACCCGGATCTACTACCTCACCGGGACACAGCACGGATCGGGTACGTTCCCTCCCGACCGGACCGACGTGCGGTTGCTGCGCAATCCGAACGATTACCGGCCTGCAATGCGCGCGCTGCTGCTGCGGTTCAGCGCCTGGGTGCGGAATGGGACGGCGCCGCCGGCATCGCGCTACCCGCTGATTGCCGAGGGGCAACTGGCCGCACCCGAGGCGGTGCGCTTCCCGAAGATTCCGGGAGTCGAACTGCCTAAGTACCCGCATCGCGCTCACCGTCTCGACTTCGGGCCGCAGTTTCGTACCGCGGGCATCGTCTCCACCGAGCCGCCTAAGGTGGGCAAGGCCTTCCCGGTGCTCGTGCCGCAGACCGACGCCGACGGGAACGAAACGTCGGGAGTCGCAATGCCGGAGGTGCAGGCGCCGCTCGGAACCTATGTCGGCTGGAACCTGCGCGATCCAAAGATCGGGGCGCCGGATGAGATGCTTCCGCTGGTCGGCGGCTGGATTCCGTTCGCGTCCACTAAGGCCGAGCGGGAGAAGAATCGCGATCCGCGGACTTCGGTCGAGGAGCGCTATCAGGACCGCGACGACTACTTGCGCAAGGTGGCGGCCGCTTCGCAGCGCCTCATCCGTGACGGTTTCATGCTGCCCGCCGACTACTTCACCGTCATGGACCGTGCCCGCGCCCAGTGGGAGTACGTGACGGGCAGGTCGCGTTAGTCGGATTCGACCCGATTCTCGAAGCGCCCTTCGGTGACCGAGATCAGCCACGCCGAAAACTGGCGCACGGCCGGACGGTCGATCGCGCGGCGGGAAGCGGCCAGGAAGTAGCCGTAGCCGTCGGTTGTCTCCCCTGCGAACGGTCGGAGTAGCGTTCCTTCGGCGAGTGCGTCGGCGACCAGACTTGTGCGCCCGATGGCCACGCCGGCGCCTGCCTCGGCTGCAGCCAGCAGCATGTTCGAGTCGCTGAAGCACGGGCCGAGGCCGGGATCCACGCCGGGCGCGGGATGGGCGTGCAGCCAGTGCGCCCAGTCGGGCAATTCGGCGAAGTGCAGGAGCGTGTGGTGACGGAGGTCGGCCGGACGGCTGAGCGTCGCCCGTTCGAGCAGCCGCGGTGCGCAGACCGGGAAGAGGCGCTCCTCCCCGAGCGATTGCACCGCCAGGTCCGGCCAGTTGCCGCGTCCCCACCGGATCGCGAGATCAGCCTCGCCTCGCGTCAGATCCGCCGTGTGACGCGCCGTGTCGAGACGCACGTTGACCTCGGGATGGAGCTGGCGGAACAGGCCGATTCGCCGGGCCAGAAACCGTGCTCCGTAGCTGCGCGGGACGCCGATCACCAGCGGCTTGGGGTGCGGGCGCGGCGCCAGTTGGCCGACCGCGGCGTCCAGTTCTCCGAACAGGCGCTCGATCGCCGTGAAAAGCGTTGTGCCGGCCTCACTCAGTTCAACCCCTCGATTCCCCCGCTCGAACAGCCGGATTCCGAGGTCCGCTTCCAGGGCGGTAATGCGGCGGCTGACGGCGCCCGGTGTCACGCAGAGTTCTTGCGCGGCCCGCGCCATGCTGCCCAGGCGGGCTGCGCTGTAGAAGACCCTCAGAGCGTCCAACGAAGGCAGTCGCGTAGCGACTTGAGCAAAACTCAATGATTCCGGCATTTCTTTTCGATTGACGGCGTGTGAGTTGAATCCTCATCATAACGGAAGTGATGATCGAGATCCGAAACTGGAACGCCGATGAGGCGAGGTCCCGCCGCGTCGAGTTGGTAGAACTGCTCCGGGATGCAGTGGCGAGCGGAGCGTCCATCGGTTTCCTCCCTCCAATGGCAACCCATGAGGCCGAGGACTACTGGGATGGCGTCGCGGAAGCGCTGTGCTCACCGGCGCGCGTGCTGCTGGTGGCGCTTGACGGGCACCGCGTCGTCGGCGCGGTGCAGCTTGCGCTCGAAACGCGGTCGAACGGCAGCCACCGGGCGGAGGTTTCCAAGCTCATGGTGCACACGGCCGCGCGCCGCCGGGGCGTCGGGCGCGCGCTCATGCAGGCGGTCGAGGCGGCCGCGCGGGAGGCTGAACGGACGCTGCTCGTGCTCGACACGCGCGCGGGCGATGCGGCTGAACTCCTGTATCGATCGCTCGGCTATGCGGCGGCCGGCGTGATTCCGGTCTACGCGCGCAGCGCGGACGGTTCGCTGGATGCTACGGTATTCATGTACAAGCTGCTTGAGTGAATACCATATGGCCCAATCAACTGCCGCCGCTTCGGCCGCGGCGAAACCATCCCGGCTGGTGCCGCCCGGCATTCTCTGGCCGTTCATCCTGCTGACAAGCTGTTTCGCCTGGTGGGGCTTGGCGAACAACATGACCGACACCCTGCTCGCCGCTTTCAAGCGGATCAAGAGCATGTCGGACTTCCAGACTTCGCTCATCCAGATCGCCTTTTACGGCGCCTACTTCTGCTTCGCCCTGCCCGCCGCTATCTACATCAAGAAGTACTCCTACAAGTCGGGAGTGCTGCTGGGGCTGGCGTTGTTCATCGCGGGCGGCCTGCTCTTCTATCCGGCCAGCCGGACCATGGAGTACTGGCATTTCCTCGCGGCGCTCTACATCCTCGCCGGAGGGCTATCGATCCTGGAGACCGCCGCCAATCCCTACATCGTCGTGTTGGGGCCTGAGGAGACCGGCACGCAGCGCCTCAATCTGGCGCAGTCGTTTAACCCGCTCGGCTCGATCATGGGAGTCCTGATCAGCAAGGTTTTCATCCTCTCGCACCTGAATCAGCTCTCCGCCGAGGAGCGCGCCGCGCTGCCGCCGCCGGAGCTGGAGCGGATCCAGGCGGGCGAACTGGCGGCCGTGATGGGTCCGTACGTGGTTGTCTCGATCTTCCTGCTTGTCGTCTGGATGCTGATCGCGACGTGTAAGATGCCTGCGGCGGCAGGCGGCGCCGGCGATGCGGGCAGGCAAATCGACCTGCTGCCCGCCTTTCGGCGCCTCGCGCGCAACGGGCGATATCTGTGGGGCGTGGCGGCGCAGTTTTTCTGCGTGGGCGCGCAGATCGGCGTATGGTCGTTCTCGATCCGCTACGTCATGCAGGAACTGCGCCTTAATGAGGAGCAGGCATCCACTTACTATCTCGCGGGCCTGGTGTTATTCGCCGCATGCCGTTTTATCTGCACGGGACTGATGAGCCTTTTCCGGCCGGGGGCGATTCTCGGGGTCCTCGCGCTGCTGGCGATTGCCTGCACCCTGGCCGTGGCCTTTGTGGGCGGCTATGCGGGTGTGATCGCGCTGGTGGGGATCTCCGGCTGCATGTCGCTGATGTTCCCGACGATTTACGGCCTTGCGGTTCGAGGGCTCGGCGAAGATACCAAGATCGGTGGCTCCGGTCTGATTATGGCGATTCTGGGAGGCGCTGTCCTGACCGCTATCCAGGGGCAGCTTTCGGATGCGACCGGCAGCATCAATCTTTCCTACCTTGTGCCGGCCGCTGCTTTCGGCGTGATCGCCTGGTACGGGCTGGTCGCCTCACGGCGCACAGCCTGATGAGCAGGCGGGCCGGGGCGTACGCGTCGCACCGTCCCGCTGCTCGTTCCGGCCACGAGACCCACCCCACCACCGCATCCCCCATCCCTCTCCCGCTATACTGTTCCTACGCCGGATGACCCCGGCCCCGGGAGGCCTTCATGACCATCGTCGAGCAGGCCAGACAGCAGATGCCCGCGGCGAAGCTCTTTGTCGACGGAGCCTACCGCGACTCGACCGGCCGCGACACCCTGGAGATCCGCAACCCCGCCAACGGCGAACTCCTCGCGCGCGTGCCCGACGCCACCCCCGAGGACGTCGACCAAGCCGTCCGCGCCGCCCGCGAGAGCTTCGAAGCGCAGACCTGGCGCGGGCTCGACCCTTCGGCCAAGGAGCGCATCCTCCTCCGCTTCGCCGATCTCATCGAACACCACAAGGACTCGCTCGCGGCCCTGGAATCCCTCGAGAACGGCAAGACGCTCCGCGAAGCCCTCTCGGGCGACGTCCAGCCCGCCATCGACGCCATCCGCTACTACGCCGGCTGGGTCCGCCGCATCTACGGTGAAACCATCCCCGTCGATGGCCCGTTCCTGAACTACACCCTGCGCGAGCCGGTCGGCGTCGTCGGCGCCATCATCCCCTGGAACTATCCCACCTGTTTGGCGGCCTGGAAGCTCGGCCCCGCGCTAGCCTGCGGCTGCTCGGTTGTGCTCAAGCCCTCGGAACTGACCCCGCTCACCGCTCTCAAGCTCGCCGAGTACGCCGCCGAAGCCGGCCTGCCCCCAGGAGTCCTCAACGTCGTCACCGGCCAGGGGCAGAGCGCCGGAGAAGCCCTCAGCCGCCACCCCGACGTCGATAAGATCAGCTTCACCGGCAGCATCCGGACCGCCCGCGCCATCCTCAAGGCCGCGGCCGAAACCAATCTCAAACGCGTCAGCCTCGAACTCGGCGGCAAGTCCCCCAATATCGTCTTCGCCGATGCCGATCGCGCCGCCGCCCTGAAGGCCGCGCTCTGGGGCATCTTCGCCAACAAGGGCGAAGTCTGCAGCGCCGGTTCCCGCCTGCTGGTCCAGGCCGATATCCACGACGAAGTCGTCGCCGTGCTCGCTGAACGCGCCTCGAAGCTGCGGGTCGGCGACCCCCTCGATCCCGTCACCGAAATGGGCGCCCAGATCTCGGCCCGCCAGTTGGAGCGCATCCTCGACTACGTCCGCTCCGGCGTGGACCAAGGGGCACGCCTGGTCTGCGGAGGCGAGCGCGACACCGACGGCGACAAGTCCCGCGGCTACTTCGTAAAGCCGACCATCTTCGCCAACGTTCGGCCGGACATGCGCATTGCCCAGGAGGAGATCTTTGGGCCCGTCCTCGCGGTTCTGCCTTTCCGCGATCCGGACGAGGCCATCGCCATTGCCAACGGCACCATCTACGGCCTGGTGGCCGCCGTCTGGACCCGCGACATTGCCCTGGCCCACCGGATGGCCCGCGAGATCCGGGCCGGCGCCGTCTGGATCAACACATACAACGCCTTCGACAGCGGCTCGCCCTTCGGAGGCTACAAGCAGAGCGGCTTCGGGCGCGACCTCGGAGCCTACGCTCTTGAACAGTACACGAACGTCAAATCCGTATGGGTGTCGCTGCAATGACCATCGCCGAAGTCAGGAAACGGTTCGAAGCCGAGAGCATCCGGCGCGTCAAGGTCGGGGCCATCGATATCGATGGAGTCCTGCGCGGTAAGCACATCAGCCTGGAGAAATTCTTCTCGGCCGCCGAGGAGGGCTTCGGCTTCTGCGACGTCATCTTCGGCTGGGACATCGCCGACGCGCTCTACGACAACGTCCAGTGCACCGGGTGGCACACCGGCTACCCCGACGCCGTCGCCCGCATCGATCTGGCGAGCTACCGGCTCATCCCCTGGGAGCCCGGCACGGCTTTTTTTCTGCTGGATCTGGAGGACAAGTCCGGCCAGCCCCACCCGGCCTCGCCACGCCAACTGATGCGGCGGGTTCTGCACCAGGTGGACAACCTCGGCTACTCGACGTGCCTCGCCGCGGAGTACGAGTTCTGGTGCTTCAGCGAAACACCCCAGAGCCTGCGGGAGAAGCGCTTCCGCAACCTGAGTTCGCTCACGCCTGGGATGTTCGGATACAGCGTGCTGCGCGCCTCGGAGAACGCCGGCCTCGTGCTCGACCTGCTCGAACATCTCGCCGGCTTCGATACCGCGCTCGAAGGTCTCCACACCGAAACCGGCCCCGGCGTTTATGAGGCCGCCATCCGGATGGACACCGGACTCGCCGCCGCCGACAAGGCCGCGCTTTTCAAGACCGCCGTGAAGGAGATCGCCGCGCGCCACTCCGTCATCCCGACCTTCATGGCGAAGTGGAACGCCGAACTCCCCGGCTCAAGCGGCCACATCCACCAGAGCCTCTGGGACGCCGAGCGCCGCCAGAACCTCTTCCATGGCTCGGCCGAGGAGCCCTTCCCGCCCGCCATGCGGCACTACATCGCCGGACTCGTCCAGAACATGCCCGACCTCATGGTCATGTTCTGCCCCACGGTCAACTCCTACAAGCGGACCGTCCCCGGCACCTGGGCCCCGATAAACGCCACCTGGGGCGTCGACAGCCGCACCACGGCGGTGCGCGCGATTGCGGGCGCAAAGAAATCGGCCCGCGTCGAGCTCCGGCTCTGCGGCGCCGACATCAACCCGTACCTTGCGATGGCGGCCTCGCTCGCCGCCGGACTCGACGGAATCGAACGGCAGCTTGAGCCGCCCGAGCCGGTTTCGAACGCCTACGATTCCTCCTCCGCCGCGCCGCTCCCCCGCACCCTGTCCGAAGCCGTCCATGCCTTCCGCCACAGCGCCCTCGCCCGAAGCTGGTTCGGCGAAGCCTTCGTCGAACACTGCGCCGCCACGCGCGAGTGGGAGGTGCGCCAATACGAACGTGCGGTCACGGACTGGGAACTGGCCCGCTACTTCGAGGCGATCTGACCATGACGATTTCGACTTTCGCGTTCCCCGCCACGATCCGCTTCGGCGCCGGCGCCGTCGCGCTCCTTCCGGAGCAGTTGCGCGCCCTCGGCGTCTCGCGTCCGCTGCTGGTGGCCGATGCCGGCCTTACCCGGACCGCCGCCTTCGCGCGCGTCGCCGGCCTCGTTCCGGAAGCGCCGGTCTTCTCCGATGTCGAACCGAACCCCACGGAGGCGAACGTGCTGGCTGGCGTCGAGTTCTGCCGGAACCACGGATGCGATGGGATTGTCGGGGTGGGCGGGGGCTCGCCGCTCGATGCCGCCAAGGCGATCCGGCTCAAGCTCCACCATCCGCTCGATCTGGGCGAGTACGTCGATGCCAAGGACGGCAGCGCCCGGATTACGGGCGAACTCCCGCCGATGATCGCGATTCCGACCACCGCAGGCACCGGAAGCGAGGTAGGGCGCTCGGCCGTCATCACCCTGGCGGCGACGCGCCGCAAGGCCGTGATTTTCAGTCCCCGGCTGATGCCGTCGGCGGCGTTGGCCGATCCGGAGCTTACGCTCGATCTGCCTCCCTCCGTGACGGCCGGCTCGGGCATGGACGCGCTGACGCACAACGTTGAGGCGTACCTGGCGCGCGGCTATCATCCGATGTGCGATGCGATCGCGCGCGCCGGTGCGCGCCTGGCCGCCGAGGCGCTGCCTCGCGTCATGGAGAATCCGCGGTCCGTCGATGCCCGCGCCGACATGATGATGGCGGCGATGATGGGCGCGGTCGCGTTTCAGAAGGGGCTGGGGGCGACGCACTCGCTGGCGCATCCGCTGTCGACGCAGTTCGGAATGCACCACGGCACGGCCAACGCCGTCCTGCTGCCTGCGGTGCTTGAGTTCAACCGCGAGTCCGTGCGCGAGCGACTGGAAGACCTCGCCCGCGAGTGGCGCGCCGGCGACGCTGTCGAAAAGGTGCGCGAGCTGAACCGCCTTTGCGGAATCCGCCCGCGGATTCGCGATTACGGCGTCCCGGAGCCGGCGCTCCCGGCGCTGGCGGACGAGGCCTTCGCCGACGCCTGCCATCATCTGAATCCGCGTCCGTGCAGCCGCGAGGATCTGTTGGGGTTGTATCGTAGGAGCTACTGAGGATAGCGCGAGTCTTTGACCGTGATCTGGTTGTTCACGGACTTGACGCCTTTGACTCTGCGAACCAGGCGTTCCGCCTTCTGGCGGAACTTGGGCTTCTCGACGACGCCCTTCACCGTGACGATGCCGTCCTGTACGTCCACCTCGAAAGCGCCGCCCTTCACGTCGGGATCGTTGGCAAGCCGCCGCCGCACCTCGTCGAAGATCCGATCGTCTTCGTCATTCTGCGCGAATACGGGAACCGCGGTCGTTGCGAGAAAACAGAACAGAAGGAAGAAGGAAAATACGCGAATCATGACTCTTTGACCTCGATACCAGCCATTGAACGCCAGTCTAACTCATTCAGAAACTCGGTGCTCTCGCGCCAGTTGGGCCGCACCTTCACGAACAGTTCCAGGAAGATCCGCCGGTCGAAGACCGACTCCATTTCGAGGCGCGCGGCCGTCCCGATCTTCTTGAGCATGGCGCCTTTCGACCCGATCACGATCGCCTTCTGGCCGGGGCGCTCGACGTAGATGGTGGCCGAGATGCGCGTGATGCGCGGGGTTTCCTCCCATTTGTCAATCAGGACCGCGACCGAGTGCGGCACCTCCTGCCTCGTCTCGTGCAGAATCTTCTCCCGGATCAGCTCGGCGGCGAGAAAGCGCTCGGGCTGGTCGGTAAGGTGGTCGGGCGGGAAGTAGGCAGGCCCTTCGGGCAGCCGCTCCATGACCAGGCGCCGCAATTCGTCGAGCCCTTCGCCCGTCATCGCCGAGATCGGGACGTACTCGGCGAAGTCGTAGAGTTCGCGGTAGCGGTCGAGCACCGGCAGGAGCTGGGCCTTGTCCTTGAGGCGGTCGATCTTATTCGCGAGCAGGAAGACCGGGCACTCGGCCTTGCGGATCAGATCAACGGCCTGCTCGTCTTCCTGGGTCACGGGCTCGGTCGCATCGACGATGAACAGCAGCAGGTCGCGGTCGGCGACGGCCGGGCGGAGCGTGTCCATCATGCGCTTGTTGAAGACGCTGTTCGATTTATGGATGCCGGGCGTGTCGAGGAAGACGACCTGCGCCTCCGGCAGCGTAAGCACGCCCTGAATCGTCGTGCGCGTCGTCTGCGGCTTGTCGGCGACGATCGCGAGCTTGGTTCCAAGCAGCGCGTTCAGCAGCGTTGATTTACCGGCATTCGGCCGTCCGACGATCGACACGAATCCGGATCGGTGGTTCGGGTTCTGCTCAGGGCTGTCCATCGAATGTCTTCTCCTCGACGGCCGCACGCGAGATCCGCACCTGCTCGACGCGCAGCTCATTGCCGGCGAGCACCTCGATGCGAATGCCGTCGCGCTCGATCTCCTCACCCGGTCTCGGCACGCGGCCGAGCCACTCGGTGACGAGTCCGCCCACGGTCGTCGATTCTGTTTCCGCCTCGGGGCGGAACTCGAGAAGATCATGCAGATGATCGAGATCGAAGCTGCCCGACACGACATAGGAGCCGTTGGGCTCAGCGGTCACGTCGCGCGTCGGCTCGTGCTCATCGCGGATTTCGCCAAAGATCTCTTCGACGAGATCCTCCATGGTGGCCAGTCCCGCGGTGTTGCCGTACTCATCCACCACTATAGCCATATGCGCGCCATCCTGCTGCATCTCGCGCAGCAGGTCGTCGACGGGCTTGGTTTCGGGCACGAATCGGATCGGCCGGATCAACTCCATGATGGAGGAGTCGGCGCGCTGCTGGGGGTCGAGCTCGAACAGGTCGCGCACGTGCACGAAGCCGATGATGTTATCGATCGAGCCTTCGTAGATCGGGATGCGGGAGTACTGCTCGTTGATGACAAGCTGGCGCAGGTCGGCCAGCGGCCGGTCGTTCGGAAACGCGACGATATTGGGGCGGGGCGTCATCACCTCGCGCACCGTCTTGTCTCCGAAGGCCACCACGGACTGGATGAGTTTGCGGTCCTCTTCCTCGATGATCCCCTCTTCGGTGCCGGCCGTGATCAGGGCCTCGATGTGCTCGCCGTTTTCGTGCGGCGTCTCCTCCTCGCGGCCAAGCTGCGCGAGCGACTGGAAGAACAGCAGCGACAGAGTCAGCGGCCGGATCAGCACCGCCAACGCCCGGAGGATCGGCACGAACGGGAGAACCCATCGGCCGCTGGTCCGCCGCATCAGTGTCGGCGGAACCACGTAGGTCGCCGCGAGCATCGTGACCCATCCCAGCAGCAGGGTTTCGATGAAGGTTTGCCACACCGGCGCCTCGTGACCCAGGGCGACGAGCCAAAAGACGACCGCCACGAAGACCAGCAGCGTATGCTTGATCAGCGAGAACGTCAGGACGCCTGTCTCGTTTTTGACCCCGAGCTTCTCTTCGAGCACGTCCTTGAAGAACTCCATCGCCTCGGTTTCGCGCGTGCGCAGGCGAAGCGACTCGAGATAGAGCATCTGGACGAAGGTCACCACCGAAAGCAGGGTGGCTGCGATGGCGCTGAGAATGACGAAGGTCAGGATCATGCTCGCACCCGCTCGATCAGCCCGGTCGGAAGCCCGAGCCTGCGCCGCCAGGCGGCTTCGACCTTCGCCATCCGCCCGCGGTCGCGCTCATGGTCCATGCCCAGCAGGTGCAGGACACCGTGCAGCATCAGGATCTTGATTTCGGTTTCGACGTCATGGCCGAACTCGGCGGCCTGCTCGCCGGCCCGCTCCGTCGAGATCGCGATGTCGCCCAGGCTTTCGCTGCCGGGCGAAGGAAAGGAGAGCACGTCGGTCGCATAATCCTTTCCGAGGAAACTCGAGTTGAGACGCCGCAGTTCCCGGTCGTCCGCGATGAGGCAGGTGAAGCCCCTGCCTTCGGCGACCTCGTCGCGCAGGGCGCGCGCAAACTGCCGCAGTTCGCCGCGGCGCAGAGTCCTGGGTGTGCGGCGAAACAGTAGAGCCGTACTGTCGGATGGGTCCATGGCGCCGTTAATGGCCGCGGGAGAGAACGGTTTCCTGCGTGGGACCGCTCATCGGCAACCCGGCCGGAGTCACGAGCTCTCCGCCGTTGCCGCTCCCGTCGATTTTGGTGCCGCTCGCATCGCTGGCACGCTCGTAAGCCTTTACGATACGCTGCACCAGCGAGTGGCGGACGACGTCGCGCTCGTCGAAGCGGACAAAGCTGATGCCCTCCACTCCGAACAGCACGTCCATCGCGTCGGTCAGACCGCTTTTGCGGCCTGCCGGCAGGTCAATCTGCGTCACATCGCCATTCACAACCATCTTGGAGTTGAAGCCCTGCCGCGTCAACACCATTTTCATCTGTTCCGGCGTGCTGTTCTGGGCCTCGTCGACGATGATGAAGCAATCGTTCAGCGTGCGCCCGCGCATGAAGGCGATCGGGGCGACCTCGATGGTGTTCCGTTCCAGAAGCTTCTCCACCTTGTCGGCGTCGAGCATCTCAAAGAGAGCGTCGTAGAGCGGGCGGAGGAACGGGTCCACCTTCTCCTGCAGCGTGCCCGGCAGAAATCCCAGCCGCTCGCCGGCTTCCACGGCCGGACGCGTCAGGATGATGCGCGATACCCTCTTGCTCAGCAGGGCCGAAACCGCCATCGCGACGGCGAGATAGGTCTTGCCGGTGCCGGCCGGGCCGATGCCGAATACCAGGTCATTGCGCTCCACGGCTTCCATGTACCGGCGCTGGTTCATCGTCTTGGGGGCGAGAACCTTCTTGCCGAAGCTCCGCTGCCGGCCGCTGTCGACCAGCCCGCGCAGCGTCGTCTCCGGATCTTCCGTCACGACGCGCAGGTAGCTGTTGAGGTCGCCGTTGTTGAAGACGTGTCCTTCGCCGATGAGCGAGACATAGTCATCGAGGATACTTTCGGCTCGAGCTGTGTTGACCGGGTCTCCCTCGATCTCCAGACAGTCGTTCAGGAGCCGGGTCTTGATGTTCAGGCCCGATTCCAGGACGCGGATATTCTCATCGCGGGTCCCGAAGAGGGATTCAATTCCGCGGCTGATCTGCACACTGACTTTCATCTTTGGGTGGATTTAATTACGCGCATACGCGACCGCCGGCCAAAGCTCCGCGAAGCTGCCGGAACACAGGAGAAGATGCAAGGGAGAATTAGAACGATCAATCGTCCGCTGGCGCGGAGGAGGAAGTAACATCCACCCTCAGAATATCAGAAAGATGCAGTCCAGGCAATCCTGAATGTGAGCTGCCGTTCCGCTATCATACAAGCAGGATGCCGGTGCTGCTGTTCCTGCTCCTCGCGCTGCCGTTCGCCCTCCGGGCGGAGTGGCAGGAGTTCCGCTCCGGGCCCCTCTCGGTCGTCACCGACGCCGGACCCAGGATCGGCCGCGCCACCCTCATCCACTTCGAACAATTGCGGCACTCCCTCGGCCTGGTCCTCGCCAAGCCCGACATGGATGCCCCCTGGCCCATCCGCATCGTCGTCTTCAAAGACGCCAAGGAGCACACCCGCTACCACGCCGCCGACCGGTTCTCACCCGCCCGCGACGCCCTCACGGCAGCGCTCTCCGCCAAGGACCCGATCCCGCGCGAACTCGTCCGCGACGCCGCCCGCATCTTCATCGAGGCCAACACCCAGTCCCGCATGCCGCCCGGCTTCGAGGCGGCGCTCGCGCTGCTCTACTCGACCCTCGAGGTCAACGTGACCCGCGTCCAGCTTGGCGCCCCGGTCCCGGAACCCGAGCGCACCCGCGACTGGGCCCGCCTCCACCTGCTGTCGACGAGCCCTGCCTATAGCGGCAAGCTCCGCGTCCTGCTTGCCAACCTCCAGCAGGGCGCAGAACGCGAACCCGCTTACAAAAATGCCTTCGAGCGCACCCCGGATGAGATCGAGGCCGAACTCGACCGCTACATCGCTGCCGGCGAGTTCTCTCCCGCGCCGGTGTCCGGCAAACCGATCAGCCCGCAGGGAATCCGCGCGCGGCCCGTCGCTTCCGCGCTCGCCAAGGTCTGGACCGCCGACCTGCTCCTGGCCGATCCAGGCCGCGCCGCCGAGGCCCGCTCGGCCTATCAGGACATCCTTAACTCCGACGAAGGAACGCCAGAAGCGCACGAAGCCCTCGGCTTGCTTGCCGCTCGCGAGGGGCACGCGGACGATGCCCGCCGCGAGCTGACCCTGGCGGTTGAAGGCAACAAGGCCAGCGCCCGCGGGCTCCTCGCCCTCGCCAAGCTGACCGAGGATCCGGCCCAGGCGATTCGGTATCTCGAAGCCGCCGCCTCAAAGAATCCTCTCTGGCCCGAGCCGTACCTCGAAATGGCGCAGCGCGAAGAGCACCTCGGCAAACGCCACGCGCTGCTGACCAAGGCCGCTACTTTGGCGCGCCGCAATGCCTCCTTCTGGCGCAGCGTTGCCGAGGTCGCCCAGGAAGCCAACCAGTTCGGAGAAGCCGCCAAGGCCTGGACCGCCGCCGAGCGCGCCGCCGCCACCGGGGAGGAACGCGAAGAACTCCGCCGCGCCCGCCTCGATATCGAACGCCAGAAAGCCGATTTCGCCGAGGCCGAGCGCCTCCGCGCGGCCCGCGAGCGCGAAGAGGAGCTCCAGCGGCTCAAGGACGAGCTGGAAGCCCGGGTCCGCGCCGCTGAGCAGCAGGCCAACGCCGGCAAATCCTCCACGCCGCCTCGCGAGATTGTCCCCTGGTGGGATGGACCGCCTTTGTCCAAGCTGACCGGTATCCTCCTGCGGGTCGAGTGCCAGAGCGGAGGATCGGCCCGCCTTGTGGTAGATGCCGACGGCAAAACAGTGCGCTATCTGGTGCGGAAACCCAGCGAGATCGTCATCATGGGCGGAGGTGAACGCGCGCTCGGCTGCGGCCCCCAGCGTCCTCCCCAGCGGGTCCGCGTTGAATACCAGGCCGCCCCGAACGCCACCGCTCACGCCGGAGAAGTAGTCCTCATCGAGTTCCTCGGAAACTGAACCGGATGCCGCCGCGCTTGCCTCTACGCTGGATCGCAGTCTCGGTCTTTCTGCTCTCCTCGGCCCTCAACTTCCTGGATCGCCAGCTCCTCGCGGCGCTCGCGCCCGAAATTAAGGCGGAATTTCAGCTCTCCAACGAGCAGTACGGCTACCTGATCGCCGCCTTCTCGCTGACCTACACGCTGAGCGCTCCCCTGATGGGGCTCCTGATCGACCGCCTCGGACTGAACACCGGAGCCAGCCTCTCGGTCGCGCTCTGGTCGCTTGCCGGCATGGCGACCGCCCTCGCCACCGGATTCCGCGGGCTGCTCGCCTGCCGCGCCGCCCTCGGCCTTGGCGAAGGCGGAGGGATTCCGGGGGCAGGGAAGGCCAACGCCCTCTATCTTGAGCCCGGCGAGCGCGCCCTCGGAGCCGCCTTCAGCCAGATCGGCATCGCCCTCGGCAGCATGGCCGCGCCCCTGATGGCCGTCTGGTTCTCGCTCGCCTACGGCTGGCGCTGGGCCTTCGTTGCGGCCGGAGCGCTCGGCTTTTTGTGGATCCCCCTCTGGCTCTACACCGCCCGCCGTGTCCCCGTCCGCAAACCCGAGCCGGGCGAAAAACATCTCCCCGCCTCCGCCCTGCTCCGCGACCCCCGGCTCTGGAGCCTCATCGCGGCGAATATCCTGGGAATGACGGTCTACACGCTCTGGATGAACTGGACCACCCTCTACCTCACCGACGCCCACGGCATGACGCAGGAAGCGGCCAACACCCGCTTCGCCTGGATCCCGCCGCTGTTCGCCACCTTGGGCGGCCTCGCCGGCGGAGCACTCTCGCTGCGCTGGAGCCGCCGCGGCATGGACCTGATCGTGGCCCGCCGCCGCGTGTACCTCCTCAGCGCCGTGCTCCTGCTCTCCACCGCCCTGGCGCCCGCGATGCCCTCGGCCGCATGGGCCACCGCCGTGATCTGCCTCAGCTTCTTCAGCGTCGTGGCCGGAAGCGTGAACGTATACGCGCTCCCGATCGACCTGTTCGGCGCCAGCCGGGCCGGCTTCGCCGTCGCCACCCTCACGGCCGCCTACGGCCTGATGCAGGCGCTTCTTTCGCCCCTGTTCGGCGCCTCCATCGACCGCTTCGGATTTTCCCCGGTCTGCGTTGCTGTCTCCGTGCTCCCGCTGGCCGGCTGCTACTTCCTGAGAAAGACGACTTCGCCCGCGTGAGCCCTCTGAAATCGAAGTTCAAGCGCCTGCTGTTCGAACTACTCGGCAAGGACCCCGACGCCGTCGTCGTGACCTTCCTCTCGGGCGACCCCGCCCGCGCCGCCTCCATCGCCGGCGAGGTCCGGCAACTGCTGCCCACGCACCGCCACTTTTTTGTCGCCTACGAGGGCGATCCGACTCCCTCCGGCGGCCATGTCCTCACCGTCCGGCCCGCCTCGGGATGGAGCCTCTATCTGAGTCTCCGCCGGCTCCTGCGGCCGTATCGCATCGGGATGGCCCCGGTGCTGCTCGACGCCGACGAACGCTACGCACCCTTGCGCCGTGCGGCCTTCCTGCTCGCGCCGGCCCGCATCCTGGCCTACAACGCGCGCCTCGAGCGCCATCACCTGAAGCTCCGCTGCTGGATCGCCTCGCTGCTGTTTCTCCGGGGCGTCCCCCTCGATCGCATCTGGCTGCGCCCCACCTGGCTCTGCCCCTGGAAGCGTGACCGCACCGTCGTGCCCACGGACCACCGCATCTTCGACGGCCGTCCCCTCGTCGAAGGCCACCCCCGCATCGCGGTCCTCACGCCTTACTTCCCCTATCCGCTCTCTCACGGAGGCGCCGTCCGCATCTTCCACCTGCTGCGGGAGGCCGCCAGGGAGTACGACATCTTCCTGTTCGCCTTCGACGGCGGGGAGAGTGAGGAGGACCTCGCACCCGTGCTCCAGTTCTGCGCCCGCGCCATCCTGGTCACCAAGCCGCGCTACCGCGAGCCGCGCTGGAGCACCCTTCTCCCGCCCGAGGTCCACGAGTACCGCTCCCCCACGATGCAGGGCCTCCTCGACGAGCACTGCCGCGAGTACAACATCCAACTTCGCCAGGTCGAGTACACCTATCTGGCCCGCTACCGGGGCGACATCCTCGTCGAGCACGACGTCACCTTCGATCTCTACACCCAGATCCACGAGCGCGAGCGCACCCTCGCGGCCCGTTGGGACGCCTGGCGCTGGAAGCGCTTCGAGACCCGCGCCGTGCGCCGCTTCCGCAGCGTGGTCGTGATGTCGGAGAAGGACGCCGCCCTGCTCGGCATCGAGTCCACCCGCGTGGTCGGCAACGGCGTCGACCTCGACCGCTTCCGCCCGGAGCCGGAGCAGCCCGGCGCCCGCCTGCTGTTCATCGGCTCCTTCCGCCACTTCCCCAACATCCTTGCCTTCCGGTACTTCACCGAGCAGGTCTGGCCGAGGCTCCGCGAGCGCTTCCCCGACGTTCACCTCACCGTCGTCGCCGGACCCGACCCGCTTCTCTACTGGAACCAGTACACCGGAACCGCCGCGCCGCCCGAGGACCCCCGTATCCGCCTGCTCGGCTTCGTAAGCGACGTCCGTCCGCTGTACGTGGAAACCAATCTCGTCATCGTCCCGACCACTGTTTCGGCCGGAACCAATCTCAAGGTGCTCGAAGCGATGGCGATGGAGCGCGCCGTCGTTTCCACGCCCTCCGGCTGCGCCGGCCTGGGGCTCGAGCACGGCCGGAGTGTCTGGATCGCCGACTCGCCCGAGAGTTTCGAACTCGGCATCGCCGGACTGCTCCGCGACCCGCGGAGCCGCCGCGAGATCGCCCTTGCCGCCCGCCTCCACGCCGAACGCCGCTACGGCTGGCGCAAGCTCGGGGCCGATCAGCGCGCCCTCTACGGCGAACTCCTCGCCGCCCCCGGCGAACTGCGGATCCGCGCCGCCAATGCCTCCGACGTGCCCTTGCTCGACCGCATCCAGAAGCAGTGCCTGGAGGCCTCCCACTGGGAGCCCAACCGCTACCTCGAGTACGATTGCATTGTCGCCGTCCGGAACGGCAGCATCGCCGGTTTCCTCGTCTCGCGCCAGAACGGACCCGGCGAACGCGAGATCCTCAACATCGCCGTCCACCCCGATGCCCGCCGCTCCGGCGTCGCCGCAGCACTCCTCAAGGCGGAGTTCTCGCGCGGCCCCGGCGACTTTTTCCTCGAAGTCCGCGAGTCCAATACTGCCGCCCGGAATCTCTATAGGAAGGCCGGTTTCGAGGAGGTGGGCACCCGGCCGGACTACTACGATGACCCGCCCGAAACCGCGGTTGTCATGCGAATACATTCATGATACCGTCACAATTAAGCGACCAGCCTGCCGGGCTGGTTGTCGATAAGAAATGCAGAACTGGCATTTACCCACCGAGCCTGTTAGCGAACACTTCCGACTCGGCGTGGCAACCTTCGCAAAGGAGAACCACCCTATGGAGAGAACTTCCCTGGAAGAATTGAAGGCGCATCTGATGGAGACGGACGAGCAGTTCCGTCGCCTTGCGGCTCAGCACTCAGAATATGAACAAAAGATCGGCGCCATCGAGTCCCTTCCGCATGTGACGCCGGAAGCTGAACTCGAGGAGCAGCGGCTCAAGAAGCTGAAGCTGCACGTCAAAGATCAGATGATGGAGATCATGTCTCGCCACCGGGCTCAGCACGTAAGCTGACCGTCGGATGCGCTTAGAGCTGTGATAAAGCCCGATTCGGCTGCGGCCGGGTCGGGCTTTTTCACATTAAGCCAAAAAGTTTCGAATCCGCGCCACCGCTTCCATCAGGTTCTCGTAAGAATTGGCGTAGCTGAACCGCAGATACCCCTCGCCGTACTCCCCGAACGAGTCCCCGCTCAGGCACGCTACCCCGGCCTTTTCCAACAGCGCATCGGCCAGGTCCTTCGACTTCCACCCAGTTCCCGTTATGTTCGGAAACGCATAGAACGCACCTTCCGGCATCGGGCACCGGAAACCCGGAATCGTGTTCAACCCGGCGCAAAAGGCGTCGCGCCGCCGCCGGAACTCCGCCACCATCCGGTCGATCGGCTCCTGCGAACCGTTCAACGCCGCAATCGCCGCGCGCTGCGTGAAACTCGCGGTGCACGAGTTCGAATTCACCATCAGCTTATTCACCGCATCCACCAGCCACGTCGGCATCACGCCGTAGCCGATCCGCCAGCCCGTCATCGCGTAGGTCTTTGAGAAGCCGTCGAGGATGATCGTCTTGTCCAGCATCCCCGGAAACGCCGTGATCGAGACCGGCGGCTCGCCGTAATAGATCCGCGAATAGATCTCATCGGAGAGGATCATGATGTCGCGGTCCCGCACCATGTCGGCGATCGCCTTCAGATCCTCGGCCGGAATCACGCCGCCGGTGGGGTTCTGCGGCGAATTCAGGATCAGCATCTTCGTCTTATCCGTCAGGCTCTCCCGCAGCAGGTCGAGGTTGAAGGAAAAGCTGCGCTCCTCCACCAGGGGAATCGGCACCGGCTTCGCCCCGATGAACCGGATCATCGACTCATAGATCGGAAACCCCGGATTCGGGTAGATCACCTCATCCCCCGGCTCGATCAGCGCCAGGATCGGGAAGAAGATGATCGGCTTGCCGCCCGGTACAATGCAGACGTTCTCCGGCCCCACTTTGATGTTGCGCGTCCGGCAGACGTAGGCCGCCACCGCCTCGCGCAGTTCTGGAAAACCCTGGGTCGGACCGTAGTGCGTCCACCCCTGGTCGAGCGCTTCCTTCGCTGCCGCCACCACGTGGTCCGGCGTCGCAAAATCGGGCTCGCCGATTTGCAGGTGGACGATGCTTCGCCCCTGCGCCTCCAGGTTCCGCGCCCGCACCAGTACCTCAAATGCCGTCTCCACAAGGATCCGGTCCATCCGCTCCGCTAGTCTCATCTGCTCTTCCTGAAGAATGGGATTCCGTCCCGCAGTTCCACGAATATCACACGATCGCCGATCGCCGCGCGCTCGCCCTCCACTCTGGCCGTCACGCGCCCGCCCTGGTCCAGGTCGATGATCGCGATCTGGTACGGAGCATCGCTCACGAACCGCTCCGGCGCCGAATGGACCACGGTTTCCGTGTAGACCGTGCCCTCGCCGAGCGTCGTCCTATGTTCCATGCCTACACCGCCCCCAGGATCGTCACCACGCTCGTCGCCCCCGACCCTCCCAGGTTCTGCGCCAGTCCCACGCTCCGCCGCTCGATCTGCTGCTCGCCCGCTTCCCCGCGGATCTGTATCACCAGGTCGCAGATCTGAGCGATTCCCGTCGCGCCCACCGGGTGCCCCTTCGATTTGAGCCCGCCGCTCGTATTCACCGGGCGCTTCCCCGTCCGCACCGTACACCCCGACCCGGTATACGGGCCGCCCTCGCCCTTCGGGCAGAATCCCAGGTCCTCGATCGCCACCAGCTCGGCGATCGTGAAGCAGTCATGCACCTCGGCGAACTCGATATCGTCCGCCCCCAGCCCGGCCATCTTGTACGCCCTCTCCGCCGACCGCCGCACCGCCGCGAAAGTCGTGATGTCTTCCTTCTCGTCCAGGGCCACCCGGTCCGAAGCCTGCGCGATCCCGAGCACCCGCACCGGAGCGCTCGTAAACTCCAGCGCGCGCTCAAGCGGAGCCACCAGCACCGCCGACGCCCCGTCGCTGATCAGCGAGCAGTCGTACAGCGTCAGCGGCTCGGCCACCGGCTTACCCGCCAGCGCCTGTTCCATCGTGATCCGCTTCCGCAGGTGAGCATCGGGATTCAGCGCTCCGTTGGCGTGGTTCTTCACCGCCACCGCCGCCAGGTGCTCCCGCGTCGTGCCGTACTGGTGCATGTGCCGCCGCGCGATCATCGCGAACAGGGCGGGGAAGGTTGCGCCCACCCGGATCTCTCCCCCCAGGTCGCCCGCCGAGGCCAGGATCTCCGTCACCTTCGGGGTCGGCTGCGAGGTCATCTTCTCGACGCCGGCCGCGAGCACCACGTCATAGATCCCCGCCCCCACGGCCGTGACCGCATGGAAGAATGCGGAGCCGCTCGAAGCGCATGCTCCCTCGCACCGGGTGGCTGGAATCCCCTCCAGCCCGGCCGCCGAAGCCACGTACGGGGCCAGGTGACTCTGGCCCGTGAACGAAGGCCCCGCAAAATTTCCCAGGTAGAAGGCTTCCACCTGGTCTGGCCTAACCCCTCCGTTTTTCAAACACTTATCGATGGCTTCCCCGGCCAGGGAACGCAGGTCCCGGTCCGGAAAGGCCCCGAAAGCCGTTTTGCCGATCCCAATAACCGCAACCGGTCTCATACAATTAAAGAATAGCGCCGAACGGTTGCTGGAGGTCCGGGAACGCTCAGTCGCGCGCAGTTCCGGCCTGCCCGGAATCTTCAACAACCGTAAAAACTGTGTTCCACGTTTTCGTGAGTTGTGCGTCATGCCTTAGTAGTAGGCGCATGTTCACGGCAATTCGAGCACGAGAAGAACGAATGAGCGAACCCTCGGATCGCAATCCGTGCGACGCCGGCCTTTACGACGCGAGCAGCCTCCTGGAACTCGACGGGCAGGAGCGCCAGGCCCGGTTTATCTCCGATAACCTCCGCCGGGTCTTTCTCCTGATCTACCGCATCGTCGGCAACGCCGCCGACGCCCAGGACCTGACGCAGGAAGCCTTCATCAAGGCCCTCCAGCGCAAGGACCAGCTCAAGGACAGCGAAAAGGCCGCGCACTGGCTCTCCCGGATTGCGAGCAATACGGCCATCGATTTCCTCCGCCGTCACAGCCGGGTCAACTTCTGCGAGATCGACGAGATCGCCGAGCCCATGACGGCGCCGCCGTCGCAAAGCCCCGAGCAACTCCTCCTCCGGGCCGAGCGCCAGGAGTACCTGGAGGACGGCTTGCGCCTGCTGACTGAGCGCGAACGCGCCGCTCTGATTCTTCGCGACGTTGAAGGCCTTCCCGCCGACGAGGTGGCCCGGCGTCTGAACTGCTCGAAGGCCACGGTTCGCTCCCACATTGCGAACGCCCGGATCAAGTTCCGGCGCTACCTGGAAAGAAGGAAGGCATGAGGCACCCGAGCGAAGCCGACCTCGCTCTCTACGCCGGCGGAGACCTCGGCGGGCTGGAGCGGTGGAGGATGGCCGTGCACCTGCGGACCTGCCCGCACTGCCGCGCCGAAGCCGCGCTGTATCGTGCCGCCCGCACCGGCCTTGCCCGCTCCGGCCCCGCGATGCCGGACGAAATCCGTTGGGAACGCCTCGCTTCCGAGATGAAGGCCAATATCCGGCTCGGGCTCGACGCCGGCGAGTGCATCGCCGCCTCCGACCCGCGCCCGCGGCCCACCGGCGAATGGCGGCCCGCCTTGGCGCTGGCCTGCCTCATCCTGCTGGTCTTTACCGGCTGGCTGATCTACGCGCCCAAGTCCAGGCCCAGGGCGCCCCTCCTGGTCGAACAGCAACTGCTCGATGACGACGGCTACATCCTCGAATCGACCTCCGTCGGGATCGAGTTGAAGGAGGGCGAGCGGGGCTTTACCCTGCTCAACTCCAACGTCGAGGGCGTCACCTACCTGGTGAACACCCAGGGCGGAGTCCGCGCCCGCTACATCGACGCCGATTCGGGACAGGTGACGATCAACAATGTCTTCGCTGAGTAGCACCGTTCTTCGCCGGAGCGCCGCGGCGCTGGGCGCCGGCGTTCTGCTCACCGTCCCCCTGGAATCGGCCGCGCAGGAACTTCTCGCCCAGGCGCCCGCCCCCGGCTACTCCCGTCCCGGCGCGCAGGACTTCCGCCGCTCGCTCAAAATCGATCTGCCCAAGGACTCCCCCGTCGCGCTCGTCTCGGCCGACTGGGGTGAATCCCGTGCCGCCGCCCGCGGCGGCGCCATCATGCTCGACCTCCACACGGCCCTGTCGCTCCGCAACGCCAGCACCCGGCGCATCCGCGGCGTCACCCTGCTGGTCACCGCCCAGGAGATGACCCCCGGCGGCAAAGCCTCCGTCACGGTCCCGAGCCTCGATGTGCAGCCGAACGAGGTCTTCCCCGTCCGCATCGACCTTCGGCTTCTCCGCCCCCTCCAGACCGGCAGCGAGCCGCTCGTCCGGGTGCAGCTTGACGGCGTTCTATTTGACGATCTCAGCTTCTACGGCCCTAACCGCCTCAACTCCAGGCGCGCCCTGACCGTCTGGGAGATGGAGGCCCGCCGCGACCGCCGCTACTTCCAGGCCCTTCTCGAATCCGAGGGCGATGAAGGACTCCGCCGCGAGATGATCGCCAGCGTCGCCCGGCAGAGCGAGCGCCCGCGCATCGACGTCCAGGTCGCCCGCGGCCGCGCCACCAACCAGGAGGCAGACCGCACCGTGCAGTTCGCCTTCCTTCAGTTCCCGGAAGCGCCGGTGGAGCTTCTCGACGGCGCCGCGCAGATCGCCGGCAACGAGGCCCGGTCCCCGCACTTCCAGGTGCGCAACCGCTCCGGCCGCGCCATCCGCCACCTCGAGCTCGGCTGGATCGTCACCGACCGCCGCGGCCGCGACTTCCACGCCGGATCGGTTCCGGCCGATCTGACACTCGGGCCCGGCGAACAAAGCCAAGTGGTGCCGCAGAGCGGGCTCCGCCTCTCGCAGCGCCCCGGCCTTCCAGTGAGCATCGAAGGCATGACCGGCTTCCTTAGCAGCGTCGAATTCAGCGACGGCTCGGTCTGGATCCCCACGCGCCGCCTGCTCGCCGAACCGCGCCTCCAGCGCGCCCTGGCGCCCTCGGCCGAAGAGCAGCGCCTCACCGGCATCTATGTGAAGAAGGGACTCGCGGCTGTGATCGAAGAGCTGAGACGGCTAAACTAAGAGCTGCTTCCCATGCCTTCCTCTCCGAGAATCGACTTCGCCAAGGCCCTCGGCCGCTCGCCCGACAGCCTCACCATCGACGAGCGCCGCGCCCTGGCCGGCAAATGGATCGCCCTCGAACTCTACTCCCCCGAAACGCTCCCTCTGCGCCGCATCGAAGCCATCGGAGACACCGTCGCCGACTGCGCCCTGCAACTGCGCGAGCGCAATCTCGACTCGCGGAACTTCGAATATGTCGCTTTGAAACCGGCGTATTAGAACTGTCCACTTCGTGTGGCATACTCTTAGCTTGTCCACTCCGCTTGAAGACTTTCTGGCCGATGTCCGGGTGATCCGGTTTTCCGGGGCGGCTGTCCCCGAAACCTCCTACTACCCTGCGCTTCACCGCCTGTTCGAAGCGATTGGCAAGACGCTGAAGCCTCGCGTCCGCTGCATTATGAACCCCGGAAATCAGGGCGCCGGACTGCCCGACGGGGGGTTCTACACCGCCGATCAGATCAGCCGTAGCGCGGACGGGCCGCCGGCCGCTCCTCCGGCTCGTGGCGTGATCGAAGTGAAACCGCCCTCCCAGGACGCATGGCTGACTGCCGATGGCGAACAGGTTACGCGGTACTGGGGCCGCTACCGGCAGGTGCTGGTGACCAACCTCCGGGACTGGGTGCTGGTGGGCGTGGATGCCGACGGCCGGCAGGCCAAGCTGGAAGCATGCCGGCTGGCGGGTTCCGAGCGGGAATTCTGGATGATGGCCAGTACCCCCAGGGCGGCCGCGGCCAAGCTGGAAGAGAGTTTTCTGGAGTTCCTGAAGCGTGTCATGCTCCACAATGCGGAGCTCGACTCGCCCGTGGACTTGGCTTACTTCCTTGCTTCCTATGCGAGGGAAGCCCGTTACCGGGTGGAGCAGGGGAACCTGCCGGCGCTACGCTCTATCCGCAGCGCGCTGGAAGAGGGCCTCGGGATGCGTTTCGAGAGCCAGAAGGGTGAGCATTTTTTCCGGTCGACGCTGGTCCAAACGCTCTTCTATGGCATGTTCTCCGCCTGGGTCCTATGGCACCGGTCCACTCCTTTGCTCCAGCCCGCGCGATTCGACTGGCGGCTCTCGCACTACTACCTGCGCATCCCCATCCTGCGGAAACTGTTCCATGAAGTCTCCGATCCAGGCCAGCTTGCTCCGACGCTGCTTCCGGAGGTGCTCGACTGGGCCTGCGCCGCACTGAACCGCGTGAACCGGCCTCGGTTCTTCGCCGTATTTGACGAGGGCCATGCCGTTCAGTATTTCTACGAACCGTTTCTGGAGGCGTTCGACCCCGAACTGCGCAAACAGTTGGGAGTCTGGTATACGCCGCAGGAGGTCGTGCGATACATGGTGGCGCGGGTGGACACCGTCCTGCGGTCGGAACTGGGGATCGAAGACGGACTGGCCGATGACCGTGTTTACGTCCTCGATCCCTGTTGCGGCACCGGCGCCTTCCTGGTGGAAGTGATCCACAGGATCGCCGATACGCTGCGCGAAAAGGGCGGCGACGCGCTGATCGGCTCCGATCTGAAGAAAGCCGCGATCCAGCGCGTGTTCGGATTTGAGCTGCTGCCCGCGCCCTTCGTCGTCGCGCACCTCCAACTCGGCCTGTTGCTTGAGAGCCTTGGCGCTCCGTTCTCGGAGGAGCACAACGAGCGCGCCGGGGTATTTCTGACGAACGCTCTCACCGGCTGGGAACCGCCCCAGGATCCCAAGCCGCTGCCTTTCACCGAACTGGAGGAGGAGCGCGACGCCGCGGGCGAGGTGAAGCGGGAGAAGCCGATCCTGGTGATCCTCGGAAATCCGCCATACAACAGCTTCGCCGGGATCGCGGCGGTGGAGGAGGAGCGCGGCCTGTCAGAGGCATATCGAACGGCAAAACGGGCGCCCGCTCCTCAGGGGCAGGGACTGAACGACCTGTATGTACGCTTCTTCCGGATGGCCGAGCGGAGGATCGTCGAAAAGACCCGCAAGGGCGTCGTCTGCCTGATCTCCAATTACTCCTGGCTCGACGGTCTTTCCTTCACTGGGATGCGGGAGCGCTATCTCGAGGTGTTCGACCGGATCTGGATTGATTGCCTGAACGGTGACAAATACAAGACTGGAAAAGTAACGCCGGAAGGCGAGCCGGACCCGAGCGTGTTCTCAACCGAGTTCAACCGGGAGGGCATCCAGGTGGGAACTGCGATCGCTCTCATGGTGCGCTTTGGGAAGGGAGCAGTGGCCGGGAAGACTTCGCACTCGCGGCAGCTCTCCAAGGGGAATCTAGAAGCATCCGCCACCGTGCCCTCCGTTCAATTTCGTCACTTCTGGGGAAAGGAGAAACGTGCGGAACTGGCAAAGGCGGTCGCGAGCGGCGGCGGGCCGAAATTTGAAACCGTTGTCCCTCAGCTTCGCCTTGGTCTGCCATTCATGCGAACTACCGTGGGTGGCGACTACCTCTCGTGGCCCCTTCTGCCGGAACTCCTGCCGGTGTCCTTCCCCGGCGTCAAAACGAGCCGGGATGACGTGGTCGTCGATATCGACCGGGCGCGGCTGGTGGAGCGGATGGAAGCGTATTTCGATCCGGCGGTCAGCCATGAGGAGATGCGGCGAAGGTGCCCGGGAGCCATGGAGAGCACTGCGCGCTTCCGTGCCGAGGAGACTCGCGGCTACCTGATCAAAAGAGGGTTGCTGAGGAAGAACATCGTCCGTTTCTGCTATAGGCCGTTTGATATCCGCTGGCTCTATTGGGAACCGGAGACGAAGCTGTTGGATGAAAAGCGAAGCGAGTACTTCCCTCATGTGCACACGGGAAACATCTGGCTGGAGGCTCGGCAGCGGCAGCCGATGGACGCATTCGATCGCGGTTATCTCGTGAAAGTGTTGGCGGACAATTTCGGCAACGGCCTGTCCAGTTTCTTCCCTCTGATTATACGGAACTCATCGACACTGCCAGGCGCCGACCAACACGTGGAAAATCTGTCTCCAGCGGCTGACGGCTATCTTGAGAGCCTGGGCGTACCTAAGTCGCACTTGTTCTATCACGCAGCGGCCATCATGCACTCGCCCGCATATCGTGCCGAAAACGCCGGCGCCCTGCGCCAGGACTGGCCGCGCATCCCCCTGCCGGCAAATGCAGAAGTTCTGCGGCGTTCGGCGTGCCTGGGCCAGGAATTGGCGACGCTGCTCGATCCGGAAACACCGGCGCCCCAAGTGTCGCAAGGGAGGCCGCGCGCCGAACTCCGCCCCATCGCCGTCGTATCGGCGGTCAGCGGGACTCTGAACCCGGACGCCGACCTCGAAGTCGCCGCGCGCTGGGGTTACGCCGGACGGGGCGGCGTCACCATGCCGGCAACCGGGAAGGCGGTCGAGCGCGAATACGGCGCGGATGAGCTCGAATTATTCCGGCAGGGCTGTGGAGCCCTCTCGCTATCGCTCGAAGACCTGCTGCAACTTCTCGGGCCAACCACCTTTGATGTTTACCTGAACGACCGTGCCTACTGGCGGAACATCCCGGCAAAGGTCTGGACCTACACGCTCGGCGGGTACCAGGTTATCAAGAAATGGCTCAGCTACCGCGAGAAGGCCGTCCTGGGCCGGCCCATTACGGTGGAAGAAGCCCGGCATGTCACGGCAACGGCCCGTAGAATCGCGGCCATCCTGCTGATGGGCCCGGCGCTGGACTCCGCATACCAGGCGGCCAGGCAGGATAGCCGGGAATCGGCCTGAGTCAAGGAACCACCGCCACAATCCGCACCGGCCCGCCTGTGCCCTGCGCCACCTTCACGGGCAGCGCGATCAGCGTCGCCCCCGCCTCCGGCACCTGCTCCAGGTTCGCGACGTTCTCCAGCCCGTAGATGTTCGCCTCGTTCAGAACGCGGTGCGCCGCGAAATCCTTCGACGGCCCGTAGTCGAGACTCGCGGTGTCAATCCCGACCCCGTAGATGGTCCGCTCCCGCGCCAGCAGCCGCGCCGCCTCCGGATGGATTCCCGGAAAGCTCAGGCCCGCGACGTCGCCCGGCTTGTCCGTCCCGAGATACTCCTTCCGGTCCGGCCAGTGCCGTCCCCAACCCGTCCGCACCAGCACGATCGAGCCGTCCGGAATCCGGCCGTGCCGCCGCTCCCACGCCTCGATGTCCCCTCGCGTGAGCCGGTAGTTGCGGTCCGCCCGCGCCGCCGCGCTCACGTCGATCACCACCGCCGGAGCGATCAGCCGCGACACCGGAATCTGCTCGGAACTCCAGCGCCCCTCGGCGAAGTGAATCGGACTGTCCAGGTGAGTGCCGCCGTGTTCGCTCGTGCAGAAGCTCGCCGAGGCGTACCACTCGCCCGCCTCGTTGCGTCCCCACGAGTCCTTGCGCCACTCGAAGGGCTTGGATGTCGGCCAATAAATGGTATGCTCATCGAAGCTGTAGGTGAGATCGATCAGCTTGCTCCCGCGGATCGAGATGTTCCGGTTCTCGACGCTGGAGGCAGTCTGCCCGGGCGCGGTGGTCGCGAAAAGGCATAACAGGATCGCGGTATGCCGCATAAGCTCCCCTCATCATACGCGGATCGGCTGTTTTTCTCCAGATCCGGCGCGGGGCTGGCTCTGGCACGCGGATTGCTCTACTACTAATTCTGAAAAGGAGCCAAACGCAACCATGCCCGTCAAAAAGATCCTCTTCCCCGTCGACTTCTCCGACCAGGCCCAAGGCGCGGCCCGCTACGCCGAGGCGCTCACCAAAAAGTTCAGCGCCGAACTGGTGCTGTTCCATGTCGTCGAGCCGCTGAACTTCTTCGGCGGCGCCCCTGAGTTCGGCGGACCCGCGCTCACTGACGCCTACGCCAGCCGCAAGGCCTACGCTCACGAGAAGCTTTCGCAATTCCTCGCCGAAGAGCTCGCCGGCGACAACGTCAAGCGCATCCTCGTCGAAGGAGACCCGGCGCGCGAAATCGTCAACTACGCTCACGCCAATGACGTCGATCTCATCCTGATGCCGAGCCACGGACTCGGAACCTTCCGCCGCTTCATCATCGGCTCGGTGACTGCCAAAGTCCTGCACGATGCCGAATGCCCGGTCTGGACCAGCGTGCACATCGAGGACGCGCCGCCGGCCCGCGAACTGAATTTCCGACGCATCGTCTGCGCCATCGATCTCGGCCCGCAGGCCCCCTGCGCCATCCAGTGGGCCGGCGAGTTCGCCGCCGCCCACGACGCGAACCTCACCCTCGTCCACGCCACTCCGGCCGTCGCCGCCCGTCCGAGCAAGTATCTCGACGGGGAACTCTCCACCGCGCTCGCCCACATGGCGCGCGAGGAGATGGAGAAACTGCGCGATCAGGCCAACGTCAAGGCCGCCGTCTACGTCGAGGCCGGCGACCCTTCTGCCGTCGTCCGGAAGGTCGCCGAGGAGACCGAGGCGGATCTCGTTGTCATCGGGCGCGGCGCCGTCGCCAGCGGCCTCGGCCGCCTGCGCGCCCACTCCTATGCCATGATCCGTCAGTCGCCCTGCCCCGTTGTCAGCGTCTGATCCGCTCCTGATTTCCAAGGGCTTTTCGCGCATCTCCTGCGCGAAAAGCCCCGTCCTCTCTTCGCCACCCATTGATTTTCCAGCGTTTCCGATTGGTCCGCCGCATGCATTGAGTACGGGTGCAAGTTCACGATAAGGAGGCTTGGGATGCAAGTCAGAGTGGAGTACAAAGGCGGAGTGCGATTCGAAGCGGAGGCGCGCGGCCATCGCGTGGTCTGCGACCAGCCGCCCTCCAACGGAGGCGAGGACGCGGGCATGACGCCGCCCGAGTTTTTGCTCGTTTCGCTCGGGACCTGCGCCGGCTTCTACGCCGCTCAATATCTGCGGACGCGCGGGCTGCCCGCCGACAACCTCGAAGTGCTCGTCAGCGCTGAAAAGGCAACAGCCCCGGCCCGTCTCGACCGCTTCGAAATCACGGTGAAGCTGGGTCCGCTGGAGCCCCGCCACGTCGACGGAGTGACTCGCGCCGTGCGGAGCTGTCTCATTCACAAAACGCTCGAACACTCCCCCGAAGTCGGCCTCTGTGTCGAGGCGGGCGAGCCCTGCCGGAAGCCGGCCGCGGCCTGAATCCCGAGTTGCTGCGCCGCCCCGAAAGCGTGTTATAGTGGTCTTGTTCTGCTTCGGTTCGACCGTCCATTCCCACCGCCGCTAAGGTTAGCGGCGAGTCGAAGCAGACCCCTGCACGGCATTCGGGGCGTGGCTCAGCCTGGCTAGAGCGCCTGGTTCGGGACCAGGAGGTCGGAGGTTCGAATCCTCTCGCCCCGACCAATTTTCTCCGACATCCAACCGTGGCACGCCGGTGCCTGCTACTACTATGCCTGCGCTGCTGAATCCGGCGCCGGTTCGTCGCCGCTCGGACCGAAAATCGACGGAACCGCCCCGCCCATCGGCCGTAAGTACACGGAAAGCTGCCCGCGGTGATGGATGATGTGCAACATCGACAGATTCAGATGGACATACGCGGGCGCAATAATCGCCCCGCCATAATCCAGGATTCGCAGCAACTTCTCGCCCGTCAGTCCTCGGACTCGGTCCAGTGCCCGGCCGATGTTACGCTCATACCAACTTGCCACGTCTGCCGCTGACCGGATCTCCTCTGGCCTCTCGGGCTCCAGCCCGTCAAATCTCCCGTCCGCGATCGAGTCCAGAACCCAGACCTCGTCGCCCGCAAGACGCCACGCCAGCTCGAATGCGGTCCTGCTTTTGGCGTGCGGGGAGTAACTCTCCCGTTCCGCCGGAATCGCTCGCAGTACCCGCAGCGTTGTCTGGCTCTCCCTTTCGATATTTGCGATTACCACTTCTGCAATCCATCGTGCCTGATCCGGTTGCGATCCTAGCATTCCTCCACGAATGCGACTTTACCACAGCCGTTGGCCGAATTCGGTAGCCTTGTCCCGAACTTCTTCTCAGCCCCGTGCAATGTCGTCCGCCGAGTGTTTCAAAATGTGCCGGACATCTAAGGCCCTCGCCCAAACCACCAATCGGAATTTTCCTATATTTCGTTAAAAAGACTGTGGTTTGTCCGAATTTACAACAAAAGTTCGTATGGATCGTTGACGTCTGTCTGCGAAGCGTATACAGTTGGAAACTCCGGTTGCGAAGCGAGCGGTAGAGCAGCACGTTTCAAATCGGTGTCGAGACGCAGGGTTTTCTGGGGCGATTACCTCAGAACGACCCTAAACCCGTGGTGTGTCGCAAATGTTCGCAGGTGCCAGCTGATGCCACAACTATCTTATCCGGGCGTATATATCGAAGAAGTTCCAAGCGGCGTGCGCACAATTACCGCCGTTCCTACTTCCATCGGAGCATTTATCGGCTTCTTCCGGGAAGGTCCCATGAACGAAGCCGTGCTGATTCAGGGAATGACGGACTTCGGTCGCGTCTTCGGCGGGCTCGATGCCCGCAGTGAGGCCGCCTACGCCATTTCCCAGTTCTTCCTCAACGGCGGTACCGAGTGCCACGTCGTCCGCGTTGCCCGCCATAATCCCGCCGCCGGCCGGCCCCTGGCGACCGCCTCCACCTCGATCTCGAGCGGCGCGGCCCCCGGAGTCGTCCTCGGCATCCAGGCCAGGAACCCGGGCGCCTGGGGCAATCGCCTCCGCGTCGATGTCGATCTCAACACCGACGACCCCATCCGGCGCTTCAATCTTTACGTGCGCCGTTACTCCGACGACAACCAGTCCGTGCTGGCCGAGGAGAGCTTCCTCAACCTCAGCACGAGCCCCGCGGATGCGCGGTACGTCCGCACCATCGTGAACGACGGATCGAGCCTCATCGTCGTGAGCCACACACCCACCGGCGCCTCGCCTGAGCCCATCCCGGCTTCCACCGGTACCATCGGAGGCTCCATCGCGTCCATCACGCAGGCGGCGCTCGACGGACTGGCCGACAAGACCTTCGAAGTGACCATCGGCTCCCAGACCGCAGTTGCGCGCCTGGCCGCCTGGACCGCCGGTCAGGTGACGACCCTCACGCAGCTCAGGGGGCGCGTCGAAACCGCTATCCGCGCAGCCAGTCCGCTCAATCCCGCCTTCGCCGGCGCCACCGTCGAGGTCCAGAACGGACGCCTCATCGTGCGCTCCGGCAAGCGCGCCGACACCTACGCGCCGCACCAGACCGTTGTCATCGCCAACGGAGCCGGCACCTCCGCCGCGACCCTTGGCTTTGCGGGTTCTACCGCCCTCGCCAACGTGCAGGAGTACCAGATGGGCGCCACCAGCGCCGCCGCGACCGGCGCCTGGATCTCCGGCACGGCCGGCGGAGACGGCGACCTGCCAGGCGCCGCCGAAATCATCGGATCCCAGGCCCTCGATCCGCCCACCGGCATGTTCGCGCTCGACAAGGCCGATCTGTTCAACATCCTTTCCATCCCGAGCGCAGCCGATCTCTCCGACACCGAGATGACCGCCGTGGTCAGCAATGCCCTCAAGTATTGCGCCGACCGCCGCGCCTTCATGGTCATTGACATCCCCAAGTCGATCGACACCGTCCAGGAGATGAAGGACTGGATTGCCGCGCACGCCGACTTCCGCAGCAAGAACTCGGCGCTCTACTTCCCGCGCCTCCACATTCCCGATCCGCTCAACGGCTTCCGCCTCCGCGACGTCGCCGCCAGCGGCACCATCGCCGGCGTCTACGCCCGCACCGACGCCCAGCGCGGCGTCTGGAAAGCCCCGGCCGGCATCGAGGCTACCCTCGAAGGCGTCAGCGAACTCGCCTTTAAGATGACCGACCAGCAGAACGGCACGCTGAACATGCTCGGCGTCAACTGTCTCCGCGTCTTCCCCATCAACGGCAAGGTCGTCTGGGGCTCCCGCACGCTCGAAGGCGCCGACGCCATCGGGTCGGAGTGGAAGTACGTCCCGGTCCGGCGCCTCGCCCTGAACCTCCAGGAATCCCTGTTCCGCGGCACCAAGTGGGTGGTCTTTGAGCCCAATGACGAGCCCCTCTGGGCCAACATCCGGCTCAACCTCAACGCATTCATGAACTCGCTCTTCCGTCAGGGCGCCTTCCAGGGCGTCGATCCCAAGAGCGCCTACTTCGTGAAGTGCGACGCCGAAACCACGACGCAGGACGACCGCAACAAAGGCATCGTCAACATCCAGGTGGGCTTTGCGCCTCTCAAACCCGCCGAGTTCGTCGTCATCCACATTCAGCAGATGAAGGGCGATCTCTAGCCCTTACCGACCGACACGTCAGGAGAAGCGTCATATGCCGACCGGTTTCGTAGTCAACGCGACCAGATTCGATCCGTATAAAAACTTTAAGTTCACGCTGGAATGGGACGGCAGAGAGGTGCTCGGCGTCAGCAAGGTCAGCTCGATCAAGCGCACGACCGAGGTCGTCAAACACCGCGCCGGAGGGGAGAACAGCTACTCCCACAAGTCCCCCGGCCGCACCGAGTATGAGGGCATCTCGCTCGAGCGCGGCCTCACGCACGACCCGGCATTTGCCCAGTGGGCGGCCCAGGTCTCCAATCCCGAGGGCGATGCCCTGATGGACCTCAACGGCTTCCGCAAGAACGTCACCCTGAACTTTAAGAACGAGCGCGGCCAGACGGCCCTGCGCTACTTCCTGTTCAACGCCTGGGTGAGCGAGTGGACCGCCATGCCGGACCTCGACGCCAATGCGAACGCAGTCGCCATTGAAAGCCTGAAGCTCGAGTACGAGTTCTTCACTATCGAGAACGCCGAACCCGACCAGTCCTCATAGCGAGATGAAGGAAGCGACCACAGCCGGGCGGGAGTTCGTCCTCCGCTGGCCGCTGTGCGATCCCGACAGTTCCGGCGGCGCCCGTTCCGGAGTCCTCTGCGCGCGTCCCTTTGGGCACCGCGCCGAGGACCTCGACGTGGACCTGCTCCACGCGCCGGTCCCGTCCGCGCTGACGGCTCTGTTCGCGCGCTGCCTTCGCGGCGACGGCGGAAGCGAACTCTCCGAATCCGAACTCTGGCGATGGACCGTCACGCGCCGCATGCAGGCGCTGCTCGCCGTCGCCTCGGCCTCGGGCGGAACGCGCCGCGAGACCGCCGTCGTGTGCCCGGAACCGGAGTGCCGCCAGACCATGCAGATCGAACTCGACCTCCGCGCCTTCCGCCGCTCCTGCGACGACGAGACCTTTCGCTTCTCGCCGGATGGCGCGGCCGAGTTCGTCTTCCGCCTGCCCAACGGCCTGGACCAGCTTCGCTTCGTCCAGGAACTCGATGACGATCCCCTGCGCCTCGTGCCCGAACTGATCGCCAGCGGCGACCTTCAGGCTTTCCGGCCCGAATGGCTCCCGCTGCTCGAAGCCGAACTCGAGGAGCGCGACCCGTTCACCGTCCTTGAACTGTCCGCTACCTGCCCGGGTTGCGGCGCATCGAACAGCCACCATTTCGACCTGGAAGCGTTTCTCCTGCGGGACCTCGCCCGCAAGCAGACAGCCCTGCTCGAAGCGATTCACCGCATCGCCCGCGCCTACCACTGGAGCGAGCGTGAAATCCTCGCGCTGCCGCCGCACCGCCGCGACTACTACCTGGGCCGCATCGACCGCGAGG
The DNA here is from genome assembly GCA_046289265.1 of Bryobacteraceae bacterium. GTDB lineage: Bacteria > Acidobacteriota > Terriglobia > Bryobacterales > Bryobacteraceae > JBKBWD01. Next base: position 11,616 of record JBKBWD010000030.1, on the reverse strand, counting down.
TGCTCCAATGAGCGGCTACTTCGCCCGATTGGCCCAGCGCAGCCGGCCCGTTCGGGAGGTCCGCTGGAGTGCCGCGCCGCCGCCGGCCGTCGCCGAATCCTTCGTTGAGTCCACCGGCGAGGCCGCACCCCCGGCGGTGCCTGTGGCGGCGCCGAGCCAGCCCGTCGCAAGCGTAGCCGCCCCGGCCTTCGAGGCTCCCGGGCCTGTCAAGTTACCGCCGCCACCCGTCGCCCTCTCGGCCGCACCCGTGCATCGGGAGCCCGAAACGCCTTCGACCGCTCCGCCGGTGACTCGCCTCATTGAGCGCACCACCGTCTGGAACGCCGTCCCGGCCGCCTTCGACGCCCCGGAAACGGCGCGTCCTGAGCTTCCGCGCCCTAGCGCTCCGGTCCCTGAACCTCCCACTCACACGATCGAGCGCATGATCGAGCCGGCCGCGCCTGTGCCCGAACCCTACACCCAGCCCGCCGCCGCGGCGCCCCGAACCGCAGCGAAGGCCCCGCCGCCTGCCCTGGAGACGCCGGCCGTCGTCCTTTCGCCCCTTGAAGCTGTTATCGAGTACGTGCGCCCACAGCCCGGCGAGCCCCAGGTACAGCAGATTCCGCAGTCTGCGCCGGAGCCAGCCCCGCGGTTGTCTGCGCCGCCGCCTCCGCCGCAGTCGGAAGTCCGCCCGCGCCCCCGGCCTGTCTCGGTCGATGTCACCATCGGGTCGGTCTCGGTCGAAGTTCACCCGGCCCAGCCGTCCAGGAGCCAGGAGCCGCCACCCGCGCCGCGCCGCCGCTCCCGCCCGTCCGCCGAGCCCCGGACGCCTCGTCTCAGCCGGCTCTACTGGAGAGGTCTCTAGCCGCCCATGCCGCTTCCCGCCACCAGACAAGCCATCGGAGCCGTCGCCGAAATCCTCCGCGCCGAACTCACTTCCCAGACCTCGGCCGTCACGGTCGATGTCGGTCGGCCCGAAGCCGCGGCCGGCAGCGGCGGACCCAAGTTCAATCTCTTCCTGTTCGAGGTCGCCCTCGATCCGAACCTGCGGAACCGCCCGCTCGACAACGGCCAGCCCGATCCCCTGTGGCTCGTGCTTCGCTTTCTGCTTACGGCTTTCGATTCCGGCGGCGAAAGCGACAGCATCGACGCCCAGCACCTCCTCGGCGAAGCCATGCTTGCTCTCCAGGAGCTGAACTATCTCCGGCCGAATCTCGCCCCGCTGGTCGACAACCCCGAGCCGCTCAAGATCACGCTCGACCACGCCGACGCCGACCTTCTCGCTAAGCTGATGCAGGGCCAGAACGACCACTACCGAACCTCGATCGCCTTCCAGGTCCGGCCCGTCATGCTTGCGTTCACGACGCCGGCCTCGCAGGCTCCGCTGGTCCGCACCATTGGGCCTCCCGGCAACGAGGGCGTCGTCGTCCTCCCCACGATGGGGCCTGTCGTCACTTCAGTTGATCCCGAACGGTTCGAAGCCGGCGCTCAACTCACGATTACCGGGCTCGATCTCGCAGCCGACAATGTCGAAGTTCTGTTCAACTCGACGCCCGCCGCGCCCGACCACGTCCAGCCGGACCGCGTTCTCGTCACCGTGCCTGCGACCCTCTCGGCCGGCAGCTACCTGATCCGCGTCGCGCGCCTGCTGCCCTCCGGCCGCCGCTTCTCGAGCAACCCGGCCCTCGGCCGCCTCGTGCCAACACTCGTATCGGCGACCGTGCCGAACCCGCTCGGTGTCTCCGGTCCCAACCGCTTCGGGCTCCTGCGCCTGAACGGCAGCCGTCTCGGCGGCCCTGATGACAGCATCTTCGTCTCGTTTTACCGGGGTTCGGTCGCCCTCACGATGGAGGTCCAGGGCACGGCTGCCCAGACCAACCTTGATGTCGACGTTCCGCTCGAAAGCGCCATCCCGGCCGGCGACTACCTCATCATCCTGCGCGTGAACGGCGAGCAGGCCATCGAGTCTCCGGAGGTGAACTGGACATGAGCGCGGCCCCGCACATTGCCGCTCCGGCGGCCCGCATCACGCCGGGGATCGCCGTCGCCGATTCCCATGCGGCCTACTGGATGGCGCGCGTCATCCTCACGCTGCGCGCCGAGGTCTGCTGGTGCTGGCGTCTGCGCGACCCGGAAGGCGAGCACGCCGCCGCCCCGCTGCCGCCCGCCGCCGACGCCGCCGGAGAGAACCTCGACCTGGTCCGCTACGAGAGCGAGAAGGCCCGTTTTTTCCAAACGAATTCCACCGCCCGCTACCTCCACGAGCAGTTGGAGCGGCTCGCCCTTCCGCCGCTCGATGCGCCCCGGCGGGGATCGTGGGCCTGGGCCGCGCGCGAACTCGCTCTCGATGACGCCGCGCAGTTCCTCCTCGGCCTGGTGCTTGCGGCGCGGCTGGATGCCGGCATCGGCCCCGTGCTCGCCGCCTGCATGAATGACCGCAGCCGGCCCTTCGTCACCCTGAGCCTCGCGCAGCGCCTCTGGCCGGACCCGCTCGCCATCGCCGCCTGCGCCGACTCCTCGCACCCGCTCTTCCGCGCCGGCCTGATTCACTCCAGCGAATCCAATGGCGAACTCGGCTGGCTTTCGCCGCTCGATATCCACCCCGCCATCGCCCGCCAGCTTGCCGATCCCGGATGCGAGATCCCGCGCGGCCTCCGCGTGATCGAGAACCAGGAGCCTCGCGAACTCGACGCTTTCGGCCGACTTCTGGCCGAGCGCCTCGCCGCCGAGCCGCCCGCCCGTATGGAGATCGTGCCCCTGATCGGGCCGGAAGGCGCCGCCTTCGGAAGCTGGGCCGCTTCACTCGCCGCACCGGCCTCGCGCCGCGTTGCCGCTATCGAGCCGGCGGCGACAGCCGACGCCTCGCTGCTCGCCGGCCTCGCCGCCCTTGCCTGGCTGCGAGACCTCGACCTGCTCCTTCCGGAATCCTGGATGGAGCGCTACGGCGAGAAGCATTGGTCCAAGTATCTTGGCCCGCTTGAGGGTATTCCCGTGCGCTGGTGCCTGCCGGTTCCCGGCCGCGAAGCGCTTTCGGCGCTCCCCCACGCACTCCTCACGCCGCCCCTCACCATTCGCCCCCTCACCTTTGAACAGCGCGGCGAGCGCCTCCGCCTGCGCCTCGGCGAGCCCGACCCTGAACTCGCCGCCGCCATCGAGGAGTGCAGCCGCCGCTTCCGCTTCCAGGAGTCCGCGATCGACCGCGTCGCCGGCACCTTGCGCGCGCTCGGCCACACGCCGGACCTCGATTCCCTGATCGCCGCCTGCCGCAACGAAGCGGCCATCACGATGGGCGCCCTCGCCCAGGCCGTCAACCCGCGTTTTGCGCCCGATGAACTCGTGCTCCCGCCGCGCCATCGCGAGCAGTTCGAGGAGATCATCACGGGCATGCGCGCCCTTACGGAAGTGCACTACCGATGGGGCACCGCGCGAGTCTGGAATGAGAGCGGACTCTCCGTCCTCTTCTCCGGACCTCCCGGCACCGGCAAGACCATGGCAGCCGAAGCACTCTCCACCGCGCTCCGGCTGCCGATGTACCGGGTCGACCTCTCCCAGGTGGTCAACAAGTACATCGGCGAGACCGAGAAGAACCTCAAACGCATCTTCGACGCCGCCGAACTCAGCGACTGCATTCTCTTCTTCGATGAGGCCGACGCCCTCTTCGGCAAGCGCACCGAGGTCAAAGATTCCCACGACCGCTTCGCCAACATCGAAGTCAGCTACCTGCTCGAACGCATGGAGCGCTTCAAGGGGCTCGCGATCCTTGCCACCAATCGCAAAAAGGACATCGACGAGGCCTTCCTGCGCCGCCTCCGCTACGTGATCGAGTTCCCGATGCCCGGAGTCGCCGAGCGCGAACAGATCTGGCGACGCGTCTTTCCGCCCGAGGTCGATGCCTCCGATCTCGACTTCGGCTTTCTCGCCCGCCAGTTCACTCTGGCCGGCGGCTACATCCGCTCGATCGCCTTCGCCGCCTGCCTCCAGTCGGCCGGAGCACGCCGCCCCGATGAACGCGAAGCGGAGCGAAAGGTCACCATGGAAACGGTCCTCGTCGCCGTCAAGCGCGAGTTGGAGAAGATGAACCGCGCCGCCGGTGAAGCCGTCTTCGGCCGCCACGGAGCCACCGTGCGGGAGGGCGCGCGATGAGCACCCTCCGGATCGAGCTCAATCGCATCCGCCTGACGCTGCACGGCGTCTCGCCCGCCGTCGCCGAAGCTGCCGTCGCGGGACTCGACGCCGAACTGCGCCTGCGCCTGGCCGACGCGCCCTGGTCCACCGCACGCCCGATCTCGATCGATGTACCCTCGGTATCGGTCCGCGCCGTCGCCCCTGTCGGAGACGCCGCCGCCCTCCGGGCCGTCATCGCCGATCAGCTCGCAGAACAGATCCTTCGATCCTACGAGGAGCGCTCCTGATGCCCGGCTTTCTCATTCGCGGAGCCCTGGTCGAGTACGGAACCAACGTCCTCGGGCCCCTGCCGAACATCGTCGTCTTTCAGTTCAATCCCGAGGAGATCTCCCGCACGTTCGAGATCCGCAGCCGCTCTACTGACAACGAGTCCGGCGGACGCCAGCGCGAGCGCGCCCAGGCCAGCGCACCGCCCACCGAGACCTTCTCGATCACCGCGCACTTCTCCGCCGTCGATGACCTCGGCAACGGCGGAGCACTCGCCGCCATCCCGGCCGTCTTCGGCGTCGGCCCCGCGCTCGCCGCCCTCGAAAAGATGGTCTATCCCTCTGCCGGCTTCCTCAGCGGATTGATCGGCGGCGCCGTAGACGCGATCGGCAGCGCTCTCGGAGGAGGCCAGTCCTCGCCGAGCCGTCCCGTGCCGCGCGAGGCGCTCCCCCGCATTCTTTTCATCTGGGGCCCGGCGCGCGTCCTGCCGGTCGAGATCCGCTCGATGTCCATCAAGGAGAAACAATACGACGCCCTGCTCAACCCCACGCTCGCCGAAGTGCAGATCGGCATGGCCGTCGCGCAGCTTCCGCCCGACACCGACGACAAGATCGGCCAGGGCGCACTCTCCTACACCAACACCGTGAAAGAGGTGCAGGTCGGCGCCAACTTCGTCAAAGCCATCGAACTGGCGCTGGATGTCATCCCGTTCTGAAATGAGCACGCTATGTTTCTGAAGAACTCGCGATACTACGCAACCGAAACCGTCGAGACAACGGACCGTGCCGGCCGCCCCGTGCGGGCCGTGAAGCTTCGCCGCCTTGCCGCACCCGCCTCCCAGCCGGTCGTCGTGGTCCAGGGCGACCAGCTCGACGTCATCGCCGAGCGCCGCTATCGCGATGCCACCCGCTACTGGCATATCGCCGACGCCAATACGGAGCTTGAGGCCAACGCGCTCGTGGCCGCTCCGGGAAAGGGGATCGAGGTCCCGAAGAGTTGATCCATGCCGACCGCTGAGTTCCGGGTCTTCCTCAACAACGAAGGAATTAAGGAAGCGCTGCTCGACAGATTCCAGGAGATCCAGGTGGACCAGGCCATCGGCATGGCCGCCGAAGCTGAGCTGCGCATCGACCTTGCCGTGGACGAAGGCGGTTTCTGGACGGACCTCGACGAGGAGTTCGCTCAGCCGATGCGCCGGGCCCGCGTCGAGATCAAGATTGACGAAGGCGACTTCGTGCCCCTGATCGACGGCCCCGTCGTCGGCCAGCGCATGTCCTTTAGCGCCTCGCCCGGACAAAGCTCCCTCACTCTCATCGTTCAGGACGATACCGTGTTGCTCAACCAGGAGGAGCGGGTCCAGGTCTTCGAGGACACCCCGGCGCACCAGATCGCCCGGACGCTCATGCAGGCCGCCGGCCTCGCCGCCCAGGTCGACGTCACGCCCGAAGCCGCCAGCCGGTTGGAGCGCTACACCGTCCAGCGCGGCGCCGCCATGCGGCTGCTCCGCGAACTCGCGCGCCGCCACGGTATGTTCGTCTACGTCCGGCCCGGCGAGGCGCCAGGAACCAGCATCGGCTTTTTCAAGCGCCCCGACCTGACGCCCGGCGACCTGCCCGAACTGCTCGTCATGGGCGCCGATCGCAACGTCAACCACCTTACCGTCGAGTTCGACGCGCTCCGCCCCACCGCCGTCGCCGCCGGATCGGTGCGCATCGCCGGCAAGGCCGTCCTCCAGACCGAGGTGCGCGTCCCCAGCCTCGATCCACTCGGAGACCAGCCCGTGCATGCGATCGTCCCACCGGCGCGGATGCTTCTGGCCCGGATGCGGGAAGAGGCGCTCGATCTCGACAGCGCCGCCCAGTCTGCCGTGAACCGATCGAGCTGGGCCTACACGGCGCGCGGCGAGGTGTCGGTCGACACCTATGCCGGTGTCCTTCAGCCCTACGAGGTCGTCCGCGTCGCGGGCGTCGGGGCCTATGGCGGCGACTACCTTGTCAGCCGCGTGAACCACACCATGAGCTTTGAGGGCTATCGCCAGCAGTTCACCCTGGTGCGTAACGCCCGGCTCGAAAGCTCCTCCGGCGGCGCCGGAAGTCCGGGAGTCTTCTGATGTCGCTCGTATTGGAAAATCTCGTTGTCGAACTGGCGGACGAGGTCCGCTCCCGCTTCTATGGCAAGTATCGAGGCATCGTCGTAGATACCGTCGACCCGCTCAATCTCGGACGCATCCGCGCCAACGTGCCGGAAGTGCTCGGCGCCGAAGTCTCGCCGTGGGCGCTCCCCTGCGCGCCGTTCTCGGGCGACAACGCCGGACAGTTCATGATCCCGCCGGCCGGCGCCGGCATCTGGATCGAGTTTGAAGCCGGCGACCCCGCCCGGCCCATTTGGACCGGAGGCTGGTGGGGCTCCGGCGAGCCGCCAACGAACCAGCGCGGAACCCAGGCGGGCCCGCGCCACTCCGTTCTGCGCACCCCGCAAGGGCTACTCCTCTCATTGAGCGACGACGCCCAGACCATCAGCCTGAGCGATTCGGACGGGAACAACCTTCTCGACATCCAGATTCAAACCGGCACGGTCCGCGTGAAGGCCCGGCAGAAAGTGATCGTCGATGCGCCCCTGATCGATCTCGGCGACGGCGCCAGCCACCCGGTGGTCTTCGGCGACGACCTGCTCCAGTATCTCAACCAACTGGTCACCATCTTTCAGACCCACATCCATCCGGGCGAAACGTGCATGGGCATCCCGGTGTCGCCGGCGCCGCCGCAGCCGCCATTTCCGCCGCCATCGCCTTCGATGCTGTCGATGAAGTCGAAAACCGAATGACGAGGATCCCATGGCGAAGCTGAAGGCAGGCAGAGTATCCAATTTCGAGAACAGCCTCGCGGCCGAGATCGAGGCAGCCATGAAGGCCGAATGGCAGGCCGTCAAGGGAACCCCTCTCCCCGGCGGACCCGGCGAGGAGGACCGCAAGATCCTCTTTGTCGCCGTTGCCCGAGGGCTTCTGAAATTCCTGAAGGACCGCCGCGCCGACATCCAGACCAGCGCGAACGACGGCGTCAACCACCGCCACATCGTCGAATGGGACTACGAATGAGGAGCTGCACCCGATGAGCGGACGACACCTAGCCTTCCCTTTTCGCATCGGCGCCGATGGCAGGACCGCCACGCCTGCCAGCGTCGACGACCACGTGCGGGGCGAGATTCTCCAACTGCTGCTGACCAGCCAGGGCGAGCGCCCGTTCCTGCCGTCCTTCGGCGGCGGCCTGCGCCGGCTCGTCTTCGAACCCAATGACCAGGTCACCCTGGCCCTGACCAAGTCCGTCGTCACCCAGGCCTTACAGCGCTGGCTCGCCGGCCGCGTCGAAGTCGTCCAACTCGACGTCCGCGCCGACGAATCCACCCTGACCGTAGATCTGCGCTACCGCGTCGTCGCCACCGGAAGCGAGAAGCAGATGCGATTCGAACACAAGAAGGGCAGCTAGATGAGCGCGATTCTCAATCGGGAGGCATTGGAGGAGCGGGCCCGCAACCTCGGGTCGCTGAACGGCATCCGGCTTGTCTTCGTGACGCTGGAACCCGCCGGCTCGCCCCTCGAGGCCGTCCTCCATCTTCAGTTCTATAACGCCAACTCGCTCTCCGACATCCTGATCGCAATTGGGAACGACGGCGTCGAGCCCTCCGCCATCTTCCCCATCCGCGGCGGCTCGCGCATTCGGGCCGGTTCCGGCTGCGGCGAAGTGCAGGTCCGCCAGGTCCAGGCGGGTGTGGCCCCGGACACGCTCCGGCTTCGCGTGCGGCCCATCGGCGACTACTCCACCTACACCCTCGACGTCCGCTTCGACGGCATTGATCCTCTCTTCTCCGAGATCGATTTCAAGTTCCGCCCCGGCTGCTTCAACCTGAACTGCGCGCCTCCCGCCGCCGCCGGACAGCCTCGTCCCACCGAGCCCGTCATCGACTACCTCGCGCGCGACTACGACTCCTTCAAGCACGTCCTCATCAATGCGATGCGCGAGCGCGTGCCCGGCTGGGAGCCGACCAGCGAGGCCGACCTCGACCAGGTCCTCATCGACCTGATCGCCGCCCAGGCCGACGAGCTATGCGACTTCCAGGACCGCGTCATGAACGAGGCCCACCTCGGCCGCGTCCGCAAGCGCGTCTCCCTCGCCCGGCACGCCCGCCTGATGGACTACCACATCCATCAGGGCAACCAGGCGACCACCTGGCTCGCCCTCAAGGTCTCGATCCCCGACACCGTCGTTCCGGCCGGCTTCGGCGTCTGGACCGGCCCGCACTTCAATGACCCCGGCGCCATCGCCTTCGCCACCGCCGAGCCCCGCCGCTGCCTCCGCGTGCTCAATGAACTCCGGCTCTACTCCTGGGACGGCGTCGTCACCGCACTCGAGGCCGGCAGCACTGAAGCCGACCTCGCCCTCCCGGCGCCGCTCAACCCGGCCGTCGAGGCCGATGCCGACACCCTGGTCGATATCTTCCGCGGCGGCGAGTTCCAGCGCCTGCTGATCGAGGAGAAGCGCAACCCGGAGACCGGCGCCGAATCGGGCATCGATTACTCCGCCCGCCACCTGGTCCACCTCCTCGCCGGATCCGATGCCGCCGAAAAGCGCTTCGATCCCATGGCCGGCCGCTGGCTCGTCCGCATTCGCTGGCGTCCGGAGGACCGCACACGCCGGCGCTTCTGCTTCATCGCCTCCTGTCCGGGCAGTCCGGTTGTCGAAGGCATCAGCGCCTTCCACGGCAACCTGGTCGAGGCCTCGCACGGACGCCCGCACCGCGTCATCTTCCGGCCTCCCGGCTCGCCGCTCGGCGGAGCCGATCTCGCCGCCTTCGTCCGCATCGCCGAGGCACACTTCGAGCCCACGCGGCGCTGGGGCGTCATCTGCTCGCTGCCCGAAGGCCCCGTCGCCTATCGCAAGACGCCGCCCGGCGGAGAGGTCCCGCCGCGCAGCACCCTCCGGGTCGTCTCCGGCTCTACTGGCGAACTCTGGACCGAACGCATCGACCTCATCGAGAGCCGCGATCGCGACCGCCACTTCCTCGTCGAAACCGACGAGCTTGGACGCAGCCGCATTCGCTTCGGTAACGGCGTGAACGGCCGCCCGTGGGACACCTCCGATTCGGTCCGCGCCGAATTTCAGGTCGGCGGCGGAGCAGCCGGCAATATCGGGGCCAACACCCTCAAATCCTTCGATCGTGCAGCCTTCCCGGCGGTCTCGGAAGTCTGGAACCCGTTCGATGTCACCGATGGCCGCGACCCCGAAAAACCGGCCTCCGCGCTGCGCCGCATCCCCGAGGCCTACCGCGCCCGCCAGTTGCGCGCCGTCACCCTCAAGGACTACGCCGACCGCGCGCGTGAACTCCCCGAAGTCGCCAACGCCTACGCCCGCTATGCCTGGACCGGCAGTTGGCGAACCGTCCGGATTCTGATCGACCCGGCCGGCAGCGACATCCTCAGCCCCAGCCTCCGCGCTCGCATCGCCGATCACCTCGAAGCCGTTCGGCTCATCGGTGAAGACCTCGAGATCCGCGGCGCGCACCTGGTCTCGCTCGACATCAAGCTCACGCTCTGCGCCCATCCGGACTACTGGCCCGAAGACCTAGGCTTCATCCTCGATGCTGAGTTCTCCGACGGCTACACCCCCGACGGCCGCCCCGGCTTCTTCCACCCCGATGAGTGGACCTTCGGCCAGCCGCTGCACGCCAGCCAGTTGATCGGCCGCGCGCTCGCCGTCCAGGGCGTCGACCGCGTCCTCAAGGTGAGCATGAGACGCTGGGACGGCGTCGTCGGACCCAACGCCGGCTCTATCGTGATCGACCCCGAAGACCTTCCCACTTCGACCCTCGAACGCATCGACGTGCGGCCCTTCGAGATCATCCGGGTCGCCAACGACCCCAGCCACATGGAGCGCGGACGCATTCAATTCGAAATCCTCGGAGGCAGGCGATGAGTTGCCAACACGACTGCGGCAAGCCGCCCATCTTTCCGCGAACCATCTACAACCGGCCCGGCCTCGATGCCCTCGACTACCGCATCGGCATGTACGACGAACTCCGCCGCTACATGCTCGACCGCATCGACAAGCGCCCGGAACTCGCCGGCTGGACCCATCGCGGCCCCGACGACCCCGCCATCGCGCTCCTTGAATCCGGCGCCGTCGCGGCCGACATCGTCACGTTCTACCAGCAGCTTTACGCGAATGAGGCCTTCCTCCGCACCGCGCGCTGGCGCGAAAGCATCTTCGACCTGGTCCGCCTGCTCGGCTACCGTCCGGCGCCCGGTGTCGGAGGCGTCGCGACCTTCGCCGCCATGGTGAGCGGCGATGCTCCTATCGAGATTCCCAAGGGCTTCGGCTTCAAAGCCAAACTCGAAGGCGCTGACGATGAGGCCGATTTCGAAAGCACCGCCGCCGTCACCGCCTATCCGCACCTCAGCGAGTTCCATCTCTACCGGCCGCGCCTGCCCGAGCAGAACATCACGCCCTCTGCTGCCGGCAACCGCCTCGAACTCAAGGCCGTCAACGGCCAGACCCACGCGAACGCCCTCGCCTCCGTCGAGATCAACCCCGGCGACCGCATCCTACTGGCGCCCCCTGCGGCAATGTTCGATATCACCGGCACGCCCTACACGGCGCAGCAGCGCTCCGAAATTCTTGTCGTCGCCGAAGTCGAGCGCCTCCTCGACCGCGTCGTCCTCACGTTTGAGACCCCGGTCACACGCTCGCGCGGAGCCAACGTCGACGCCTATGTCATCGGCCGGACGTTTCGCCACTTCGGCCACGATGCTCCGCCCCTCACCACCATGCTCTCGGGCAATCCTCCGATCGCCACGCACCAGCCGACCCGCTTTCTGCGCAAGATCTGGGGCGATGACAACCCCTCGTCTGTCGAAACGAACTACTACTCGCGGATCCCGCGCAACGATGTTCCGCTCGATCGCGAAGTGAATGACCTCTCCGCCGGCGGCCGCCTTCTCTGCGAAGGCCGGATGACCTTCCGCAACCAGTCGGCCGAGGTCCCCTTCGTGGTGGTTCGCAAGGTCGAAGAGGTCCGGTCGGACTCGCTCGCCTGGGGCAACAAGAGCGGCCCCTCCACCATCCTGCTCCTCGACAAGCGAATCATCGCCAACACCAGCATCCTCGACGAGATCGCAGCGGATGTTCACCTCTAGCGTTTTGAGGTAACCCATTGACCGGCCGTGCTTTAGCCCGGTTTTTAGGTTGCATTATG
>JBKBWD010000002.1:0-179549 GCA_046289265.1 Bryobacteraceae bacterium | reverse complement strand
GAGCTGGAGTCCCAAGAAAAATCCAGCTCATTTTCTAACCAGTTGAATCTGTGGGACTTATAGCCGGACAGTAGTGAAATGGTTCATCTTTGAAGGCGGGAACGTTTTCGAGGAAGGTCGAATTAAACCCGTCGTTCTCCAGTTTCAGCGGCGAGGTTTTACAGTGGAACGGCCACACGCCCATCCGATATGTCGTCAGGTCGCGCGACAGCGGCTTGATGAAATACGTGACCCGATGGATCGGAATGTCGCGCTGCAACTGGAGCCGCGTGTATAAAATTCCGGAGTTGTGCCGGATCTCTTTCCAGCGTATTCGACGATCGCGCCCGGCTCCACGCCCGGCATCGCGAACGACTTCACCTTGTACTTCAATCCGCTGGCCCGAACGAGATCCCGCTCGCGGATCGTGCGTTTGTCGAGGTCGAGCGCCGTGCCGTCCGCCTTGATCGTGCGTCCGCCTTGATCGTGCGTCCGTCGATGAACAGGATAGAGGTTCTGCGGTCATCGAAGGGAATATCGACGGTGGCGGCCTTCTTCATGCCCTCGTCGTTGAAGACCTTGAGCCGGACGTAGTGATACAGTACGCGCTGCACGCTGCCGTCCGACAGTCGCTCATCGAGCACATGCACACGCCAGAACAGGGCCTCCGCCCCGGCCCCCGCCTCCACTACCGGAGCCTGAATCGCCCGCTCGGCGTCGCTCACCGGCAGCCATGCGACATTGATCGCCGGCAACCCCTGGGCAAATGCCGCCGAAACGACGCAAGCGAAAAGAAGAAAAGCACGTCGAAGTCGAATCACTAAAAAGCACCCCGTCACCCGGAAAGTCGGTCCGCAATACGCAGCGGTAAGGCGGCTTTCTCGCAGCCATCCAGCTTACGATTCAGCCAGATTACCACAGGTTGGGCATCCGAAACGGGCGGTGAGAACGCGTGAAAAGCCTGGTGCGGCGCCCCCTCCCTCGCGATCGGGGCAACTCGTATTCATTCAATAAACGAATTCAATCCGGTCTGCTCGTCGACGGCGGTCCGTCACTCACCGCACACTTCCTGGGGGCGCCGGATTTGCGAAGGACACTCTGATCACGGCGCCACCCTCACCCTCGCCGCACCGCCTCCGATGGATCGATCGACCAGATGCGCCGGCTCCCCATCCACGCCGCAAGGAGCGCGGCGGCGAGCAGCAGCCCCCCAGCCGCTAGGCAACTCCACAACCGGACAGGACTCGCGTCTGCAATCACATGCTCCGAATAGCGAGCAGCCGCGAGCGCCATCCAGGTGCCCACCGGAATCCCTGCGGCGACAGGACCCACAGTTCCACGAAACAGCATGCCCCGGATGTGCCAGTACGACGCTCCCAGCGCCATTCGCAAGCCGAACTCGTGCGTGCGCTGCGCCACTGCCTGCGAGGCCGCGCCGAAAGTTCCGGCCACCGCAAGCAGCAGGGCGAACACCCCGAGGAACAGCGTCGCGATCGTGAGGAAGCGCGGCCGCGCAAGCACCTCATCGAGGCGGTCGTTGAGCGTGCCGACGTTATAGAGCGCCACGGCTTTGTCGACCGACCGGACGGCATCCCGGCAGGGCGCCACGGAGTCGCCAGCCTTCCCGCGGACCCGGGCCACGAAAGTCAGGTTGGGCGGAGGCTCCTCGTCGGCAGGCCAGTAGACCTTTGCGATACCCGGATAGGCCGGCCCGGCGGTGCGGGTTGTCTCGACCACACCGGCAATCAGATATGACGCCTCGCTCCCCGGCGGCGTCAGCCGCCGGCCCGTGATCGCCAACCCCAGGCCCGACTGCTCGGCGAAGGCTTCGTTGACCAGGACGCTGCGCTCGGCCCCTCTTCCGGCCCGCGGGAAATCACGTCCTGCCAGGATCTTTGTGCCAAGCGTCTCGAAGTAACCCGGAGTCACGGCGTTGGTCACCGCCGGTTCCACGGTTGCTCCCGAGTCCAGACGGATTCGCCCTGCCATGTACATCTCGTTCAGCAGCGGAAGATGGCGCACGCCGCCCGCTGCCTCCACCCCCGGAACATTGCGAAGCCGATCGAGCACGTCGCCGTAGTAGCGCCCGATGGCATGGCGGTCCTGATACCGCGTTCCGTGCAGCGAAACGCTCACCACGACGACGTTGTCCGGCCGGAAGCCCAGGTCCGTGTCGAGCAGCCGGAGGAAGGTGTGACCCATCGTCAGCGAACCCGCCAGCAGCACCAGGGCCAGCGCCGCTTGCCCCACCAGAAGCATCGGGCGCAGGAGTCCGGCGGCGGACCGGGCGCAGCCCGGTTGCGCCCTGAGGATCGGACCGGCAAATTGGGAGCGGTCCGCGAGCAGCATCGGAAGCGCACCGAAGGCGATGCCAAGGAGCAAGGCGAGCGTCGCCGCGAAGCCGAATACCCGCCAGTCCAGCAGGGTATACTCCTGTGCAGCCAGCGCGGGCGCCGCCACGGAGGAGGCAATGTGGGCCACCCAATAGGCCACAACGCTTCCTGAAAGCGCTCCCGCTGCCGTCAGGGCGGTCGACTCCGCCACAAGCTGCTGCGTCACGCGGGCACGGCTCGCGCCCAGGGCGGCGCGGATTCCGAACTCTCCCTCCCGTTCCGGCATCCGCGCGAGTACGAGCTGTGCGACATTCGCGCACGCCGCCAGCAGCACGAACAACACCATGCCGCTAGCGCCCAGCGTGCCTGTCCGGCCCATCCCGACAGTTCCTCTCGAAGCGGCCGCAGCCGCGGCCGGTCCGGATCCTTAGTCCCAACCCTGCCGGTGCGCACCGCTTCCGCTTCATACGCTGCGTTGGCCCGGTCGATCGGGATATCCGCTTTCAGGCGGCCGATGGTCTGGGAGCGGAACGCTCCGAATTTCGGAATAGCCAACGGATCAAACGCCGTCGGCATCCAGAGCTGAATCCTGCCGGGATAATCAAAGCGCGCCGGGAGTGCTCCGATAATCTGGAACGGCACCCCGTTGACTCGCACGGAGCGCCCGATGACGCCCGGATCGCCTCCGAACAACTGTTGCCACGCCCCATAACTTAGGACCGCAACCCGCGGCTGCCCCGGCACATCCTCGCCGGCCGCAAAGGTGCGTCCGAACAACGCTTTGGCGCCCAGCAGGTCGAAGAAGTTCGCCGACGTCTCCACGGCCTTCACCCGGACGCTTCCCTGTTCCCCGGCCAGGTTCGCTTCGAATGCCACAAACGTGGCGGCGTCCTCCAGGTACGTGCTCTCGCGAGCCCAGTCGAGGAATGACGGGCGTCCGCTGAACAGCGTAACCGGGGAATGCACCAGTTCCACGAGCCGCTCCGGGGCGTGAAACGGCAGACTTTGGAGCAGCAGTGCGTTCAGCACGGTGAAGACGCCGGTCGACGCCCCGATCGCCAGGCCCAGCGAAGCGATAGCCAGGATCGTACTCGTCGGCCGCTTGGCGTGCAGTCGCCATCCATGCCGCAGGTCCTTCGCGATCTCCCGGACGACTTCCGACGGCAGGGAGGCGATCAGGTCGCCTGTGGCGCGAACCCACAACCCCAGCCGCTCGCGACGGGTCCCGGCCTCGCGGTACTCATCGCGGAATTGTTGCTCCATTGGCCCCGCGTACTCCTGGCGGAAGCGCACCGGGTAGAGCCGCAGGAGCTGGCGATAGAGTTTCACGGGATCGAGCATGGCCGCCTCAAGCAAGCTCCAACAATTTGAATTTCAACTCGGCGAGCCGCACCAGCTCCCGCAGCCGTACCGCCTCTGCCTGTGCGACCCGGCGCCCCAGGGGAGTGATCCGGTAATACCGCCGGCGCTCGTCATCCAGGTGCGGATCGGGACGCTCCCCGCTCTCCTCGATGAGCCCCTGTTCAAGCATTTTGTTGATCGTCCCGTAGAGCGCTCCCGAGCCGAGGTTCAGTTTCCCCTCGGTCCTCTGGAGGATTTCCCGCTTCAGGGCGTAGCCGTGACGCTCGCCCTCCGCCAGGCTAAGCAGCATGTGGAACGCGGCAAGCGACAGCGGCAGGAACGGATCCACTGGTTGATGGTCTGCACTGGTCATACTAGGTCAAAAGATGACATAGTATGACAAATCTGTCAATCCGGTTGTGCGCGAAAAAATGCGAAACGAATTCTGCTCACGCGCACGGCTCTGTAGATTCAACAGGTTGCAGGGCCGCGAGCGTGAAAGAGCGGGCTTCCGCCAAAGGCTCCCTCTACCCGCGCTTGTAGTTATCGTTGATCAGCCAGGGATCCCCCGTCTCCTTGCGCCATCTCTCAACGGTGGCCCTCATCTCCCGGAGAACCCCCTGGTGCTCGGCGGAGTTGGCGAGGTTGCTCAACTCGTCCGGATCGCTCGCGACGTCGTAGAGCTCTTCGGCGTGCCGGTGCAGGTAGAGCGGGACCGGGCGGCGCCCCACGGCGGCGCGCTCGCCGGATTCAAGCAGGCTCTGCCACGTCCCGGACTCCCACAGGTCGCTCGCATGCGGGAACTCCAACTCGGGGAACAGGTTCCGCAGGTACTTGTAGCGCTGGGTGCGGATACCCCGGATCGGGTAGTACATCGTGACTTCGTGGAAGGTGTGGGAGAAGAAGACCCGGTCCCATCCCGAGGGATTCTCGCGTTCAAGGATCGGCAGGAAGTTCCGGCCGTGCAGCGGGTAGTCGGGGAGATTCGCGCCGGCCCACGCCGCGCAGGTCGGGAACAGGTCCACCCAACTGACGAGGGCGTTGTTCACCAGGCCGCGATTCCTTTGCTCGGGCGACCGAACAATGAGCGGCATGCGCGCGCCGGCGTCGTAGAGGTTCGTCTTGGCGTTGGGAAAGGGCATGCCGTTGTCGCTCAGAAAGAGAATCAGCGTGTTGTCGAGCTGACCGGTTTCGCGCAGCACGTCGAGCATGAAGCCGACTCCCTGGTCCAGGCGATTCGACGCCTCATAGTATTCGGCGACCTCTGTGCGCGTCGCGGCATTATCCGGCAGAAACGACGGCGCCGCGACCTTCGCCGGATCGAAGCGGTTGCGCTTGACGCCGCGGTAGTCGCCGTTGCCGAAGCCTTTGCCCAGCCGGTGCGGATCGCCGTAGCCGACGTGCAGGTACCAGGGCCGGTCGCCCGAAGCGCGGACGAAGTCGCGCGCCCGCTCGGCCATGCTGAGCACGTCGCGATTCTGGCCCTGGCTGTCCAGGTCCCATTGGAACGAACTCACCGGATTGACGTGCAGCTTCCCGATCACGCCCGAGCGGTAGCCGGACTGCTTCAGCACCGCGGGCAGCGGCCGTATCGACGGCAGGTAGGAGAAGTTATGGACGCTGTGCGCGTGGCCGAAATGACCGTTGGCGTGGTTGTGGAGGCCGCTCAGCATGACCGAGCGGCTCGCGCTGCATGAGGGCGTGGTGCAGAAGGCGTTCGTGAAGCGCACGCCTTCCCGCGCCAGCCGGTCGAGATTCGGTGTGAGGGCTGTGCTGTCGCCGTAGGCGCCGGTGTGAAGCCCGAGATCGTCCGCGATCAGGAGCAGAATGTTTCGAGGCCGCCGCGGGGTTTGTGCGAAGGCGGCAGCCGCGCCACCCGCCGCCTGTGCCAGAAAGTGTCGCCTGGTGCTCATGGTGATTGCACCATCATATGCCGGAACACGGCTGCAATGGAGCAACACAGGGGCGGGCGCCGGTCGCCCGCGTACCCGCGACCGGCATCCGTGCTGGAGACAGGATTACTTCTTGTCCTCTTTCTTCTTGGTGTCCTTTTTCTCCTCCTTCTTCTGCTCCTCCTTCTTGGGGGTGGGAGCCTGCGCGAATGTCACGCTCGCGGCGCCCAGAATGAGCGACAGACCGAGCATCATGCTCATAAACTTCTTCATTTTCGTGGGTTCTCCTTGGTGTTTCGGCGCCTCTGATTGCGCCTGTAAGTAGCTTGGCATTCGCGAATGAAGGGCCGCTTAAGCCGGGATGAAATATCGCTGAACCCGCAGTTAAAACGGACTCACCTGTTTGTGTTCACAAATGTAAGGACAAAATTTGTTCACATGGAAAGCGCTGATTTCGTGGTGCTTCGCTGTCTCGGCGGGTGAAGAGAGCTTACAAACATTAGTAAGCTCCTGCTACGATAAGGCCGCCATGAGTAAGAACAACTTGACCGAGCTGTTGGCGCGAAGATCACACCTCAATCGAGCGGCCGCCGCCGATCAGGTGCACCGGCTGGTGCACTCTATCGTCCGCAGCCTCCGCAAGGGGCAGGGAGCCGAGCTCCCGGGTCTCGGCACGTTCCGTCCTGGCCGCCCGGCAACATTCGAATTCGACGAGAAGTCTGGGCCGGGACGGAGGAAATGAGCATGACGCCCGGTGAGCGGATTGCGCAGATCGTACGGCAGTGCCTGGCGGACGGGTCAGAAATCGAAATCGATGGCCTCGGGCTCTTTCGCTCCGATGAGGGCGGCCGATTCGAGTTCGTCCCGGAAGGCCGGCCGAGGATTTTTCTCGCCTACGTCGAAGAGGATCTCCCGCAGGTCGCCCGGCTCTATGACAGCTTCGAAGCGGCAGGCTTTCAGCCCTGGCTCGATAAGAAGAAGCTCCTGCCCGGTCAGAACTGGCCTCGCGCCATCGAGCGCGCCATCGAAATCTCGGACTTCTTCGTGCCGTGCTTCTCGCGCCGCGCCGTCGGCAAGCGCGGCTCGTTTCATTCGGAGCTGCGGTACGCGATCGACTGCGCCACGCGCTTGCCGCTCGATGACATCTACCTGGTTCCGGTGCGGCTGGAAGAATGCGCCGTGCCCGTTCGCATCGCGCGCGAATGGCAGTACGCCGACCTGTTCCCGGAATGGGATCGCAGCGTGCGTAAGATCGTCTTGATGATGGAGCGCGAGATGAGGAAGCGCAACAAAGCCGCGTAATCGTCAGCGCCGCTCTGCTTCGAGCGCTTCGATCTGCCGCCGGACGGCTTCTGTCTCCGGGCCCTTCGGCGCGCGCTGCACGTAAATCCGGAGCTGCTCGATCGCCTCGTCGGTACGGTTCTGCAGCGCCAGCGCGACGCCCAGGATGTGGTGCGCCTTCAAGACCGGCTTCGAGCCGTCGATCGCCTTGCGGGCATCGCGTTCAGCCTGCTCGCTGTCCCCCAGCTTGAGGCGGGCTGTCGCGAGATAGAGCCAGGTCTCCGGATAGTCGACCGGATTGATCGCGACCGCCTCCTGCCCGTATTCGACAACGGCTTGCCAATTCTCGCGTCGAAGCGCCAGGGTGGCAAGCTGCACGAGCGGGGGAACGAATCGCGGCTCAATCGTTCTTGCCTTTTCGAAATCTGCCTGCGCGCCGGCCTCGTCGCCCGCTGCCTTCTTCACCTGGCCGAGATCATGCCAGAGCCCTGCATCCTTCTCGTACAAAGCGAGGGCCTTCTCCAGATCGCGCGCTGCCTGCGCAAGGCGCTTCCTCCCGGAGCTTCTGCACCGCAGGGGGAGCGGCATACGAAGAAAAGCTGACCATTCCGCCGCCGGAACGGCCGTGGAGCGGCTTCAGCGTAATGATTCCCATGTCCACGGACCCAGCCGGACTCGCCACAGTGACGCTCCGGCCCTCGCATCCCGGAGCCTGAATAGTGACCCCAATATGGGCCGCGCCCTGCACCGTGCCGGCGACGGAGAACTTGCCTTGCGAGTCGGCCCGCCCGACATTCCTGCCTGCCATCACCACGGCATGGGCCGCGGGCCCGTAGCCCTCGATCATGACTTGCCCGTGCACGACGTAATGCGAGTGGAAGACGCCCTGCCCATACAGCACCGCAGCGAAGCAGCCCAGCAGCGCGAATCGGCCGAGCATCGGGGGTTACTTGCCGGCCTGCGCGATCTTCCTGCGCACGGCGGCGGCCTCCCTGGCATCGGGCGCAAGTTCGAGAAACTTCTCGTAGGCCTCCTTTGCGCCCTTGTCGTCCTTGAGCTTCTCACGGGCTTCGCCGAGCCGGAGAAAGGCCTGAGCCAGATTCGGGTCCCACTTGGTGGCTTCCAGGAACCGCAGCGCGGCGGCGCGGTAGCTGCCCTTGCGGAAATAGAAATTGCCGATCCGCATCTCTTTCGAGGCCTGGAGCGGGTTGAACGAGTACTCCTTCTCGATCAGTTCCTCGTCCTCTTCCGGCGGCTCCTGGTAGGCGGTCTCCCGCTGTTCCTGCGCCGCGAGGAAGCTCGCGCACAGCAGCGCCAGGATCAGCGCCAACATGCTCTGCGGAACGCGTGCCACAATAAAAGTATAGACCTCCCAAGCGTCTGGACGGCAATGGACCTCAGAGAGAAAGCGGCGCAGCTCCCGGCCCGGCCCGGTGTGTATCTGTACAAGGACGAGGGCGGCACGGTGCTGTACGTCGGCAAGGCGAAGAATCTTCGGAGCCGCGTGCGCAGCTACTTCGACCGTCTCGCCGATGCCAAGACGGGAAGCCTGATCCGCGAAGCGCGCCAGATCGAATACATTCTGGTTGACAACGAAAAGGAGGCGCTCGCCCTTGAGAACAACCTCATCAAGCAGTGGAAGCCCCGGTTCAACGTTCTGCTGCGCGATGATAAAACATACCCCTACATCAAGCTGACGAATGAGCGCTTCCCGCGCGTCTACGTCACGCGCCGCCTCCGCAAGGACGGCTCGACGTACTTCGGCCCCTACTTCCCCGCCAACCTGGCGCACCGGCTGGTTCACTTCATCCACCGGCACTTCCAGATCTCTTCCTGTAACGTCGATCTGCGCCGGAAGCATCCGCAGCCGTGCCTTCAATACCACATCGGCCGCTGCCTCGGCCCTTGCGTCGAGGGCCTCACGAACGACACCGTCTACCAGGAGCGCATTCGCGACGTGCGCCTGTTTCTCGAAGGCCGCCGCCGCGACCTGGCAAACACGCTGCGCGCCCGGATGCAGGCCGCCTCCGACGACATGCGCTTCGAAGAGGCTGCCGCCCTGCGCGACCTCATCGCCACCGTCGAGGAGCTCGAGCAGCGCCAGAAGATGGACTCGGCCGAGGGCGACGACATCGACATCTTCGCCTACTACGCCGAGCCGCCCCTGATCGCCGTGAATCTCTTCCACGTCCGCCGCGGCCGCATTGTTGACCGCCGCGAGTTCTTCTGGGAGAACCAACTCGAATTCGATCCTCCGGAGTTCTTCTCCGGGCTGCTCAAGCAGGTCTACCTCGACCAGCAGTACGTTCCCGGAACGATCCACGTGCCCGTCGAGTTTGAGGACCGCGACGTCCTGGAAGAGGCGCTTTCGGACAAACGCGGCCGGCGCGTCGAAATCCACACGCCGCAGCGCGGCCAGAAGCGGGCGTTGCTCGACCTGGTCGAGACCAATGCCCGGCACAGCTTCGACCAGCGCTTCCGCGTGCTCAAACCCTCGTCGAAAGCCATTCAGGACGCATTGCAGGACGCCCTGACGCTCACCGAGCCTCCCGAGCGCATCGAATGCTTCGATGTCTCCCACATCCAGGGCACCGACAAGGTCGCGAGCATGGTCGTCTGGGAGAAGGGCCGGATGAAGAAAGCCGACTACCGGAAATTCATCATAAAGACCGTGGCCGGCAACGACGACTTCGCCTCCATTCGCGAGGTGGTCACCCGGCGCTACGGACGCCTGCAGGGCGAGCGCGCACGCATGCCGAGCCTCATTCTAATCGACGGAGGGCTCGGCCAGTTGCACGCCGCCGCCGAAGCGCTCGAATCGCTTGGAATCATCAACCAGCCGCTGGCCTCGATCGCCAAGCGCGAGGAGTGGATATACGTTCTCGGCCAGGAGGAGGAGCCGATCGTCCTGGACCGCTTCTCGCCCGTGCTGCACCTGGTCCAGACGATCCGTGACGAGGCGCACCGCTTCGCTGTCACTTTCCACCGCACCCGCCGCAATGCCGCGCGCCTGACCTCGGAGCTGGAAAGCGTACAGGGCATCGGGAAGCGAACCGTCGAGAAGCTGCTCCGGACCTTTGGCAGCCTCGAGCGCGTGCGCCAGGCCGGGGAGCCGGAACTGGCCAGGGTCGTCGGCGCCGCAACCGCGCGAAAGCTCCAGGCTTATCTCACCGCGCAGAACGGCTGAAGGCCCCGATCACCGCGTCATAGAGATCCTGGCTGCGTGTCGCGAAGGTCAGGACGTCGCCGTCGCCGAGATACGACTCGGCGTCCAGCGCCTCCAACTGGGTCCAGAATCGATCGACCGCCCACTGCCAGTGCGGGTCGTAGAGCCGGAAGCCCATCCAGTTAACGAAGACCTCGAAATCGGCTGCCGGGGCCTCACGCTCGAACAGGAACCACTCGCTGTAGATGTCGAGCGCGCTGCCCGGGATCTGATCGAAAGCTTCGATTTCGGGGCTCACCGCCACCGGCCAGCGTTCGTGCGGCTCGACGGTACCGGACAAGCCTCGGAAGGCGGCCCCGCCGGTGCGCCAGCCCTCAGGCTCCTCAGTGCTGCTGACTTGAAGGGCCGCGCCATTGCTCGACGTTATGGCTGCGCGCCGTCCAAGCACCACCTCCGGGCAGAGCGTGACAAGCTCGCCGATGTCATAGTCGAAGCTCGAAATCCACCGATACCGCCCATGCGTGCCCACAATGCCGGGCGTTCCGGATTCGGCCCTGGCGAC
This sequence comes from Bryobacteraceae bacterium, assembly GCA_046289265.1. Taxonomy (GTDB): domain Bacteria; phylum Acidobacteriota; class Terriglobia; order Bryobacterales; family Bryobacteraceae; genus JBKBWD01. The sequence goes on along the minus strand of JBKBWD010000002.1, from coordinate 168,995 downwards.
GGCGTGCTCGGCTTCAATGAGCCGTTGTGTCCATTCGGTAAGCTCGTCGAGTACACGAAACTCCGGCGGAACGAGGACATCGCGTGACGGGCGGAGAGTCCTTGCGATTTCCTGAAAGCTCAGCTCCAGATCGACGACCCGGCATCGGGCGAGATCGAGCTGTTCTCGGGCGCCTTGGAGAACCTGGTTCATACTCCCTCACCGGCCCAGCGCAAGACGGCTGGCCAACACACCCGGAAGCTTGGCCGCCAGGATGCGTTCCTGTGCGGCATCAACGTCATAGGCCGTGCGGCGAAGAGTGACGAAGCGTTCCGCCGGATCGTAGAGCGCATAGGCGGCCCGGGGGTCGCTATCGCGTGGCTGTCCGACCGACCCTGGGTTGATGAGATACAGGAGATCGGGTTCGAATTCGGCGGCGCGCGCCTCTTCGCGCAGATCCGGTTTAGGGACGCGTTTTACGCCATTTCTGTGCAGTAAAAATCCACCCTGAATGTGCGTGTGTCCGAAGAACGAGATCGGAGTCTCGATATAGTCCTTGACCTCGTCGGCTTCGTAGAGATCCACCAGGTACTCGTCTTCGTCCACCGGCGAGCCGTGCAGGATCTGGAAGGAGTCGATCGGCAGAGGCCCCTTGGGCAGGCGCGTGAGCCAGTCCGTATTTTCGGGCGTGAGGACGGAGCGGGTCCAGAGGGCCGCGGCCCGCGCCGTGGAATTGAACCACTCGATATCGCTCAGCCCGATGGCCGCCTTGTCGTGGTTCCCGCGCACGGCGAGCGCGACGTGCTCGCGGGCCCAGTCGACGACGCGGTTCGGATCGGCGCCGTAGCCGACGAAGTCGCCGCAGCACAGAATACGGTCGTAGGCTCCTTCGGCGTGTCGAAGCACCGCTTCGAGCGCCTGCCAGTTGGCGTGAATGTCGCTCAGGATCAGGTAGCGCACAGGCGAATGAGTGCGACCTCCGGGGGCGCCCCGATCCGGGCAGGCATCCCGACGGTTCCAATGCCGCGCGTCACATAGACGGACGAGTTGCCTTCGCGATACAGTCCGTAGACATACGGCGTAAAGAACCGCGCGACGTTGACGTGCTGGTGCAGGATCTCGACGCTGACCTGACCCCCGTGCGTGTGGCCGGAGATGGTGAGGTCATAGCCCTGTCCGGCGGCCGTCGGAAAGACATCCGGATTATGAGAGAGCAGGATGTTCACCGCGCCGGGCCGGATCTGCCGCTTGGCGCCTCGCAGGTACGGGTGCGACTGCCGCTGGTAATCGACGCCGGCAAAGTTCAGGACCGCGCCGCCGAAGCGAAGCTCGGCCGCCTCGTCGCGGAGAAAGCGCATCCCCAACGCTGCACCCCGCACCTTCGTGTAGCGTTCGGCCTTGGCATAGATCTCGTGGTTGCCCAGGCACCCGAACGTCCCCGCATCGCTCCGTAGCGTGGCAAGCTCATCGAGGCAGGCGTCCAGAGGATCGCCGCCCCGCGTAATCAGATCGCCTGTAACCAGCGCAACGTGAGCGCGGCACTCGTTTGCCATCCCGATGACATGCTCGAGTTCCTCCTGGGAGAGATAGGCGCTGCGATGGATGTCGCTGAGCTGTACCAGCCGCAGTCCGTCCAGGTCCTTCGGCAGGCCCGGGATGGGGATCTCGACCTCTTTGACTTCGAACTGTCTGCGCTCGACGAAGACTCCAAAGCCAACGACGGCCGCCGGAGCGGCCAGCACGGCTGTCCTGGCCGTATTGAGGAGCGTTCGCCGGCGTGGATTGAAAGCGGGTGCCAGCACGTGCCTCCACGCCAGATTCGCCATTACGCCGCCTACCAGAACCATCGAGTAGAGCAGCGCGGCCGCCGAGGACCACGCCCGGTGGCCGCCCGGGAACAGCGCGGACACCCGCGCGCTCTTGGTCGCGCACACCGCGGCCACAGCCAGCAGGGCGAGCGAAAAGAATCCGTAAATCGCGATCCGGGCCCGGACCGAATTTCTACGCCTCTCGTCTTCGAGGAGCCACCGCGCAAGCTGAAACTGGGCCAGTCCAACGGCAGTGAGAATTAGGATTTCCGGGAGCCAGCGTGGTATCAGTTCCATGAAGCCCTGTCTTATTGTAGCCGCCCGAAACCGCTGCTGCGGGACTTTATCCGGACCGCTACAATTTAGGAATGTCGCTTGTTGTCGTTGGATCTGTTGCGTATGACGGAGTGGAGACTCCACACGGTAAGGTCGACCGGATGCTCGGCGGCGCCTGTACCTACATCTCGCTGGCCGCGAGCTACTTCACCCAGGTGCGGATCATTGCGGTGGTGGGGGAGGACTTCAATCCGTCCGACCGCGATTTGCTGGCGGGACGCGGCATCGACCTGAGCGGTCTCGAGTGCGTCTCCGGCGGAAAGACCTTCTTCTGGTCCGGCGTCTACTCGAACGATATGAATGACCGCGAGACCCTCACCACCGAGCTGAACGTCTTTGCGGACTTCAAACCAAAGGTGCCCGATCCGTATAAGTCGCAGCCCTACCTGCTGCTCGGCAACATCCAGCCGACGCTCCAGCGCAGCGTCCGCCAGCAGATGAACGGCGTCCGGCTGGTGGGCGGCGACACGATGAACTTCTGGATCCGCGATCACCGGCAGGACCTGCTCGACACCCTGAAAGACTGGGACTTCCTGCTGATCAACGACAGCGAGGCGCGGATGCTTTCGGGGGAGTCGAATCTGCGGCGGGCCGCCAGCGCGATCCTCGCGATGGGGCCGAACACGCTGGTCATCAAGCGCGGCGAGTACGGCGCGCTCCTGTTCCGCAAGGACACCATCTTCATGGTGCCCGGCTACCTGCTGGAACATGTCCTCGATCCCACCGGCGCCGGAGACTGTTTCGCCGGCGGCTTTGTCGGCTACCTGGCCGAGCGCGGCCTGGACCTCAAGGAAGACCACATCGACACCCGCGAACTGGGCCGCGCCGTGATCTACGGTTCGGTGATGGGGAGCTTCTGCTGCGAGAAGTTCGGCGTTGACCGCTTCCGCGATTTGACGCGCTCGGAGATCGATGCCCGCTTCCAAGAGTTCAAGTCGGCGACGGAATTCTAAGCGAGCCGCCGGCGCGGGCTGGGGCGAAATCTTAGCCGCGCTGCTCGTGCTGGCGGCTCTGAGCGCGGCGGCGCTCGCTTGGTTTTTTCAGCAAGGCTACCTGCTCTATTACGGTGATGCGGAGGCGCACCTGAACATCGCGCGGCGCCTGTTCGATTCCCGCACGCCCGATTACCGGCAGATCGGGACCGTCTGGCTGCCGCTGCCGCACCTGTTGATTGCGCCGTTCGCCAAAGTGGACGCCTGGTGGCGCTCCGGCCTTGCCGGCGGCGTTCCCACGGCCGGATGCTTTGTCGTGGCCGGTATGCTGCTATATGCCTCCGTGCGGCGTCTGCTGCCCGGACGTGCGCCGGCGGTGGCGGCGACGGCGCTGTTCGCGCTGAATCCGAACCTGCTCTATCTCCAGTCAACCGCCATGACCGAGCCGGTTTTCTTTGCGGCGCTCGCGGCGATTCTATATTGCACGGTGCGATTCCGCCAGACGCAGTCGCGGCTGGCTGCGGCCGGCGCAGGCCTCGCGGTGCTGGCCGCAACGCTCACGCGCTATGAGGGCTGGTTTCTCGCTCCGTTCGTCGGGATCTATTTCCTGATCGCCGCGCGCAACAATCGCATCGCGGTGGCGGCGCTCTTCGGCCTGCTGGCCGTGGCGGGTCCGCTCTACTGGCTGGGACACAACTGGTGGATCTACGGGAATCCGCTGGAGTTCTATAACGGACCCTACTCGGCCAAGGCGATCTATCAGCGCTCGCTTGACCAGGGTATGGAGCGTTATGCCGGGGACGGCGACTGGGGCAAGGCGTGGCTGTACTTCACCTCGGCCGCGCGCCTGTGCGCGGGTTGGCCGCTGGCCGCGCTCGGACTGGCGGGCGTCGCGGCGGCCCTGATCCGCAGGACGTGGTGGCCGGTGGCCCTGCTCGCACTCTCGCCGGCTTTTTACGTCTGGAGCGTCTACGCCTCCGGCACCCCGATCTTCGTGCCGCACCTGTGGCCCAGCAGCTACTACAACACGCGCTACGGCCTCGCGGCGCTGCCGCTGCTCTGCTTCGGCGTGGGCGCGCTGGTTTCCTTCGCGCCCCAGCGCTTCCGGACGGCCGGCGTATCGCTCGTCGTGGTCGCGGGACTTTCGCCGTGGCTGCTGTCACCTACGCCGGAGGCCTGGATCTGCTGGAAGGAGTCGCAGGTCAACTCCGAGGCTCGCCGCGCCTGGACCCGGGAGGCCGCCGAATTTCTGCGCGCGAACATTCGGCCCGGCGACCGCATCTTCACGTCCTTCAGCGACCTGACCGGCATCTACCGCGAGGCCGGCATCCCGCTCCGTGCTACGCTGCACGAAGGAAATGAGCCGGAGTGGCAGGCGGCCGCCGCGCGCCCGGATCTTTTTCTCCGCGCCCAGTGGGCGGTCGGATTCTCGGGAGACAAAGTGACCGCGGCCGCGTTCCGGACCTCCAAGGACGGACCCGGCTACCAGCGTGTCAAAACGATCATGAAGAAGGGAGCGCCAGTCGTAGAGATATACAGGCGCAGTCATGAAGATTCCATTCACCAAGGCGCATGGCGCCCGGAACGACTTTCTGCTGACGTGGACGAAGGAAGCCCCGAGTGAGGATCTGAGCGGTATCGCCCAGGCGATTTGCGACCGCCATACCGGCGTCGGCGCCGACGGGTGGCTCCTGGTGAGTCTGCCTGACGACGCTTCGGGGGCCGGCTTCGACGCGACGATCCGGCTGTTCAACGCCGACGGCGGGGAGGTCGAAATGTCCGGCAACGGCACGCGCTGCGCGGCCGCCTTCCTGTTCGAGGCCGGTTTCTCCCGCCCCGAAATGACGATTCTTACCGGCGGCGGTCCGAAGCAATTGCGCCTGCTCGGCCGGCAGGGCGTTCACTTCGACTTCGAGATGAACATGGGCAAGCCTGTAAGCCGGGCGGAAGACCTTCGTACAACCCTCACTGTCGCGGCGGGCGTCCAGGATGTTACTATCTTGAACGTCGGCAATCCGCAGTGCGCCGTTTTCGTCGACGACTTCTCACTCGATTGGCGCGGTATTGGCGCCGAGATCGAGCGGCATCCACGGTTTCCGCAGCGCACCAACGTCTCCTTCGTCCGCCCGGTAGACGACCATACGATTGATGTGCGATTCTTCGAACGCGGGGTCGGGGAGACGATGAGTTCGGGCACAGGGTCGACCGGCGCGATGGCCTCCGCTGTCATGCGGGGCGTGGCGAAGAGTCCGGTTCGCGTGTTAACGCCGGCGGGCCCATTGCATCTGCGTTGGGAGGGCGAGGAAATCTTCCTGGCCGGCCCCGCGGAACTGATCGCAAGCGGTCATTTCTTCTACTTCAAGTGAGGAGCGAGGTAAGCCAGATGGAAAGTGCAAGAGCCGAATGCAAAACTTCCTCCGCCGCGCTGGAGGAACGGATCAGGAGCCGCACGGCTCGCGTCGGCGTCGTCGGACTGGGCTACGTCGGACTGCCGCTGGCCGTGGAGTACGGCAAGGCGGGATTCGCCGTCACGGGCATCGATGTCCATGAGGCGAAGGTTTCCCGCATCAGCCAGGGCGACTCCTACGTGCAGGACATCCCCGCCGAGACGCTCGCGCTCCTTGTCAAGCAGGGTAAGATCCGGGCCACCGCGGACTTTTCGCTAATCTCCGAACTCGACACCGTCAATATCTGCGTGCCGACGCCCTTGCGCAAGACCAAAGATCCCGACATGAGCTACGTGGTCGCGGCCTGCCAGGAGATCGGCAAATATCTCCATCCGGGGATGCTCATCATTCTCGAATCGACCACCTATCCGGGAACCACCGAGGAACTGGTGCTGCCGATGCTGGAGGCCGCTGGCCTGAAGGTCGGGGTCGATTTCTTCCTCTGCTTCTCGCCGGAGCGCGTCGATCCCGGTAATCCCAGGTACCAGACTTCGAATATCCCGAAGGTGGTCGGCGGCGTTACCGAGGAGTGCACGCGCTTGGGCGCGCTCTTCTACGGGCAGGCGCTCGAAACCGTGGTTCCGGTCAGCTCGACCCGCGTCGCCGAAATGGTGAAGCTGCTCGAGAACACGTTTCGGATGATCAATATCGGTCTGGTGAACGAGATGGCGCTGATGTGCGACCGCATGGGCATCAACGTCTGGGAGGTGATCGACGCCGCCGCGACGAAACCGTTTGGGTATATGCCCTTCTACCCGGGACCGGGGCTCGGCGGGCACTGTATTCCAATCGACCCGTTCTATCTCTCCTGGAAGACCAAACAGTCCGGCATCGAGGCGCGCTTCATCGAACTGGCCGGTTATGTCAACGGGCAGATGCCGCACTTCGTGGTCGACAAGATCCAGAACGCCCTGAACGACGTGGCGAAGCCTCTGCGCGGTTCACACATCCATATCATGGGCGTGGCCTACAAGCGCGACATCGACGATGTCCGCGAGTCCCCGGCTCTCGACATCATGCACCTGCTACAGATGCGCGGATCGCGCGTCACCTACACGGACCCGCACGTGCCGGAAGTGAAGCTGGACGGGCTTGCGCTCGTTTCCGAAGACGCCGGCGAATCGGCGCAGTCGGCCGACTGCGTCGTGATCGTCACGGACCACGCCGCTTTTGACTATCCGGACGTGGTCGGCAAGGCGCGCCTGATCGTTGACACCCGCAACGCGCTGAAGAAGTTCCGGTCGGACAAAATCGTCCGGCTCTGAGGTTCAGCTTTCCAGGCCCATCTGCGAGAGCCGGTATCGCAGCGCATTTCGCGTGAGGCCCAGCAGCCGCGCCGCCTGGCTCTTGTTGCCATTGGCGCGGCGCAGCGCCTCGCGGATGATCGCCTGCTCGTGCTCGTCGAGGCTGACGCCCTCGGGCAGGAAGGTCGGGTCTCCCGCCGCGGCGCGCGCCGGACGCGCCAGGTCGAGCTTGATGTCGCCGGCGTCGAGCCTCGTCGAGCCGCACAGCACCAGGCTGCGTTCAATCACGTTCTCCAGTTCACGGACGTTGCCCGGCCATGGATACTCGAGCAGCTTCTGCACGGCCGCCGGCGTGATCTCGGTGACGCAGGGATTCAGTTCGGGGGCGTGTTTGCGGACAAAGTGCCCGGCCAGCGCCGGGATGTCTTCGGTGCGCGCGCGCAGCGGCGGGATGTTGATCGGCATCACGTTCAACCGATAGTACAGGTCCTCGCGGAAGGTGCCCTGCTCGAGCGCGGCCCGGAGGTCCGCGTTGGTGGCGGCAAGCACCCGCACATCGATCTGGAGCGTCTTATTGCTGCCGAGCCGTTCAAACTCGCGCTCCTGCAGGACGCGCAGCAGCTTGACTTGGACCGAAGGGGGCACGTCGCCGATCTCATCGAGGAAGACCGTCCCGGTGTCGGCCTGTTCGAACTTGCCCGGCTTGGAAGTCGTCGCGCCGGTGAAGGCGCCCTTCTCGTAGCCAAACAGTTCGCTCTCCATGAGATTCTCCGGGATGGCCGTGCAGTTGATCTTGACGAACGGCCGGTCGCACCGGGGCGAGTGGTGGTGGATGGCACGCGCGATGAGGTCCTTGCCCACGCCGCTCTCGCCGGCGAGCAGAACGGTGGCCCGCGTCGGCGCCACGCGCATCACGGTCGCGAAGATCTCCTGCATCGCGGCGCTTCGCCCGATGATGTTGTCGAATTGGTAGCGATGCCCGAGCTGCTCGCGAAGCTCCCGGTTCTCGTCGCGTAGCGCTCGGACTTCGAGGGCCTTGTTCACGACGGTCATCAGGTGGTCGAGCGAGAAGGGCTTCAGCAGGAAATCGGCGGCGCCGCTCTTCATCGCCTCCACCGCGTTCTCGACCGTGCCGAATGCGGTCATGACGATAACCGGAACCGTCGAGTTCTGCCGGCGGATGAGCGCCAGCAGTTCGAGCCCGTCCATGCCGGGCAGGCGCAGATCGGTGATGACCAGGTCGGCGCGGTCGATCAGCCGCAGGCCCTCTTCGGCCGAGCCCGCCTGGTCCACTTCGAAGCCAGCCGACTGCAACTGCAGCTCGATCACGCGCCGCAGCTTGATCTCATCTTCGATGACTAGGACGCGACTCGGCATGCGGTTTCACGACCATTCTGCCCAGGTTTCGACGAAGCCTTCAACCCGGCAGCCAGGAGTAGCCGGAGCCGACGATCGTCTTGATGGCCGCGCCGTGGCGCGGCCCGAGCTTGCGTCTCAGCCGCTGGATGTGGACATCGACGGTCCGGGTCTTTGCCTCCTCGCTGTACTGCCAGACGCTCCGCAGGAGAAAGCTTTTCGGCACGGCCGCGCCGGCATTGCGGATCAGGATTTCGAGCAGTTGGCGTTCCTTGCGCGTCAGGCGCGCTTCGGTTGCGGCATCGGGCATCTGCATCGCGGCGTCCTCTACCCTTGGACGTAGCATCCCGCGCGGAGGTTAGCGAGGACAGGCCGCCGATATTCAAGCTCCTGCGGGCAGCCACACACGGAAAACGCTCCCGCGGCCCGGCTCGCTTTCAACGCTGAGCTTGCCGCCGTGCTCATCGACGATTTTGGAGACGATCGCCAGCCCCAGGCCCACGCCGTCCGGCTTGGTGGTGAAGAATGGGTTGAAGATGTTTTCGCGCAGGCTCGGATCGATTCCCGAACCGCGGTCAATGACCGCGATTTCGATGCGGTCTCCTAGCTGCCGTGTCTTGACGGTGATGGTCCCGCCGGCCGGTGTGGCCTGGGCGGCATTGAGGAGGAGGTTGTACACGACCCGCTGCACCAGTTCGGCGTCTATCTCGGCGGGCCGGATGTCGGGGGAGGCGTTCTTGTAAACCGTCACCGGATATGGCGGATGGTGGCGCGAGAGCTCTTCGACCGCGCGGTCGACGACGTCGGCGATATCGGCCGGGCGTCGCTTGAGCTGGAGCGGGCGCGCGAACTCGAGGAACCGCGTGATCAGCGAGTTGGTGCGGTCCACTTCCGAAGAGATGAATCCGGCCAGTTCCTGTACCACCGGGTCGCTGTCCTCTACGCGCTTCGACAGCATCTCGGCCGAGGCCTTCACCGTGCCCATCGGATTGCGCAGTTCGTGCGCGAGGCCCGCGCTGAGCTGGCCGAGCGCGGCAAGCCGTTCCGAGCGCCGCATCGCCGCTTCGGCTTGGCGCAGGCTTTCATTCGCCTCGGCAAGCTGGAGCGCCGCGGCCTGATACTTTCGCGCCTGGACGCGGTTGTCCTCGGCCAACTGGTGGGTCAGATAGCCGACCACCGGCAGCAGGAAGACCCGCAGGATCACCTCGCGGAACTGCTCCGGGAGCAGTTTGTAACCCCATATCTCGACGAAGAGCAGAAACGAAAGATAGCTCGCACAGGAGGCCAGCGTGAAGATCAGGGTGCCGATCATGCCGAGCGTGGTGGCGGCAGAGACGACGGGCAGCAGCAGGAGTACGTAGTAGCTACTCGCGATCCCGCCCGTCACGCCGATCAGCAGGTAACTCAGAACCAGCTTCAAGATGATCGAAACCAGGTTTCCACGCGGCGTGTCGAAATAAGGGATTTTCGGGCCGATCACCTGCAGCAGAGCCAGGGCGGCCAGCATCTCGAGTTCGGCCTCGCCCTGCCGCGGACTGACGGCCGCGAGCGCCGAGAACAAAAGAAGCCAGACGAGATCCTGCGGGCGTACGAAGCGGGTCCAGGTCCGTTGATTCATCGGGCGGTATACCCACAGGGTACCGCCCCCGGACTTCCGGCGCTTGCTGGTGTAGACTGGTGAGCGTCTGCCAGCCTTCAGCGTGAGGGAACCGGATGAGCGATGTGCGTGTTCCTGAGCGGTCCTCGGCGGTGGTGCAGGACCGCCTTCCATGCTGGTGCGGAGGACGGTGGTCCGAGGTGCTTCGGACCGCCCGGTTCGGAGTGCTGCGATGCGCCGATTGCGGCACGCACCGGATCGATCCCCCGGCCATCCACAGCGACGGCGAAAGCAAGGACTTCTACACGGATTACTACCAGGGCGACGGCGGCGCTCGGCGCACGGCCAATCTCAGCCTGCGCGCCGCGCAGCTTTGGCCCGTCTTCGAGCGCGCGCCCGAGCTCCAGCATCCCGGCGCGCTCGCCATCGAGCTGGGCTGCGGCGACGGCCACCTCTGTGCACGGCTCAAGCACGCCGGCTGGAAGAGCGTCATTGGGTTCGAGATCTCGGCCAGCCGAGCCGCCCGCGCCCGGAAGCTCTATCCGGAGCTCGACATTCGGCCCGGGCTGCCGCGCGACTACGACCTCCAGGAGGGCTGCGCCGATCTGGTCATCATGGAGGCCGTCATCGAGCACATAGCCGATCCCGTGGATGCGCTCGCCGAGACCGCCAATCTGCTCTCGCCCGAGGGCCGGCTTATCCTGACCACGCCCAACATCGGCTCCGGTGATTTCCGCTTCCTCAAGGGCCGCTGGACGGGAATGCTCGCGCCGCACGCGCATCTGTTTCTGTTCGATCGCGAGTCGATGCGCCGGATGCTGCGCGCGGCAGGCATGGAGCCGCTCGACGTCGGAAGCTTCCCCGCGCCGTTCCTGCTTCCGAATACACTGCGGCTTCGCGAGTGGCGCAACCTGAAATCGTGTCTCTGGCGCATGCACCAGGACCTGGGCGCGCTCTATGGCCGTTGGCTTGGGGAAGGGGCGATGTTGTATGCGGTCGCCGCCCGGGTCTAACCGGCTTGCGGGCTGCTGCGAGTCTTCCCGGGGTTATGCAACAATAGGACTCAAGTTCGTCAATCCATGAATTATCTTGATTCCTCCCACAACGTTTCCGAAGAACAGACCGCGGCTTCGGAAGAGTCTTCTTTCGGGGACGTGCTTTCCCGTTTCGAAGAGGAGCAGAGATCATCCGCGCAGAGTGAAGGCAGCGCCCGCGAGACGATTGAGGGCACGGTTGTCGCCGTGACCGACGACTCGGTCGTGATCGATATCGGCCGCAAGATGGAGGGCATGCTCCCCCTGACCCGGCTGATCGACGCGCGCGGCGATGCCGAGGTGAGGGCCGGGGACAAGCTGCCCGTGGTGGTGACGGGCCATGCGTCCGAGGGCTACTACCTGCTTTCGACCCTGAAAGTCGAGCGGCCCAAGGATTGGAGCTCGCTCGAACTGGCCTTCGCCGAGAAGCGTGTCATCGCCGCGACAGTGCAGGAGGTAATCAAGGGCGGACTCAGAGTGGATGTCGGCGCGCGCGCGTTCCTGCCCGCCTCCCGGAGTGGCGCTCGCGACCAGGCCGAACTCGAAGCGTTGGTGGGGCAGGAGATCCGATGCCGCATCACCAAGCTCGATGTAGAGGACGAAGACGTCGTGGTCGACCGGCGCGCGGTGCTCGAAGAAGAAGAGCGGCAGGCCCGCGAACAGCGCTTCTCGGAGCTGGCGGAAGGTGCGATTGTTCGCGGCACGGTCCGGAGCGTCACGGATTTTGGCGCCTTCGTGGACCTGGGCGGCATCGATGGCCTGCTGCACGTCACGGACATGTCCTGGACGCGCGTGGCCAAGCCCTCCGACGTCGTCTCGGTGGGCGACAGCGTCGATGTCCAGATCCTCAAGGTCAATCCCGCGACCCGGAAGATCTCGCTCGGCATGAAACAGCTCACGCCGGACCCGTGGACGGTCGCGCTCGAGAAGTTCAAGGTCGGTGACCGCGTGCGCGGCACCGTGGTGCGGCTCACCGACTTCGGCGCCTTCGTGGAACTGATGCCCGGTGTCGATGGCATGATCCACGTCTCTGAGATGTCGTGGGCGAAAAAAGTCCGGAAGCCGTCGGACGTTCTGAAGAACGGCGAGACCGTCGATGCCGTGGTCTTGAGCATCAATCCGGCCGACAGGCGGATCGGCCTCGGCCTCAAGCAGGCGCTGGGAGATCCGTGGGAGGAGGTCCCGAAGAGATTCCCGATCGGCTCGGTGGTGGAAGCACCGGTCACCAATATGGCGAACTTCGGCGCCTTCGTCGACCTGGGCGACGGCGTCGAGGGTATGATCCACATCGGCGATATCAGCCGTGAGAAGCGTCTCAACCATCCGCGCGAAGTGCTCGCCACAGGCCAGACCGTGAAGGCGCAGGTGCTCGAGATCGACCGCGAACGCCGCCGCATCCGGCTCGGCATGAAGCAACTCGAGCCGACCAGCGTCGATGAGTACATCGCCGAGCGGCAGACCGGGGAAACCGTCACCGGCCGCATCGTCGATGTCTCGGCCTCGCGCGCCAGGGTCGAACTGGGCGAGGGCGTCTACGCGCAGTGCCGCCTTACGCCGGCGGCCGAAACTGAGAAGGCTTCCGAGCCGGAGCCCCGCCCGGCCGACCTCTCCTCGCTCACGGCCATGCTCGCGGCGAAGTGGAAAGAGGGCAAGGCTCCCGGCGGGGCCGCCTCGGCCAAGTCGGACCTGCGCCCCGGCCAGATCCGGAGTTTCCGAATCGTTGCGCTCGACCCGGCCCAGAAACGCATCGAAGTCGAACTGGCCGGCTGACACCGGACCGAAGACGAAAAATAACAAAGGCGGATCGGATCTTCGGGTCCGCTTTTTTCTTTTTTCCCGCCTACCCTTTGCTGACCCGCTCCGTCTAAGCTACTTGAACCTGCGGTGACGCACGAAGCGGCAATGGCAACCGGCATACGCCCGGCCCTCTCGACCGACGAGGCGGCCCTGATCCGAGCGGCCCAGAAGGGCGACGAAGACGCCTTCGAGCGGCTGGTGCGTAGCTACGACCAGAACGTGCTCCGAATGGCCACGAACCTTCTCCGGTCCCCGGAGGACGCCTACGACGTATATCAGGAGGCGTTCCTCCGGGTGTATAGGAATCTCGGCAGCTTCCGCTTCGATTGCAGTTTCCAGACCTGGCTCTATCGCATCGTCACGAACCTGTGCCTGGATGCCCTCAGAAAGCGCAAGAGCCGGCGCGAGGAGTCTGCCGTGATCGAAACGTCCGAGGGCGAACTGGACCGGATCGACGGGATCGTGGAGCGCCGGGCCGATGGCGATCCGCAGCGCAAGCTGATGAGTGAGCAGTTGAAGGGGCGCGTCGAGCGGGTGCTCGCCGCCATGACGGCGCGCGAGCGCATGGTCTTTGAGCTGCGCCACTACCAGGGGATGCGGCTCCGCGCCATCGGCGAGGCCCTGGGCACCTCCGAAGAGGCGGCCAAGAACTGTCTTTTCCGCGCCACGCAGAAGATGCGCGCCGCATTGGGAGATTTTGTATGACTTGCGAGACGGTACAGCGCGAGCTTTCCCTCTGCCTCTACGGCGAACTGTCGTTTGAGGCAGAGGAGGCGGTCCACCAGCACCTGGAAGTATGCGAGGAATGCCGGCGGATGTTCGAACGCGAACAAGCGCTCCACCAGGCGATTGATCTGGCGGAGCGGGAGGTTCCGTCCGCCCTGCTCCACGGAGCGCGGCAGGATCTCCGGAACCGCCTCCAGATGGAGCGGGAGGCCCGGCGTTCGAGTAGCGCCTCCTGGTGGCGCGCGTCATGGTGGCGGAGTTTGGCGCCAGCCCCGCTCCTGAAGCCTCTTGCCGCCGCGGCCCTGATCGCGATCGGGTTCTTCGGCGCACGCCTGACGCCGGTCACCGGCCCCGGAGGCTGGAACGGCGCCGACGCCGACGTCGCGGCGCGTGTCCGATACGTCACGCCGGAACCGTCGGGCCGGCTGCGCCTGGTCGTCGATGAGACACGGCGGCGCGTGGTTTCCGGCCGTCCCGAGGACGCGCGGATCCGAACGCTGCTGCTCGCGGCTGCACGGGACCCGGCCGACCCCGGGTTGCGCGTCGAATCGATCGAAATCCTCAAAGACAACGCCGAATCCGAGGACGTTCGCCGGGCGCTGCTCCACGCGCTCCGGCACGATCCGAACCCTGGGGTGCGGCTTAAGGCGATCGAGGGCCTGAAGCCCTACGCCGGCGAGGCCGAAATGCGGCGTGTGCTGGCCGACGTGCTGCTCACCGACGATAACCCCGGCGTGCGCACCCAGGCGATCGATCTGCTGGTCGAACGCAAGCACAACGAGGTGGTCAGGGTGCTCCAGGAACTGCTGCGGCACGAGGAGAACGGCTATATCCGGTTGCGCAGCCAGAAGGCGCTGCGCGAGATGAACGCTTCGGTGGAGACCTTCTGATGCGGCTCGGGTTGTTATTGCCAGTGGTCGTGACGGGCGCCTGCTGGGCGCAGCCGGAGGCGACGGTGGTGCGGGAGGGGCCGTATTGGGTCCGGACCCTGACCGGATCGATCGGCGTTTCGCAGCGTGTCCAGGTACGGATCACCTCGCGCGGTGCGGTTGCAGTGCGGGGCAACGATGGCGGCGATTTGCGCTATACGCTGCGGGCGCGCGTCAAAGCGGCGAGCGAGTCCGAGGCGCGGCGGCTGCTCGATGCCTACACTGTGCAGGCGCGGCCTGGGGCAGGCACGGTGCAGTTGGTCGTCTTGGGAGGCGGCAGAGGGGTGTTTGCCCTGGCACCGGAGCTGACGGTTCAGGCGCCGAAAGCCGTCACCAACCTCGTCGTAGAGACCGGGGCCGGCGATATCCGGGTCGAAGACATCGATGGCGAGTTGAACGCTGTGACCGGCGGCGGCCACTTCTGGATCGACCGGATCGGCGGCACCGTCTCGGCGCGCACCGGCGGCGGCGAGATCCATGTCGGCCTGGTCGCCGGCGCTCTGCGCTGTCTTTCGGGCGGAGGGCGGATCCGGGTCGAGCGCGTCGATGGCGAGTCTGTCATCGAGACGGCGGGCGGCGAAATCCTAGTGCGCGAGGCGCGCGGGCCGCTGCGGGCCTCCACGGCCGGTGGCAGCATACATGTGGAACGGGCGGCCCGGAGCGTTACGGCTGCGACGGCGGGCGGCATGATCGAGGTCAAGGACGCCGGCGGGACCGTCACGGCCCGGAGCTCCGGCGGTCCGATTCAGGTCGGGCGCGCGGCGGGCGTGCGGTGTGAAACAGCGGCCGGTACGGTGCGGCTGGACGGCGTCTCGGGCGGCCTTCACGTGGCGACAATGGCCGGCAGCATCCTCGCCGACCTGCTGCCGGGCGGCCGTTTGGAGGATTCCTCGCTGAGCGCGACATCGGGTGACGTTGTCGTTACGATTCCGTCCGACCTGGCGGTGACGGTTCGGGCGCGTACCGAGCCCGGAGGAAACGCAGGGAAGATTGTTTCGGATTTTGCGGAGATCCGCTGGCAAGCGCCCGGCGCGCCGGGCTACGGCGCCGCTGTCGCCGAAGGGGCTCTTAACGGCGGCGGCCCCGTGCTTCGGATCTCGGTGCAGGGCGGGGCAATCCATCTGCGGAAGAAGTGAGTTGGAAGGAGTAGGTAGTTTTCATGCAAGGAATTGAACAACTGCGGATCGCGGGCCCGCTGCTGGCGGCGGCGCTGGCGGCCTTCGGGCCGGCTTCGGCGCTGCTGGCGCAGTCGCCCTCGCCCAAGGTTTCGCGGGCGTCGGAACCTGGCGTGTTTTTCGGCGGATTCGAGTTAGGCGGCGGGAGCTTTCTCGGGGTCGGGGTTGCCGAGATCGACGCCGAACGCAGCCGGGCGCTGAAGCTGAAGGAAGAGCATGGGGTCGAGATCACGCGGGTCGAAGAGGGGAGTCCGGCCGAGAAGGGCGAACTGAAGGTCGGCGATGCCGTGCTGGAGTACAACGGCCAAAGGATCGAGGGGGTCGAGCAGTTTGTCCGGTTTGTTCGCGAAACGCCTGTCGGCCGGAGAGTGCGTCTGACGGTGAGCCGGGAGGGCTCGAAAATGGAACTGGCCGCTGTGATCGAGGAGCGGCCCCGCCGCGCATTGCGCGAGAGCGTCAATCTGCGGGAACTGGCGGAAATCCGCATCCCGCAGATCCAGATTCCTGACATTCCGTCGGCGTTCTCCTGGCGCAATACAATCCTCGGGGTGGAGACAGAAGCGCTCGATCCGCAGCTTGCCGAGTTCTTCGGTGTGAAGGAGGGCGTGCTCGTGCGTTCGGTGGCGAAGGGCTCGGCCGGTGAGAAGGCCGGCCTGAAGGCCGGCGACGTGATCGTTCGCATCGCCGACGCGAAGGTGGCGACCCCGCGGGACATTACCGCCGCGCTGCGCAGCGTGCGGTCGCAGAAATCGGTGCCGATCCTGGTCGTGCGTGAGCGCAAGGAGTTGAGCCTGTCCCTCACGCTCGACGACAGCTCTTCGACAGTGCCAGCCCGCGGCCGCACCATTCGGCTGCGCGAGCACCGGCTGTAACCCGCAAGCTCAGAAGTGATTGATCACCGCGCGGTGGACCTTCAACAGGAGGTCCACTTCGTTCTGCGGCACGCCGAGCGCGGCGGCGATGTTGTCGGGCCGCTCTCCCCGGCGGTACATGCGCAGCACCTGGCTCCTCTTGCTGAGATTCAGGCTGGGCTTGGCCGGGACTGGCGCTTCCGCAACCGGAGCCGGCGCGGGCGCCCCCGGTTCTTCGGGGCTTCGGAGCGAGGTCTTCAGCTCTTCCATGTTCTCCCGCATCCGCGCGAGCGCCGCCTCCAGCGCCGTGCGCTCGCGCTGGGCCTTGGCGCGCAGCGCATGAATCTCGCGCTTGACGTTCAGGAACAGGTACAGCGAGCAGCCGAGCCCGGCGATCAGCAGGGCGTATTGCGGAAAGGGATTGGTCAGCCATTCGGGGTACATACCGTTCTCCTCAGTTCAGTGTGCGCAGCCGGTCCTGCCGGCTGATGATCTGGCGGATTCGGACGCCGTAGTTGCCGTCGACCACGACGACCTCGCCCCGGGCGATCACGCAGTTATTCACGATGACCTCGACGGGCTCCGAGACGGCCCGGTTGAGTTCGACGATCGAGCCCGTCGTGAGCTTGATCACGTCGCGCAGCTTGAGCTGAGCTCGGCCGAACGACAGGCTCACGGGCAGTTCGACATCCATCAGGAGGTCGAAAGTCTTGGAGCGTTCGAAGTGGGCGATGGCGTTGCCGCCGTGCGGAACCGTCACGACGGACCCGTCGCCGGGCGCGGCCTCCTGCCCGGGGGTGACCATCGCGGACGCCAGGGCGTCGCTGAATCCGGCCTCGACGGTGTAGCTTTCGCCGCCGGACTCGACCGTTACGGCACAGAGCCCTTCCACCGCAGGCGCCGCGGATAGACTGCGCCCGCCGCCGATCGTGACTTCGCGCCCCAGGCGTGCCCCGATCAAAGCGGCCAGCCCTGAGCCGGCCTGCGTCAAGACCTCGAGAAACGTGCCGCGACACTCCTCTTCGGAAGCGCCATCGATGCCCGCCGCCCGGAGAATGCGGTCGCCGAGGCCATGCCAGGCTGCCGGAGCCGCCGCCACCCGGAGCGCCGCGCCCTCCACGCCGGTCAGTTCGTGCTCGAACCAGAGCGCCTCAACGTTCGCCGCCGCGGCCGGGCGCCATCCGGTCCGGAGCTGTTCGCCGGTCATCGACTCGAGCGCCTGGCGGAACTGTGCGCTCCACTCCTCGGCAAGCCACTCGCGCGCCTCCTCGGCCGTCCGGATCGGTGAGTGTGTCATATGATCGTCGGTCTCATACGCCCCGCTGCGAGGGCCAGCGCTTCTCGATGTAGGCGCGCAGCCGCAGAATGGCCTGCGACTTCAGTTGCGAGATGCGCGACTCATGCAGTTTGACGATCTTGGCGATCTCGCGCAGCGTCAGCTCCTCGTGATAGTAGAGGCTCAGCACGGTCCGCTCGATCTGCGGCATTTTGCGGATCGCCTCGGCGAGCAGCCGCTCCAGTTCGGCGCGCTCGAGCAGGTGCGAGGGCCAGTTCTCCTCGGTGTCGGCGACAAAGCGCAGCAGGTCGCGGCCGTCCTCCTCCGAGGGTGTCGAATCCAGGCTCCCCAGGTTGACGCCGCGCAGATCGATCAGCCACTCGTGGTACTCCTCGACGCTGAGGTTCAGCTCCTCGGCGATCTCTTCTTCGGTCGGCATCCGGTGCAGGCGCTGCTCGGCGCTCGCGATCGCCGACTCGATCTGCTTGGAGCGCCGCCGCTGCTGTCGCGGAGCCCAGTCCAGGCCGCGCAGGCTGTCCAGAATCGCACCCCGGATCTTGTATTCGGCATAGGTCTTGAGCTTGACGTTCTGGGTCGGGTCGAAGCGGTCGATCGCCGAGATGAGGCCGATCACGCCGGTCGAGATCAGGTCGTCCAGACTCACGCTCTCCGGCAGACGCTCGTGGATTCTCCGGGCGATCAAGCGCACTTGAGGAAGGTGCTCAAGGATGAGCCGCTCCCGTTCGCTCGCGCCTGTTTCCTGCATTACCTCGTATGGGTGCATGATGCCAACTCACCTGAATCGCACTTCCGTTCTCAGGCTGCCGCTACGGCCTGGGCCGCCGTCCTGCCGAACAGCGGACCGAGGATCTTCTCCTTGGCCGCCGGCTCCAGATCCTCCGGAATCAACTGGCCGTTGGCAAGGAAGGAAATCGGCTTGCCTGTCATTGCTGCTGTGTTGAGCAGCGATCCGAGGCTCCCGGTCTCGTCGAGCCGGGTGAAGATCAGCTTCCGGGGCTGGAAGATGTCGAAACGCTCGGCGGCACGCAATAGATCGGCGGATTTGGCGCAGGCCGTTAGGACCAGGTGCACATCAATTTCCGGGTGCGTCGAAAGCGCATAGGCCAGCGCGCTGGCCTCCTCCATGTCGCGGGCCCCGAAGCCGGGCGTGTCGATGAGGATCAGCTCCTTGTAGCGGTGCTCTTCGAGCGCCTGCGCCACTGCCCGCGCCGTCTCGACCGTCTGGAAACCGATGCCCAATATCGCGGCATAGGAGCGAAGCTGGTCGGCCGCGCCGATCCGGACCGTGTCGGCCGAAAGGATCTGCGCGGGCCGCCGCGCCTGTAATCCGTAGCAGGCCGCGAGTTTCACCAGCGTCGTCGTCTTGCCAACTCCTGGCGCGCCCACAACCGCAATCACCCGCCGCGAGGCCCCCGTGCGCCCGATCGACGGATCGACGCGGAACAGCGAATCGAGCGCCTCCTCGGCGGCGTTCACGGTCGATCCGCGCTCGGCGGCCTTCTCCTGGGCGCGCACGACAACCTGCCGCGCAAGCTCGGGATCGAGTCCCTCGGCCACCAGCAGCGAGTACAGCTTCGCCAACTCGGGTTGGCTGGCCGTCTGCGGAGAGAGCGCCGGACTGCTGGTCGAGACCACCGTGACGATGCGCTCGACCTGCCGCCGGAGATCGGAGACCTCCTGCGCGAGCCGGCCCCACGGAGCGGGCTGCGCGGTTTCGGCCGGCGCCTCGGTTGCGTTGGTCTCGGCAGCGGTCGTCATTGCCTCAGTGACCGCAGGGGAATCCTCGACCGCGAAGACGACCTCGTATCGGCCCAGGTGGCGCGTCTCAGCGGTCGCCTCGCGCGAGTGGACCAGCATCGTCTCCGGCCCCAGTTCCCGGCGCGCCAGCCCGACCGCCGCTTCCACGGTATTTGCGAAATAGGATTTCAATCGCATCGTTCTCTCCTGTCCGCGTCTCGCCGGCCCCGCAAGCCGGCTTCGCGCTTACTGAATCACGCCCAGCGAAATGACTTTGACCCCCTGGGGAATCTCGTTATGCGAAAGCACCACCAGGTTCGGCACCGCCGTTTCGGTGATCTGCCGGAGGAAACACCGCGAGCCCGAACTCGCCAGCACCACCACGGGCGCCTCCGGAGCGCCGACGGTACGGCCGATCCGGTCGAGCACCTCGCGAATCCGCTGCGGCGGCAGCGTCAGGTGACTCGAGTTCTCCGTGTGCTCCACTCCGTTCTCGATCGTTTGTTCGATCGAAGGATCCAGCAGATAGGCCGGAAGGTCGCCCGCGGCATTGAGATACGGCTTCACCACCATGCGGCGGATCGACTGCCTTACGAACTCGGTCAGCAGGACGCTGTTTTTCGTGACCGTGGCGGCCTCGCCCAGCCCTTCCAAAATGGAAGCCGCGTCCCGAATCGAAACACGTTCCCGAAGCAAATTCTGTAAAACCTTCTGCACCAGCGCGAGTGGAAGCAATTTGGGAACCAAATCCTCGACCAGCTTCGGGTTTTCCTCGGCGACACGATCGACCACCTTTTTTGCGTCCTGCCGCGAGAACAACTCATGTGCGTGGCGGCGGATCAGCTCCGCCAAATGCGTGCCCAGCACGCTGACCGCATCGACCACCGTATAGCCGGCCGCGCGCGCCGATTCCACCGACTCGGCCGGCACCCACAGAGCCGGAATCCCGAAGGCCGGCTCGCGCGTCGGCGTGCCCTCGATCTGCGCCTGCGTCCGGCCCGACTGGATCGCCAACTCGCAGCCGGCCGGGATCTCATAGCGCGCGATCTCTACGCCCTTCAGCGAAATCACGTACTCCCGCACCTTGAGCGAAAGATTGTCGGTGACGCGCACCGGCGGCAGCAGATAGCCCAGCTCCGCCGCCATCTGCCGGCGAATCCCCGCAATGCGGCGCAGCAGCGGCGAGTGGGCGCCACCTTCGACCAGCTTGACCAGCCCCAGCCCCACCTCCACCGCCAGCGGCTCCACCCTTAGCAGCGACTCCAGGTTGTCGCGGGCCGGCTGTTGCGCCGCCTCCGTTTTTCGAGACGCCGATTTGACAGCGGCATCTTTTTGACGCATCCGCCACGCCGAGATCCCGATCGTTCCGCCCAGCAGCAAGAACGGGATCTTCGGAAGCCCGGGGAAGGCCGACATCGCCACCAGCACCGCTGAGGCGAGCAGCAGCGGCTGCGACATGCTGAACAGTTGCCGCCGGAAGTCCGAAGACATCCGCTCCTCCGAGCTTGCCCGCGTCACAATCAGGCCGCCCGAGATCGAGATCATCAGGGCCGGGATCACCGTGACCAGTCCGTCGCCGATTGTCAGGACGGTGTAAGTCTCGATCGCGCGCTTTAAGTCCATGCCATGCTGCAGCACGCCGATCAGGAATCCCGCGATAATATTGATCGCCGTAATCAGGATGCTCGCCACCGCATCGCGCTGGGTGAAGCGCGAGGCCCCGTCCATGGCGCCGTAGAACTCGGCCTCGGCGCTGAGCGATTTGCGGCGCGCCCGCGCCTCGGCCTCGTCGATCAGGCCCGCGTTCAGGTCCGAGTCGATCGACATCTGCTTGCCCGGCATCGCATCGAGCGTGAAGCGCGCCGTGACCTCGGAAATGCGCACGGCCCCATGATTGATCACGACGTACTGGATTGCGATCAGGACCAGGAAGATGACGATCCCGATGATATAGTTGCCCCCGACGACGAAGTTGCCGAAAGCTTCGATCACGTCGCCCGCTGCTGCCGTCCCGAGGTTGCCGTCGAGCAGGATAAGGCGCGAGGAGGAGATATTCAACGCCAGCCGGAACAGCGTCATTAGCAGCAGCGTCGTCGGGAAGATGCTGAACTCCACCGGCCGGGTGATGTACATCGCCACCAGCAGCACAATGACCGAGATCGTGATGTTGGCGCTGATCAGCACGTCAAGCAGAAACGCCGGCATTGGCGCGATCATCGCCAGCACGATGCCCAGCACGGCGAGCGGCACGCTCAGATCGCGCCACGGAATCGAGGCGATCAGGCTCGACTTGGCCGGTGCGGCCGCGGCCAGCGGAGGAGTGGGGATTCCGGTGGTTGCCATATGTTTACGCAGTCATGCGGTGCTTCATCAGGCGGAAGATGTAGGCCAGGATCTCGGCGACCGCGCGATACAGGTGCGCCGGAATCTCCTGGCCGACGTCGACCGACTTGTATAGGGCCTGGGCGAGCGGCGGATTCTCCACGATCGGGATGCCGCACTCGACCGCCTTGGCGCGGATGCGCAGCGCCAGGTAGTTCTTTCCTTTTGCGATGACCGTTGGGGCGGCCATCGACTCCAGCCGGTACTGAATCGCCACGGCATAGTGCGTCGGGTTCACGATCACGGCCGTGGCCTTGGGAACTTCGCTCATCATGCGCCGCCGCAGCAGGTCGCGGCGCAGCCTTCGGACCCGCATCTTGATCTGCGGATCGCCCTCGGACTGCTTATGCTCGTCCCGGACCTCCTGCTTGGTCATCCGCAGGTCCTTCGTGTAGCGCCGCCGCTGCCGGAACAGGTCGAAGGCGCCCAGCACAAGGAAGACAGCCGCGGCCTTCCACAACAGGCTGCGCAGCGAATCGGCCGTGCGCGCAAGCGCCGCCTCGATCCCGAACAGCGGCAGCGAGAGATAGACGTGCAGGCTGTCGCCCACCAGCCGGTAGATCACCCAGGCGAACACCGGTAGCAGCACCACCGCTCGGAACAGGGCCGGCAGATTCTGCCGAGGCAGTTCGCGCAGCTTCTGCATCGGATTGAGCCGCTTCAGATCCGGCGCCAGCTTGCCGACCGCAAAGCCGAACTGCGTGGTCGCCAGTTGCACCACCAGGGCCACGGCCATCAGGATGGCCCCGAGCCAAGCCAGCGGAATGACGGTCGGAAACAGCACGGCGCGAAACAGATGGAGCAGAGTGCCCGGCGTCAGCGTGTCCTCAAATGCCCACGCGAGCACAACCGCCGAGGTCTCGCGCATCGCCTCCAGCCAGTCCGGCGCGGCCCAGCCGAGCAGCCAGACGAAGGCCGCGAACTGCAGCGACGAGACGAACTCTTTGCTGACCGGAAAGCGGCCCTCCTCGCGCGCCTTTCGCAGGCGCTGCTGCGTCGGCTCTTCCGTGCGCTGTCCCTGGTCGGCCATCTCAACGTCCCACCAGCGCCCACATCGCCCCGAGCGTCTGCTCGGACCACTGCCGGTACAGCAGCGGCAGCAGCGGCGCGATCGCCGCCAGCGTCAGCAGAGCCGCCAGCATCTTGACCGGGAAGGCGAGCGAAAGCAGTTGCAGTTGCGCGTTGATCCGGCCCATCAGCGCCAGCGCGATATCGAACATCATCAGGAGCGCCACTACGGGAATTGCCAAACGAAATCCGGTAGCGAACAGCCCCGCTCCCAGTTTGAGAATCCCTTCGGCCGAGGCTATCCGCAGCACGAAACTACCCGGCGGAAGGCTCTCGAGGCTCCAGGCGAACGCCCGGATCACCTCGCGATCCATCCCGAGCGCGAAGAACAGCAGGTTCCCCGCCAGTTGCGCCAATACTTGCAAAACGCTTGTGTCGGCCTGGCTCGCAGGATCGATCGTGGAGGCGTAGGAATAACCCGCCTGCAGCCCGAGGATCTGGGCGCCCAGCACAAAGCCCTCTGTAAGAAACGCAATCGTGAGCCCGACGCCCGCTCCGAGCGCCGCCTCGGCCGCCAGCCACAGCAGAAACGTCCCCGCCGCCGGCACGGTGTCGCCCAGCGCCGGCCAGACCGGGAAGAGCGCGAACGTCAGGCTCAGGGCCAGGACCACGCGCGCCAGCTCCGGCGCGTTCCGGAATCCTGGCAGAGGCACGAAGGCGACGGCGCTTCCCACCCGCGTCAGCACCAGGAGAAAGCCATAGAGCAGCGCCAGAGGCAGCCGGAACTCATCGCGCATAGCGGCCCAGGTCTCCGAGCAGCGCCGTCGTGTAGGACATCAGGCGCATCAGCATCCATGGGAGAAACAACAGCAGCCCGACAAGAAAGGCGGCCAGCCGCGGCACCGTCGAGAAGGCCGAATCCTGCATCGAGGTGACAATCTGAAGGAGGCTGATCGCTATTCCCACGACAAAGCCGATCGCCAGCAGCGGGAGGGCAAGCCAGAACGTCGTCATCAGAGCCTGGCGAACGATATCGACTGCGAGTTGCGGTGTCATGCGTTGACGTAAAAACTCCGTACCAGAGAGCCAACCACCAGGTTCCATCCATCCACCAACACGAACAGCAGCACCTTGAATGGAGCCGAGATCATGACCGGTGGAAGCTGCACCATCCCTACCGACAGCGTGACCGAGGCCACGATGATGTCGATGATGAGGAAGGGCAGAAAGAGCACGGCGCCGATCTGGAAGGCGGTCTTCAGCTCCGAGAGGATGTAGGCGGGGACGAGAATCTTCAGCTCCAGGTCGCGCGGCGTCACCGGCGGCTCGGCGCGCGAAACCTCGAGGAACAGTGCGATGTCTTTCTCGCGCGCAAAGCGCAGCAGGAAGTCCTTGAGCGGCCGCGTCCCCTGTTCAAAAGCCTGCTCGGGACCGAGCGCGCCGCGCTCGAGCGGCTCCCAGCCAAGCCTGTAGACGTCGGCGGCGACCGGCTGCATGATCAGGATCGTCAGGAACAGCGACAGTCCGATGAGCACTTGGTTCGAAGGCGTCGTCTGGGTTCCGAGCGCCTGCCGCAGAAAGTGCAGCACCACAGTGATGCGCAGAAACGGCGTGATCGACATGATCGCCGCCGGCAGCAGCGTCATCAGGGTCAGGAGCAGGACGATCTGCATTGGCACGCCCAGGTGCGCGGCGTTGCCAAGCGATATCCCGAGCAGCGAGTCGGGCGCGTTCGACTGCGGAGACTGCGCCGCGGCGATCCCGGCGAACAGCGCCAGCAGGATCCCGGTGCGAATCATCGTCCCGCCTCCTGCGAAATCGCTGCCGAAGGAGGCAGTAACTCGCCGGCGGGTCTCGACTCGATCAGGGCGCACCCTGCCGGGTGCGCGACGACCAGCAGCGCGCGTTCGCCACAGCGAACCAGATGCACTGTGTGCTGCGGGCCGAGCCGCAACTGCTCGACCGCCTCGAGCAGCCGGCCTCGCGCAGGCTTCGGCCCCCACATCGCGCGCCCCTGCAGGCGCCACAAGAGGGCCACGAGCAGCGCGAGGACGAAGACGATCGCGGCGATCTGGTGAAGAATCTCCATGCGGGACGGTTATGTCTCCTCGTTGAAATCGGTGATGCGCACGCACAGCGTGTCTTCGACGATTACGATCTCGCCGAAGGCTACCAGCGCTCCGCCGACATAGACGTCGATGTTCTCTCCGGCTGAACGGGTCATGCGAATGACATGCCCAATGTCGAGGTCCAGGATCGAGCGCATGCTCATGACGCGGCAGTCCAGTTGCGTTTCGATCTCGACCGGGACGTCGGCCAGATGCGCAATCTCCTGGCTCGGGCTGGTGCTCTCCATCAGATCTCCGGATCGGGCGCCGGCTGCACGATCGCCTTCCGGATGGTCTCCAACTCAGTCCGAACATGCATCAATTGCTCGAGGTTGCTGAACTGCGTCAACTGCGTGAGAAACTCGATGCCGTCGGCGGGGCTGAGCGGGTTCTGGTGCCGCAACTGTGCGACCAGCAGTTTGAGAAACGTCTCCTTGTTGGCAAACTGCTCGCGCACCGCGCTATTCTGCGGCGTCGAGTCGTAGAGGTCAGGGTAGCTGCCCGTGTTTTGAATCGTGGGTGTCATTATTGTTACTCCAGGTTCTGCTCGAAGGCTTCGCGCCAGGACTGGCCGCGCCGGTCGCGCCGCCCGCGCTGTTGTGAATGTTGCTCGAAAGGCTCGCGGGGATCGCGCCCGTCCTGCCCGTTGCGCTCGTCGTTGTCGGTCCGCGCCGCCTCCGGTGAGGACTCGCGCACGGCGCCCGGTTCGGCGGTCCGGAGCTCGGACTCGAAGCCCTTCTTCTCCAGCCGGTCGACCAGTTCGTTTAACTCCTGGCGTAGCGCGGCGTTGAGGACGCGGTCGGGCGTCCTGACCGCCACATCGACGGCGCCGTTGCGCTCTTGCACACGCAGCTCAACGCGCGGACTCCCGGCCTCTTCGAGCCGCAGCGAAATTTCCGACGGAGCCGGCGCCGACTGGCGCGCTTCAAAGCCCGCCGGCGTGTCGATGCGCCGGGCCTCGACCGTTCGGACCGTCGCGGGAACGGGCGGAGCCTCCGGTGCGGGCGCCGGGCCGTCGATTGTAGGTGCTGGATTCGTGGAGGCGGGCGCGCTTACGGCTGCAGGCGCCTCGACCCGCGCTGGCTCAGCGTGCGCGGCCGGCTGCTCCCGGCGTTCCGGCCGCGGCGCTACGCTGCGGGAAGCCTCGACTGGGCGCACAGGCTCCGGCGCGGCAGGCCGCGACTCAGCCGCGCGAGGTTCCGGTTCGCGAGCGGGAAGCTTCGGCGCCGGCGCGGCGTCCGGTTTGACAGGCTTCGGGTGTTCTACCTCGCGGAGATGCCCCTCAAAGACGAGCTCGTCCTGGGCGGTGTCCGGATCGTTATCCACAACGATCTCTAAGGGCAGACGCGGCGCGGACTCCAGTTCCTGGCGCTCGATCACCTCCCGGACAATGCGCTCCTGGACCGCGGGCCGAGGTTCGGGAGATGCAGGCTCCGGAGCGGCCGTCGCAGCTTCGCGCCGATATTCCCGTTCCGACTCGATCTCATGCGCGGCTGCGCGCTCAGATAACGGCAATGGCACGGGTGCCGCAGCAGCGACCGGCACCGCCGCCTCGAGTTCTTCCACCTCACGCTCGATCGCTTCGACGGCTTCGACCGGCTCCGGCCGCACGGAAAAGGACAGAACCGGAATCAGAGGCCGCGGCTCCGGCGCCGGCGTCGCGATCTGCACGGGAGCAGCGGCGGCAATGATGGCCTCGGTGTCTCTCTCCGGCGCCTCCGTTTCGACGGGCTCCTCGGACCGCTCGCCGGAAGCGGAGATTCGGATCTCAGGGCGGGAAGGAGCAGGCGCTGAGGGCGCTGCCTCAATTGAGGGTGCTGCCTCCGGTGGGGGCGCTGCCGGGAGAGGTTCCTCCGTGAGCAGCGCCCCCAGAAGCGTGTGAAATTCGCCCTCCGGTGCGGACCCGGTCGGGATCTCCGGCGCGGCGCGGCCCGGTTCGGGGGAGAGGAGCAGGTCCTCCGAACAGATCGCGAGGCCGGCGGAAAAGGTCAGCGCGTGGGCGACAGTCACGCCCGGTAAATGGCAGGATCAGTGCCAATCGGCCGAGCCCTCAGGGTCAACGACTTAGCGCGGATCCGGGGAGTCAAAACTTTGCCGTGTCCCGGCCGATGGCGGAAACTTGCCATGCCGGCCCATCGTCCTTCCCTTCCTCATCGGCCGATTTTTGAGGCGCTTGCGACGATTTTCCACTCCGGTCCCCCGCGTGCTCTTTCCTCCGGCCGGAGGCGCATATGGATTCACTCATGATTTCGGCCGCCAGCGGAATGCGCGCCCGCATCGAGTCGCTCGAGATGCTCGCCAACAACATGGCAAACGCGACCAGCGCGGGCTATAAGTCGGACCGCGAGGCCTACAACCTCTATGTCTCCTTCGAGGCGATCGAGGCCGCCCGGATGGGCCTTTCGCCCGACGCGACGACGGCGCCAGTAATCGAGCGTCAATGGACCGACTTCTCGCAGGGCACCCTGACGCCCACCGGAAACCCGCTCGATCTCGCCCTCTCGGGCAAGGGCTTCTTCGCGGTCACGGGGCCGCAAGGTCCTTTGTATACGCGCAACGGCAGCTTCCGGCTGTCGGCCGAGGGCGTTCTCGAGAACCAGCACGGCTATCCGGTGCGCTCGGCAACCGGCGAACCGGGGCGGCCGATCGTGCTCGACCCCGCGCTGCCGGTCGAGGTCGGGCCGGATGGCGTGGTGCAACAGAATGGCGTTGTGATCGACCGGATCGAACTGGTCGACTTCGCCGGACCCGAAGCGCTTGCAAAACGCGAGGGCGTCTACTTCCACGCGCCGGATCCGCAGGCAGCCCAGCCCGGCCCCGCTGCGGCACAGGTGCAGCAGGGGCGGCTTGAGACAGCCAACGTCGGGCCGGCCGAAACGGCCGTACGGCTGGTGAACGTGATGCGCCAGTTCGAGATGCTCCACAAGGCGGTCACGATGGCCGGTGAGATGAATCGCCGCGCGGTCGAAGAGGTCGCCAAGGTGAATCCGTAGGAAAGGAGTCGCAGAGATATGATTCGGGCACTTTACAGCGCCGGCAGCGGAATGTCGGCGCAGCAGTTGAACGTGGATAATATCGCTCACAACCTGGCCAATGCCAACACGGTCGGGTTCAAGATGCGGCGCGCGCAATTTCAGGACCTGCTCTACCAGAACCTGGTGCAGCCGGGGGCCGCAGCCGGCGCCCAGACGGTCGTGCCGAGCGGCTTGCAGCTTGGTCTCGGAACCCGCGCGGCCTCCAACGAGATCGTCTTCACGCAGGGCAACTTCTCGGCCACCGGCAATCCGCTCGACCTGGTGATTCAGGGCCGCGGATTCTTTCAGATCCGCCGGCCTTCGGGCGAGATCGCCTTCTCGCGCGCCGGGCAGTTTCACCTCGACCGCGACGGCAACATCGTGACGGCAGACGGCGACGCGCTCGAGCCGCAGATCACGATCCCGCCCGAGGCGCAGAGCGTGACGGTGGCAACCGATGGAACCGTGAGCTTCCTGCTGCCTGGCCAGGCGGCGGCGCAACTGGCCGGGCAGATCCAGATCGCCAACTTCACCAACCCGGCCGGACTCAACAGCATCGGCCGCAATCTCTATACACCGACCGACGCCTCCGGCGAGCCGACGCTCGGAATTCCCGGCGGGCAGGAAGGGCTCGGCTCGCTGCTGCAGGGCTACGTCGAACAGTCGAACGTGAGTGTGGTCGAAGAGTTCATCAACCTCATCGTCAGCCAGCGCGCCTATGAAGCGAACTCGAAGGTCGTGCGGGCGGCGGACGAGATGTACCAGCAAGTAAATAATCTGACGCGATGAGGACGACGACCGTTGTGATGTGGTTGCTTTGCTCGGGCGCATCGTACGCCGCCGGCCGATGTATCGCGGTAACCGGCGACGCGATCTTTGCCGCCGATCTTGCTGGCGCCATCCCCGCGTTCGGCGCGCTGGCGGGCGATTTGCGGCTGGCGCACGCGCCGCTGGCCGGGGCCGTCCGGACATTCCAGATCCCCGAACTCGAACGGTTGGTCGCTCGCCATGGCCTGTCGTTGGCCGGGCCTGTCGCGCCGGTCTGCGTGGAGCGGGCGACCCGCAGCGTCACGCGCGAAGAGATCGAGGCGGCAATGCGGCAGGCGATGATGCGCGAGTTGGGGGGCGAGATCGAGTGCCGGATCGAGGTGCGGGAGTTCCCGCGCCATCCTGTGCCGGTAGGAACGATCGAGTTCCGCTTCGCCGGGCTCAGCCGCCCAACTACGCCGGAGGGCGAGGTGATCTGGCGCGGGCGCGTCGTCTACGGGAGCCGGCAGACGGCGCCGATCTGGGCCCGCGTGCGCCTGAGCGTCAAGCGGCGCGGCGTGGTTGCGGTCGAGGATCTGGCGGCGGGACAGCCGATCGAAGCCGGACAGATCGCCCTCGGCGAGTGGGAGGAGTTTCCTGCGGCGATGCCGGTCGCTGTAACGATCGAGGAGGTCGCCGGGCAGGCGCCGCGCCGGTCGATCGCGCGCGGCGAGCCCGTCCCGTTGGCCGCCCTGAACGCCCCGGCGTTGGTGCGCGCCGGCGAGACCATCACGGTCGAGGTGCGGAGCGGAGGCGCAGCCCTGAAGCTGTCGGCCAAGGCCGAAGCCTCGGGCCGGGAAGGCGATTTCGTCGTCCTACGGAATCCCGAGAGCGGCCGCCGGTTCCGCGCCCGCGTCGATGGCCCGGGCCGCGCTGTCGTGGAGGCCTGGAAGAACTGACCTATGCGGATTCTGCTGCTGATGATGTTGACCGTGGGAATGCGGGCCGGCGAGAAGGAGCCGCCGCCTTCTCCCATCGAGATCTTTCTACGCGAAGCCGAGGCCCACGCCCTCGACGAACAGAGGCGGCTTCCGCCCGGCTCGACCTACATGGACGGGGGGCGCTACTCGGATCTCGTTCGGGACCTGCGGGCCGCGCAGGTCAACGACATTGTCACCATTGTGGTGACCGACCGCGCCTCGGCGATCGCGCGCGGCGTGACCAGTTCTTCGCGCAAGTCGTCGGCGCGCGGTTCGATCGATGCTCTGGCCGGCCCGGTGAAGGCGGCAGGCCCGTTCCGCGACCTGCTGGGATTGCAGTCGCAGTCCGACCTGAAGGGGCAGGGCGAGACCACGCGCGAAACCCTTCTCACCACGACGCTTTCGGCCCGCGTCACCCACGTGCTGCCGAACGGCAATCTGGTGGTCGAGGGATCGAAGGAGATTGCCGTGAATTCGGAGCGCCAGCTTGTGACGCTGCGGGGCGTCCTTCGCTGGAACGACTTGACGCCGGGCAACCAGATCCGCTCGGACCGCCTCGCCTTCCTGGAAGTCCAGATCAACGGGCGCGGCGTGGTGGGCGATGCGATCCGGCGCCCGTTCATTCTCTACCGGATTCTGATGGGACTGCTGCCGTTCTGATTGCGATGCTGAAAACGTCCTTGTGTTTAATTTTTCTCCTCCTGCTGCCCTTTCCCGCGCGCGCGGCGACGCGAATCAAGGAACTGGCGACGATCGAAGGGGTGCGTGACAACCAGTTGCTCGGCTATGGGCTGGTGGTCGGGTTGGCCGGAACCGGCGACAAGCGCCAGACCGTCTTCTCGGCGCAGACGCTGGCGAATCTGCTCGAGCGGATGGGCGTTTCGGTGGCGCCGGAAGCGATTCTGGTCCGCAATACGGCCGCCGTGATGGTGACGGCCAACCTGCCGCCGTTCGGCCAGACCGGCGCGCGAATCGATGTCAGCGTGGCGGCGATCGGAGACGCAACGAATCTCCAGGGCGGGCTGCTCCTGCTGACGCCGCTCCGCGGCGCCGACGGCCAGACCTATGCGGTCGCCCAGGGCGCCGTTGTCACCGGAGGCTTCGTCGCGGGCCGGGCCAATAACAACCAGACCGTCAATCATCCCACCTCTGGACGCGTCCCCAACGGGGCGATCATCGAACGCGCCGCGCCGTCGGTGATCGCGGCCGGTTCGCGGCTCCGTCTGCAACTCCGGCAGGCCGATTTCACGACGGCCGCGCGCCTGGCCGAGGCGATCAACCGCAAATACGCCGAAACCGGAGCGGCGGTGGCGCGCGCCGAAAACTCTGCCCTGGTCTCGGTCCAGGCGCCGGGCGAGTACGAAGGGCGTCTGGTTGAATTTCTCGCTGAGATCGAAAACCTGGCGGTCGACGCCGACCGGCTGGCCAAAATCGTCATCAATGAGAGGACGGGCACGATCGTGATGGGCAAGGAGGTGCGCATCTCGCCGGTCGCGATCCTGCACGGCAACCTCTCGGTCGAAATCCAAACGACCTTCACGGTCTCGCAGCCGCGTCCTTTTTCCGAAGGCACAACGGTCGTAGTCCCGGAGGTCGGAGTAGGGGTGAAGGAGGAACCGGCGCGCAATCTGGTGCTGCAGCAGGGCGCGACGGTGGATGAGCTGGTGCGCGGGCTGACGGCGATCGGCTCGACGCCCCGCGACATCATCGCGATTCTGCAGAACCTGCGGGCAGCCGGGGCCCTGGAGGCCGAATTGGAGGTGATTTAGACAATGTCGGGAATCGGGTTTGTCTCTCCGATGCTGCTCGCCCAGCAGCCGGAGCGCATAAACGGTAAGCGGGACGATCCGGAGACCATTCGCGAAGCGGCCCGGCAGTTCGAGGCGCTGCTGATCGCCCAGATGCTGCGGGCGATGCGTGAGGACGGGGCCGGCGCGGGCTGGATGGGAACCGGCGACGACCAGTCCGCCGCATCGCTCATGGAGTTCGCCGAGGAGCAACTGGCGCAAGTGCTGGCTGCGAATGGCGGACTGGGAATGGCCCGAATGCTGGTCGACGGGCTTGAATCGGCGCAGGGCGCCTCGGTCAGCCCAGATGACTGACGGACTCGTAGGCGGGCGTCTCCTGGTAGCAGGATGCCGCCGGCGAGTGCACCGGCGCCGCAGCCCGGCACTGCTTCCATCCATCGAGAAGCGTGCGGAGCAGTCCTTCCACTTCAACCAGAGGCGGCTCGATCTGTTCGACATTGGCCTGCGTCAGGCGCCGCATCGAATAGTCGTAGAGTTCGATGAGATTGTCCGCGATCTCGCCGCCTTTCTCCCGATCAGCCGAGAGCGCCAACTCGCCAAGAATCGCCATGGCCTTGCCGATCTGGCGCGAGCGCGTCGCAATGTCGCCCGCGCTTAAGGCCCGCCGGGCCTCGACGATCGACTCGATCGCGGCGCTGTAGAGAATCTCAACCAACTCCAGTGCGTCGGCCGAAAGGATCCTCGTCTCCAGGTACGAATCGTAAGCATTCCCCTGCATTCTGTCCCTCACACTCCTTATCGGCAGCGAAGGACGCGTTCCTACTAAAATCCGCCGGCATTTGTGCGCAGATGCTCAGCCATCCGGAGAATGTACTCCGCGGGAATCTGCCGGATCACCTCGCGCGTCTCCGTATCGATGATTCGAACGATCGCGCGGCGGCTCTCTCGATCAAAGGCGAAGGTAATCTCACTGTTCTCGCCGAAGACCTCCAGTCGGTTAATCGCGCGGATCGCTTGAATCAACTGGCGCTGCTCCTCGCGAATCTCCGGAGTGATCGGCGTAGCGGGCACTGCAACCGGCGGTTGCAGACGAAGTTCAATGGAACCGGAATTCATCGTACGCTCCTTGGGGACAACCCGCCCCATGGTGCCTTATCGTTTACAAAATCCGGTTCTTGAGACTTTTTTTGACGGACTCGCTCAGGCCAGGTTCAGAACCTTCAGCAGCGTGCCGCGCTCGGCCTCGATCTTCTTCTGCAACAGCATGATCGAGTATATGAGCTGTTCGGGACGCGGCGGGCAGCCGGGGACATAGATATCCACCGGAATAACCTGGTTCACCGGAACGAGCGCATAATTGCTGAAGACGCCGGTCGATGTGGCGCAGGCGCCCATCGAGATCACCCACTTGGGCTCCGGCATCTGCTGATAGAGCTGGCGGACCACTGGCGCCATCTTGTTGCTGACGCGGCCGGCGATGATCATGAGATCGGCCTGGCGCGGGGTGGCGCGGAAGACCTCGGCGCCGAACCGCGAGATATCGAAGCGCGATGCGCTCATCGCCATCATCTCGATCGCGCAGCAGGCAAGACCGAAGGTCATGGGCCAGATCGAGTTCTTTCGCGCCCAGTTGATGGCGGTGTCGACGGTCGTCAGGACGATCCCTTCGCCGGGATCGTGCCCGTATTCGTTATCGATCCGCGCGAACAGATCCTGCGGGGCTTCGCCGAACTCGAGTCTTTTTTCCATAACGCTCTCCTCTAGATTATCCCACAACGGGCTAGAATCGAAAGTAGGGTCATGAGCACAGCCCACCTTACCTTCACCTCCTCGGAAAACTATGATCAGGCGCTGGATCGCGCCGCCCGGCTGTGGGGTATACAGCCCGATTACTGGGACATCTGGGGAAACCACCACACGACCGCGCACGATGTGAAGCAGGGGATCCTTGCCTCGCTCGGCGTCGACCCGACAAGCCGGGAGAGCCTGGATGGCGCCGCCGAGGAGCGCATATGGCAGGACTGGGGCCGGCCGCTTCCACCGGCCCTGGTGATCAGCGAGAACCTTCAGCCGGCGGAACTCGAGGTCAGCATCCCGGCGGAGTACGCCGAAGGCTCGCTGCACTACGAGCTTCGCTGGGAAGACGCACGGCCTTCGGTCTCCGAAGTCGCCCTTGCCGGACGCCCCGCGACGGCGACGGCCGAGATGCGCGGCCGCCGCTTCGTCCGCAAGCGGATTCCGCTGCCTTCGCCCCTGCGCCTCGGTTATCACGACCTGGCGGTCTCGGTCGGAGGGCAGGAGTCGGTTTGCCGCCTGATCATCACGCCCGACCGCGCCTGGCGTCCCGCTCCGCTCGATAACGGCGGGAAAGCGGCCGGCGTCACTGTCAGTCTCTACGGGCTGCGCTCGGAGCGCAACTGGGGCTGCGGCGATTGTACCGACCTGCACCGGCTGGCCGACTGGGTGGCCGAGGACATGGGCGGCAGCTTTATCGGACTCAACCCCCTGCACGCCATCCATAACCGGACGCCCTATAACACCAGCCCGTACCTTCCCAACTGCACCTACTATCGGAACTTCCTCTATATCGACGTCGAGCGCGTCGAGGACTTCCGGCGCACCCCGAAGGCCCTGGCGCTGATGAGCAGCCACAAATTTCAGCAGGAACTCGCGGCGATGCGGGCCGCCGAATTCGTCGACTACGAGAAGGTCAGCCGGACCAAGCTCCGGTTTCTCAAACTTCTGTTCCGCACGTTTCTCCGCGACGAGTACAGGAAGAATACGCGCCGCGCCCAGGAGTTCCACGACTGGTGCGAGCGCGAAGGCGAGCTGCTCCACCTGTTCGCCGTCTCCTCGGCGCTCGACGAGGTGATGCACAAGCGGGACCGCAACGTCTGGCTCTGGACCCAGTGGCCTGCTGAGTACCACGACCCCTATTCGGAGGCGACCCGCGCCTTCGCCGAGCGGCACTGGCGCTTGGTACTCGCTTACAAATACATCCAGTGGCAGCTCGATTCTCAGCTCGCCGAGGCGCACCGTTACGCCCGCGGAAAGGGGCTTTCCATCGGGCTCTACCACGACCTGGCTCTTGCGACCGACCGCTTCGGCTCCGACCTCTGGGCGCACCGCCCTTACTACGTCGCCGGCTGCCGCGTGGGCTCGCCCCCGGACAGTTTCGCCCCCGAGGGGCAGGACTGGTCCTTCCCCCCACCCAACTCCGAGTATCACAGGCTGCACGGCTACCGGCTCTTTGCCGAATCCATCCGCAAGAACTGCCGGCACGGCGGCGCGCTGCGGATCGACCACGTGATGCGCTTCTTCCGGCTCTTCTGGATTCCGGACGGACATCCGGCCGCCCGCGGCACATATGTCCACGACAACTACCACGACCTGATCCGGATTCTGGCGCTCGAAAGCGTCCGCTCGCAGGTCCTGGTCATCGGCGAGGACCTCGGAACCGTCGAGCCGTACATCCGCGAGGAACTGGCGCGCTTCGGCATCCTCAGCTACCGGCTGTTCTACTTCGAAAAGCATCCGGACGGGCGCTTCCGCCATCCCGGCGAGTACCCCGAGCAGGCATTCGTCTCCTCAACCACGCACGATCTGCCGACGCTTGCAGGGTACTGGATCGGCCGCGATATCGAGGCGCGGCGGCAGGCGGGTCTGCTTGACGAGGCTGGCTACCATGCGCAACGCGCCGAGCGCGAGGGCGAGAAACAGAAAATGCTCGACCTGCTCTTTGAGACCGGCTTCATGCCGCCGGAATTTCCGCGCACCGTGCGCGACTACCCCGAGCTGACCGGCGAGCTCCACAACGCGGTCGTCGGATTCCTCGCCTCCACGCCGTCGATGCTGATGGGCATCAACCAGGAGGATCTCACCAAGGAGCTGGACCAGCAGAACCTGCCCGGCAGCACGGCGCAATACCCGAACTGGCGCCGGAAGATGCGCTATCGCGTCGAGGAGCTGCGGACTCAACAGGCGCCCCGCGATTTCACCGGCATGTTCCGCCACTGGTTGGAGAAGACCGGCCGGCTCGATACGGCCCGCAAGTCGGCCCCTACTTCGTCGGACTGAGACAGGAGGAGAGGCGGCCGTCGAAGCCGACGTACTGCACCTCCTCTTCCAGTTCGAAGCCGAAGCGTTCGCGCACGCGGCGCTTGAGCTCGGCGATCACCTCGCACAACTGGCGCGCCGTCCCGCCGCCGGCGTTGTAGATCAGGTTGGCGTGATAATCGGCCACGCGAATCCCGCCGCTGCTCATACCCTTCGCTCCGACCTGTTCCAGGAACCAGGCCGACGGGACCTTCCCCTCGCGAACGACTTCGGGCGGCGTCTCGCGGCGCGCCGTCTCCGGCAGTTCGGCGATCAGCAGGTTTTTGAAGATGCTCCCGGCGCACTTCATCGTGGGCGGGTACTTGCGGTTGCGGATGCCCAAAATCTCGTCGGCGGTCTTGCGAAGCGCTTCGGGGTCGGCCGGTTCCATCGCGAGCTCGGCCGAGAAGACGATCCATTCTTTGTTTCGTTTGAAGATGCTCTCGCGATAGCGGAAGTCGCAATCTGGATGGCCAAATGTTCGGACGCCACTGCCGTCGAAGAAGCGTACGCTTTCAATCCGTTCGGAAATCGAGTGGCCGTAGGCGCCGGCGTTGCCATAGATGGCCGCGCCCACAGAGCCGGGGATGCCGGTCATGGTTTCCAGTCCGCGCAGACCCCGCGCGATCGAGAAATCGACCAGGTCCTGCAAAACGGCGCCGGCATCGACGCGGATGCGATGGTCCTGGCTCTCGATCCTGTCGGCCGTGTAGCGCAGAACGATTCCGCGGAAGCCGTCGTCGGAGACGATCAGGTTGGTTCCGCCGCCGATGATGACGAAGTCGTTGCCGCTCGCCCGCACCAGGCGAATGGCTTCGGCAAAGGCTCCGGGATCGGCGCACTGCACCAGAAGATCGGCCGGACCGCCGATGCCGAATCGGGTATGTTCGGAAAGGAGGGCGCCCTGCGATACTTTCAGGTGAGGAATCGCGGCGAGACTCCGCAGCGTCTCTTCCGTGCTGGACATTCTTCTAAATTATAGAGGACGGTGTCGATGAGGTCTGGTTTCCAGGGATTTTCGCGCGAGGCGTTTGAGTTCTTTCGCGGGCTCGAAAAGAACAACCGGCGCGAGTGGTTTCAGCCGAGAAAGGAGCTGTTCGAGACTCACCTGCGGGCGCCGATGCTCGATCTGGTGACGGTTGTGAACGCCGAGTTGGCGCGCTTTGCGCCGGACTACATCGTCGATCCGCCCAAGAGCCTCTATCGCATCTACCGGGACACCCGGTTCAGCTCGGATAAAACGCCTTACAAGACGCACATTGCCGCCATGTTCTGGCGCCGGGGTCTGGATAAGAAGACCGGCGCGGGACTTTACTTCAGCGTCTCGCACAAGGAGGTGGAGATTGCGGGCGGAGTTTACATGCCGGGTCCAGAACAGTTGGGTGCAATCCGGAACCGCCTGGCCGAGCGCTACGAGCAGTTTCGTAAGCTCACCGGGTCGAAGAAGCTTCGAAACCTGATGGGTGAGCTCCGGGGCGACCAGCTCTCGCGCGTGCCCAAAGGTTTCCCTTCCGATCACCCTGCCGCTGACTTACTCCGGGGCAAGCAGTGGTATTACTACGTGCTCCTCGACCCCGGAGCCGCGGCCAGCCCGGCGATCGTAAAAGAGATCGCGACACGGTTCCGCGCGATGGCGCCCCTGGTCGACTTCCTGAATGCACCGCTTCTCGCCAGACCCAAGGCGGATTTTGCTTCGATGTTGTTCTGATGTGTAACAAATGTTTCGTTGAGGATTTCTCTGCCGGCACGCGCTGAAATTCTGAAAGGATTGTAGTTTTTACGCGGTAAGAATTCGTTTGGCGTTCTCCGCAGGGCTCGCCAGCGAGCCTTTCTTTACAAGTGTTTAGCGGTTGGCGATTGGATTGCTTTCGAAGGCCCAAGGCAGGGAGTAAACATGACCGCCGCGTATCCGGAAAGAAAGTTCCTCTGTTCGGAACTCCTCGTTGTCGAGTGGAGCCCGGAATGGGGACAGACCAGAACAATGGTCGCGAATCTCGAATCGATCTGGCACTCCGGCGCGACGCTTCTCTCCGACCTCCCTGTAGTGGAAGGCACGTGCCTTCGCCTCAATGCAGCGGGGCGGGAGTTCCGGGCCGTCGTGAAATTCTGCTCGATGGACGAACTCGGATACTTGATGGAACTGGAGTTCGGGCGCGGTTCCGAGTGGACCCCGGAAGCATATATGCCGGAACACCTGTTCGATCCCAACACTTTGCTGGGATTTCCGACGCTGGTGAGCTAGCGCAACAGGCCCAGAACGGCATTCAAAAGGATTGCTCCTAACCCGATCGGAATCAGCCACTTCCACCCGATGTTCATGAGCTGGTCGTAGCGGAATCGCGGGAAAGTTCCTCGCAGCCAGATCATCAGGTAAATCAGAATTCCCACCTTGAAGAAGAACCAGAACAGCCCGATGACGGCATGGTTGACGGCCGGAATCAGGAAGCTCAGGCCGGCGGCAGTGACGAGCGCTCCAACCGCGGCGAGCGAGAGGCGGTGAATCGGGTCGGGCAGCCGTCGCGCGAGTGGGAAACAACCGAGGCCCGAAAGTCCCAGCAGCAGGGCGGGGAAGGCGAAATCGAGCGGATACCGGAGCCACGCGACGCTGGGGAACGGGCGCAGCCAGCCGCCCCAGAACAGCGTCACCGCCACCGCCGAAATCACGAAGATATTGGCGTATTCGGCCAGGAAGTAGAGCGACCAGCGAAAGCCGCTGTACTCGGTGTGGAAGCCGGCGACCAGCTCGGATTCGGCTTCCGGCAGATCGAAAGGCGCGCGATTCAGTTCGGCGACGGCGGCAATCAGGAAAATCATAAACGGCACGATCATGAACCCGAAGTTGTCGAAGACGAACCAGACCTGGCGCTCCTGCTGGGCCTGAACCATCCCGACCATGCTTAGGGTGCCGGCCGACATGACCCCGCAGACCAGGCCCAGCGCGAGGGCGATCTCATAGCTGACAAGCTGCGCGGCGCTGCGCAGCGCCCCGAGTAGCGGATAGTGGCTGTTGGAGGCCCATCCGCCAAGGATGATCCCGAGGATGCCGACCGCCGACATCGCCGAGATCACCAGCAACCCGACGTTGACGTCGGCGACGCGCAGTTGCTCGCTGAACGGGACCACCGCGAAAGCCGTCAGGGCAGTAAAGGTCGAGACTACGGGAGCGAGCCAGAAGACCATCCGGTCGGCCTTGGCCGGGACAATATCTTCCTTGAGCATCAGCTTCAGAGCGTCTGCAATCGGTTGCAGCAGGCCGTGCGGGCCGACGCGCATCGGGCCCAGCCGGACTTGGAAATCAGCCAGGACCTTCCGCTCGACCAGCACGATATAGCCGGCGACCAGAGGAAAGATCAGGATGATCGCGGCCGTCAGGACCAGCGGTACGAAGAGCGGATGTTCGAAGATCGCTTCCATGACGAATCAGCGCAGCAACGAGGCGTAGGCCAGTTGCAGGAACGGTTCCGGATAGACTCCCATCGCGACGGTCAGGACGGCGGCGAGGCCAAGCGCCAGGCGAAGGCCGAATCCTGCGGCGAGCGGCGGCGAAGCGGGCGCGTCGCCCTGGAACATGCTCCGGACGATCCGGAAGTAGTAGTAGACCGAGACGGCGACATAGAGCGCGGCGACGGCGGCGAGCATGTAGAAGCCGGCCTCGACGAGCGCCTGGAAGATAAAATACTTGCCGATGAATCCGGCGGTCGGGGGGATCCCCGCCAGCGAGAGCAGAAAAATCAGCATCAGGACGGCGTAGCCGGGACTCTTCTGCATGAGGCCGGAGAGGTCGTCCATCTCCTCGCCGAGCACGTTCCTTCGGCGCAGCGCAACGAGCACCAGGAAGGCTCCGAGAGTCATGAATGTGTAGACCAGGACGTAGACCGACACGCCCTTGAGTCCGGTCTCATTGCCGGCGATCAGGCCGAGCAGGATGTAGCCCGCATGTGCGATTGAGCTGTAGGCGAGCAGGCGCTTCACGTTGCTTTGGGTCAGCGCCGCGAGGTTGCCGATCGTCAGGCTGAGGACGGCGGCTGCGGCCAAAATCGGCTCCCAGACCTCGCGGAGCGAGGCGAACGGGTCGAGGAGCATCCGCAGGAGCAGGGCAAAGGAGGCGGCCTTGGAGCCGACCGAGAGATAGGCCGTCACCGTGGTCGGCGCGCCCTCGTAGGCGTCGGGCGCCCACATGTGGAAGGGCGCGGCCCCGATCTTGAAGAGCATGCCGGCCGAGGTTGTGACGAGAGCGAGCACAACCATCGGATCCGAGACTTCGCGCGCGGCCAGCGCCGCCGCGATCACGTGGAGCTTCGTCGAGCCGGAGAGTCCATAGAGCAGCGAGAAGCCGTAGGCGAGGAATCCGCTCGACAGCGTCCCGAGCAGCAGATACTTCATCGCGGCCTCATTGGAGCGGCGCTGCGAGCGGAGAAAGCCCACCAGGATGTAAAAGCAGAGCGCCATCAGCTCCAGCCCGACGAAGATCGTGATCAGGTCGGCGCCGGCCGCCAGGAAGAACATGCCGCATTGCGCCAGAAGGATTAGTCCGTAGTATTCGCCGTGATGCTCGTCCTCGATTTCGAGGTAGCGATAGGAGACCAGTGCGACCAGCAGCGAGGACGCAAGGAAAATCCAGTTGAAGAAGAGCGCGAAGCCGTCGATGGTGAGCGAGCCGCGGAAGGCAGTGATCTCGGGCAGTTGGTGCGCCGCGAGAAAGGCGTGCTGGCGCCAGAGCGCGAGGCCCACGAAGCATTCGCCGAGCGCGACGAACAGCAGGAGCCACTTGCGCTGCCGGGGGTCGGGGAAAACGAGGAAGTCGAACAGCAGGATCGCGCAGCCGAACAGCGCCAGCATGATGGCGGGCAGTAGGACGAAATGATCCGTGCTGGTGTAAAACTGGCTCATCGGAGGCTGGCCTCCGCGGTTGGGCTCGTGTAGTAGCCGGGCTTGACGCGCTCGACCAGTTGGGCGACCGGCTTCTCCAGGATGTCGAAGTAGGGCTTCGGATAGACGCCGATCGAAAGCGCCCAGAGGATGAGGGGCAGAAAGACGGCCCACTCGCGCAGGGTGAGGTCCGGGAGGCCCAGGTTCTTGCGGTTCGTGACTTCTCCGAGCATCGTTCGCTGGTAGAGCCAGAGCAGATAGGCGGCGCCGAAGACAATCCCGAGGACGGCGAAAGCTGCCCAGATGCGGTTGGCCTCGAAGGCGCCCTGGAGGATGGTGAACTCGCCGACGAAGCCGTTGAGCAGCGGCAGTCCCGCCGAGCTGAACATCGCGAAGGCGAAGACCTTGGCGAAGTTCGGCATTACGTTCGCGATTCCGCCGTACTCTCCGATTTCGCGCGTGTGCCGGCGCTCATACGCGAACCCGACGATCAGGAACAGCATGCCGGTCGAGATCCCGTGATTGATCTGCTGGATTACGCTGCCGGCGACGCCGTTCGGATTGAGCGCGAAGATCCCGAGCGTGCAGAAGCCGAGATGGCTCACCGAGGAGTAGGCGACCAGCCGCTTCCAGTCCTGCTGCATCA
Organism: Bryobacteraceae bacterium; assembly: GCA_046289265.1. Lineage (GTDB taxonomy): Bacteria > Acidobacteriota > Terriglobia > Bryobacterales > Bryobacteraceae > JBKBWD01. Next base: position 128,153 of record JBKBWD010000002.1, on the reverse strand, counting down.
TGCAGACGAGCGCGCCGTAAAGGATCGCGATGATCGAGAGCACGGCCAACACCTGGACGATCGTCTGATCGGCCGAGGCCTTCGGCAGCAGCGGCAGCGAAAAACGCAGGAATCCATAGGCTCCCATCTTGAGCAGCACGGCCGCGAGCACGACGGAGCCGGCCGTAGGCGCCTCGACGTGCGCGTCCGGCAGCCAGGTGTGGAACGGGAACATCGGGACCTTGATCGCGAAGGCGAGGAAGAAGGCCCAGAAGACCCACTGCTGCTTAGCCAGCGGCAGATCGAGATTCATCAAGTGAACGAGCTCGAAGGTCGGGAAGCCGTGCCGGGCGGAGTGCTCGAAGTAGAGGGCCAGGATGCCGAGCAGCATCAGGACGCTTCCGATCAGCGTGTAAAGGAAAAATTTGATGGCGGCGTAAAGCTTTCGCGGTCCGCCCCAGACCCCGATGATGAAGTACATCGGGACCAGCACCAGCTCCCAGAAGACGTAGAAGAGGAGAAGGTCGAGCGCCACGAAGACGCCGATCATGCCCGTCTGAAGCAGCAGGAACATGGCGTAATACTGCTTGACGTGGCGGTCGATTGCGCTCCAGGAGGACAGGATCGCCAGAAATCCGACCAGCGTCGTCAGGACCACCAGCAGCAGGCTGATGCCGTCGATCCCGATCAGGTACTGCACGCCGATGGACGGAATCCAAGCGGCGCGCTCGACCATCTGAAAGCCGTCGGCGTCTTTGTCGAACCGGGCCACCAGCGGCAGCGAGACCAGAAAGCCCGCGAGTCCCACGACGTTGGCCCACAGCCGGATCAGTCCTGTCCGCGACGACGGCAGCAGGAGCAGCACGAGCATGCCGGCGAGCGGTGTGAACAGGACCAGGCTGAGCAGATGATCGGTCATAGGTCAGCGAACCAGGAAGTACCCCAGGAAAATCGCGAGGCTCAGGACGAAGGCCAGGGCGTAGGCCTGCATCTGCCCGGTCTGGATGATGCGCGCCGGATAGGAGCTGAGCTTGGCGGAAAACGCGGTCAGGCGCACGAGGCCATCCACAATCCACGTGTCCCACCAAATCGAGACGGTCGAGACGAAGCGCGCGAGCCAGCCCGCGCCGTTGACGCCTCCGTCGAGGATGCGGCGGTCGAAGAGGCCGAGGAGCCGTCCGCCAGTTTTCGTGAGACCGTTGACGAAGAGGAAATCGCAGAGCTCATCGAGGTACCACTTGTTCTCCAGGACGCGATGGAGCGGGCCGCCGGTCCAGCGTGCGGAGGATTTCGGGTGCGTCAGGTAGAAGCGGCGCGCCAACAGGATGCCGCCGATGGCCACTGCTGCCGCAAGGGCCATCAGCACATACAGGGCGGTACTGCCGTGGTGGGCTGCCGACTGGACGAGCGCGGGGCTGAGCCAGTGCTCGAGTCCGATCCAGCCGGCCGCGATGCTTCCGGCGGCGAGCACCGCGAGCGGCGCGGTCATGGAAAGAGGCGCTTCGTGAATGTGGGCGGCGGTCTCGGGCTCGACGCGCGATGGGCCGTAAAAAGTCAGGTACATCAGGCGCCACATGTAGACGGCCGTGAGGAAGGCGGTCGCGAGTCCGACGGCGTAGAGAGTCTTCGAGCCGAGCGGCGAACTCCAAGCCTGCCAGAGGATTTCGTCTTTGGAGAAGAAACCGGCCAGCCCCGGCACGCCCGCGATCGCCAGCGAGGCGATCCACATGGTCCGGAAAGTGACGGGGATTTTGTCTTTCAGGCCGCCCATCCGGCGCATGTCCTGTTCGCCGCCGAGCGCGTGGATGACGGAGCCGGCCCCGAGAAACAGCAGCGCCTTGAAGAAGGCGTGGGTGAACAGGTGGAAGATCGCGACCCAATACGCGCCGACGCCGCAGGCGACGAACATGTAGCCAAGCTGGCTGACGGTCGAATAGGCGAGGACGCGCTTGATGTCGGTCTGGACGAGCGCGACCGACGCGGCGAGGACTGCGGTCAGGGCGCCGACCACCGCGATGACGCCGGAGGCCTCGGGCGCCAGGACGAACAGAGCGCTCGATCGCGCGACCATGTAGACGCCGGCGGTCACCATCGTGGCGGCGTGGATCAGGGCGGAGACCGGCGTGGGGCCTTCCATGGCGTCGGGCAGCCAGGTGTAGAGCGGGAACTGGGCGGACTTTCCGGCGGCGCCGAGAAAGAGCAGCAGCGCCGCGATGCTCAGGACACCGAAGCCGGTTTCGGCGGCGAAGCGGCCGCTGGTGAGGTCCTCGGTGACGTCGAGGAAGCGGATGGAGCCGATGAGGCTGAAGATCAGGAAGATCCCGAGCAGGAAGCCGGCGTCGCCGACGCGGTTCATGATGAAGGCTTTCTTGCCGGCATCGCCCGCGGCACGCTTCTGGAAGTAGAAGCCGATCAGCAGGTAGCTGCACAGCCCGACGCCCTCCCAGCCGACGAACATCAGGGCGTAGTTGTTCGCCAGCACCAGCATCAGCATGAAGAAGACGAAGAGGTTCAGATAGGCGAAGAAGCGGGCGTAGCCCTCGTCGCGGGCCATGTAGCCGGTGGAGTAGACGTGAATGAGGAAGCCGATTCCGGTGACCACCAGGATCATGAGGGCGCTGAGCGGGTCGAGCAAGAAGCCCCAGTCGGCGCTGAAGACGGCCATGCGGCCGTCCGCCATGCGGAAGGGCATACCGGCGAGCCAGGTGAAGTGGATCGACTGGTGGATGCTCTCGGGCGTGCGCGCGAGTTCGAGGACGGCGCCGATCGAGAGCAGAAACGACGCCAGGACGGCGCCGGTCGAGACGAGGCCGGGCTTTACGCGGACGAAACCGCTCCACGCGGCTCCGAGGAGCGGTAGGAGCGGGATCAGCCAGAGGTAGTCGAGCAGGCTCACCATCTGAGCAGATCCACCTCGTCGGCGAGCACGGTGCCCTTGTTGCGGAACAGCGCGATGAGGATGCCGAGTCCGAGCGCCGCCTCGGCCACCGCGACCGTGATGACGAACATCGCGAAGACCTGGCCGGCGAGGTCGTTGAGATAGTTCGAGAAGGCGATCAGGTTGATGTTGACCGAGTTCAGGACCAGCTCGAGCGACATCAGGATCACGACGATGTTGCGGCGCGTGAGCACGCCGATGGTTCCGATCAGCAGCAGCGCCGCGCTGAGGGCCATGTAGTGGAAGGGAGTGATCGGGTGCACGCTCAAATCCTCTTCTTCGCCATGACGACCGAGCCGACGATGGCTGCCAGCAGCAGCACGGAGGCGATCTCGAACGGCAGCAGATACTCGGAAAACAGTAAGTCGGCCAAGCGCTCGGTGTTGCCGGCTGCGCCGGGGTCGGGCGGGGCCGGGGCGGCGAGCCGGAAATTTTCGGCGCCCTTGTGCAGGAAATAGATCATCTGGACGCCGACGGCGGCGACGCAGACGAGGGCGACGGGCCATTGCCGGTTGAACTGGCGCTCGCGGGCGGCTTGGTCGAGATTGACCAGCATGATGACAAACAGGAACAGCACCATGATGCCGCCGACGTAAAGGATGATCTGGACGGCGAAGAGGAACTCGGCTTGCTGGAGCAGGAAGAGTCCCGCGACGCCGAGCAGCGACACGATCAGCCAGATGCCGCTATGCACGGCGTTCCTGCGGGTCACCGTCATGACGGCGCCGAGCAGGATGAGCAGGGCGAAGCTGTAGAAAAAAAGCGTATCGATCCACATGGCGCGCCTTACCGGGCGGTGGCCTTCCCTTCTAACACTTGTATTGAGTCGGCCTGGGTCCTTCTTCGAGCATCTGCCGGTCCCAGATGGCGCCCTCCCTGGTGTAACCGGCTAACTCGAAGTCCTGAGTCAGCTCCAGCGCATCCACCGGGCAGGCGTCCTCGCATAGGCCGCAGAACATACAGCGGGACGTATCGTACGTGAACGTGGTCAGATCTTTCCGCCGGGTTTCGGGGTTGCGTTCGCTGCCCACGACGATCAGGTTTTCCGGGCAGGCGATCGCGCAGAGGTTACATGAGATGCAGAGGGTCTCGCCGTTTTCGGGGTTGATGTTCAGACGCGGCGCACCGCGGTAGCGCTCGGCGATTCGGGGGCGCTGGGCGGGGTATTGCTCGGTGTAGATATTCTTCGGGTGCTGGTTGCGGAACGTGACCCACATCCCCTGGAGAAGGTCCACCAGGAATATTGTTCGCAAGAGTTTCCGCATACTTACCGATCCACCTCACCCAGCACTATGTCTATGGTACCGATAATGGCCACCACGTCGGCAACCAGCGCTCCCCGGGCCATGCGGTCGAGGGCCTGGAGGTTGACGAACGACGGCGGGCGGACGCGCACGCGGTAGGGGTGCGTCGAGCCGTCGCTGACGATGAAGTAGCCAAGCTCGCCCTTGGGCGCTTCGATCGAGACATAGACCTCTCCGGCGGGCGGCTTGATGACCTTGGGGACTTTGGCGATGATGCGGCCCGAGGGGATGCGCTCGACGGCTTGGCGGATGATGCGCACGGACTGGCGCATCTCCTCCATGCGGACGATGTAGCGGTCGTAGCTGTCGCCGTTCTGGCGGGTCGGGAGATCGAAGTCGTACTGCTCGTAGCCGGAGTATGGCTGGGCCTTGCGGAGGTCCCAGGCGACGCCGGCGGCGCGGAGGAGCGGTCCGGTGACGCCGTACTCCTTGCACTCCTGGGCCGTGAGGATGCCGACGCCCTTGAGGCGGTCGACCCAGATGCGGTTGTGGGTGAGGAGTTCCTCGTACTCGTCGATTTTGGGGAGGAACATCTCGCAGAAGGTGCGAACCTGTTCCTCGAAGCCGTCGTAGAGCTCGTACTGGAGGCCGCCGATGCGGAAGGCGTGGGTGGTGAGGCGGGCTCCGCAGTAGTTTTCGAAGATTTTGAGGACCTCCTCGCGCTCCCGCATGGTGTAGAAGAGAGGCGTGATGGCGCCGACGTCGAGGGCGTGGGTGCCGAGCCAGAGCAGGTGGCTGGCGATGCGGTTGAGCTCGGTGAAGATGACGCGGACGGCCTGGGCGCGGGGCGGGGCTTCGACGTCGAGGAGCTTTTCGACGGCCAGGCAGTAGCCGAGCCCGTTGGAGACGGCCGCGACGTAGTCCATGCGGTCGACGTAGGGGGCGAACATCGCGTAGGTGCGGTTTTCGCCGATTTTCTCGACGCCGCGGTGGAGGTAGCCGATGACGCACTCGGTTCCGATGACTTTTTCGCCGTCGAGTTTGAGGATGACGCGGAGGACGCCGTGGGTGGAGGGGTGCTGCGGGCCCATGTTGAGGACCAGCTCATTGGAGTCCAGGAAGGTGGAGCCGGGGCCGGGGTTCATTGCCCGCTCTCGATGCCGAGATTTTCGCGGACCCAGGCGTGATCCATCCGGAGGATCGGGTAGTCCTTGCGGAGCGGGTGTCCCTGCCAGTCCTCGGGCAGCAGGATGCGCTGCATGTTGGGGTGGTTGGCGAACTCGATGCCGAACATGTCGAAGACCTCGCGTTCGAGCCAGTCGGCGGTGCGATGGACGGCGACGGCGGATTCGGGGCGGTAGCCCTCGGGGATGCGGGTCTTGATGCGGATGCGCCGGTTGTGGGGGTGGCTGTAGAGGATGTAGACGAGGTCGAAGCGGTCCGGGCGGGTGGGGTAGTCGACGGCGGTGATATCGACCAGGTAGTCGAAGTCCTCTTCGAGCTTGAGGTATTCGAGGATGGAGATGACGGCTTCGGGGGCGCAGACGAGGAAGTTCTGGCCGAGGTACGTGGAGAATTCGGCGATCTGGCCGGGCGCGAGTTCGGCGAGGCGTGCCGTCAGGTCGTCGTCCCAGGGAGCGGCGGATCCGTCGGCGGCCGGTTTGGGCGTGCCTTGGGGCTTCTGCTCTGCGTCCATCTGGTGAATCCCCGGGGAACTCTCATTCATAGCACAATCCGTGCGGAAGGGTCAATTTTGAAGGGGCCGTCGGGGTGATAGACTGAGCAAATTCAGGTCTACTCTTATGATTCGACTCACACAGATTACGCATGCGAGCCTGGGGCGCCGGGTTGCTTTGGTGGAGAGCGAGAAGCTGCGGCTTCTGGGCCGTCACTGGTCGGTGTATGAGCTGGCGCAGGCGGCGATGGAGACCGGGCAGTCGCTGGCGCAGGTGGTGGAGGCGAACCTGTCGGGTGAGGCGGTGGAGTATGACCCGATCTATGCGGGGCGGTCCGAGTGGCGGCTGCTGCCGGCGTTCGACCATCCGGTGGAGCCGGCGCGGTGCCTGGTGAGCGGGACGGGGTTGACGCACAAGGCGAGCGCGGAGAACCGGCAGGCGATGCACGGCGGGGAAGAGGTGGTCACGGACAGCATGCGGATGTACCGCTGGGGCCTGGAGGGCGGCAAGCCGGCGGGGGGCGGCATTGGCGTGCCTCCGGAGTGGTTTTACAAGGGCTGCGGCACGATTTTGCGGGCGCACAACGAGCCGCTGGTGACGCCGGCGTATGCGGAGGACGGGGGCGAGGAGGGGGAGATTGCGTGTCTGTACGTGATCGATCCGGCGGGTGTGCCTCGGCGTGTGGGGATGGCGGTGGGGAACGAGTTTTCCGACCACCGGCATGAGAAGAAGAATTACCTGTATTTGGCGCCTTCGAAGCTGCGGAACTGCGCGCTGGGTCCGGAGCTGGTTTCGGGCGGCGAGTTCGAGTGCGTGCCTGGGGTGACGAAGATCGAGCGGGGCGGCGAGGTGATCTGGTCGAAGGAGATTTTCACCGGGGAGGCGAAGATGTCGCACTCGCTGGCGAACCTGGAGCACCACCATTTCAAGTTCGAGCAGCATCGCCGGCCGGGCGACGCGCACATCCATTTCCTGGGCGCCGACGCGTTCAGCTTCGGCGAGGGCGTGGAACTGGCCGAAGGGGACGTGATGGCGATCGAATTCGAGGGGTTCGGGCGGGCGCTGCGGAACCCGTTGAAGATTGACCGGTCCCCGGTGACGCTGGCCGCGGCGGTGGTGTTGTAGGGGGTTCCTTCCTGGCGTGCGCCCGGGGTGGTTAGGGGCGGTCATGGGCGCGTCTTCCTTGAATCAGCGTGCTGTGTGGCATCGATCGATTGGGCAGCACAGGATCGATTGTATCCGAGCCGTGCGGATCGATAGCGCGCGTCCGCGACCGGCGCGAAGCCAGCGAACTCCTCCAGTTTTGCCATGCACCCTAATCGGTCCATAAATAATTCTTATAGTTGACTCTCTCGCGTAAAAAAATCGTAATCACCCTAACACATCGGGGGCCTTCAGACGATTAGCTGGTTGGTGAGACATATTCCTGCGTTTCTGTTTGGGATAGACGCGGGGGATCGACTGGCAGAATCGGTGAGAGTACCTTAGAATGCACCCCGGAAAGCTACTGACGCTAATACTCCTCCTCGCCGGCATCGCGAGCGCGCAACTCTCCCGCGGCGTGATCTCCGGAACCGTCGAAGATATAAGCGGCGCGGTGATTGACGGCGCGGTTGTGCGCGTCGTAAGCCAAGCCGCCAATTTTGAGCGAACCACGATTTCCAACCGGACCGGAACCTTCCGGGTTCCGGCGCTCGACCCAGGGATCTATACCGTTGAGCTTTCCAAAGAGGGCTTTGCGCCTAAACGATTGGAAAGCGTCAGGGTGGAGCCGGCCCAAGAGGTCGTGCTGAAGGAGACGCTAGCGATCGGTCCGACCGCTTCGGTGGTCACGGTCGAGGAGGCTCCGGCGGGCGTGGACCTGTCGAAAGCGACGCCCACGATCGGATTCAGCGTGGATGAGCGGCTGGTGCGGACGCTGCCGCTGACGATCTATGCGCGCGATGTGAACCAGCTCGCGTATTTGTCGCCTCTGGTGACGCGGACGGCGGGGTCGTCGCAGATCTCGGCCGGCGGGCAGCGCGGGCGGAACAACAATTTCCTGATCGACGGCATCGACAACAACGACCCCGGCGTGGCGGTGGCGAACCTGCGGGTGATCCCGGAGCAGATCTCCGAGTATCACATCCAGACCCAGGCGTACTCGGCAGAGTTCGGGCGGAATACGGGCGGGCAGATCCAGGTGATCACGCGCTCGGGCGGGAACGAGTTCCACGGCGAAGCGTTCAACTACTACCGCGCCAACTGGATGGAGCCGGTGAGCCTGCTGAACAAGCGGAGCAACCTGACCGAGAATCCGCGGTTCGTGCAGAACCAGGCCGGCGGGGCGCTGGGCGGGCCGATCGTGCGGGACCGTACGTTCTTCTTCGCGCTGGTCGAGACGAACCGGTATCGGGATACGCCGGATGCGCGGAACGCGACGCCGGTGACGATTCCGACGCCGGATGGATTCGCGGCGCTGTCGAATTTGCCGCTGGGTCCGAACCAGACGGTGGAGAGCCGGCAGGCGGCGCTGGCGGCGATCGGGTTCCTGCCGGAGGTCCACAGGAGCATTTCGGCGCTCCAGAGCCGGGTGATGGTGCCGGTGAACGGGGTGCCGGTGGAGTTCGGACAGGCACGGATGCCGGGCCGGAGTCCGGCGGACCTGTGGTACGGCTCGACGCGGATCGACCACCAGCTTACGACGCGGGACGTGCTGGGCTACCGGGCGCAGTTCGACCGGCGATTCCAGCCGAACGTGGCGAGCAATCTCGGATTCGGCGACCGCTTCAGCGCGGCCAATGACGTGATGCGGCAGAACCATGCGTTGAGCCATATCCGCACCTTCTCGCCGCGGTTTGTGAACGAAGCGCGGTTCAGCTACGTGCGGGCGACCAACGATCTGCCGGAGAACGACCCGACGACGCCGACGACGGATATCCGGGGCTTCTTCATGGTCGGGGGGCAGGCGAACTTTCCGCAGTTGCGTAGGCAGGACACCTACCAGTTTCAGAACACGGCGAGCTACCTGATGGGGCGGCATTCGCTCCGGATGGGGATGGATTTCCGGCGGACGGCGCTGTTCAACGAGAGCGGGCAGCATACGAAGGGAACGTGGACGTTCGACAGCTTCGCGGATTTTATGAACAATCGTCCGGCGACGCTGGTGCAGGCGGTGCGGACCGCGACGTTCGACGCGCGGCAGAACAGCCACTCCTATTTCATCCAGGACGACTGGCGCGCGACGCGCAACCTGACGATCAACCTGGGGCTGCGGTATGAGTACACGACGATCCCGTTCGGGTTCTTCGGGGCGGCGGATGAGACGATCGCGGCGGCCGGGGTGCCGCGCGATACGCGTCCGGACCGGAATAATTGGGCGCCGCGGCTGGGGTTTGCGTACAGTCCGGGGGAGAGGTCGGGGGTGCTGGGCAAGCTGCTGGGGGACGGCCAGACGGTAATCCGGGGTGGATACGGGATCGCTTACGACGTGCTGTTTCTGAACCTGCTGCAGTCGGCCGCGAACAATTTCCCGCGGGTTTATACGCCGATGCTTGACCGGACGCAACTGGTGAATGCGTATCCGAGTCCGGTGGCGCCGCCGATGAACCAGAGCTTCAATCCGTTTGTGCAGTTCGTGAACGTGCCGACGGAGGCGCAGAATCCGACGACGCATTTCTACAGCTTCTCGATCCAGCGGCGGGTGCGGCAGAACTACGTGTTTGAGATCGGCTATGCGGGGGCGCGGTCGTATCACGGGATCCGGCAGAGCCAGGCGAATCCGGGGACGCTGACGGAGGCGCAGGCGGCGCAGGTGATTGCGGCGCGCAATCCGAACGCGATTCCGGGGTTGCAGGCGCGGCGGGTGAATCCGGCCTGGGGGTCGCGGGTGCTGATCGAGCCTTCGGCCTGGGCCGACTACCATGCGGGTTATGTCCGGTTCGACCGGAAGTTCGCGCGGGGGCTGCTGATCGGCGGCAACTATACGTGGAGCGCCAACTTCAGCGATGGGGATGAGGCGTACAACCAGGTGGAGCTGACGGCTTCGACGCCACAGGTGCCGCAGGACTTCAGGAATTACCGGAACGACTGGTCGCGATCGGCGTTTGACCGGCCGCATCGGGTGTCTGTGTATTACACGTATGACATTCCGTGGTTCCATGCTCCGGCGCTGCAGAGCCCGGTTGTGCGGGCGGTTTTTGCGGACTGGTCGATGAGCGGGACGATGGAGGCGCAGTCGGGGCAGCCGTTCACGATCCGGACGGGGGTGGATTCGGCGGGCGTGGGCGTGAACGCGTCGGCGCGGCCGGACTACAATCCGGCGGGGATTTTCGCGCCCGATCCGGTGACCGGGAATTTGCGGAGCTTCACGACGCCGATTCATGGCACGGGCATCTTCGTGACGCCGCTCACGGCGGCGGGGTCGCCGCTGGCGAACTCGATGCCGGGCGGGGGGAACCTCGGGCGGAATACGTTCCGGGGGCCGGGCTTCCAGAACTGGAACTTTTCGCTGCGGAAGACGGTTTCGATGACCGAACGCTGGAAGCTGGAGCTGAGCGGGCACTGGGTGAACCTGTGGAACCAGCGGAACTTCGGGAATCCGGTGGCTTTGATGAATAGTCCGGCGTTTGGGAGTAATTTTACCGATCCGGGTGCGCGGTGGATGCTGGCCAACGCCCGAATCCGATTCTAGACTTTACAGTTTCGCGCTCCTTCGACTCCGCCGCTCTCGTTTTGGGGGCGGCTTTTTTATTGTGTGCGCGCCCGGCTATCCGGCTCCGAGGTAGTAGAAGCGGATTACGAAGAGGGCGGTGAGGGCGTAGACCAGCCAACTGATTTTGCGGCATTGGCCGCGGAGGATGTGGAGGAGGGTGTAGGCGGTGAAGCCGAAGGCCAGGCCGTTGGCGATGCTGAAGGTGAGGGGGATGGCGGTGATGGTGAGGAAGGAGGGCACGGCGGTGAGGGGGTTCGTCCAGTCGATCTCGGCGGCGTGGGAGATCATGAGGGCTCCGACGAGGATGAGGGCGGGGGCGGTGGCGGCGGCGGGGATGGCTCCGATGACGGGGGCGATGAAGAGGACGAGGAGGAAGAGGAGTCCGGCGACGACGGCGGGGATGCCGGTGCGGCCTCCGGCGGAGACTCCGGCGGCGCTTTCGATGTAGCTGACGACGGTGGAGGTGCCGGCGAGGGAGCCGGTGACGGTGGCGGCGGCGTCGGCGAACAGGATGCGGTTGATGCGGGGGATGCGGCTGGCGCTGTCGAAGAGGTTGGCCTTTTTGCCGACGCCGACGAGGGTTCCGATGTTGTCGAACAGGTCGACGAAGAGGAAGACGAAGATGATTTCGGCGAGTCCGAGCTTGAGGGCTCCGGGGATGTCGAGGCGGAAGGCGGTGGCGTCGATGGCGGAGAGGGTGGCGGCGGCGCCGGGCTGCCATTGGACGAGTCCGGCGAGGGCCCCGAGGGCGGTGGTCGCGAGGATGCCGAGGAGGATGGCGGCGCGGATCCCCCAGGCCAGGAGGGCGGCCATGAGGAGGAGTCCGGCGACGGCGAGGAGAGTATCGGGCGCGCGGAGGTCGCCGAGCGTGACCATGGTGGCGGGGTGGGAGACGACGATGCCGGCGTTCTTGAATCCGATGAGGGCGATGAAGAGGCCGATGCCGACGGCGACGGCGGCGTAGAGTTGGGTTGGAATCGCGGCGACGAGCAACTGGCGGAGGCCGAGGGCGGTGAGGAGCAGGAAGGCGATGCCGGATAGGAAGACGGCGCCGAGGGCGGTCTCCCAGGGGACTCCCATGCCCTGGACGACGGTGTAGGTGAAGTAGGCGTTGAGCCCCATGCCGGGGGCGAGGGCGATGGGGTAGCGGGCGAAGGCGCCCATGAGCAAACTGCCGGCGGCGGCCGAGATGCAGGTGGCGGCGAGGACGGCTCCGAAGGGCATGCCGGCTTCCTGGAGGATGGACGGGTTGACGAAAACGATGTAGGCCATCGTCATGAAAGTGGTAAAGCCGGCGAGGGTCTCGGTTCTCCAGTTGGCGCCGAGCTTTTCGAACTCGAAGTAGCGCTCCAGGCGGGTACGCATCGCTTCAGGATAGCCGGAGGTGGGAGGGATTGGGGCGGACGGCGCCGCCCCTACGGAGGAAAAAACGTCGTCAGATGGTGAGGCCCTGGGCACCCTGGGTACGGAACTCGTACTGCTGGATCTCGACGGCGGCCATGCCGTCCTGGTAGCGGACCACGCGCCCGCGCGCCACGAGTTTGAGGGGGCATGTTCCGTTGAGCTGGGCGGGCCAACTGATGGCCAGTTCGAGCCGCTTGCCGGGGATCAGGACGTCGGAGGTGCGAAACAGCACGCCCTTGCTGCTTACATTGATGGTGAGCCCCTCGCCAGCTTCCGCTCCGTACTTCTTGCTGAGGAGCTTGTAGCGAACCTCGCGTTCGATGGGGAAGCGGTCTGCTGCGCGGCGCTCCGTATGATGAGGGCGTGAGAAGTGTGCGGTGTCCGGTGTCGATTTCAGTTCCATAGCGCGTCAACCAGGTACATTCTCAGGATGGCGTCCGGATAGTGACGGGACAATAGCCGTTTCGTTGCAATTTCGTTGGTACGGGGGTACCAAGGCCGTTATACGGTGAGTCCTGTATGATCTTTTCTATGTCCAACCGACTTTACAAGGGAATCGCAATCGCAATTCTGGCAGCCGCGTGCCTGCTGGGGGCCGACCGCAAGGTGATCCGTCCGGCGGGCAGTTCGCCGAATGCGCCGTTCAGCCCGGCGATCCTGGTGAACGGGACGCTGTACGTCTCGGGCCAGGTCGGCCGGGATCCTAAGACCAATGACTACCCGAAGGAGTTCGAGGCCGAGGTGCGGCAGACGCTGGATAACATCGGGGTGATTATGAAGGAGGCCGGCTACGGGTTTCAGGACGTGGTCGCCGTGCAGGTATACCTGACCGATATGGAGATGTTCCAGCGGATGAATTCGGTCTACACCACGTATTTCAAGGAGCCACGGCCGGCGCGGACGACGGTCGGGGTGGCGAAACTGGTGGGTCCGGCGCGGATTGAAATTACGGTGACGGCTCAGAAGTAGGCTCGGGAGCGGGTTTGGTCCGGCGGGCTTCGCGGAGCCTGCGCAGTTCGTCGAGGCGCTCGGCGATGCGCTTCTCGATGCCGCGGCCGGCCGGGTAGTAGTATTGCCGGCCGAGGAGGGCGTCAGGGAGGCAGGGCATTCCGGTGACGGCGTCCTCCTGCTGGTGGGCGTGCTGGTAGCCGGCGCCGTAGCCCCACTCCTTCATGCTGCGGGTGGGGGCGTTGCGGAGGTGGAGCGGGACGGGGTCCGCCATGCGGTTCTGGACCTCGGCGCGGGCGCGGTTGAAAGCCTGGTAGGCGGCGTCCGACTTGGGGGCGACGGCGAGATAGATGGCGACTTGCGCCAGCGCCTGGTCGCCTTCGGGGACGCCGAGGAAGTGGACTGTCTGCATGCAGGCGATGGCCTGTTCGACGGCGCGCGGGTCGGCGAGTCCGATGTCCTCGACGGCCATGCGGACGAGGCGGCGTGCGAGGTAGAGGCGGTCTTCGCCGGCTTCGAGCATGCGGGCGAGCCAGTAGAGGGCGGCATCGACGTCGCTGGAGCGGACCGATTTGTGGAGGGCGGAGATAAGGTTGTAGTGCTCCTCGCCGCCCTTGTCGTAGAGGAGCATCTTGCGCTGGAGGGCGTCCTCGACGGCCTGGCGGGTGAGTTCGGGGCCGCTGGCGGCGGCGACGGCGAGTTCGAGGAAGTTATAGGCCGAGCGGGCGTCGCCGTTGGCGTAGATGGCGATCTGTTCGAGCAGGTCGCGGGGGGCGGTGAGCCCGCGATCGCCGAGTCCGTGGTCGGGGTCGGCGAGGGCGCGCTCGAGCAGGAGGACGATCTCCGGGACCGTGAGGGCGCGCAGGGCGTAGACCTTGGCGCGGGAGAGCAGGGCGGAGATTACTTCGAACGACGGGTTTTCGGTGGTGGCGCCGATCAGGATGATATCGCCGCGCTCGACGTAGGGGAGGAAGGCGTCCTGCTGGGCCTTGTTGAATCGGTGGATCTCGTCGACGAACAGGACGGTGCGGCGGCCGAGGCGGCGGGAGCGTTCGGCGTCAGCCATGACGGCCTTGATTTCCTTGATGCCGCTGAGGACGGCGCTGAAGGGGATGAAGTCGCACTTTGTGGCGCGGGCGATGAGGCGTGCGAGGGTGGTTTTTCCGACGCCGGGCGGTCCCCAGAGGATCAGGGAGGAGAGCTCATCGCGGTCGATCTGGGCGCGGAGGGGCTTGCCGGGGGCGAGGATGTGCTCCTGGCCGACGTATTGGTCGATGGTTTCGGGGCGCATGCGCTCGGCGAGGGGGCGCTTGCGGTCGGTTTCGGGGAGCGGGGCGGAGTCGAAGAGGCTCACGGGCGCTCCATCCTTTGGCGGCGGGCTTCGTAGAGCAGGACTGCGGCGGCCATGGCGGCGTTGAGGGACTCGACGCCTTCGGTGGGGATGCGGAGGGTGCGCAGTCCGAGGCGGAAGGTCTCGCTGACGCCGCGGCCTTCGCTGCCGATGATGAAGGCGGCGGGGCGGGTGAGGTCGGCGTCGCCGAGGAGGGTTTCCCCGCGCGGCATGGCGGCGTAGAGGTCGATGCCGGCGGATTCGAGGCGGGTGCGAACTTCGGTGGGTTCGACGCCGGCGAGCATGGGGACGCGGAAGAGCGAACCGGCGGAGGCCCGGAGGGTCTTGGGGTTCCAGGGGTGGGCGGAACCTTTGGCGAAGACGACTCCGGTGGCTCCGAAGGCTTCGGCGAGGCGGACGGCGCCGCCGGCGTTGCCGGGGTCCTGGAGGCCGTCGAGCACGAGAAGCAGGGGGCGGGTGGGGAGCAGGTGGTCCCAGTCCCAGTGCGGAGGGGCGGCGAGGGTGATGACGCCCTGGCTGTGCTCGGTGGTGGCGATTTCGTGGAAGAGCCTATCGGGGAGGACGATGCGGCGGAGGGGCGGGGTTGTGGTGAGTTCGCGATCGACCTCGGGGGCGGCGGATTCGGCGTGGAGGATGGCTTTGACGGGCGTACGGCTCCGGAGGGCTTCGCGGAGCAGGTGGAAGCCTTCGGCGACCGCGCAGCCGTCGGGTGTGAGCGCGCCGCGGTGTGCGGCTCGGCGGATCTCCTTGAGGAGCGGGTTTCTGCCGCTCGAAATGGCTTCGATGGTTTGTCCCGGAACGCCCATGCCCCGTGCCAATTCAAGTTAGCACGGTTGGCGGATGGGCGGAGATTCGGGCAACCGCTCGTTCAAACTCACCGCTCAGTCAGTCGGCGGGCCGGCCGGCGGCGGGATTCGCGGGGCCGGACCCGTTCGGGCGCTTCCTTTTCGCCGGCGGCCATCATGGCGAAGGCTCCGAGAGCGGTCAGTCCGAGCGCGGGGACGGCCCACGGGTGGGTTTCCATCCATGTATACATGCTGCCGCTGCGGGTGCGGGCGCTGAGGTCGCCGTGGATGCGGTCGTCATCCATGGGGACGAAGAGGGCGTCGGGGCCTTCCTCGGACTTGGGCTGGCGGGTGCGCTGGCCCTCGAAGGCGTAGCGTTCGAGGAGGTTGTCCATGATGCGGGGCGAGAGGCTCTCGCCCATGGCGATCATCTTGGCGGCTCCGCCGACGACGAGGTCGCGGCAGGGGTGGGAGGCGGCGTAGAGGATGGCGTCGGCGACGCTTTCGGGGGGATAGATGGGGGCGAGGCCCTTGGGCTTGACTCCGAGCTTGGTGCGGGCCTTGTTGAACAGTGGGGTGTCGATGCTGCCCGGGATGATTTCGGTGACGCTGATGGGGACGCCTTCGTGTTTGAGTTCGAGGCGGAGGGTTTCGACGAGGGCTTTGACGCCGTGTTTGGCGGCCGAGTAGGCGGCCTGGTAAGGGAGGGGGCGGCGGGATTCGATCGAGGTGATGTGGATCAAGGCCCCGCCGCCGCGGCGCCGCAGGTAGGGGAGCGCCACCAGCGCGCCGTAGGCCTGGCCGTTCAGGTTGACGTCGATGACGCGGAACCATTCCTCCGGCGTGGTCTGTTCGAAGGGGGCGTACAATTGGACGCCGGCTGCGTGAACCCAGGTGTCGATGCCGCCGTACTGCTCTTCGGCCCGTGCGGCGACGGCTCTGACCTGGGAAATATTGGCAACGTCGGCGACCACCACCGCGCATTCTCCGCCGCGTGAGCGGATCTCCTCCTCGACCGAGTGGAGGCCGTGGGCGGTACGGGCCGAGGCGACGACGCGGGCGCCTTTGCGGGCGAATCGCAAGGCGGTTTCTCGGCCGATGCCGCTGGAGGCGCCCATCACCACGACGACTTGTTCTCGAACTGGCTTCAGTCGCATTTACGCGTCCTTCCCCGCGCTGTAGCCGGCGGAGGCCGGCGCGCGTCCTCTTGAGTGAGTGTCGCCCGAGGCGAATGCGGGCGATATGCAAAGGAGACGCTGCGGCCGGCGGGAGTATTTCGGCGGCACGGTGTTTCGGGGTAGGATGCCTAGTACGAATTCGATGCGTACCGGAAAGAGAAGCGCCCTCGGACGTGTCATTGCAGCGGTTTGCCTGGCGGCCATGGCATCGCTCGTGTACCTGTCGTTCATCGCGCGTCAGATCGAGCAGCAATCGACGATCGACGAGGCGCGGCCGGCGGACGTGATCGTGGTGATGGGCGCGGCCGAGTATTCCGGACGTCCTTCGCCGGTGCTCAAAGCGCGGCTCGATCACGGACTCGAGCTCTACCGGAAAGGGCTGGCGCCTCGAATCCTTACGACCGGCGGACCGGGCGGCGAGATCTTCCACACCGAGGGGCATGTCGGGAGGGCGTACCTGGTGCGGCAGGGGGTTCCTTCCGAGGCGGTCATCGTAGAGGCCGAAGGGGCGAGCACGGCGCACAGCACGGCGGCGGTGGCCGAGATCATGCGCCGGATGGACCTCGGGTCGGCGATCCTGGTGAGCGACGGATATCACATCTATCGGGCCAAGCGAATGCTGGAGTCGCGGGGATTTACGGTGTATGGCTCCCCGCGTCCCTCCTCCCTTAAGACCGGCTGGAAGCAGAAGCGGCTCTACTTCCGGCAGGCGGCGGGATACATTCTCTGGACAGTCGGGATTAAGATTTGAGGATGAATGTTTTCGGATGGAGGTTCGGATGACGCCTGTGCAGCTTGTCCAGGACATTCTCGGCGCCTATGGGCGCGGAGATACTTCCGCGGTTCTCGAGGCGCTGGCGCCGGATGTCGAGTGGAGCAACGCCACTGTCCCCGGGCTGCCGCATTCGGCTCCCCGCCAGGGGCGGGAGCAGGTGGCGGAGTATTTGCGGCAGTCGGCCGAAGCGATTGAGATGCTGCACTTTGAGCCGAAGGAGTTTGTGGTGGAGGGCGGCAACGTGGTGGCGATCGGGTGGTTCGAGGCGCGGCTGCGGCGGACGGGCCGGACGGCGCGGACGGATTTCGCGATGTGGTGGCACATCTCGGCGGGGAAGGTTCTGCGCTATCAGGCGTTTATGGACACGGCGGCGCTGGCGGCGCTGGCGGAGCAGCCGGCAGGCGCGGGGGCGTGATCAAAGTTTGAGCAGCGCTCTCAGGCGCTTGGTCTGGACGCGGCTGACGGGAATTTCGGTATGCTTCTTGTCATCCATCCGCAATTGGTAGCTCGACTTGAACCACGGAATCACTTCGCGGATGCGGTTGATGTTGACCAGATAGGACCGGTGCACGCGCCAGAAGGTGTCCGGGTCGAGGTTGGACTGCAGTTCCTCGATGGTCCGGTAGTTGGACTCACCTTCGAGGTGCGTGGTCACCACCGAGATGAGGCCGTCTTCGATGGTCGCGTAGATGACGTCCTGGGCATCGACGATGAAGTTCCGGTTGTTGCTCTTGACGAGCAGCTTGGTGCGCTGGATCGAGGGCTTAGGATGTGTGGAAGGCTCCGTTGGCGCGGATCTGTTCCTGTCGGCTATGGTCCGTCGGGCGCGCTCGACACTTTGGGCGAGGCGGCCCTTTTCGACCGGCTTTAGCACGTAGTCCATCGCTTCCAGGCGGAAGGCCTCGAGGGCGTACTGGTCATAGGCGGTGGCGAGGACGAAGTGCGGAAGCGGGATCTCCTTCTTTCGGAGCTGTTCGATGACGGCGAGCCCGTCGAGGCCCGGCATCTGGACATCGAGGAAGACGAGGTCGGGTTCGGTCTCCTCGATCAGGTCGATGGCTTCGAGGCCGTTGGCGGCTGTCCCGACGATTTCGATGTCGGGAAAATCGCGGAGCAGGTAGCTCAGCTCGTCCCGCGCCAGCGCCTCATCGTCGACCACGATTGCGGAAATGCTGCTCGTCGCGCGACCCTGCATGAAACTGCTAGTATAACATCAGGCAATCGTTCCAATAGGCAGACAGGCAGTGCGTTTGGATCGCGTTGCCTGCCAAGGAGAAACCGGACTTGTCCAGTACTGAAAACGCTCGCATTGCTCCGGCCGAAGGGAAGCTCGGCATCCTGATCCCCGGGATTGGAGCAGTGAGCACCACGTTTATTGCCGGAGTCGAGGCGATCAAGCGCGGGATGGCCGAGCCGGTTGGATCGTTGACCCAGTTGGCCACCATCCGGCTCGGGAAGCGCACGGAAGGCCGGACGCCCCGGATCAAGGATTTCGTCCCGCTGGCCGGGCTGAGCGACCTGGTCTTCGGCGGCTGGGACATCTATCCGGACACGGCGTATGAAGCGGCCGCGAATGCGCGCGTTCTCGATTCTCCGCAGCTTGAGCAGCTCAGGGAGCCGCTTTCGGCGATCAAGCCGATGGAAGCCGTCTTCGATCCCGAGTACGTGAAAAGGATCAACGGGCCGAACGTGAAGACGAAGGGCTCGAAGATGGAAAAGGCCGAGGCCCTCATCCAGGACATCCGCGACTTTCAGCAGTCGAGCGGCGCATCGCGCCTGGTGATGATCTGGTGCGGCTCGACCGAGGTCTTTCATCGGCCGGCGGCGGTGCACCAGACGATCGAAGCCTTTGAGTGCGGCCTTCAGCAGAACGATCCCGACATCGCCCCCAGCCAGATTTACGCTTACGCCGCGCTGAAGAGCGGCGTTCCGTTCGCCAACGGCGCACCGAACCTGACGCACGATGTTCCGGCGCTGCTCGACCTGGCGCGGGACCGGCAGGTGGCAGTTTGCGGCAAAGATTTCAAAACGGGCCAGACGTTCATGAAGACGCTGCTGGCGCCGGGTTTGAAGGCCCGCATGCTCGGCATGTCGGGCTGGTTCTCGACCAACATCCTGGGCAACCGGGATGGCGAGGTCCTCGAGGACCCCGGCTCATTCAAGTCCAAGGAGGAGACCAAGCTCTCCGTCCTGGAACAGATCTTGCAGCCGGATCTTTATCCTCAGCTTTACAAGGATCTCTATCATGCGGTGCGGATAAACTACTATCCGCCGCGGGGAGATGCCAAGGAGGGCTGGGACAACATTGACATTTTCGGATGGCTTGGCTATCCGATGCAGATCAAGATCGACTTCCTCTGCCGCGACTCGATCCTCGCGGCGCCGCTGGTGCTGGACCTGGTCCTGTTCCTCGACCTGGCTCAACGCGCCGGCATGAAGGGCATCCAGGAGTGGCTCTCGTTTTACTTCAAGGCCCCCATGACCGCTCCCGGCCTCTATCCTGAGCACGACATCTTCATACAGTTGATGAAGCTCAAGAACACTCTCCGGTGGATGCGAGGCGAGGATCTGATCACCCATCTCGGCCTGGAGTATTACGACTAGGCCTCACATCTGTGTGTTGAAAGCATGAAGGTCCTTGTAATCGGCGGTACTTTGTTTATTGGACGCCGCCTCGTTTGCGAGCTGGTGAAAGCCGGCCATGATGTCACGGTTCTTCACCGGAAGCCGGAGCACGATCTCGGCAAGAAGGTGGGCAATATACAGGCCGACCGCAACGATCCGGCGACCTGCCGGGACGCCTTGGCGAAGGGCGACTTCGAGGTGGTCTTCGATCTTGCCTACGACTGGGAGCGGGGAACCACGGCCGCTCATGTCGAGGCGGTCGCGCGTGCGCTGAACGATAAGTTGCAGCGCTATGTCTTCATGTCGTCGGTTGCGGCATACGGAGACGGGCTGAACCACCACGAAGGCGACGCGCTTGCGCCGGACGACCATCCGGACAGCTATGTCCGCAACAAAGCGACAAGCGAACGAATGCTTTTCCGCCTGCACCAGCGGCATGGCTTCCCGGCCGTGACGATTCGGCCTCCGTATGTCTACGGGCCGGGAAATCCGTACTATCGCGAGGCGTTTTTCTGGGACCGCCTGAAAGACCAGCGGCCGATCATCGTCCCCGGCGACGGCCGCCGCCTGATGCAGTTCGTCTTCGTCAGGGACCTGGTCTGGGCCTGCCAGCGTGCGATGGAGACGCCGAATATCTGCGGCCACGCGTTCAACATCGCCAACCAGCGTCCAGTGACGCAGGTGGAGGCGGTGCAGGCATTGGCCGAGGCCGCCGGGAAGAAGGCGACGCTGGTGCGAATCCCGCGGGAGCGCATCTTCCGGGCGGGCGGCCATCCGATGGGTCCGTCGCTGTATTTCGGAGTTTACTTCGACATGCCGCCAATCACGATGGTGGTGACCAAGGCGCAGCGAGTGCTCGGCTTCCGGCCGACGCCGTTTGCCGAGGGACTGAAGGAGACGTATCGTCGCTATTTGCGGAGCAATCCGCACCGCGCTCCGGATTACGCCTTCGAGGATTCGCTGCTCGAGCGGGTGAAGGCAGTCAGCTAACTCCGCGGTTTTTTACGCTCCGGACTATGTCCGCCAGCCGCGTTCTTCGAGGACTTCTTTTGCCGCAAGGACGGTATTGGTGTGGATGGTCACGGTGTCCTCGACCTTTAGGGCGTAGCCGCCGGCGAGGGCGATTGTGACCCGGGCGTTGTTGTTGAGCGCGGAGGCGATGACGATCCGGTCGCGTTCCTTGAGTCCGTCAAGTGTCAACGAAAGTCCGCCGAGCTGGTCCTGCCAATAGGGATCGGCGCCCGCCACGTACATGAGCATCTGGGGCTCGAAGGCGACGATTGCGCTCTCGACGGCTGCTCTGAGCTTGTCCAGGTACTCTTTGTCGGACACGCCGTCTTCCAGGTGAATGTCGAGGTCCGAAGGCGGCTTCTCGGCCGGGTAGTTCTGATACTGGTGTATCGACACAGTGAAGACGCTGTCATCACCGGCGAAGATGGCGGCAGTGCCGTTGCCGTGGTGGACATCGCAATCGACGATGATGGCGCGCTCGATGACACCGTCCTTCTGCAGCCTGCGGACGGCCACGGCCACGTCGTGAATTGCGCAGAAGCCTTCTCCGTGGCCGGGAAAGGCATGGTGGAAGCCTCCGCCGACGTTGTAACCCACGCCGTAATCGCGCGCCAGGCGGGCCGCCAGCGTCGTTCCTCCGGCGGCTAGCCAGAAAGCCTCCACCATCTGGCGCGAGTAAGGGATTTCCAGACGCAGGATCTCCTGATAGGAGAGCGTGCCGGTCTTTAGACGCTGCACCCAGCCGGGATCGTGGACCAGAAGAATGTCCTCGTCGGGTGCCGGCTCGGGCGTCACGAAGTCGGAGGGCTCGGCGATGCCGTCTTTGAGCAGGCGCTCCCGGATCATGCGGTACTTCTGCGCCGGGAAGACGTGCTCGCCGAGGTTAAGGTCGTAGCGATCGTGGTAGACGAGCTTGAACGGCAGCATCACCGGGCTCCCGCCTGCTGGGCGTCCTCGGACTGGAGCGCCGTGACGAGGGCGACGCAGTAGATGTCCTCGACCGAGCAGCCGCGCGAGAGATCGTTGGCCGGCTTGGCGAGCCCTTGCAGGAACGGGCCGAAGGCGGCGGCGCCTCCCAGGCGCTCGACCAGTTTGATGCCGATGTTGGCCGAGGCGAGGTCCGGGAAGATCAGGGTATTGGCCGAGCCTGCGACCGTCGAGCCGGGAGCCTTGGACTGGCCCACGCGCGGAACGAGTGCGGCGTCGGCCTGGAGTTCGCCGTCGATATGCAGGTCTGGCGCCCGCTCGCGGATGATCCGGAGCGCTTCCACCACCTTATTGACCGAGGGGTGCGAGGCGCTGCCTTTGGTCGAGAACGACAGGAGCGCGATGGCCGGTTCGGCCTCGATCAGCGTCCGGGCGGAGGCGGCGGTGGCGATCGCGATATCGGCGAGTTGGGTGGGGGCCGGATCGATGACGACGGCGCAATCGGCGAGGGCGAGGAGGCCGTCGCGTCCGAATTCGCGGTGGGCGACGGCGAGCAGGTAGACGCTCGAGACGGTGCGCACGTTATCGGCGGGTCCGATGCAGTGCAGCGCGGCGCGGACGGTCTCGGCGGTGGTATTGGCCGCGCCTCCGACGAAGCCGTCGGCGTCGCCGGCCGCGACCATCAAGCTGGCGAAATAGAGGGGCCGTTTGGCGATGGTGGCGGCCTCGACGGCGGTGACTCCCTTGGCGCGCCGGCGTTCGAAGTAGATGCGCGCGTAGTTGTCGAGTTGGGAGCAGCGCTCCGGGTCGATAAAGGTGAGGTGGCCGGGAGTTCCTTCCGGCTTGCGGCCGATCAGGATGGGGCGGAGGAGTTCTTCGCGGGCCAGCCGCTCGGCCGCCGCAATGATGCGCGGGTCGCCGCCTTCGGGAAAGACGATACGCTTCTTCTTCAGTCGACGGACCCGTTCGACCTGTTTCGATAGAAAGGACAAACCGGCTTCGGGGAGGGCCATGAGTACCTATTGTAACGGGCGCGCCCGCGTCGATTGCGATCCTGTTATACTCGACGCTCACGCATCGAAAGGAGCGAGAGCCGGGAATGTTCTGCCAGTTTTGTGGCACCACGATGGCCGCTGAACAGCGATTCTGTACGCAGTGCGGCCGGATGCAGGCGATTCCGCAGGGGCCGCAGGCCGCCATGTCTTCGGCGCCCGGGACGATCTACGTGCCGAAACGCGAGGTCCGTTCGGCGACGGGCCGCTGGATCGGCGAGGGGTGGGTTTTGGTAAAGTCCGACATCTGGCTGTTCGCGCTGATTACGCTGCTCTACATCGTTTTGAGCGGGGCGGTGCCCCTGGTGTTGCAGGGGCCGTTGATGCTTGGGTTCTATCTGGTGTTCGCCAAGCGTTTGCGGGGCATGCGCTCGGACCTGAATGACTTCTTCCGCGGTTTCCACTACTTCGTGCCGGCGCTGGTTGCGCATATCCTGATCACCGTCTTCGTAACGATCGGGACGGTGTTGCTGATCATCCCGGGGCTGATCGTCGCGGCGATGTTCCAGTTCACCATGCTGTTCATCCTGGACAAGCGCATGGACTTCTGGCCGGCGATGCAGTCCAGCCGGGCGGTGGTGCGGAACGACTACTTCGGTTTCACGATGTTCACGCTCACGCTCATTCTGCTGAACGTCCTCGGAGCGCTTCTGTGCGGTGTCGGGCTGCTGTTCACGATTCCGGTGTCGATGGCGGCGGTGGCGGTTGCGTACCGGGACTGCGTCGGCTTCGATCCGGCCGCGGAGTACTGATTTCCGGTGCGAGGGTTCCTTTTCGCTGGTGGCGTTGGCGGGCTGGCCGTCCTGCGGTTCGGCCAAGCGCCCGAATGGTCCTGGTGCGGTTTTCTGCTGCTTACGGGCCGGCCGTGCCCGTTCTGCGGCATGACGCGGGCGCTGTTCGCGCTGGCGCACGGGAACTGGGCGGCCGCAGTCGAACTGCACCTGTTGAGCCCACTGGTCTTCGCGCTGATTCTCGGGTTGACGGCGGCAGTAGGGTTCCGTCTGCTTCGGCCAGGCGCATGGCCGTGGGCCAGGGTCTCCTACCCGCACTGGCTGGCGCTGGCCGGGATGTTCGCGCTCTACGGCACGGCGCGAATCTGGCGCGGGTTTTGAGGCGGGGCGGGTAAGGAGCCCTCGAAACCGGATATAATTTGCCTTCGGGACCTTGGATCGAAGACCCTCCGTCCTTGCCCAACTAACTAAGGAACTCTTATGCGAAAAAAAGTTACGGTTGTAGGCGCCGGAAATGTGGGCGCAACGTGCGCGATGCGCATTGCTGACAAGGAGCTCGCCGACGTCGTTCTGGTCGATGTCGTGGAAGGTGTTCCGCAGGGGAAGGCTCTCGACCTGCTCGAGTCCGGGCCGGTGGAAGGCTATGACGCGCAGATCACGGGGGCGAACGACTATGAGCCCACGGCCAACTCCGACATCGTCGTGATCACGGCTGGGCTGCCGCGCAAGCCCGGGATGAGCCGCGACGATCTGCTGCTGGCCAACTACGAGGTGGTCCGGACGGCGACCGAACAGGCGGTGAAGTACTCGCCGAATGCGATTCTGATTCTGGTCACGAATCCGCTGGATGCGATGTGCTGGACGGCCCACCAGGTCTCCAAGTTCAGCCGCAACCGCGTGATCGGCATGGCCGGTGTGCTGGATACGGCCCGTTACCGCACCTTTATCGCCGAGGAGCTGAAGGTCTCGATGGAGAACGTCACCGCGATGGTGCTCGGCGGCCACGGCGACACCATGGTGCCGCTGGTGCGTCTCACCAGTGTTTCCGGCATTCCGCTGTCGGAGCTGCTCGACCAGGCGACGATCGACCGACTGGTGCAGCGCACGCGCGACGGCGGCGCCGAGATTGTAAAGCACCTGAAGACGGGCAGCGCCTACTATGCGCCTTCGGCCGCCACGGTCGAGATGGTCGAATCGATTCTGAAGGACAAAAAGAAAGTCCTGCCGTGCGCGGCTTATCTCGAGGGCGAGTACGGGATCAACGGACTGTTCGTGGGTGTGCCCGTGAAGCTGGGTTCGCAGGGCATCGAGCAGATCTACGAGCTGAAGCTGACCGCCGAGGAGAAGGTGCAGCTTGACCGCAGCGCCGCCGCGGTAAAGGAGCTGATCGAAATCATTCAGCAGAAGATGAAAGCGTAGACCGGCGGGCCCGGCGGGCGCCGGTTTCGCAGCGCTCGCCGGCCTGCTGTCCCGACACTCCCGACACGATTGGTGAACCGCCGTATATGGCCAGATCGAGCGTGACCGATGCGCCTCGCATCGACCCCAGGCACTGCCCCTTCCGCCTGCGGGTGGCGCCCTCCACAATCCACCGCTGGGGCGTCTTCGCGGAGGAGCGAATTCCAGCGCGCCGCAAGGTGATCGAGTACACCGGCGAGCGGATCAGCCGCCGGGAGACCAGACGCCGCGCGCAGGGCTCGCTGAACTATCTGTTCTCACTGAACAGCTACTGGTGTCTGGATGGCGCCGTAGGGGGCAGCGGGGCCGAGTTTATCAACCACTGCTGCGACCCCAATCTCTACGCCTGGGTCTTCCGCGGACACATCCTCTACATGAGCAAGCGGATCATCGAGCCGGGCGAAGAGCTGACCATCGACTACCACTTCGCCAAGGACGTCGCCAAGGTTCCCTGCTCCTGCGGCGCGCCAAACTGCCGAGGCACCATCAACGTGAAATAAAGCGCGAGAGCGGTCCCGCCCCGCGCCATGCGAGGTCTTCGCGGGTCTCGATCGCCAGGAGGCGGTTGTATTTGGCCAGGCGCTCGGAGCGCGTGATGGACCCGATCTTGATCTGTCCGGCGCCGGAAGCGGCGGCCAGGTCCGCCAGGAAGCTGTCTTCGGTCTCGCCCGACCGAGCCGAGACCACTGCCAGATAGCCGGCCTCGGCGGCGCGCCGGACGACCTGGAAGGTCTCCGAGAGCGTTCCGATCTGGTTCATTTTGACGAGGACGGCGTTGCCGGCGCCCTCGCGGATGCCGCGCTCGAGCCGTTCCGGGTTGGTGACGAAGAAATCGTCGCCCACCAGTTGCAGGCGCGCGCCGAGCCTTCCGGTCAGCGTGCGCCAGCCCTCCCAGTCGTCTTCCTCGAGAGAGTCTTCGACGGACACGATGGGGTAGCGGCCGGCCCAGTCTTCGATCAGGTCCGCCATCCCGGCGCTGGTGAGCACGCGCGATTCGCTCGGCAGGTGGTAGCAGCCTTCCTTGTAGAAGTGGGAAGCGGCGACGTCCAGGGCGATAGAGATCTGCCGGCCGGGGGCGAAGCCGGCGGACTCAATGGCGCGGGTGAGCAGCGCGAGCGCCTGTTCATTGCTCTCGAGTTTCGGCCCCCAGCCTCCCTCGTCGGCGACTCCGGTGAGCAGGTAACCCGAGGATTCAATGAGTTCCCTGGCGCCCCGGTGCACCGCGACCGTAGCTTCGAGCGCCTCGGCCAGCGAGGCAAATCCATGGGGGACGATGAGGAAATCCTGAAATTCGAGGTTGCGGCCGGCGTGGAGCCCGCCCGAGAGGATGTTGATCATCGGGAGGGGCAGGGAAGGCTCGGCCGAGCCGAAGGTTTCGGCGAGCGACCGCCATAGGGGGAGGCGGCGCGCCGAGGCGACCGCGCGGGCGACGGCGCAGGAGACCCCGAGGATGGCGTTGGCGCCCAGGCGGGTCTTGCCCGGCGTGCTATCGAGTTCAATCATGCGGCGGTCGAGCGCCTGGTGGTCCTCGGCCCTGCAGCCGGAAAGCGCCGGGGAAAGCTCCTTTTCGACGTTGGCGGCGGCGCGGCGGACGCCCTTGCCGGCGTAGCGGGCGGCATCGCCGTCGCGGAGTTCGAGAGCCTCGTGCCGGCCGGTGGAGGCGCCCGAGGGGACCTGCGCCTCGGCCGAGAAGCCTCCCGCGAGTTCGGCCGTGACCGAGAGCGTGGGGTTGCCGCGCGAGTCGAGAATCTCAAGCGCGCGAAGGCGCTGAATCGTCAATTCCATGCAGGTATCCGATCGAAGACCTCGGGGACGCTTCCGGGCGGGTCGAGGATCAGGGCGCGGGCGAAGCGCCGGACGGAATCCTTGAGGGCGCCGGTCCGGATATACTCGGCCGGCGACTTGCCGTCGATGCGGGCGAGCAGGAGTCCGCCAAGATGCCGGAGCGTGGCGGCCTCGTACCAGCCGGCGTCTCCGGGGAGATCCGCCGTGAGCGTCCGCCAGAACGCCAGGGCCGCCGTGCGGTATTGCGGAACCCATTGCGGCCGGTAGAAGGATTTCAGGAGAAAGTGGTTGAGCAGGAACGCGGCGTCGAAGGAGGGGTCGCCGAAGTGGATGACCTCGAAGTCGATGGCCATGACGGATTCGCCGTCGACCAGGAAGTTCTTCGGGCTCCAGTCGCCGTGGACCAGCGAATAACAGCGTTCGGAGGACTCATCGACGAGTCCCGCGAAAAAGCCGGCCAGATCGGGGTGGCGCGAGCCGGTGAAACGGTAATAGGGGTCCAGGCGCAACTGATCGAAGACGGCCCGGCCTTCGAGGAACGGTTGGCCGGCGCCGTCGGTGGAATGGAGCGCTCCGCGGCCGGCCCGGAGGATGGCGGCCAACATACGCCCGACGCGGACAGCCGTCTCCTCGCGGATCACGCCTGCGAGCAGCAGCTCTTTCCAGGCGCGCGCCCCGGCCGGCGCGGCGGACATGGCGCACAGGAAGTTTTCGCGGTCCTCGAAGAGAATCTCCGGCACCGATCCCGGCGGCAGGTGCGGAGCGAGCGCCTGGAGCGCCAGGCATTCGTGAAAAATGCGGGTGCGGTCGGAGAACCAGTCCTCCTCGACCCGCAGCTTGGCGAGCGACTGTTTGACGACGAAGCGGCGCTCCGGCGCTTCGACGAGCAGGACAGTGTTGGAGACCCCGCCACCCAGTTCCGTGACGCGGAGGCAGGAGGCCGGAAGACCGAGACGCGCCTCGAGGTAGGCAGGGGCGGTGGTTGCGTCCAGTTCGATCAACCCAACATGATAGCAGCGCCCAGGGAGGTGCTACGAAGCGCTGCGGGAAAACAGGGACAGCAGTCCGCCGAAGGCGAAGCTCTTCTTTTTCGGCCTCTCCTCCTCGACTTCGATCTTCCCGCCGAGGCGGTCCGCCAGCGCGACGATGCTGCGGCCGAACTCAGTGTTGGCGGGCACGGACCGGCCCTCCACAAGCGCCCTTTGCATGCCGTCGTAGTCGCTCGGGACGACGTGGTAGACATCGGTGTGGAGGGCTGTTTCGATCAGTTCGCGGCTGAGGCCCGTATCGCGGTGGTAGCGGTTAACGATGATCCGGATCTTGGAACGGTCGATGCGGTTGCGATCAAGATAGGAGAGCGCCCGTTGCGCCGACTGCAGCGCCGGAAGTTCATTGGTTGTCACAAGCAGCAACTCGTCGCACAGACGGGCGAGCGTCAGGCACCAGTCGCCGTAAACGCCGTTGGTATCGATGATGACGGTATCGTAGGCCTGGCGCGCGAACTCGACGATGGCGCTGGCGTCCTGGAGATCGTCCACGCCATGCGCCGGATTTTCGGGCGCCAGGAGCACATCCATTCCGGCGTGCTGGCTGACCATTGCCTTCCAGAGGTCCGCATCGAGATTGCCCGAGCGGGTCAGGGCGTCCAGGAAGCTGTAGGAGGACTTCAGTTTCATCAGGAACGAGAGCGTGCCGGTCATCGGATCCAGGTCGGCGAGCAGCGCATTCTTGGCGTTCAGACGCTTCCACTGACAGGCAAGATTAAAGGCGACGGTGCTGGCTCCGCAGGCTCCCTTGGCGGGCATCACGCAGAGGATCCGGGCCAGGTCGGTCCGGCCGGCATTGGGGCCGCCCCGCAGCTTGGCAATCTTCTCCATCGCCGGAACTAACTGGTCCTCGCTGAAGGGTTGGAGCAGGAAATCGGCTGCTCCCTGGCGCAGGCACCGGAGGATCAGTTCGGGATCATTCCGGGAGAGCAGCGCCACGATCGTGATGCCGGGATCGATGGCGAGCATATCGGCGATGACCGCGAAGGCCCGGTCTAGGGATGTCGAGATGTCGAGGAAGCACAGGTGCGGCGATTCCGAGGCGATCATCTCGCCCAGCGCTGACCGCTGGGGATAGGACTGAACGTCGAAGACCGGAAGCAGCGGCATGTGGTGGCTTAATAGCGGCCCGAGTTCCGCCACCATCTTCCGGTCTGGACAAATCAGGACGGCCTTCCAGTTGGACGGTATCTTGCTGGACAGAGTGGTTCCCATGGTTCGCCGGTTCGGACCGGATGCGGTCGTACAGTTTCTACCATCGGCGGGTTTCGAGGAAAACATGAGAGTCTCGCTCCGGGAGTTTGACTATAGGTTTTAAAGGTGTGTCCGATGAGGAGTTTGGGTGGCGACATGCGGAGGCGACTCCGGGCCGGCCCGCCAGTTTATGCGTGAAGAGGGAGACGTGGTTACAACGTACATCGATTCCGCAAGCAGCATCGAGCCAGGGGGTTCCAGAAACAGGTCCGGTCCGGCGCGGGTTGGAATCTGCGAGTCGCAGCCGATTACGGCCGCCGGGCTTCGGGCGCTCCTGGAAGGAACGGCCGAACTTGAGTACGGGTGGAGCGAAAGTTCGCCGAGCCAGGCGCTGCAGCGGCTGCGGGCCGACCGGCCTCACCTGCTGGTGCTCGACAAGGCGTTCGGCGTCCACGCCGTGGAGGAAACTCTCGGTGAGATCCAGCGCCTGACTCCGGACCTGGCCACTGTGATCTGGGGAACGAATATGAGCGAGGCCGAAGCGCTGCGATTCCTGCAGGCCGGCGCGCGAGGGATCGTGCGCAAGGATTCGGACGCGAAGACTCTGATTGCCTGCTTGCGCTCGGTGGCTGAGGGGGCCAACTGGATGGACGATTCGGTCTTCCGCGACTCGTTCCGCCCTCAGAACGGGCGTTCCGATCTGACCGCCCGCGAGCGGCAGGTGCTCGACCTGGTCGAGCGGGGTTTGAAAAATAAGGAGATCGCGCGCGAACTGGGCATCCGGCCCGGCACCGTGAAGATTCATCTGAAGCACATTTTCGAGAAGACCGGCGTCCGCGGCCGCTACGGACTCGCACTGGCCGGCATGAAAAGCAAAGGACTTATCTCCGTCGACCTGTAGGCTCCGCACGGGCCGGACGCCATTCTGGCCCATGCTATGCTGATGGGAGTGTTCCCACTGTTTCGAGTCGCTCTGGTAGGATTTGCCTGCGCGCTTGCCGGCTTTTCCCAGGCCGCGCCTCTGGTCGAAATCCTGCAGGACGAGCTCAATCGAAACTTCGCCATCCTGAAAGAGAAGGGCGATCCGGCGCCGTACTTCATCGCATACACGGTGACCGAGACCCAGGCCGAGGTGGCGACTGCCTCGCTCGGTGTTCTGCACAGCAGCAACCGTGCGCACCGCCGCATTCTCGACGTCTCCGCCCGGGTCGGCGACCGCACGCTCGATAACTACCGCCAGATCCGAGGCGAACAGCCACGGTTCACCGTAGGGACGCCGATCGCGCTTGACGACCAGCCCGATGCGATCCGCCGGCGCGTCTGGTCCGAAACAGACCGTACGTATCGTCTCGCCGCCCAGCGGCTCATCAAGATCAAAACAGATACACAGGTCAAGGTGGAGGCGCAGGACAGTTCGGATGATTTTTCCGAAGAGGACCCGTCGGTCTCCATCGAGCCGGCCGCGCCGCTGCGTTTCCCGATGGATGAGTGGACGCCGCGGCTCCGGAAGCTCTCGGCCGAGTTTCTGAATTACTCCGAAATCATCACGTCGCAGATCACGCTGATGGCGCAGCGGGAGACGAAGGTGCTGGTCAATACGGAAGGCACCCGGGTCCAGCACGGGCGCGCCTTTTACCGGGTAGTTATCGGCGCCCGGGCTAAGGCCTCCGATGGCATGGATTTGGCGACCAGCGAGAGCTTCGAAGCCGACGATCCGTCGCGGCTGCCCAAGGACGATGCGATCCGGGCGGCGATTCAGCGGGTCGCCAAGGACCTCACTGCGCTTTTGAACGCTCCGGTTGTCGATCCGTACGTCGGGCCGGCGATTCTTTCCGGACGCGCCTCCGGGGTCTTCTTCCACGAGATCTTCGGGCACCGCATCGAAGGCCACCGCCAGAAGGATGAGACCGACGGCCAGACCTTCACGAAGCGCCTCAACGAGCCGGTGCTGCCCGAGTTCCTTTCGGTGATCTTCGATCCGACGCGGCGCCAGGTCGAGGGCGTCGACCTGAACGGCTGGTACAAGTACGACGATGAGGGCGTCGAGGCGCGGCGGGTGCCGGTGGTGGAGAACGGCATCCTGAAGACGTTTCTAATGTCCCGCTCGCCGGCGGCAGGCTTCAACAAGTCGAACGGCCACGGACGCAAGCAGCCGGGGCTCGAGGTGGTGTCGCGGCAGTCCAACCTGATTGTCGAGTCGACGAGAAAGGTTTCGGATACGCAACTGCGCCAGATGCTGATCGATGAAGTCAAGCGGCAGGGCAAGCCGTATGGCCTGTATTTCGAGCAGGTGACCGGAGGGTTTACCACCACGGGGCGGCGCGGATTCCAGGCATTCAAGGTTATCCCTCTGGTGGTCTATCGGGTCTATTCCGATGGCCGGCCGGACGAACTGGTGCGGGGCGCCGACATCGTGGGGACGCCGCTGGCAAGCTTTGAGAAGATTGTGGCCACCTCCGATAAACTCGGGATCTTCAACGGCTATTGCGGTGCCGAGTCGGGTAACGTGCCGGTGTCGGCGGTCTCGCCGGCGATTTTGGTCTCGGAGCTCGAGATTCAGAAGAACGACGCGGCCCAGGACCGGCCTCCGCTGTTGGGCCGGCCGCCAGCCGGAGGGCGGCCATGAGGCGGAGGGAATGGCTCGGCGGAGTGCTTTCGCTCGTGTTGCTTCCGGCGCAGGCGCAGGAAAGTGACGTCGTACTGCGGGCAATGACCGAGGAGTTGGAGCGATCGAGGGCGCTCCGCATCGTCGACCTCGACCCTCCCTATTACATCGAGTATTCGATCGATGATGCTGAGAATGTTTCGATCAGTGCGACGCTCGGGGGCAAGGTGGATGAGCGCCGGGATCGGTTCCGCTTGCCGCGGGTGCGCGTTCGGGTCGGCGACTATAAGTTCGACAACACCAACTACATTTTCAGCGACGCCTCACGCGGTTCGCGATTCGATGGCCAGCAGATGCCGGTGGAGGACGACCTCTTCGCGCTGCGGCATCACCTCTGGCTGACGACGGACCGGGCCTTCAAGAGCGCCGTCGAGATTCTGGCGCGTAAGCGCTCGGCGCTGCGAAACGTCGCTTCCACAGAAGAGTTGAATGACTTCGCCAAGGCGGAGCCGACGCGGATGATCCTGCCGGTGGACCGGAGCTCCGTGGACGTCTCGGCCTGGAGGAAACGGATCGTCGAGTTGTCGGGGATTTTTCGCGCCTATCCCGACGTGCTGCTCTCGTCGGCGGATTTCGACTCGGTGGACTCGATTTTCTATTTCGCCAACTCCGAAGGGTCGATGATTCGCATCCCGGACGGCGTTGCCTATGTGCGGGTCCGGGCAACCGGGCTGGCGCCCGACGGGATGACGGTGCGGGATGCCGCCGCGTTCCATGCACGACGGGCCGCGGGGCTGCCGTCGGAGCTCGATCTGCGGCGCGGCACAATTGAGGTAGCCGAGAACGTGCGCCTGCTGGCGCGGGCGCCTGTTGGAGAGTCCTATACGGGGCCGGTTCTGTTTGAAGCGCGCGCGGCCGCGCAACTGTTCGCGCAGGTGCTGGGCGGCAACCTTGCGCTGCGGCGGAGGCCGGTTTTCGATCCGGGCCGCACGTTCCAGTTCCCGCAAAGTGAACTCGAGGGCCGCGACGGATCGAAGATCCTGCCGGAGTGGATTGACGTTGTAGACGACCCGACGCAGACGGAGTGGCGCGGAACGCCTCTGTTCGGCCACTATCCGGTCGATATCGAGGCGGTGATCCCACAGCCGTTGACCCTGGTGGAGAAGGGCGAACTGAAGAACTACCTGCTGACACGGCAGCCGGTTCGCGGCTACGAGGGCTCCAATGGCCGGGCGCGCCTTCCGGGCAGCTTCGGCGCCAATGCGGCGGGCTTCGGGAATCTCTTTATCCGGGCCTCCGAGACCGTCCCGTTCGACCAGTTGAAGCGCCAGTTGATAGAGCTGTGCGACAGGCGGAACAAGCCCTACGGGCTGCTGATCCGGAAGCTCGATTTTCCGACCACTGCCTCAATCGACGAACTGCGCAGCCTTGCTGCCGCCACTCGCGGCGCCACCCCGATCAGCCCGCCGCTGCTGGCCTACCGCATCTATCCGGACGGGCGCGAAGAACTTGTGCGCGGGCTGCGCTTCCGCGGCCTGAACGTCCGGACGCTCCGTGATATCCTGGCGGCATCCGATGAGCCGTATGTGTTCGACTTCCTGAATAATGCCGCTCCACTGGCGATGTCGGGCGCGGGCGGGTATGTGACCAACAATAGTGTCATTGCTCCGGCGGTTCTGATCGACGACGTCGAACTGGAGAAGGTGCAGGACGAGCTGCCTAAGCTCCCCGTTGTGCCACCGCCGCCGCTTTCGGCCTCGCAATAGAGGGAGGGCCCTGTTTCGTCCGCGCCATGGGCATCCTCAGCCGCACAATTTTCCGGGAGATCGTATCCAGCGCGTTGCTCGGTACGGTGCTGTTCAGCTTCGTCCTGTTCCTGCAAAAGATCGGAAAGCTGTTTGAGCTGCTGGTGCTCGGTTCGGCTTCGGCCGAGACCGTCGCCTACCTCTTTCTGCTGGTCCTGCCGCCGGTCCTGACCTTTACGATTCCGATCGGCGTGCTGGTGGGGGTGCTGATCGGGCTGAGCCGGATGGCGAGCGACGGCGAGATCACGGCGATGCGCGCGGCCGGCGTCGCGAGCCGGCACGTGATTTACCCGGTGCTGCTGTTCTCCGTCCTGGCGACCGGCGTCGCGGGCGCGGCCTCGCTCTGGCTCACTCCGCTGGCGACGCAGGAGACCTACCGGATCCTGAACCAGCTTGTCGCCGCCCAACTGACGGCCGAGATTCAGCCCCGCGTCTTCGAGGAGCAGTTCCCGTCCACCATTCTCTACGTCGGCGACGTGATCCCGAGCGACCCGGTCCGGTGGCGTAATGTCTTCATGGCGGACCTCACGCCTCCGGAGGAGCGCCGGACCGGGACGCGGGAGCAGGGCGGGGAAGGGCCGCGGATCACGGTGGCGTCGGAGGCGATCGCGGTGCCGGACGTGGCGCGGAACCGGATTCAGCTTTTGATGCTGGAGGGCAGCTCGCACGAGGTTGGCGCGGATCCGGGCGAGTATTACAGCGCTACGTTCCGCAAACGCGACCAGGTGCTCGAGGCCAAGGACCGCGACGAGTTGAAGGCGGCCGGGTACACGGCCGAGGACACGCGGGTGCTGTATGAAACCGAGGCGGCGAAGTCGGTGGAGGCGCGGATCGAACTGCACCGGCGCTTCGCGCTGCCGCTGGCGTGCGTGCTGCTGGCGATGGTGGGGGTGCCGTTGGGAGTGTCGTCGCGCAAGGGCGGCAAGTCGGTGGCCTTCGTCCTGACAGTTCTGTTCGCGCTGTTCTACTTCATGGGGCTCATCAGCCTGATCGGGCTGGCCAAGCAGGGGACGCTGCCGGCGCCGCTGGCGGTTTGGACGCCGAACGGTGTCTTCGCGCTGGCGGGATTGATCCTGCTGGTCCGGCTGGATCGTCCCGGCGACCCGGACTGGGTGGGGCGCGTTCTCGGGACGATGCAGTACGGGTGGTCCCGGCTGCGCGGCCGGATTCCGGCGGGTGGCGTTCCGAAGGGCGGGGTAGGCGCGGGCCG
Organism: Bryobacteraceae bacterium; assembly: GCA_046289265.1. Lineage (GTDB taxonomy): Bacteria > Acidobacteriota > Terriglobia > Bryobacterales > Bryobacteraceae > JBKBWD01. The sequence continues at coordinate 93,733 of JBKBWD010000002.1, read as the reverse complement.
CGGACGCTGGCTGGTGCTGCCGCAGGTGGTGGATGCCTATGTCCTGCGGCTGTTCCTGTTCTACTTTGTGACGCTGCTCGGAAGCTTCGTCCTGATGACGCACGTGTTTACGTTCTTCGAACTGCTGGGCGACATCGTCAGGAATAAGATCGCGATGTCGCGCGTGATCACCTACCTGTTTTTTCTGACTCCCAAGCTAATTTATGATTCGACTCCGATGAGCGTGCTGGTCGCCGTGCTGGTGACGTTCGGGGTGCTGGGGAAGAATAACGAAGTGACGGCGTTCAAGGCCTGCGGCGTGAGCCTGCACCGGCTGGCGATGCCGGTGCTGTTCCTGAGCCTCGGCTTCAGCGGCGCGCTGTTTGCGTTCGATCACTATATCGTCGCCGACGCCAACCGGATCCAGGATGCGATCCGGAATGAGATCAAGGGGAGGCCGGTCCAGACCTACCTGCGGCCCGACCGGAAGTGGATCTTCGGAAGCGAATCGCGGATTTATTACTACAGGTATTTCGATCCGGCCGAGTCGCTGATGGTGGGGGTGTATGTCTTCGAGTTGGATCCTCAGACCTTCCGTCTGCGGCGCCACATCGCGGCCGAGCGGGCGCGCTGGGAGCCTGGTCTGAACACCTGGATCTTCCAGAATGGCTGGGTGCGCGACGTCAATGGCATCCGGGACAAATACCGGAACTTCCACGGTGAGACGGCGACGTTTCCGGAGCTGGATGAGCCCCCGAGTTACTTCCTCAAGGAAGTGAAGCAGGACAAGCAGATGAACTTCCACCAGCTTGCTTCTTACATCGAGGAGTTGAAGCAGAGCGGGTTTGACACGGTGCGGCTCCAGGTGCAGTTCCACAAGAAGTTCTCGGTGCCGCTGTTCGCGTTAATTATGGCGATGATTTCGGTGCCGTTCGCGTTCATGGCGGGGAACCGCGGGGCGATGGCGGGCGTGGGGATCAGCTTCGGGATCGCGATCGCGTATTGGGCGATCAGCCAGTTGTTTGAGCAGGTGGGCAACGTGAACCAGTTGCCGGCGGCGCTGGCGGCCTGGTCGCCGGACGCGCTGTTTTCGATGGCCGGGTTGTATCTATTGGCGCGGATGCGGACGTAGGAGGATTTCGGCGAGGCCGTCGGCGACAGTCCAACTGGGAGCCTTTGCCGCCTCCAGATCGCGATTCGACAGGACGGCTACGGTCAGGTTCGCATCCGGGTAGCGTTGAAGGATGGACGAGAACCCGTTGATCCCTCCGCCGTGGTAGTGCAGGCGATGATTATGGCGTTCCGCCAGCACGGTACCGTAACCATAGTGCATTCCATATGCTGATGTTTCGGGATAACCGCGGAACATCCGGCTCAGGGAATCCTTTTTGAGCAGGCGCCCCTTCGAGAGCGCTTCCGCCCAGATCGCCAAGCCCTGCACAGTAGAGTAGAAACCGCCGGCCGACCAGGGCACGGTGGCGTCTACCGGGTCGGCGTTCTTCAACTGGCCGGCCGCGATTCGGTAGCCGCTCGCCCGGCGTGGAAAAGGATTTCCGCGAGATCGAATCCGGAATTCTTCATGCCGAGCGGATCGAAGAGCCGGGCTTGCACGAAATCTTCATACTTCTTGCCAGATGCGCTTTCGATCACGAGCCCGAGCAGCACATATCCGGTATTGTTGTACGCGAACCTGGCGCCGTGCGGGTAGGCCAACGGTTCGGCCGCTACCAGATTGAGTAATTCACGCGGCGTCGCGCCCATCCGGTTCAGGCGTTTCACCTCGGGAGTCGCGGTGTAGCTGCGGATGCCCGATGTGTGGGTGAGAAGCTGGTGGATGGTGGCGGAGCGCCACGATTCGGGCAGATCCTTCACATGACGGCCCACCGGGTCAGTCAGGGCGAGTTTCTTGTCTTCGTGCAATAGCAGGACGGCCGCCGCCGTGAACTGCTTGGAGATGGAGGCGATGCGGAAGCGGGTATCCACCGAATTCGGGATACTCCATTCGGCGTTTGCGAGCCTGCAGGCGGCTTCGAAGATCGTTTAGGCCCCGCGCTTCACCAGAGCTACGCCGCTGAAGCCTTTCGCCTCGCATTGCGAGGCGAAATATGTCTTCAGGTCGTCAACGACCTCGGCGGATGCGAGCAGGGTAAGCAGAACTCCGGCAAGGATTAACCGGCCCGACACGTCAAGAGTGTAGCACGGGTTAGTTTTGCGTCGTCTCGATTCGCACTAGGGAGGATTCCGGCTGGTCCGGAACGCCGGATTTCAGCGTCTGGGGGCCGCGCCAGAAGTCCATGTAGGAGATCTGGTGGACGCAGGAGACGGTGCAGGCGGGGGCGCAGCCCTTTTCGGTGATGTACTCGCGGCGGATGTCCTCCACCGTGTACTGCTCCAGGGGCTTGGCCGGGTAGCCGCGCTGCTGGGAGCAGTAGTGCACCAGACCGTCCTCGCAGATGTAGAGGTAGCGGGAACCGGCGCGGCAGCGCCAGTTGTTGGGTTGGCCGTTGGCGATGGCTTCCTGGAAGTAGTTGATCTGGGCGTAGCTGGACTTCTCCATCCCCTTCATCGCCTTGTACACGGCGCGCTCCCGCTCCCCGAGCGGTTTCAACTGTCCGCCGCCGTCATGGATGATCCCGACGGTCGAGGTGAAGCCCAGTTCGACCGCGCGCTTGCCGACCACCAGGGCGTCCTCGGGGTGGCGCGTGCCGCCGCCGACCACGGAGTTGATGTTGACGTGGAAGAGCGCGTGCTCGGCCAGCAGTTGCAGCTTCTTGTCCAGAACCTTGAGGCTCTTCTTCGAGACCTCATCGGGCATCACGTTGTCAATACTGATCTGCATGTGGTCCAGGCCGGCGTCGTTCAGGCGCCGGATCCGGTCGGCCGTCAGCAGATAGCCGTTCGTGATCATCCCGATGATCATCCCGTTGTGGCGGGCGCGGGCGATGATGCGGTCAAGTTCGGGGTGGAGCAGGGGCTCGCCGCCGCTGATCGTGATGATCGTCGTACCCAGGGCCGCCAAACGGTCGATGCGTTCGAGCATCGTCTCGATCGGGACGGGCTTGGAGAAGTCGTCGAACTCGTTGCAGTAGGTGCAGGAGAGGTTGCAGCGGCGAATGGGGATCACGTGGGCGAGGATCGGGTGATCGGTGGAGATCAGGCCCTTGGCGATCATCCGGAATTCGCGCAGACGGCGAGTGACCGCCCTCCAGCGCCGACGGACCCTAAAGCTCCTGTTCGCCATAGTTTTGCAAACATATATTGAACCATAGCGACAGCGAAGCGCAGACGTATTCCCTTTAGATAGTGCGTTTTCCGGGCTGAACGGCGAAAATCAGGGTTTCGCCGGTTCGGCCGGGGCCGGCGAGTCGACCGGGTCGCCGAAGGTAATGGTCACGTCGCCCCTAAACTGCTTGTAGTCCTCGTACTTAACCGTCATCCGGATCGGCTGGGGTCCGGACTGGAAGTTGAGGGTGTCGTTGGCGACCGTGTAGGTCGGAAACCAGAACTTGCCGTCGATCTGTTCCCGGTAGGTCTCGAACTTCGGGTACTGGTGGTCCGAGCCTTTCTTCTCCAGGCCGACGCCGCGCCCGTAGCTCTTGACGATCTGGTAGTCGCGGTCGTCCACCCAGATGATGCCCTGGAAGTAGCGCTGGCCGGCCTCGAGCTTTTGCGGCTTGACGGCGAAGGCGTAGCAGGGGATCTCGTCGAGGGTCTCCCGCCCGAGGTAGCGCACGTGGTACTTCGAGATATCCTCCGAGGTCAGGACGAAGGGTTGGACGCTGCGGAGGTCCTGCTCGTCCTGTGGCGTCAGGAGGATGTTCTTCAGGGTGGAGACGGGGGCGCGGACGACGCGCTCGGTCCGCTTGCCGTCGGGCGAGAAGATGATGTCGGAGATCATCTCATGCCGGCCGCGGATGTTGCCTCCCATGTCCAGTTCGAGGATCCGGACGGTCTGGCGGTAGGTGTAGTTTTCGCGGGCGCGGGCGAACTCGGTCTCCTTGGCCGCGAACTTCGCAATGATCTCCTCGATTTCGGCCGGGGAGGGGTCCCGGTCGACAGCCGTGAGGGCTGGGACGAGGAACGCCAATGCGAATCCGATGGTGAGGGCTTGTTTGGGCAGTCTGCGCATAGAGTTCCTCATGCACTCGGACGTATTTGGAACTAAACGGGTTTCTCCAGGATCTGCCGGGCGATGGTGGCCAACTGCATGTTGCTGGTCCCTTCGTAGATCCGGCCGATCTTGGCGTCCCGATAAAGCTTCTCGACGGGGTAGTCGCGGGTAAAGCCCACGCCCCCGAAAATCTCGACGGCGCCCGAGGCGACGGTTTCGGCTATCTGTGAGCTATAGTACTTCGCCATGGCCGCCTCTGTCACGAAGGGTTTGCCGGCGTCGCGCAGGCGCGCGGCGTTATAGACGAGCAGGCGGGCGGCCTGGATGTCGGTCGCCATGCGGGCCAGGTCGAACTGCACGGCCTGGAACTCGGCGATCGGCTTGCCGAACTGGCGGCGCTCCTTGGCGTAGCGGAGGGCGTGGTCGAGTGCGCCGCGCGCCAGCCCGATCATCTGGCCGCCGATGCCGATGCGTCCCTCGTTGAGCGTCTCGATGGCGATCTTGTAGCCCTTGCCGATCTCGCCCATGACGTTCTGGCGGGGGACGCGGCAGTTTTCGAGGATCAGCTCGCAGGTGGAGGAGGCGCGGATGCCGAGCTTGTCCTCCTTTTTGCCGACCTCGAAGCCGGGGAAGTGCCGCTCGATGAGGAAGCAGGTGATGCCTCGGTAGCCGGCCTCCGGGTCGACGTTGGCGAAGACCAGGAAGATGCCGGCCTCGGCCGCGTTGGTGATCCAGAGCTTACGGCCGGTCAGGACAAAGTGTTCGCCATCCTCGACCGCGCGCGTGGCGAGGGCGAAAGCGTCCGAGCCGGAGCCGGCCTCCGAGAGCGCGTAGGCCCCGACTGTGTCGGCGGCCAGGCGCGGCAGCAGGCGCTTCTTCTGCTCGGCGCTGCCCCAGCGCAGAATGGCGTTGTTGACCAGCGTGTTCTGGACGTCGGCGATGACCGCGGCCGAGGGGTCGACCGCCGCGATCTCCTCGATCGCAAGAACGGACTGGAAGAGGTTCCCGCCCTGGCCGCCGAACTCCTCCGGGATCTCGATCCCCATCAGGCCCATTTCAAACATCTGATCGAGGAGGTCTTTTCGGAAGATCCCTTTTTCGTCCATCTCGCGGACGTACGGGGCGATCCGTTCCCGAGCGAAGCGGCGGACGGCGGCCTGAAACATGCGCTCTTCGTCGCTGAGGAGCGTGAGGGGTGGTCTCGCCTGGCTGTGCAAGGTTTCCGGTGCGGACGACATACGCAGGTCTCCTTTGGAATACAGCTTCGCGGCTTCTTCCAGACTAACGCAGATCGCGGGGCGCCGGTACGATACAATGGCCGGCGCGATGAGAGATTGGAAAAAGATTGCCGAGGCGCTTGGCGCCGGAATTCCACCGGAAGAACTGGACCGGGTCGTTGCGAGTCTCGACGGGTTGGAAGCGGCCTTTCGCCCCCTGGCGGCGGAGCTGCCGCATGAGACCGAGCCCGCGGTCGTTCTGCTCTGCGAGCCGGAGGGCCGGCAATGACGATCCTCGAAGCGGCGGCGAAGCTGCGGGCGCGGGAGGTTTCGGCGCGCGAACTGGCCGGGGAGGCGCTCCGGCGGGCTTCCGGGCAGAACGGCGCATTGAACGCGTTCCTGACGATTACGGAGGAAGTCGCGCGCGCGGAAGCCGATCGCGCCGACCGGGATCTGGCCGAGGGGGTCGACCGCGGGCCGCTGCATGGGATTCCGATCGCCCTCAAGGATGTCTTCTCGACCCGGGGTATCCATACCACCTGCGGCTCGCCTCTGTTTGGCGACCACGTGCCCGAGTGCGATTCCGCGGTGACCGAACGGCTCAAGGCCGCCGGGGCCGTGCTGATCGGCAAGACCGGGATGCACGAGCTTGCCTATGGGGTCACCTCGAACAATCCGCACTTCGGCGCCGTGCGCAATCCGTGGGACGTGGAGCGCATCCCAGGAGGATCGAGCGGCGGGTCGGGTGCGGCTGTGGCGGCCGGGAGTGTCTTCATGGCGATGGGGAGCGATACCGGCGGTTCGATCCGGATCCCGGCGGCCTATTGCGGGACTGTCGGGCTGAAGCCGACCACCGGGCGCGTGAGCCGCTTCGGCGTGCTGCCGCTCGATTTCAGCCTGGATCACATGGGTCCGCTGACCCGGACGGTGCGGGAGACGGCGGTGGTGTTGAACGCGCTGGCGGGCTACGATCCGCGCGATGACTCCTCGAGCCGGGAACCCGTGGAAGACTACCTGCCGCCGCGCGAAGTTTCGCTGAAGGGTGTGCGGGTGGGGCTGCCGGAGAATTTCTACTTCGAGCGGGTGCAACCGGAGGTCGAGGCAGCCGTGCGCAAGATGGCGCGGCTGGCTGAAAGCCTGGGAGCGGTGGTCACGCCGCTGCGCGTGCCCGATATTGCGGCCTTCAACGCGGTGGCCCGTGTGATTCTGCTGAGTGAGGCCTCGGCCTGCATGGAGCGATTCCTCGGCCGGCGCGACCAGTTCGGCAAGGACGTGTTGGCGCTGCTCGACCAGGGCCGCCTCATCCCGGCGACCGACTACATCAACGCCCAGCGCGTGCGGCGGCAGATGCGGCAGCAGTTCCGGGAACTGTGGCGGACGGTGGACTGCCTTTTTACGCCGGCCACGCCGATTCCGGCCCCGAAGATCGGGCAGACGACGGTGGAGTTGGGCGGCGTGGACGAGGATGTGAGGCTGGCCTCGACGCGCTTTATGCGGGGCATCAACATCGTGGGGTCTCCGGCCCTGTCGATGCCGTGCGGGCTGAGCAGCGAAGGGTTGCCGCTCGGGTTGCAGATCATCGGGCCGAACTTCGGTGAGGCGGGAATTTTGCGGGTGGCGGCGGCGTTGGAGGATGCTTCGGGGCCGTTTCCGGCGCCGTCAGGGTTTGCGTGAGGGCGCTAAACTCCCGAGCGGGTCAACCAGAAGAACATTTGCAGGAAGCAGTAGGCCGTGATGATGACGCAGGCAACGGCCGCGTAGCGCCAGAGGCGCTCCCCGATCGACTCGAACATGCTCGGAACCCCCGCCATGTAGGCGATGGCGAAGCCGGCGATGCCTCCGCCGATGTGGGCGGCGTTGTCGATGCCCGGCAGAAAGCCGATGATCAGGCCGTAGATCGCCCAGCGGACGTAGAGGCCGCGGACGGCGGCGCCCATTCCGGTGCGGTCCTTCAGGCCGAACGCGATCATGGCGCCGATCAGGCCGAACAGTCCAGCCGAGGAGCCCACCGAGAGGCCCGGGTTCCAGGCGGCGCTGACGTAGAAGCCGAAGATGGTGGCTAAAAAGTAGAAGACGATGAAGCGGGCGGTGCCGTAGACATCCTCCACCTGGGCCCCGAGGTCGAACAGGACCCAGGAGTTCATCAGGATGTGGAGCAGGCCGCCGTGCAGGAATCCGGCCGTCACCAGCCGCCACCACTGTCCGGCGAGGATCGCCTCGCCGTACTTGGCGCCGAACTCGAACAGCGTTCTGCCGTCGAGACCGAAAAAGGCCTGCTCATTGCCGGCCCTCATGCTGTAGACCACGGTGACCAGGTAGAGTCCGAGGTTGATCGTCAGCAGCAGGACCGTGGTGAAGTGAGCGTGGGGAACCACGCCGCCGAGAACGGGGCTGGACCGTCGAGGGCTGGACGCCCTGCGGGGCTTGAGTTCGACCTCGCAGTAAGGGCAGACGCTGTCGGCCGAGGAGACGAAAGCCCGGCAGTTCGGGCACATACGGCGGGATTCCACCCCTCTATTGTACATTTCGCGGTCGGACGAGCCGCTGCTTCCGAATCCGGTGCTTAGCGCGAGTCCGCCCGCAGCCCGAATTCGCGCAGAAGTTCGCCCCTGGCCGGGCCTTCATGGACCCGGACCCAGTAGGTCCCTTGCACGACCCCAGGGAAACGGACCGCCTCGCCGACGTCCTGCCGCCGCACCGGCTGGCGGGCGACGGACCGGCCACTGGCATCGACCATCTCGACGAGGTACGCCTCCAGGGAGGGGAGCTCGCTGAAGTCGATTCGGAGGGCGAGCGGGGTACCGGCCGGGGCTCGGGCGAGCGTCTCCTCCGAACCGCGTACGGCTGCGAGTTGCACGTCACGGGCCTCAAGGTCTGGGGAGCGCAGCGAGGGTCCGAACCATATGGCCAGCATGGCGAGCGCCGGCGCCGCGACCCAGAGCGGCCGCCAGCCGAGGAGGCTGGAGAGCAGGCTGCGTTTTTCGTGCGTCGAATCCGGTTGCCGGGAATCCTTTTCGCCGTCAAATCGGCGAGCCGCCTCCCGGATGGCCGCGACATTCAAATCGGTTTCCTCCTGCCGCTGCTGGCAGGACGTACAGATCAGCAGGTGCTCTTCGTATTCCTCCAGGCGCTGCCCGGAAAGCTTTCCGAGCGCGTATTGTTCCAGATCGTCGTCGGAACCACAACTTGTGGACATTGCAGTACCTCTATAGCGCCTGCATGTGGCGCCATCCGGATAAGTGTCACGCGCCCCGAACTTTTCTCAAAAAAAATGAGAGAGGACTGGCGCTCAGCCTCCGCTTGCCAATTTCTCCGAATCGCGCCTTGGCGCGAGACTTCAACAACCGGAATTGAGTTTCGCTCAGCCGCATCTCGTCGCAGATCTGGCTCTGCGGCTGCTCGTAAAGATAGAAACGAATGAGAATCTCCCGATCGCGGTCGGGGATGGACGCCAGGGTTTCGGCCATCAGCTCGCGGCGCTCGCGCAACATGGCGATCTCTTCCGGGCTCGATCCGTGGTCGGCGACCCGGTAGGCGTTGTCGAGATCGGTCTGCTCGCGCCGGCTCTGGACGGCCTCGTTGATGTGGGCGGCCACCTGCCGCCGGAGAACCGTTTTGACGAACCCCATGAGACGCTCGGGCTCCCTGAGGTCGCCCCGGCGAATTGCCTGGACGACGATCAGGAAGGTGTCGTGAACCTTGTCATCGAGTTCCTGCGGGCCGAGCTGGCGGTAGAGATAGAATCGCACGCCGCGGCCGAACAGGGAATAGAGTTGCTCCATGCCGGCGGGATCGCCGCACCGCACCTTTTCGACTAATCCCTCCCAGTCGATCGATTCGACATCGGGCGCCGTCCGGGGCTCGACTTCATCCGTAGCGGCGGGGTGCGGCGGTTTCGTATCGTTCCGAACAAGCTGGCCTGGAACGGATTCACGCGGAGTATGTTCATGGATCGAGAGCATTTTCATCAGTCCTTGCCCACGGTAAAGTAGGCGGCCCAATATCGGGGCTCGGATCGCCAGCCTGGCGAGCGCAGCGATTCCATCTGCGCGTGCCGAAGGGCGAGCGCCGCGTTGACGCCCGATTCCTTACGGCCGCGGAGGTGTCTATAAAACGAAAGGAAAAGCCTTCCGTCGTCATCGGGAGTGGGCCACTGCGCGGCGATCACCTCGCGGGCTCCGGCAATCATCCATGCCCTGGTAAAACCCTGGAGCCCGTCGCCCGGCAGCGCCGGTCCTCGCCCCGAATTGCAGCCGCTCAGGACCACAAGATCCAGCGGCGCCCGCATCGCCGCGACATCGGCCGGGGTGAGCAGTTCCGGTGCTCCATCGGGCCGGAGGCTGAGAGCGATCGCCGGCCGCGGCGTCCTGAGCTGTACGATGTGTGCGGCCAGGTGCAGCACCGAGTAGCCGTTCTCCAGCGCCTCGCTCAGCCCCTGCCGGGAAGCGTTCAGGCCGAGTAGTGATTGCGAGCGCGTCCAGCCGGCCGAGCAGGCCCGGACCTCGCGTCCGCTCCCGACCAGGCGCGGCATTGTCAGGGTTTCGGCAGCCTTCGGCTGCAAGAACAGCGACAGCCCGGCCAGCCGAAGGCTGGAGTTTTCCCAGCGCGGGTCGGCGAAGTTATAGACCGGATCGGCTACGCCCAGGAATGAATCGTAGGCCGGGGGATCTGCCTCTCCCCGCGCCATCAGGACTGCTCCGGGCACGACGCGCAACGCATGCCGTTCGACCAGATACACGGGCCGGCCATTTTCCTGCGTGCCGGTCACAAGCGCCGCAAAGGGGAGCTCGAACATCCCTGCGTCCAGCGCAAACGACCAGCGGTGCTTTTCGTGAACGCTCGGATCGAGCGATCCGAATAGCGTCCCGAAGAGTTGCGCGCCGAGAGCCGGAGCATCCCCGGCGCCGTCAAGCACGGCTGTTCGGAATGCCCGAATGGACTCGGAAAGCTGCGCCCGTCCCGGCAGTTTGTCCACGCTGAAGTGGCGGTCCGTAACGGTCCAGCGATAGGATTCCTGCTCGCCCACATGGAAGCTGTGGAGCGCCTCGTCGCCGGAGAGGCCACGGCGGCATCGATCCAGAATTCCCTGTTCTTCGTCCTGATGGTTCCAGCGCACAGTCAGCCCCGCTTGGACTTCCGCTTCGGTGAGCCTGTAGCGCAGACGCCGGATCTGCTCACGCACTTCGGCGCTGTCACGCCGCAGGAGCGCGGTTTCGGCGGATTGCAGGCGCGCAAGGTCTTCCCAATAATGATCCGGAAGCCGGCGCTGCCAATCTTCCGGAGCATCGAGGAGCGCCCTCAGGCTCACCGCTCGATTCTGTTCCGTTGCTTCGAAACTTTCTAGTGCGAACCGGGGATCTTTCCTCTCAGAATATAGAGATATTCCTGTCTCAACCACGGCGGAGTAATAGGCCTGGAGGTAGGCGTCGGCGCCGAGACGGAAGGTATCAGCCGGAAGAATTTCGGTGCGGTTGCGGCGGGCAAGGTCGATCGCGTGGTGCAGGTCGGCGTAGGCCCCCTGGAGATCGTGGCGCAGGCGACGAGTCAGGCCGCGGTCGTAGTAGAGTGCCCAGACGGGCACGCGGGTGGCGATGCGGGCGCGATCGAGCGCCCGGTCCAACAGGCGTTCGGCGGCGAACAGGTCGCCTTGTTCTCGCCGCAGGCGGCCGAGCGTTCGCAGCAGGCTCGAAGTGAGATCGCGGAGCAGCAGGCTTTCAATGCGGAAGGCTTCGGCCAAGGCGCGCTCGGCTTCATCGAGGCGGCCCGCGTGGATGAGACGGGATCCGAGCAGGCCGTAGGCTTTGGCGGCGCCTTCGTGGTCGTTATGAAGCTCGGCGGCGCGGATGGCTTCCTGGAAGAACTCGATTGCCCGGGGGAGATCGTCGCTTTGGGCCAGAAGGTTCGCTTGGTTCAGCAGGGCGTTGAGCCGGTACTTTGATTGGCGTTCCGGCGGGAGCAGGGCGAGGCTCTCGCGCGCCGCCTGGGAGGCGGCTTCCACGTCGCCCATGCGCCAGTAGAGAGACGAAATATTGACGGCCATCGAGGCCCGCTGCTCGGGGTCTCCGCAGGCCGCGGCAAAGCGGCGGGCGGTGACGTACCCGTCGAGAGCGGAACGATAGCGGAAGAGGGAAAATTGCATGCCGGCGTGGTTATTTGCGAAGTGCGCTGCCGCGCAGGCATCGCCGCGGCGGACGGCCAGATCGTAGCCGCGCGCGAACACGGAGGCTGCCTCGGCGTATTTCTGCTGTTTGAAAAGAGCGTATCCGTCGGCCCGCAATTCCGAAAATTCCGGGAGAGCGGCGCCTTGACGGGGTATGTTTGTTTTCCGCTCATTATTGCCTGTCTGGAGGAGACAAAAGATGAGGGAAATAAGAAGTCCGGAACGGAGCATGCGAACGGAGAACTCTAGTTTTTTGGAACGTGTGGCTGGCGTCCCCTGGGGTGCACCTGACGGTAGCACCCCGGGGAAATCATACCAGAATTTGCTGACGTTTCAGCAACCTTTTTTAAGGTGGATTACTTTTTTGGCAGGCGCCTGTGAGCGCCAGAAGCCTTACGGCTGGATTAGAACCACAGGGCGGAAGGGAAAACGACGATATCCAAGTCTTCGTCCATGGTTTTGTGCCCCGAGGTTTGCGCCCCAGGGCTCTCCTGGCTTCAGACTAGAATCGGGTCAACGCCCCGATGGGATTTTCAAACGGCGGTAGATTGAGAAGTCTCTGGAAACAAAGGGAAAACGAAAAAATTTACTTTTGTGACCGGTGTCCAGGCCGGACTTAGAACCGCACGAGTTTCCCCTGTATGGCTGCCTCCTGAGCTCCGAGCGTGATCTCGTGAGTGCGGTAAATATCGGCGCGGCTGACCGGTTCGGGCTTGCCGTGGTAGATGGACTCAAGAAACTCGGTGAATAAGGACCGCCTGGCGGGAAAGTCCTGGACGACCACCGGTTTCTTGCCTCCGGTTATCAGGGTGACGCCGGTCGAGGCCTGGTACTCGACAACGCCTTTCGTTCCTGCCAGACGGATCCGATCGTCGCCGTGGGTCTGGGCGGTCTCCGGGCGCAGATAGTCCATCCGGAGTGTGGCGAGTCCGCCGTTGTCGAGCTCAAACAAACTGGCCGTGACGTTCTCCATGTCCCCGATATCGGGGAAGTCGCCGACCCGGCTGGTCATTGAGAATGCGCTGCGGAACTCCCGGCCGCTGGTCCAGCGCATCAGGTCGATCATGTGGATGCCGATCCACGGGATGGTGCCCCCGTAGGTCTCCTTTCTACGCATCCACAGGGGCCGCTTGCCGGCCTTGTAGGATTTCTGGCTGGCGATCTGGGCCACTTCGCCGATCTCGCCGGAATCGACAATCTGTTTGACGGCGAGGTAGGGAGGATCGAAGCGCATCGGCAGCAGGATGCCGATGCGGACGCCGGACTCCTCGACGGCTTGACGAACCCGATCGAGCGTCGGGAGGTCGAGGGCGTAGGGCTTCTCGGCGATCAGGTTGAGCTTCCGCTCGGCGCAGGCGAGGATGGCCCCGGCGCGCTCGCCGTTGTTGTTGCAGATGGCGACCAGGTCGAGTTTCTCTCGGTCGAGCATTTGCCGGTAGTCGGCGTAGCGGCGGGCCTGCGCCACGCGCGGATTGCGGGCCACGCGGTCGAGGGCGGCCGGGTCGGCATCGCAGATCGCGGTGATTTCCACGTCGGGTAGCATCGGCAGCGGGTTCAGGATTTCACCGGTATGGCCGTCCATTCCGAGGATGGCGACCCGCACTTTATCCGGCAGCCGGATCTGACCGGCGAGCCGCGCGCTCTGCGCCGCCAGGGAGACGGCAGCGGTTTTCACCAGCAGGGACCTGCGCGTCATTTGCATGGTGCAATTTTGCCATAGCGAGACCCGGCCGGAAAGGGCGGGTAGACTAGGAGGGAACCCATCGGTCCGAGCGATGAAGCGAACGAGCCACCGACGCCTTCCGCGGCTGCTGCGCAGCGGCGCACTCGCGCTCGCCCTGGCGGTGTGCGCGGCCTCGGCAACGCTGTTGCTTTACCAGACCCGCTTTTTCCAGTTGATCGAACTGCGGGCCTACGACTCGCATTTCCTGCTGCGGCCGGTCCAGCCGACCGGGGACATCGTTCTGCTGATTGTAGACGAGGAGTCGCTCGAACGAATCCCCGAGCCTACGCTGTTCTGGCACGGATACTACGCCGAGGCGATCGAGGCCGCGGCCCGCGCCGGAGCGCGTGCCTTGGGACTGGATATTTTCTTCGCTGTCCCGGTGGCCCGCTGGGAGCCGGACCATGACCGCCGCCTGACCGAAGCCGTGATCGATGCCGCCCGGGCGATGCCGGTGGTCTGCGGCTTTGCGCCGCCCGGCGCAGGAACGGGCACCCCGGCGGCTGCGCCGCTCTACCTGGCGGCCTCGGCGTTGGGGATGACCGCATCGCTGCACCTTCGGCTGGATCCGGACGACTTTGTGCGCCGAGCGGAGCTGATGGAAAGAGACTCGATTGAGGCGGTCCGATCTTTCGCGCTCCGAATCGCAGAAAAGGTCCTCGGCCAGGAAGCATCGATCGATGGCGGCCGGGTGCGATTCAACGGCCGGGTGCTGCCGGCAGATGAGCGCGGCGCGGTGCTGATCGACTTCGCCGGGCCGGCAGGTACATTTCCACGGGTCTCCTTCCACGATTTCCTGGAAGCATCGAGGCGCGGCGACGATGGCCGGCTGAGGTCAATGGTGGAAGGGCGCATCGTTCTGTTGGGCTTCGAGGCAGCCTCGGGCCGGGACCGGCACGCAACCCCCCACTATGTGCTCCGCCCCGGCGAAAGGGCGGATACGGCCGGCGTTGAGATTCATGCCAGCATCCTCAACATGCTACTCTCGGACCGATATCTGACACAGGCCTCGGGCGGAGTGGCGTTGCTGGCGCTTCTGCTCGCCGCCGCGGCGGCCGCTGCCTTGGGGCTGGCCTTGGAATCGCGGCGCGCGCCAATGATGCTCGCTCTGCTGCTTGTGCTGGTCTACGGGTTCTCACACTTTGCGTTTCGCACCGGGCTGGTCCTGCCGACTTCGCAGCTTTTGGCAGCCACCGCGATGGCCGGGACCGGCGCTGTTATCGTGCGGCTGGAACGCCGCCGGACGCTGTTGCGCGGCGCCCTCACGCTGTTCGTGGGGCGCGGGGCCGGAGCGCGGATCGACCGGCCGGAAGGGGTCGCCGGGCTTGGCGCGGCACGCGAGCGCGTCACCGTGCTTTTCTCGGACATCTGCGGCTTCTCTCGCTACTGCCAGGACAGAGATCCGGGGACTGTGCTGGAGGCCCTGAACCGCTACTTCGAGGCGATGGGCCGCATAGTCGCCGGCCATGGTGGCGAGGTGAACAAATACGTAGGGGACGGGCTGCTGGCCGTCTTCCGCGACTCCGATCCGCTGTCCCGCCACCCAGGCGATCACGCCGAGCGCGCGGTCCGCTGCGCCGTCGAGATGGCGCGGGCGGATCTGGGGTTCGAGACCCGATTCGGCGTGCACACGGGAGAGGTGATCGTCGGGAGCGTCGGCTCGGCGGAGAAGTTGGAACATACCGTGCTTGGAGAAACGGTGAATACCGGTGCGCGCCTGGAGGCCATGACCCGCGAGTATGGGGTTCGCGTCCTGATGAGCGGTGAGACGGCGGCTTTGCTGCCCGAAACGCTCGCGGTGCGCGAACTCGGGGTTGCGGAGATTCGCGGCCGGGAGCGGCCGGCTCCGGTTTTCACCCCCATGGAGGGAACGTGTTCTTATTCGTCCTGATTTTGCTCTTTACCGGGATCGCGCCGGCCGCGCCGGAGGCGGCGGACGAACCGGTCGGGGTCGTTTTAGCTGCCGGGGACTCCGCGCAGGTGCTTCGTTGGAACCACAGACAGCCCGCGCCGCTCCGGACCGGTGAGTTGATTTATCCGGGAGACCGCCTGCGCGCGGGCGGCCAGGAACTGACGCTGCTCTATTGTCCGAAGTCGGCCGCCCGCACCTATGATGCGGGCAGTGAGGCGGTCGCGGAGCCGGCGCGCGTGGTCCTCGATAAGGGCCAGGCACGGTCGGAACGCAAGGTCTCTTCGTGTTTCCTCCCGAAGGTGCTGCGCCTGGACTATGCGAGTCTGCAACGCTTCGGCGGCATGGCCGTCCGCGATATGCCGGGTTCGGTGCGCCTTTTGACTCCGGTGAACTCGGCGGTGCGATCGGGACGTCCTTCTTTCTCCTGGCGGCCGGTTGACGGCGCGGACTCATATGACATCGAAGTATCCACGGAGCGCGGCGAGCGGCTCTGGAAGGCTCGGATCGAGGGGGCCACGGAAGCGGCCTATTCTGCGGATGCTCCGGAACTGGTGCCCGGCCGAAGTTATCGATGGCGTGTGCAGGCTTTCGAGGGCGAGCGGCGGGTGGCATCGGCCGAGACTCGCTTCCGCACGTTGAGTGAACCGGAGCGTGCGCGCCTTGAGACAGACCTGGCGCGGATCGAATCCGAAGCGGGACTGGCCGCCGGCATTTTCCGTGCCGCCTGTCTCGAGCGCGCGGGAGTGTTGCACGACGCCATCTCCGCCTACGACGACCTTATCGCGGCGGCGCCGAATGCCTCGTGGCTCAAAGGAAAAAGGGCGCTGCTGGCGAAACGAGTGGATTCGCAGCAG
Source organism: Bryobacteraceae bacterium (assembly GCA_046289265.1). Taxonomy (GTDB): domain Bacteria; phylum Acidobacteriota; class Terriglobia; order Bryobacterales; family Bryobacteraceae; genus JBKBWD01. The sequence goes on along the minus strand of JBKBWD010000002.1, from coordinate 77,777 downwards.
CGCCCACCAGCGATTTAGCCGGCATTCAATGAGGCGGTTGGATGTAGGTTCGGAGGAGACCCGCGGACCTGGGGGTCCAGTCCCCCGACAAGATAGCCTTCCCCCCTCCGTGGGGCCCGAGAGCTTTCACTCCCAGGCAAGAAGACTACCTGTCCTGGACCGTACCAGGCCGCTGAGCATCCTCCTGTCGGAGGAGCCGGCGACCGACCGGCTGCCTACGATACAAACCTTAGAGCACGTAGCGTGCCGCTCCGTCCTGACGCTCAAGTCCAATGAAAATCGGAGAGTTTACATGGTTGGCACGCAGACTTTGTCAACGGCGTAGACACTCCTGTAAACCCCGGCTACACTGGAGTTCTAACCATGGGCGCCGGGGCCAAGCCGCATCGCAGTCGAACGGAGGAGAAGCTCGCCGCGATCCTTAACATCTGCCGGCGCATGAACTCCGAGCGGGACCTGAACACGCTGCTCGACCTGGTGGCGGTGGAGGCCGCGCGCCTCATGGAGGCCGAGCGCGCCAGCATCTTTCTGCTGGACGAGAGCCGCCAGGTGCTCTCTTCGAAAGTGGCGCTCGGGAGCGATGAGGTCCTCCGCTTCGATGCGCGGCTGGGGGTCGCGGGCGCAGTTGCGATGAGCGGTGAGACGATCAACGTCGCCGACGCGTATAGCGATCCGCGCTTCTACCAGCAGGTCGACCGGCAGACCGGGTATCGCACGCGGAATCTGCTCGCCGTGCCGCTGCGCGACTTCGAGGGTGAGATCCTGGGCGCTTTCGAAGTTCTGAACAAAGCCGACGGGCCGTTCACGGCCGAGGATGAGGAGATTCTGAACTCGCTTGCGGCCAACGCCGCGATCGCCATCCAGACGGCCAGGCTGATCGCCGAGCTTCGTTCGCACCGCCAGCAACTGGTGGCGGAGAACCGCGAGTTACGCCGCGAGGTCGAGAGCCGCTTCTCGACCGGCATGATCCTCGGAACGAGCGAGAAGATCCAGGCCATGCTCCGGTTGATCGAGCGGGTTCGGACGACGTCGGTCGGGGTGCTTATCACGGGCGAGAGCGGGACGGGCAAGGACCTGGTGGCGCGGGCCGTTCACTACGGGAGCCCGCGGGCTGGCGGGCCGTTCGTGGCTCTCAACTGCGCGGCGCTGCCGGAGACGCTGGTGGAGACCGAATTGTTCGGGGTCGAAAAGGGCGTGGCGACGGGGGTGGACCGGCGTGTTGGGCGGTTCGAGGCCGCGCACGGCGGCACGATCTTCCTCGATGAGATCGGCGACCTCAGCCTGGTGGCGCAGGCAAAGATCCTGCGGGCGTTGCAGGAACGCGCCGTCGAGCGGATCGGCGGCAGGCAGGCGATCCCGGTCGACGTCCGTGTGATCGCGGCGACCAACAAGGACCTGGAAGGAGAAATTCGGAAGGGGAACTTCCGTGAGGACCTATACTACCGGCTGAACGTCGTCCATGTCCGGACGCCCTCGCTGCGCGAGATCCCCGGCGATATTCTGCTGCTGGCTCACCATTTTCTGGCCGCGGCCTGCCGTGAGATGGAACGGGAGCCTATGACCTTCTCGCCGGCGGTGCTGGAGCGGCTGTCCCGCTTCAACTGGCCGGGCAACGTGCGGCAACTGCAGAACGAGATCCAGCGTATGGCGGTCTGCTCGCGCGGTCCGGTCATCGGGGTGGAGGATCTGGCCGGCGGCCCGATGGAGGCGGCCTCGTCGTGGCAGCCCGCCGGGGAGGTTGCGTCCGAACCGGCAGGCTCGCTGCCGGAGGAGATCGAGAGGCTGGAGCGGAAGCGCATCGTGGAGGCGCTCGAAGCGCACAACTTCAATCAGCAGCGCACCGCTCGCGCTCTGGGGCTGAGCCGGCAGGGTCTCATCAACAAACTGAAGCGGTACGGGATCGCGACCAGTCGTTAGTCCTTCCAGTCGGCTGTGAAAATATTGAAGTCGTAACGGCCTTTAGCCTTCCAGTCCGAGGAGAAGACCAGTTTTTTTCCGTCGGGTGAGAACTCGGGAAACGACGTGAAGCCGCCAAAGTTGGTGATCTGTTTCAGGCCGCTGCCGTCCGAGTTCATCATGTAGAGCTCGAAGCCGCGCCCGTCGCAGTTGTGCCGGTTGGAGGAGAAGATGATCCGTTGTCCGTCGGGCGTAAAGGTGGGGGCGAAGCTGGCGCAGCCGAAGTCGGTGATCTGCCGGACATTGGAGCCATCGGCGTCGGAGATAAAGATCTCCATGCGCATCGGTGTCGTGAGGTTTTCCGCGAGCAGGTCCTTGTAGCGCTTCATCGCCTCGGGCGTGGCGGGGTGGTTGGCGCGCCAGACCAGGCGTTTGCCGTCGCGCGAGAAGAAGGCGCCGCCGTCATAGCCGGTCCGTTTGGTAATCTGGCGCTTCTCCGAGCCGTCGAAGTTCATCACCCAGAGATCGAGATCGCTCGAGACCATGGAGGTGTAGACGATCTTACCGGTCTTCCAATTCGCCGTTGCTTCGGCGTCGTAGCCGGGTGCGTCGGTGAGATTCTTGATGATCTTGCCGTCGTCGGTGGCGAGATAGATGTCGTAGCTCGGGTAGACAGCCCAGACATAGCCCTTGCTGCGGTCGGCGGCCGGCGGGCAGGCGTCGCCACCCTCGTGCGTGGAGGCGTAGATGATGTGGCGGTTATCGGCGAGGAAGTAGCCGCAGGTGGTGCGTCCCTTGCCGGTCGAGACCATGCGCTGGTCTGACCCGTCGGAGTTCATGATGTAGATCTGGTCGCAGGCGTGGCCTTCGCGCGTGGATTGGAAGATCAGACGCTTGCCGTCGGGCGCCCAGTAGGCTTCGGCGTTCTGCCCGCCGAAGGTGAGCTGCCGGAAATTGGAGAGATGGCCACCCTCCTGTGCCGGCAGCAGAAAGACCGCCAGCAGTGCCGGCGCGAGCCTGGAAACTGACTTCACTTTCGTCCCTCGAAGAGGTTTCGGCCGGCCACCAGCGCCCGCATTTTGCCGTCAGCGACGTTGCGCTGGAGCATCCAGAATCCGCAGTCCGGGTGAATGTAGTGCACGCGCCCGGGCCCGAGAATGCTGCTGGCCAGTTCGACGCGTTCGGCGATGGTGTCGGCTGTCTCAATTCCATTATCCTTGATGTCGACCACGCCCAGCCCGAGGCCGATCCGGGGATCGAGTTCGCGGAATTCTTCCAGTTCCTTATAGCCGCGCCGCGCGAATTCGAGCACCAGGTGATCGACGTTGAGGCGGTTGAGCCACGGCAGGTGGTCCTTCCAAAAGCCCGACTGGACCGACTGGCCACCGTAGTTGCCGAAACAGATGTGGAGGGCACGCGTTCCGGCGATGCCGTCGAGCACGAGATTGATCGCCGGCAGCGCCCACTCCCAGTCCTCCGGATGGCCGCTGATGTTCGCCTCGTCGAGCTGGATGACGTCGGCGTCGATCAGCTCCATCTGGCGCCGGAGCACGGCCGCGATCGCCAGGCAGAGCTTGTCGGGGCTGCAGTAGTGCCGGTCCGTCAGCACTTTGGCGAGCATGTGCGGTCCGGTGCAGGTGAACTTGAGCTGGGAGCGGGTGAGGGCGCGGGTGAACTCGTAATCGGCCGGGAGGTTCAGTGCACCTTCTTCGATCTCGCCGACAACGATGCCGGCCGGCTCGCCGCGGTAGGCCACGCCCGCATCGGACCGGAATTTCTGGATATCGGTGATCGAGTAGCGGGTGCGGATGCCGTCCATGCGGCTGACGAAATAATCGATCATGCCGTTGGTTTCCGGATGGCTCGGGTTGAAGCGGTTTAGTTCGCCGTCGGCGATGACGTCGAGACCAGCCAACTCCTGTGTTTTCAGTACGACCATGATGGCGTCGCGAAGGGCGCCCTTTGACGTGTTCCCCATCAGCCAGTGGGGCGTCGGGTAGCTCCCGACCACGGTGGTTTTTACGGCCATAGGGATCCATTGTATATTGACGGACAGGGTACTTCGTCGATGGCTGCAAGTTGCCATCTGGTGGGGCTGTTCTTTCTGCTGGTGGCGACGGCTGTAGCGGAAGTTCGTCTCGCCGGAAAAGTCACAACCGAGACCAACGCGCCGATCGGCAGCGCGAGAGTTTCGATCTACGCCGATTCGTTCCGCTTCCACACGGTCACCGATCCCGCCGGGGCTTTTCAGTTTGTCCTGCCGGCGCCGGGCGAGTATACGCTGGCGGTGGAGCGCGAGGGCTATTTCGATCTCACCCGCTCCGTGCGTCTCGATGAGGGCGAGAACGAAGCCACCCTGGTGCTGACGCTCCTCCGGGAGGTCTTTGAATCAGTCGAGGTGACCGATTCGGCAAGCGCGGTGGGGCTGGACAGTACGGTTGCGCAAGAGACGCTCTCCGGCAACCAGATCCTGAACATTCCGTATACGGGTACGAGCAATCTGAAGAACGCTGTGCGCCTGCTGCCGGGGGCGGTGCGGGATACCCAGGGAGAGATTCATATCAACGGCGGCGCGGCGGACCAGGTGCTCTATACGCTCAACGGATTCAATGTGACGGATCCGCTGACCGGGCGATTCGAGAGCCGTATCAGCGTGGAATCGGTGCAGTCGGTGGAGGTGCAGAGCGGCCGCTACTCGAGCGAATTCGGCAAGGGATCGGCCGGCGTGATGGCCATTAACACGCGATCCGGCGACGACCAGTTCCGGACGTCGGCGACGAACTTCTTTCCCGGCTTCGAAACGCGCAAGGGCCTGACGCTTGGCAACTGGACGCCGCGAGCCAATATCTCCGGACCGATCCGGCGCGGCCGGGCGTGGTTCTCGAATAACACGGAAATTCAGTACGACCAGCATATCGTTCCGGAACTGCCGCGGGGCGAAGACCGCACGCGGAGTTGGCGCATCAGCAACCTGCTGCACAACCAGTTCAACCTGACGCCGTCGAACATCCTCTACACGAGCTTTCTGACGAACTACAGCTTCGCGCCGCGATCCGGGCTGAGCATCCTCGATCCGCCGGAGACGACGGTGGATCGTCTGGCACGGCAGTGGTTTTTTAACATCAAGGATCAGATCTATCTCGCCCGCGGCACGCTGCTGGAGTTCGGCTACGCGTCCAACCGCACCTTCGGGCGCGAAATTCCGCAAGGACGCGACCTGTACATTTACACGCCCGAGGGAAAGCGCGGAAACTACTTCGTCGATGCGGTGCGGAAAGCTTCACGAGACCAGGTACTGGCCAACGTCTTCCTGCCTGCGTTCCGGGCCGGCGGCGAGCACCAAATCAAGGCCGGCATCGACCTGAACCGGTTAGGTTATTGGCAGGACGTCGAGCGCACCGGCTACGAGCACTACCGCCTCGACGGTACGCCCCAGCGCCGGACGGTCTTTGCCGGCAACGGTCAACTGGAGCGGCAGAACTCCGAGGCGGCAATTTATGTACAAGACTCCTGGCGCGCGCGGCCAGGCCTGCTGATCGAGGCCGGCGGCCGGCTGGACTGGGACCAGATCCTGCGCGCATGGACGGCGTCACCGCGGATCGGTTTGGCCTGGGCGCCGCCGGGACTGGAGAGCACGAGAGTGAGCGCTGGTGTCGGAATCACGGCAGACGCGACGAACCTGCGGTTGTTTACCCGCGCCGACGACCAATATGCGATGACCACGTACTTCCGTCCCGATGGCGACATCCTGCGCGGCCCGGCGGTGTCGGTCTATCGGGTTGACGAAGGCCGGCTGCGCGCGCCGCGGTATCAGAACTGGTCGGTCGGCCTCGACCACCGCATTTCGGCTTCGATGTCCGGCGGCGTGCATTACCTTCGCAAGCGCGGCAGGCGAGGGCTGACTTATCTCAACACGATCGATGCCGCGCGCGGCTTTGTCGATGGGGCGGCGGACACGTTCGGGACGCCGTACTTCGACGGCATTTTTCAGTTGGGCAACCAGCGCCGCGATTCCTACGACGGAGTCGACATGACCTTCCGGCACAACTTCGCGCGGCAGTACCAGTGGATGGTGAGCTATACGAGGTCGCGCAGCCGTTCCAACGCCGCCATTGAGATGGGGGCAGACGAGCCCGTTCTGTTCTCGAGCACGGCTGGGCCGATGCCCTGGGACGCTCCCAACCGCCTTGTCAGTTGGGGTTATCTGCCGACGAAATGGAAGGACTGGGCGATAGCCTACATGGTCGAGTGGCGCTCCGGTTTTCCCTTCTCGGCCGTGGATGACGAAGGGCGGCAGGTGGGCGCCTTCAATGCGCACCGGTTTCCGACCTTCTTCGACATGAACCTGCACATGGAGCGGCGATTCGCCGCGCGCGGCCATCGCTGGGCGCTTCGGATGGGCTTCAACAACATTACGAACCACCGCAACCCGACAGTCGTCAACAACAACGTCGCCTCGCCGTTCTTCATGAGTTTCTACGACGGCCAGCGCCGCGCGGCCAACGTCCGGATTCGCTGGCTGGGCCGGATCTGACGGAACGCGATGTTTATTTGGTGAAGGCGGGTTCGGCGGCGCCGTCGTAGCAGGCCGGACATTGCGACTGCGTCGGGTTGAGGCGGGCGCAGAGAAGCTGTCGCGCTTCGGAGGGAGAGGCCTCTTTGAATCGCTTGTAGAACTCCTCGTCGAACAGGGCGGGGTCGGGTTCGCCTCCGATGAATAGGACGGGCGCGGCTTCGACGCGAAGCTTCCATTGTCCTTCAACGGGCTCCGCAATCCGGATCCTGACGACAGCGTAGTTGTAATCGAGGGCGCGCCAGGTTGTTCTCCTCTATGCATCCGACTGGCGTTCGAGGATTGCGGTCGGGATGCCCAGCAGCACAGCCGATCCCGCCGACTGCTCGTTCCGATCGCGACATTCCTGCTCCGGCGGAGGCGGTACGGTCCGTTGCCGGGCGCGCGCGATGCCGGGAAGGAACCGGCTTAGCCTGATTCCCAGCGACTCCGCTACCGTCGTGGCCCGGCCATCCGGAAGCATTAATTTGCGCATGGGGCGGAGGGGAGGATTGCGGGAATCGGCCGATCCAGACCTCGGCGCCGTCGGTCCGGACGGCGACCAGGCGCTCTTCGGTCACGCGCAGGACACCGTTGCGGTCCGGCGCAATGGTTCGGGTTTCCAGGGGGTACGGTGCGAACCGCCTGCCGTTGGCAGTGGCAGGCCCAAGCGGGGTACGGACAAAGAAAGAACCCCCGATGCAGAGGAACGCGAGGCCGATTGCGAGTTGGAGACGGCGCATGGTTCTGTCCCAGTGTAGGAGCATGCGGCGGCAGTGTCCGGGCCAGAAATACCCTGTATAAGGCTGTCCACAGCAGCGCCGGCCGAATTTCAATACACTGTCCCGTGTGCCCTTATTACTCTTGATGCTCGCATCCGGGGCGGCGTTTGCTTCCGGACCGGAACTCGCCTTCCGCGAACACGTCATCGCCACCGACCTGCGGGGCGGCTACCAGGTGGTCGCCGTGGACATGAACCGGGACGGGAAGCCGGACCTCCTCGCGTTGGCGAGCGGTATGCCTGAACTGGTGTGGTTCGAAAACCCGACCTGGCGGCGGCACGTCATCGCCGGCGGCTTCAACCGGATGATCAACCTGGCGACGCGCGACCTCGATGGCGACGGCATCCCGGAAATCGTCCTGGCGCACGACTTCGCCAACGAGGCGAAAAACAGCATCGGGACGGTCTCGGTGCTACAGCATCGGGGCGACCCGACCAAGCCGTGGTCCGTGCAGGAGATCGACCGCCTCACGACGTCGCACCGGCTCCGCTGGGCCGATATCGACGGCTCCGGCAAGCCGGTGGTGGTGAACGCACCATTGACGGGCGCCGCGGCGGCCGCGCCGGAGTATCGCGACAAGGCCCCGCTCGTCTTCTATCGCCCCGGCGAGTGGAAGCGCGAGACGATCGGCGCCGGTGACGAGGGGGTCGTGCACGGAATTTACATCTACGACTGGGACGGCGACGGGCGCGAGGATGTGCTCACCGCAAGCTTCGTCGGGGTCCACCTGCACCAGCTTGGCAAGGACGGGCGCTGGCGGAGGACGCGCATCGTCGAAGGCGACCCCTCGCCATGGCCCAAAAGCGGTTCGAGCGACATCGCCATCGGGATGCTCGGCCGGGAGCGGTTCCTCGCCTCGATCGAGCCGTGGCACGGCAATCAGGTCGTTATCTACCGCCGGCAGGGCCGCGCCTGGAAGCGGCAAGTCATCGACGATTCGATCGCCGACGGCCATACGATCCTCGCGACGGACCTCGACGGCGACGGGCGCGACGAGGTCGTGGTCGGCTTCCGCCAGGGGCGGCGCAGCGTCTACGTCTATTCCTCCGATGGTGCGAAGGGCTGGAGCCGGCACACGCTCGATGACGGCGGGATCTCGGCGGCGGCCTGCGCGGTGGCGGATCTGAACGGAGACGGGCGGCCGGATGTCGCCTGCATCGGCGCGGCGACGACGAATCTGAAGTGGTATGAAAACCTCACTCCACAGGCGAAGCGCGGTCGTAGATAGCGTAAAATCGATAGATTGCAGAGCCCTCAGGTGAGTGTAGTCATTCCGACGCTGGCGGCGGACGGCGCGCTGATTGAGTGTCTCCGCGCGCTCCAGGACCAGAGCTTCCGCGATTTCGAAACCATCGTGGTCGATAACAGCGGCCAGCGGCTGGTCTGCCGCGGCGAGGCCGGGCGCATGGGAATCCGGATCATCGAAAACTCCCGCAACCTGGGGTTTGGGGCCGCGGTGAATCAGGGCTTCCGCGCCTCCGGGTCACCGCTGCTCGCCGTCCTCAACGACGACGCGCGCGCGCATCCGGACTGGCTCGCACGCCTGGTGAGCGCCGCGGAGGTGCATCCGCGCGCGGGGATGTTCGCTTCGCAGATCCGGTTGGCGGGACGGGATCAACTCGATTCGGCGGGCATGTCGATCGCGGGCGACGGCAGCAGCAAGCAGCGGGGGCGGCTGCGCGCGCCGGCGGAATTCGCGCGCCTGGAGGAGGTACTACTGCCGAGCGGCTGTGCCGCGCTTTACCGCCGCGAGATGGTCGATGAGGTCGGGGGCTTCGACGACGAGTTCTTCCTCTATTGCGAAGATACGGACCTTGGCCTCCGCGGGCGCTGGGCCGGCTGGAGCTGTCTCTATGTTCCCGACGCTGTCGTCGAGCATCGCTATTCGCACTCGGCCGGACGTGCTTCGGCGCTTAAGGCGTACTATGTCGAGCGCAACCGGCTCTTTCTGGTCGTCAAAAATTTCCCGTTTTTGTGGATTGCCCGGGCGCCCGTATGCGCGGCGGCGCGCTATCTCTGGCACACGTATTTCCTCTTTCGCGGCAAGGGAGCGGCCGCCGAGTTCACAGGAAGCGGCAACGGCGGCGCGCTTCGCCTGGCGCTGTTCGTCCTCCGGGCCCACCTCGCCGTACTGGCGAATCTGCCTCGGCTGTGGCGCCAGCGCCGGCAGATCCGGTCGCGCGCTCGCCTGTCGTCTCGTGAGTTCGCCGCGCTGCTGCGGCATCACGCCATCTCGGCCAGGGAGGTGGCGGCGCTGTGAGCCCGACGAAAGAGTCCCTGCTCATCATTATTCCGGCTTATAACGAAGAGGGCGCGATCGCCACGGTCGTGGCGGAGGTCCACCGCGCGGTGCCGGGGATCCCGGTGCTGGTGATCGACGACTGCTCGAACGACGGTACCGTTCACGCGGCGCGGGCCGCGGGCGCGCGCGTCCTGAGCCTGCCGTACCATCTCGGACTCGGCGGCTGCGTACAGGCCGGCTACAAGCTCGCCTGGGAGCTTGGCTACGAATACGTGATCCGGGTGGACGGCGACGGCCAGCACAATCCGCAGGATATTCCGCGCATCTACGAGGTCCTGCGCAAAACCGGCTATGAGATGGTGATCGGGTCTCGGTTTCTCTACAAATCGGGCGAGCATACGAGCCTGCTGCGTGCGACCGGCATCCAGTTCTTTCGTTGGATTCTGCGCCCGATCCTCGGACGCCCGGTGCACGATCCGACCTCGGGCTTCGTTGGGGTGAACCGCGCCGCGCTCGAGGTCTTCAGCCGCAGCTTCCCGCTCGAATACCCCGAGATCGAGGCGCTCGTCGTGCTCCAGCGCAAGGCGTTCCGGTTCGCCGAGGTGCCCTGTAAGATGCGGCCGCGGCAGGCGGGAAAGAGCACGATCACGGCCGTGAAATCGATTTACTACATCATCCACGTGCTTCTCGGGGTTTTGGTCAATATCCTAAAATATGAAGGTCGCAGGACGAGGAAATAGCGATGGAGCGGCTACTGGTCGTCATGACGGGCTTGAGCATCGCGCTGATTGCGTGGGTGCTGCTTTCGGTCCGGCGCTCGCATATCCGGGTGGAGTACTCGGTGAGCTGGCTGGCGGCCGCCCTGGTGCTGCTGCTTCTGTCCCGGTGGAACGCCGCGCTCGACGCGCTGGCGGCGCATCTTGGGGTCGAGAACCCGACGATGGCGTTGTGGTTGATCGCCTCGGTGATTTTCCTGATCGTGCTGTACCGTTTTTCCATTATCATCTCCGACCTGAAGGACACCAATATCGCCCTCACGCAGAAGATCGCCATTCTCGAGTATCGAGTGGAAAGTCTCCAGCGCAAGCATGAAGAACACGAACCGACAGCCACCTAAGGCGGCCGCCAAGCCCCAACTGTGGCACTATGCTCTCGCCCTCTTCGCGTTTCTGTTCCTGACGTTTGAGGTCTATCAGCCGGCCCTGAACGGCCCGTTCATCTTTGACGACGCCTATCTGCCGTTCACTCAACCCGAGTATCAGAACGCGCCGCTGCGCGGATGGGTGAATAACCTCCGGCCGGTCCTGATGTTCAGCTACTGGCTGAATCTGCGGCTCTCGGGACTGGAGCCATACTCATACCACGCGTTCAATATCTTCTTTCACCTGCTGAACGGCTTGTGGGTCTTTCTGCTCTCGCGGCGGATGCTGGAGCGCATCGCGCAGGGCAACCCGTCGAATCTGATCCTGGCGACCTTTGCCGGCGCGGTCTTTCTGCTGCACCCGGTGCAGACCGAGTCGGTTGCCTATGTCGCGAGCCGCTCAGAGGTGCTGAGCGTGCTGTTCTTCCACGCCGGCTTTGTGCTGTTTCTCACGCGGCAGCAAAAAGGGCTGTCATTCCCGAGTGCGCTCGGGGTGCTTACGCTATTCGGTATCGCGAGCCTTACCAAGGAGCATGCCGCCGTTTTCCCCGCGCTGCTGTTGTTTACCGACTGGTTCTGGGGCGGCTATTCCTTCGCGGCGATCCGGCGGAATTGGAGGCTTTACGTTCCGGCCACCATTGTCGGGGCCGGTGCGCTGGCGTTCGTCTTTCGAGTTCTACGATCGGCCGACACCGCAGGCTTCGGGATGAAAGACCTGCCCTGGCATGACTATTTCTACACACAGTGCCGCGCAATCTGGGTTTACATACGGCTCTTCTTCCTGCCGGTCGGCCAGAACTTTGACTATGACTTCGCCATTTCGCGGAGCCTGCTCGATCACGGCGCGATCTTCGGGCTGATCGGACTGCTTGCGCTCGCGGCCGCCGCGTTCGTGTATAAAGAGCGGTTTCCCCTGGCTTCCTATGGGGTCTTCGTCTTCCTCATCCTGCTGGCGCCGACTTCGTCGTTTGTGCCGATTCGTGACGTCCTGGTCGAGCGCCGCCTCTACCTGCCGTTCATCGGCCTGCTTTTCGTCTCGCTCGAATTCCTCTCGCGCTGGAAAACCAGCCGCACGGCGCTGATCGGCACGCTGGCCGGCGTCCTGGCGGTTCTGTCGTTCCTGACCTACTCGCGCAATCATCTCTTCGGCGATCCTATTGCGCTCTGGACCGATACAATCGAACGTTCCCCGAATAAGGCGCGGCCGCACTTCCAGCTCGGCTTTGCGCACTACGAACGGCAGCGGTGCGATGAGGCGGTGAAGTATTACGACAAGGCCGCCGCGCTGGAACCGCCCGAGGAGAAGCTGCTGATCGACTGGGCGCTCGCTTATGACTGCCTCTCGCGGCCGGGCGATGCGCTGGGTAAGCTGCACCAGGCCGCCGCGAGAAAGGAAACTGCCCACATCTACTCGCTGATCGGAATGATCCACGGCAAGCAGGGCCACCGCGAGCAGGCCCTCGAGGCGCTCGCGAAGGCCGAGTCGCTCAACAGGCGCTGGGACATGACCTACGCCTATCGCGGCAACGTCTACACCGCTTCCGGCGAACTCGACGAAGCGGAGAAGGAGTTCCGGCGCGCCCTCGCGCTCGACCCATCGAATCCTGTTGCCACTCAAGGGCTTGCGGCGTTGCGCCGTATGCGGAGCGGCCGGCGGTAATCGCACTATGGCCGGACTGCGGATCGGCGTCAATGCGCTCTACCTCATCCCTGGCGGTGTCGGCGGTACGGAGATCTACCTGCGGAGCCTGTTGCGCGCGCTGGGCGATGTCGATCCGGAGAACCGCTATATCGTCTACACGAACCGTGAGACTGACGGGTCGCTGATCCCGGATGCCGCGAACTTCGCGATGTCGCCGCAGCCGATTCACGCCAGGAACCGGCCGGCCCGCATCGGATGGGAGCAGAGCGGGTTGCCGCGCCGCGTGGCGCGCGACCGCATCGACGTGCTCTTCAATCCCGGCTTCACTTGTCCGATTCTGGCTCCGTGCCCGAACGTCACGGTCTTCCACGATCTCCAGCACAAGCGGCGCCCCGAACACTTCCGGCGCCTCGATCTCCCCTTCTGGCGGATGTTACTCTACGGCGCCGCGCGGCGTTCGGCGGAACTCATCGCCGTGTCGGAAGAGACGCGGTGCGACCTGCTGCGCTACTATCCGCTGCGCGAAGATCGCATCACCGTGGTGCCGCACGGCGTCGACGAGCGTTTCTTTGAAATCGGCCGCCAGCGCGGGGAGCGGTTGCCCGAGCCGTTTCTGCTCTGCGTCTCGACGTTGCACCCGCACAAGAACCTGGCGCGGCTGGTCCGTGCCTTCGAGGCATTCCGCGCGCAGAACCCGCGCTATCAACTCGTCATCGCCGGGCTTCGGGGCTTCTATACGGAGGAGTTGGAGCGTCTGATTGCAGCGCTAAAGCTGGAGGATGCGGTCCGGCTGACCGGCTGGATTCCGCGCGAGGACCTCTATCAACTCTTCCTCGAAGCGACTGCGTTTCTCTATCCCTCGACGTTTGAAGGGTTCGGGATGCCGGTGCTCGAAGCGCTCGCGGCGGGGATTCCCGCGGCCTGCTCGAAAATCGAGCCGTTGCGCAGCATCGCAGGCGAAGCCGCCCTCCAGTTCGCTCCGGAGGACGAAGGAGCCATCGCCGATGCGATGCGCCGGCTCACCTGTGATGAGGCGCTGCGCGAGGAACTGAAAGTAAAAGGGCCGCAGCGCGCCGCCCTGTTTAGCTGGCGCACCGCGGCCCAGTCGACTGTAGCCGTACTCACCCGCGCGGCGGCTCAGCGCAGGACGTCTTCCAACTGAATCTTCGCGTCGGTTTTGGCGTCTCGGTACTTGACGATCACGGGAGTGTAGAGGCTGATGCCCCAGTCCTTGCCGGGTCCGCGCGAGATCGCGCGAGAGCCCGCAACCACGACCGCCTCTTCCGGGATGACCAGAGGCTCGTCGTCGGTTGCGGCGTAGACCTCGCCTTTGACAACGTCATAGACCGGCGTCGAGCGGTTCAGGATCACGCCGGTCCCGAGCACCGCCCGCCTCTTTACGACGGTCCCTTCGTAGACGCCGCAATTGCCGCCGGCCAGCACCTCGTCCTCGATGATCACGGGCAGCGCGCCCACCGGCTCAAGCACTCCGCCGATCTGCGCCGCGGCCGAGACGTGGCAGTTCGAGCCGATCTGCGCGCAACTTCCGATTAAGGCGTGTGAATCGACCATCGTGCCTTCGCCGACATAGGCCCCGACATTGATGTACATCGGCGGCATGCAGGTGACGCCGCGCCCCACGTAACAGCCGTCGCGAATGCTCGAACCGCCGGGCACGATGCGAATGCCGTCACCGGCCTTGACGCGCTTGACGGGGTAGGTGGCCTTGTCGAACCACGGCTGCCGCACGGAGTCGATCGACATATCCACGATGGAGCCGATGCGGAAGCCGAGCAGAATACCTTTCTTGACCCAGCCGTTGACGCGCCAGCCGCTCCGGACTGCCGGGTCCGGCTCGGCGGCCCGGACCTCGCCGCGGTTCAGCGCGTCCTTAAACTGCTGAAACAGGCGGACATGATCTTCCGTGTAAGAAGACGGTTTTTCGTCAAAGAGCTTCTCGATTTGAGTTTTCAGATCCACTGGTTCGCTTATCCGTTCGAGTGATTACTGCGCGACTTCGGCGCCGCGGCTGACGGTGAGTCCGGTCTCTTTGAGCACCGCCTCGATGCGGGCCTTGTTGGCTGGCTGCGGAGGCACCAAAGGCAGGCGGAAGACCGGTTCGAGGAGGCCCATCATCCCCAGGGCGGTCTTGACCGGGATGGGGTTCGATTCGACGAAATTGACCTCCATCAGGGGCAGGTACTTCTTTTGGAGCGCGCGGGCGCCGGCGAAATCGCCTTCGAGCGCCAGTTGCGTCAGGCGAGTCATTTCGACCGGAATCTGGTTCGAAACCACTGAGATAATGCCCTGCCCGCCCAGGGAGATCAGCGGGATGGTGACGGCGTCGTCGCCCGAAAGGACGTTGAACTTCTCCGGGACGCGATGGAGGATCGTCGCCATCTGGGAGATGTTGCCCGAAGCCTCTTTGACGCCCACGATGTTGTCGATTTCGGCCAGGCGCAACAGCGTGGCGGGTTCGACGTTGACGCCCGTCCGGCCCTGAACGCTGTATACAATGATCGGCAGCGCGATGGCGCTCGCGATGGCCTTGTAGTGCTGATAGAGGCCTTCCTGCGTCGGCTTGTTGTAGTAGGGCGTGACCGAGAGGATGCCATCGGCGCCCATGGCCTGCAAGTCGCGCGCCAGTTCGATCACTTCGGCGGTGTTATAACCGCCCGCGCCGGCCAGCACGGGAACGATGCCCTGGGCCTCTTCGAGCGTAATCTCGACGACGCGCATGTGCTCGGCGCGCGTCAGCGTGGGGCTTTCACCCGTGGTGCCGCAGGGCACCAGAAAGTTAATCCCGCTTTCGATCTGCCGGCGCACAAGCTGCCGGAGCCGGGTCTCGTCCAGCGTAAGGTCTTTCTTGAACGGCGTTACAAGCGCCGTGCCACATCCGGTAAACATGATTGCCTCCAACCGTCGATCTTATCCGAAAAGAACCTCGCTGAAATCGTGGTAGCCCTGCTTGCCGACGATCCAGCGGGCCGCCTTCAGCGCGCCGCGCGCGAAACCCTCGCGGCTGCGGGCGGTGTGGCGGATCGTGATGGTGTCGGCCGAGGAGTCAAACCCGATCTCATGGGTTCCGGGATGCGCGCCCGCGCGGTTGGCGGCCACGTTGACCTCGCCCTGGTAGCCGGCGTCTTTCATCACTTCGATCAGCTTCAGCATCGTGCCGGAGGGTGAATCCTTCTTGGAGATGTGATGAACTTCCCAGCCCCACGAACCGTACTCGGGATGCGGGCCCATCAGCTTTGCCGCTTCGGCGGCAAGCCGGAACATGACATTGACGCCGATCGAGTAGTTCGGGCTGAAGATGAGAGCGCTCCGGTTGGCCTCAACGAGGCGCTTGACCTGGTCGAGTTGATGCGTCCATCCGGTGGTGCCCACGACGACCGGAACCCGGAGGGCCGAGAGGCGCTCGATATTGCCAAGCACCGTCTCCGGGGTCGAGAACTCGATCGCCACGTCGATGGCCTTGAAGTTCTCCGGGACGATGGCGGCGTAGTTTTCGTTATTCACCTCGTCCAGCTTTAAAGCGATATTGAAGCCGTACTCCGGCGCCAGTTGCTCGATGAGGCGCCCCATCTTCCCGTAACCTACGATCGCAAGGTTCATCCGCTATCCTCTTGTTACTCGAATACGGCTGGGTCCAGCTCGTCGAAGAACTCCTGGTGGAGCGCTTCGATTGCCGTGGCGAGCTGATCGGCCGAGACCACCAAGCTCAAGTTTACTAAGGATGCGCCCTGCGAAATCATGCGGACTGTGATGGGCGAGAGAGCCCCGAAGACGCGGGCGGCGATTCCGGGACGATTCCGGATGTTCTCGCCGACCATGCAGACGATCGCCAGATGCTCCTCCACTGTCACCTCAGCGATACGGCGAAGCTCCTCACAAATGGGTTCGAGATGCCGGCGGTTGTCGATCGTGAGCGAGACGCTCACCTCCGAGGTGGCGATCATATCGACCGGGGTCTCATATCGGTCAAAGACCTCGAAAATGCGGCGCAGGAAGCCGTGCGCCATCAACATACGTGTCGAGACGATGTTGAGCAGCGTGATGCCCTGTTTGCAGGCGATTGATTTGAACGGGTTCGCGCAGGCGACCGGATCGGAGGTAATCAGAGTGCCCCCGACCTCCGGCCTTCGCGAGTTCAGAATCAGGACCGGGATGTTGCGATCGATGGCGGGCAGCACGGTGGACGGGTGCAGCACCTTGGCGCCGAAATAGGCCAGCTCGGCTGCCTCGGCAAAGGAGATGCGCTTGACGCGATGGCCGCCGGGCAGCACGCGGGGATCGCAGGTCAACATGCCGTCCACGTCGGTCCAGATCTGGATCTCGGCGGCGTCGATGCCGGCCCCGACGATGGCGGCGGTGAAATCGGAGCCGCCGCGCCCGAGCGTGGTCGTCTGGCCGTTCTGATTCGAGGCGATGAAGCCGCCCATGACGACGACCTGTCCCGCTTCTGTGAGCGGCGGAATCGTCTTCCGGAGGCGCGAGTATGTGGCGGCGTAGAGCGGCTGCGCCTGCGTGTAGCGCGAGTCAGTGACGATGACGTCGCGGGAGTCGACGTGCGCCGTTTCCATGCCGAACTTCCGAAAGGCATAGGCCGTCATGAGACTGGAAAGCCGCTCGCCGAAGCTCGAAACGGAATCTGTGAGGGCCGGAGTGACTTCTCCCTGCGATTCGATTTCGCTCAAGGCCTGGCATAGCAGGCGGAATTCGTTCTCGATGCGGCCGTGGAGTTCGGGGCGCTCCTCGTCGCGCGCCAGCGCGGCCGACTCCCGTAGGTGGAAATCTTTCAGCTCATCGAGCGACTCCTGCGCCTGCGCGCTTTTGCCTTCGGCCGCCAGTGCCGCGATGGCGAGCAGCTTGTTGGTCGTTTTGCCCATCGCCGAGACGACCACTACCGGCTTGCGATCGAGCCGCGCCTGTACGATCGAAGCCACGCGTTCGATGGCGGCCGCCGATTCCACCGACGTGCCGCCGAACTTCATCACGATCATTTAGTCGAGCAATCCTTCCGTGTACATCAGCTCCGCATTCAGGACGGCCGCACCGGCGGCGCCCCGGACGGTGTTGTGCCCAAGCGCAATGAACTTGTAATCGAGCACCGGGCAGGGCCGCAAACGCCCGACGTAGACGGCCATGCCGCGGTCGCGCTCGACATCGCGGCGGGGCTGCGGGCGGTCGCGCTCTTCCATGTAGATCACGGGCCGGGCCGGGGCGCTCGGCAGATTGCGCTCCTGCGGAACGCCGCGGAAACAGGCGAAAGCCTGGCGGATATCCGCTTCGGCCGGCTTGGCAGAAAGCTCCACCGAGACCGCCGCCAGGTGGCCGTCGACCACGGGAACCCGATTGCAGTGGGCGCTCACCACGGCGGGCAGCGGTTCGACCGATCCGCCGTTGAGCAGGCCGAGGATCTTCTGCGTCTCCTCCTCGATCTTCTCCTCTTCGCCGCCGATGAACGGGATCACGTTGGCGTTGACGTCCATCGAGGAGACGCCGGGGTAGCCGGCGCCGGAGATCGCCTGCATCGTCGTCACGATGACCTTGGTGATTCCGAACGGCTTCAGGGGCGCCAGCGCCATCGTGAGCACGACCGTCGAGCAGTTTGGATTCGTGGCGATCTGGCCGCTCCAGCCGCGCTGCTGCTTCTGGCGCGGGATGAGCTTGAGGTGGTCGGCATTGATCTCGGGCACCAGGAGCGGAACGTCCGCATCCATCCGGTGATTCTTTGAGTTGGATACGACGATCCGGCCGGACCTGGCGAACGCCTGCTCGATTTCGGTGGCTACCGACGAGTCTGTCGCGGAGAAGACAAGGCGCGGCGCATCGTCCGACGGTCTGCATTCGTAGACCGGGAGGTTGGCGACGCTTTCCGGCATCGGGCCGTCGAGCCGCCAACTGGTGGCTTCCGAGTACGGTTTGCCCGCCGAGCGGTCGCTCGCGCCAAGCCACGTGATCTCAAACCACGGGTGACCCTGTAAAAACTTCACGAAGTGCTGGCCCACCATGCCGGTGGCCCCGAGAATTCCAACTGGTATCTTCTGCTGCATTCCAAGTTCCTTTATGAAGTAAGCAATTGCTTCACCATACGCTGATAGATTTGGGCCGCCTCGACGAGCTCACGCTTCGGGACGCGCTCCTCGAGTGTGTGGGCGACGTGAATGGTCCCGGGGCCGAGCAGATAGGGTTTGCCCCAGGCGCCGCCAAAAGCCGGAATGTCGGTTGTGTATGCGACGACGGTGGTCTCGAAGCCTTCGAGCCCTCCTAGTCGTGCGGCTGGAATGCAGAGAACTTCGCGAGCCTCTGCATCCGGTGCGGCGGCTTCGACGATGTCGCGCTTTGTGCTCTCGCCGTCATCGACCAGGCGAATCATGAGCTCCGCGCGCGCTTCGTCCGGGATGACATTCGGAGCGCGCCCGCCCTGGATGAGCCCGATATTCAATGTGCTCCTGCCGAGCAACTGGTCCTCCGGCAGCTTTACGGCGCGGATGCGATGAAGCGCGTCGAGCAGCTTCTCGATCGCCGATTCGCCCAGTTCCGGGTAGGCCGAGTGGGCCATGCGGCCCGCGGCGGCGACCTGGTAGCGGAGCGCTCCCTTGGATCCGAGTGCAAGCCGGTTGCTGGTGGGCTCGCCGTTAATCAGAAACTTCGAGCCGCGCGGCTCCTTGGCGGCGTGATAGGCGCCGGCGCTGTTGCGTTCCTCGCCGACCACGAACAGGACGCCGAAATTGCGCACACGCTCGTGGAGCAGCGACTCGGCGGCGGTGAGCATCGAAGCGATGATGCCCTTGGTGTCGCAGGCGCCGCGTCCCCAGATGAACTCGTCGTCCTCGCGGGAGGGGACAAACGGAGGGACCGTGTCCATGTGGGTTGAAAGTGTAACCACGGGGTCGCCCCAGTGCGCGAAGACATTGAAGCGCCGTTCAGCCACGCGCATCGTTTCGGTGCGGCCGCCGTACCGTTCGGCGAGGCCGGTGAGGTGGCGCAAGAGGTAGAGACCGACCTGTTCCTCGTTCTCGGTGATCGATTCGATGTCGATCAGCGCGTGCGTAAGCTCAAAGATGTTCATAAGCGACCGTGTGGCTGGATCTGAAGGAGGGGTAGAAGAGAAACTACGTTGGCGGGTTGACGCTGGTGTAGCTTGCTCCTCGATAGCGCTCCATCCGATCGGAACCCAATCCGGATGACAGTGAGCAGGTATTAGCCTGACTCCCCAACCAGCGCCCCGGAGTTGATGGCGCCGACTTCGGCGGACGGAAAACCTCGACCCCTTTCACCGGAACTCCGCAACTCCGCGGAACCCTGCCCCGGCTACTGATGGCCGCCGCACCTCTACCTGGAAGATCCAGGATAGCGGATCGCGCAAGCGGGTTTCAAGTGGGGGAGGTTCGTGCAGACAGCCGCTGGTACGCGCCCCCTGGGTACCGTAATCCGATGAAGCAGGGTCCGGCTCCACGTCGGTCTTCGAGGACATTGCGGGTTGGGAGAAACTGAGGGTGTCTATGGGCTGAAGGCGCGTTTTCGGCGGGTGAACCGTTGTCCTCCTGACTGTTTGACACTGATTTGCAATTAGAATAATCTGGGTCAGGCGCCCGAACGGTCGGGGCGGCGCATGCCGGAGGCCGTTCCGGCGATCAAGGTTTTTTGCTTATGCGCAAGTTCTTCTTCTGGCTCCATCTGATGTGCGGCACGGCGGCTGCCCTGGTCATCCTGACGATGTCGGTCACGGGTGTGCTCCTCATGTATGAGCGCCAGGTCATTGAATGGGCCGACCGCAACTTTCGGTCGTCCGTCGCGGCCGCTCCTCGCCTCTCGCCCGAAGAACTGGTCGAGCGCACCCGCAGCCGGGAAGGTTCGATACCGGCTTCGCTGACACTGCGGTTCGAGCCGGATGCGCCGGTCGAGGTCGGCTACCCCGGTCGGGTCATCTATCTGGATGCCTATTCGGGCGAGGTGCTTGGAGAAGGTTCGGCCCGCGTGCGGAACTTCTTCCGCACGGTTACGATCTGGCACCGCTGGCTGGCCATGGACGGGGACTCCCGCCCGATCGGGAAAGCGATCACCGGCGCCTCGAACCTGATCTTCCTGTTCCTTGCCCTCTCCGGCATGTACATCTGGCTCCCCAGAAGCTGGGCCTGGAAGCAGGTACGCGCTGTCATCTGGTTCCGCCGAGGCCTCTCGGGCAAGGCGCGGGACTTCAACTGGCATAACGCGATCGGCATCTGGTGCGCCGTGCCGCTGGTGGTGGTGATCTGTGGCGCGATGGTGATCTCGTATCCGTGGGCGACGAGCTTTGTGGTTTGGCTCGGAGGCGATACACCCGCTGCGCCGCGTCCCGCGCAGGAGGCGTCCGCTGGACAGAGCATCGGATTGAACCAGGCGTGGCGGCAGGCCGAGGCGGCAGTCCCCGGCTGGCAGAGCATCACCTGGCGCCCGGGTAACGGCGATACGATCAGCCTGGCGATCGCCGGGTCGCATCGCGGCCGTGTCGATCTGCGCTCGACGATGGTGGTGAACCAGGCTACCGGAGCGGTCGAGCACCAGACTTTCGAGAAACTCGGACGCGGGCGCCAGTGGCGCATGTGGCTGCGATTTCTCCACACCGGCGAGGCCCTCGGCGTAGCGGGCCAGACTATCGCCGGCATCGTATCGCTCGGCGGTGCATTCCTGGTCTGGACCGGACTGGCCCTTGCGTGGCGCCGATTCCGGGCCTGGAGGGCGCGCCGGACCACGGCGCCCCGCGAGTCCGTACCGGAACTGACGGAGACGTCCGTCTAATTCCGTGCCCACTCACGGGAGCGGGTACAGCAACACACGGTTCAAGTTTCCGCGGCCCGGGTCGGAGAATAGGTTTCCCTTCGCATCCAGCGATACCGAGTGCAGTCCGGGCGAATCCACATAGCCGAGTACCATGCCCGTTTTTCTGTCGAGATTTACCAGCCAGCCGGGCGCCTCGTTCGGCAGGTCGCGCGGGTGCGTCCCGATCCAGAGATTCCCGTCCGGGGCGATGGCGAGGGAGAATGTCTTGCCCGTGTGCGCCCATTCGCCCAGATACCGCCCTTCGTAGTCGAACCGCTGGATGCGGCCGTTCTGGCGGTCGGCAACATAGAGGATGCCGTCATGCGCGGCGAGTGCGTGCGGCAGGTGGAATTCGCCGGGACCCGTGCCGGGCGTGCCCCACTGGCGGATGCGGCGGCCTTGCGCATCGTACTCCAGAATGCGTGCGTTGCCGTAGCCGTCGGCCACAAACAGGCGCCCGCCCGGCGCGAAAGCGATGTCCGATGGGCCGCGAAAGCCCCGCGAGCCCTGGGGCATCTCGCCGACTTCAAATCGCAGTAATTGCTCGCCTTCGGGCGTGAACTTGAGCACCGCCGAACTGCCGGAGTCCACCGTCCATACGTTGCCCTCCGGGTCGATGCGAATGCTGTGCGGGTTCGCGTACAGGCCGCGTCCCCAGGAACGCACGATGCGCCCCTGGCGGTCGAAGACAACCACGGGATCAACCTCGAGATTGCGATGGAGGATATAGAGCAGCCCGTCGCCGCCGGCCGCCACCGCCGAAATATAGTCGGTGTTCCAGCCCGGCGCGGGCGGCTGGATGGTCACCGTAACAGCCCGGCGCGGCGCGCGCTGCGAACCGGCGATCACGGACCGCACATCCTGCGCCTGTCCAGCGGCCAGCAGTGGCAGCAGGATGAGCCAGAGTCTATTCATTGCACCTCCCGACTTCGCGCAACATCTTATCGCAATCGCTCAAGCTACAATGAAGGCGATGTCGGAAGAGCAAAAGCCCACGTTGAGTTTCGAGGCCGGACTCGAACAGCTTGAGGCCGTGGTGAAGGAACTGGAGAACGGGGAACTGCCGCTGGAACGGGCGCTCGAACTCTTCGAGAAAGGCATGCAGCTCAGTGAAAGCTGCCGGAAGCAACTGGAAGAGGCCGAAACCCGCGTCGAAATTCTCGTGAAAAAGAACGACAAGATCCAGCCGGAGCCGTTCCGCCCCGAAAAATGACCGACCTTCGCGAATACCTCGCTCAACAGCAGAAGCTCGCCGATGCCGCCCTGGACCGCTGCGTCCCGCCCGAATCGGTCTCGCCCGAGACGATCCACCGGGCCATGCGCTACAGCCTTTTCGCCGGTGGCAAGCGCATCCGTCCGATCCTGTGCATGGAAGCCGCGCGCGTCGTCTCGGACCGGGTGGACGGAGTCGAAACGGCTGCCTGCGCGCTGGAACTGGTCCACACCTACTCGCTGATCCATGACGATCTGCCGGCCCTTGACAACGACGACCTGCGGCGCGGCCGACCGACCTGCCACAAGGTCTTCGGCGAAGCGATGGCGATTCTTGCCGGCGATGCGCTCCTCACGCTCGCTTTCCAGGTCCTGGCCGGGCTCCCGGTGAATGCCGAGCGGAAGAGCCGGCTGGTCTTCGAACTGGCGACGGCGGGTGGCACCGTTGACGGCATGATCGGCGGACAGGTCCACGATATCGAGGGAGAAGGGAAGGAGCCGACGCCGTTTCTCCTGGAAACGATCCACCGCGCCAAGACGGGCGCGCTGATCCGAGCCAGCCTCCGGATGGGCGCCATCTACGCCGGCGCCTCGGACGAGCAGCTTGAGTCCTTGGCCTGCTACGGAAAACACGTCGGACTCGCCTTCCAGATTGTTGACGACATTCTCGATGTGGAGGAGTCCTCCGAGGCGCTCGGAAAAACGGCCGGCAAGGACGCGCAGCAGCAGAAGATCACGTTTCCGGCCGTGTACGGGCTCGAAAAGTCGCGCGCCATGGCCGGGGAGCAGCGCCGGCTCGCCCACGAGGCGCTCGAGCCGTTCGGCGAACGCGCGCTCCGGCTGCGGCAGCTCGCCGACCTGATCGTCTCGCGAAAGGCATGAATCCGGCCAGGCAGCGCATCGACCAGCTCCTGGTGGAGCGCGGGTTGGTGGAGAGCCGGGAGAAGGCTCGCGCCCTCATCCTGGCGGGTGCGGTTCGCGTGAACGGCCAGCGCGCTGACAAGGCGGGCCAAGCCGTGCCCGCCGACGCCGCCATCGAACTCGCCGAGCGCATGCCCTTCGTCAGCCGCGGCGGACTCAAGCTCCAGGCCGCGCTCGATCACTGGAAAATCGACGTGAACGGCAAGGTCTGTCTCGACATCGGCTCCTCGACGGGCGGCTTCACGGACTGCCTGCTGCAGCGCGGCGCCCGGCGTGTCTACGCCGTGGACGTCGGCGCCGGACAGCTCGACTGGAAGCTTCGGAACGACCCGAGAGTGGTTGTCCGCGAAGGCATCAATGCGCGCTACCTCAGTCCCGAGGACATCGGCGAACCATTGGACCTGGCTGTCAGCGACGTCAGCTTCATCTCCGTGACGCTCATCGTTCCCGTGCTGCCGGCGCTGCTGCGTCCGGACGGGGAAGTCGTTATACTCGTCAAACCTCAGTTTGAGGTGGGGCGCGGGCAGGTGGGGAAGGGAGGCATCGTCCGCGACCCGGCGCTGCACCGCGCCGCCTGCGAGCGCGTCGAGGCCGCCATGCGCGCCATCGGATTCAAGACAGGGCTGATTGAGAGCCCGATTCTCGGAGCGGAAGGGAATAAAGAGTTCCTGTTGTATGGACACCATTAGGACGGTTGGGATCATCTCGAAGCCCGGAGTGCCGCGGGCCGAGCAGATTGTCGCGGGGCTGTTCGCCTGGATCGAAAAGCGAAGTCTCGCGGTGAGGTACGACGAGATCACGGCGCAGTATCTGGGCCGGACGGACGGGCGCCCGCGGGACGAGGTGCCGGAAGGGACCG
This sequence comes from Bryobacteraceae bacterium, assembly GCA_046289265.1. Taxonomy (GTDB): domain Bacteria; phylum Acidobacteriota; class Terriglobia; order Bryobacterales; family Bryobacteraceae; genus JBKBWD01. The sequence continues at coordinate 53,722 of JBKBWD010000002.1, read as the reverse complement.
AACTGGTAATCGTGCTGGGCGGCGACGGAACGCTGCTCTCGGCCGCGCGCGCCGTGGCCGGGCGGCCGATTCCCCTATTCGCCGTGAACCTCGGCGGCCTGGGCTTCCTTACCGCCATCACGCTCGACGAAATCTATCCGGAGCTCGATCGGGCGCTTCGCGGCGAGCACCGCATCGGACGCCGCCGCATGTTGAGCTGCGACCTGATGCGCAACGGTGAGGTGGTTGCGCAGTACGAGGCGTTAAACGACGTGGTCCTGACCAAATCCTCGCTGGCTCGCATGATCGACCTGGAGGCCTGGGTGGACGATCACTTCGTCTGCGCCTACAAAGCCGACGGCCTGATCGTTGCGACGCCGACCGGCTCGACGGCCTACTCGCTTTCGGCCGGAGGGCCGATTATATTTCCCTCCGTGGGGGCGCTCTGCCTGACGCCCATCTGCCCGCACATGCTCACGAACCGCCCGGTGATTCTGCCTGACAATGCCGTGATCCAAATCGTGAACCACGCCGAAGACGACCTGGGCTTCCTCACCATCGACGGCCAGGTGGGCGGACCGCTTCGCCAGAACGACCGCATCGTCTGCAAGAGCTCCTCCCATTCGGTCAGTCTGATCCGGCCGCCGCGGATGCTGTTCTTCGACGTGCTGCGCCAGAAACTCAAGTGGGGGGAACGCTGACGGGACTTCAGATGGGGACCGAGAAGCAGAAGGTGCTGCCGACGCCGGGTTCGGACTCGACCCAAATCTCGCCTCCATAGCGCTCGACGATGCGCTTGCAGAGGGCGAGGCCGATGCCGTTTCCGGGTACGTCGCGCCCGTGTAGCCGCTTGAAGACGCCGAAGATCCGCTGCCGGTGTTCCGGAGCAATGCCGACGGCGTTATCGCGAACGGAAAAAACCGAGCGGTCTTCCATACGGGAAGCCGTAATCTCGATGCAGAGCGGCCGCTCCGGGTGCCGGTACTTAATTGAGTTGCCGATGAGATTCTGGAAGACCTGGGCCAATTCGTTGAAGCCGAGCGCGACCGGAGGCAGCGGACCGCACACCACGGTGGCGCCGCTCTCATCGAGGCCCTGCTTGAGGTTGGCCAGCACCCAGCCGAGGACGGCCTTTGCGTCGGTCGGTTCCACGGGCTTCTGCTCATGCCCGATGAAGCAGTAGGAAAGCAGGTCACGAATCAGCGCCGCCATCCGGTGCGAGCCGTCCACCACCTGGCAGGTCAGATGCTGAAATTCAGGTCCGAGTTGGGCGCTGAATTGCCGCTCCATCAACTGGGTCAGGTTCGCTACTGTCCGGAGGGGTTCCTGGAGATCGTGGCTGACGGCATAGGCGAACTGCTCGAGATCCTGATTGGAGCGCGCCAGATCGCGATTGACGGACTCGAGCCGGGCGTTGTTTGACGCCAGATCTCCAATAAGAGAACTCCGCTCGATCGCGAATCCCACGTGACGGGCGACGGCTTCCAGTAGATCGATTTCCTCAGGCTCAAAACGGGTGCGCTGGCGGGAGCCGAATGAGAGGGTGCCGATGAGCCGCGATCCGGCCAGGAGCGGCTGGCAGAAGTAAGCCTGTATTCCGAGCGTGCGAATGAGCCTGGTGAGCGGATCGGAGGAGTTCTTAACGTCCTCGACCAACATGGGCCGGCGCTGCTGTGCGACGGTCCCGCAAACGGCCTGTCCGAACTCCAGCCATTCCAGTGCCGCAGCCGCATCGGCCGGTACGCCGTCGTAGGCTTCCAGGTGCAGCCGCTCGCCTTCGGGGGTGACGCGAAAGTGGAAATACACTTCCAGGGCGAGTTCCGCCGAAAGTCTCCGAAAAATCTGGTCGATTAAGTCGTTCGGGTTCCGGATCGTCAGGAGCTCGCTGGCGATGTCGTAAAGGATTTGTAGACGGCTGTTGCTCTGGCGAAGCGCTTCCTCGGCGCGCCGGCGTTCCGTAATGTCGTGATTGAATTCGACGACCCTCGGCGGCTCGTTCTTGCCGCCTCCGTCCAGGACCCAATAGGAGGCTACGATTATCGGTGTCCCGTCCCGCCGGAAATGGTTGAGTTCTCCGCTCCAGACGCTTTGGGTGCGTAGGCTGGCTTCGATCTCTTCGATGGGGGCGGGGAAGACGGTCCGCAGCAACTCATGCGACCGACGGCCCACAGCTTCCTCGGCAGACCACCCATACAGCGCCTCCGAGCCGCGGCTCCAATGGAGAATTTCTCCGTCCAACTTGCGGACAACGGCAGGTGCGAAGCTAAGGGTCTGGGCTGTGCCTCGGACCTCGAGCAGGTCAGACGCCAAAGGGACCCCGGGATAGGACTCCAAATTCAAGCCGCCGTGCCTTTTCCTTGATTCTAGCGCCGCGGTTACTTGCGATCCAGTAAATATTCGGCCGGTTCGAGCCGGCTCTCGCCGCCGTCGTTCACGGCGAACTGACGGCGCGCCAGTTCGCCCCGGACGATGCGCCCGTTCCACAACGAGGCCCCGGCGTAGGCGCCGTCCTTGCGGATGGCGTAGAAGCTGATGTCAAAGCGGGAGAGGCGCTCCCGGTCATTGCCGAAGTTTCTGGCGATGCGCTTCAGAACATCAAGGCACGCTTCTTTCGGCGACATGCCGTGCCGCATATTCTCGACAACCGTATGCGCTCCGGCGACGCGGATGTTTTCCTCGCCGCGCCCGGTGGAGCCCGCGGCGCCGATGTCCTGGTCCACGTAGAGTCCGGCTCCGATAATCGGTGAGTCGCCTACGCGGCCCGCGATCTTCCAGGCGAGTCCGCTGGTGGTGGTGACGCCAGAGAGTTCGCCCTTCTCGTTCAGGGCCAGGCAGTTGATCGTTCCGGCCGGAGGATCGGTCGCCATGCGCCAGGCCCACTCCAGGGTATCGCGGTCCGCGCCCGGGAAGCGCTCGCGCAACGCTGCCGAGGGCGGCGCGTCGATTCCTTCCCGCCAGTTGTTGTGACCGCCTCCGTCGCGCAGGCTCTGTTTCCAGACCAGCCATGCCAGGCGTGACTTCTCGGTCAGGAGATTCTCTTCTTCAAAGCCGTGCGCCCGCGCGAACCGGAGCGCTCCGTCGCCGACGAGCATGATATGGTCGGTCTGCTCCATCACGATGCGCGCGACCTGGGAGGGGTACTTGATATTGCGCAACGAAGCGACCGAACCCGCGCGGCGAGTCGGTCCGTGCATGACACAGGCGTCCAGTTCAACGACACCCTCCTCGTTCGGCAGGCCGCCGTAGCCGACCGACGAGTCCTCCGGATCTTCCTCATTAATATTCACGCCCGCGATGACGGCATCGAGCGTGTCGCGGCCCTTGTCGAGGTACTCCATTGCGCGCGCGCAGGCCCGCAGTCCATTCGAGCTGGCGATCACTAGATTCCCGGGCCTGGTTGTCTGGGCGGAAGCCGACGCCGCGGCCGCCGAGGCGAGCATCCATTCGCGTCTGGTCATAATCCTTTCCTGTCTGCTCCGGACATTGTTGTGCTTCGGGGCGAAAAACACAAGGGGCCGGCGCGGTATACTGAATGACCGTATCATTATGTCGCAGCCAACCAGACGCACGTTTTTCGGCGCGCTAGCGGCCCCGGCCCTCGCGTTTGCCCAGCGCGACTATTCGGGGAAGACGCCGGTTCGCTATCCGGATCCCGACATCGTCGTGCTTGATCCGAGGTTCGCCAAGTATAAGCTTGGCAATACGCCGATCCAGCGGCACCATATTGGCACCCTATGGGCCGAAGGGCCGGCTTGGTGCGGAGTGGGGCGGTTCCTGTTGTGGAGCGATATCCCCAACAACGTCCAGATGCGCTGGCTTGAAGAGGACGGACACGTCAGCGTCTTCCGGAATCCGGCCGGGCACAGCAATGGCAACACGTTCGACTGGCAGGGACGCCAGATTGCCTGCGAGCACGGCACGCGCCGCGTGGTCCGCTACGAGCACAACGGCACGATCTCGGTGCTGGCAGAGAAGTACCAGGGAAAGCTGCTCAACGCCCCCAATGACGCCGTCGTGCACCCGAACGGCGACATCTGGTTCACCGACCCCGGCTATGGCAGCCTCATGAACTACGAGGGCAACAAGGGCGAACTCTTCCTCAAAGAGGCGGTCTATCGTATCGACGGCGCGAGCGGCCAGATCAATCTGGTGACAGACGAGATCTACAAGCCCAACGGTCTCTGCTTCTCGCCGGACTACAAGAAACTCTATGTCGCCGACACCGGCGCCACGCACTTCCCCGAGGCGCCCAAGGACATCAAGGTCTGGGACGTGGTGAACGAGAAGACCCTCCGCAGCGGAAAGCGGTTCGTCTCTATGGAACTGCCGGGGGTGGGCGCGGGTCTCGCCGACGGCATCCGCGCGGACGTCGACGGTAACATCTGGTCGAGCGCCGGCTGGGTCGGCGACGGCTATGACGGCGTCCACATCTTCGCTCCGAACGGCGACCGCATTGGAATGATCAAGCTGCCGGAGATTTGCTCGAACGTCTGCTTCGGCGGGACCAGGCGCAACCGGCTGTTTATGACGGGCAGCCAGTCGCTCTACTCGGTTTACGTCGAGACACAGGGCGCGCACATTACGTAATTCATGAAAGCATTACTTCTCAAGCAGTACATGGAACTCGAAGTGGCCGAGATGCCGGAGCCGGCGCTCGGTCCGAACGATGTGCTCGTGCGGGTGCGGGCTTGCGGCATCTGTGGGAGCGATATTCACGGGCTCGATGGTTCCTCCGGGCGGCGGATTCCGCCGCTCGTGATGGGCCACGAGGCCTCCGGCGTCATCGCCAAGGTGGGGCGCGAGGTCAGCGGCTGGGCGGTAGGCGACCGCGTCGCCTTTGACTCGATGGTCTCCTGCGGACGGTGCCATTTCTGCCGCCGCGGCGAAATCAATTACTGCGACAACCGCCAGGTGCTGGGCGTCTCCTGCGGCGACTACCGGCGCCATGGCGCCTTCGCCGAGTTCGTCGCGGTCCCGTCCAACATCCTCTACAAGCTGCCGGATGCGCTTCCGTTCGAGCACGCCGCCATGCTCGAGCCGATCTCGATCGCGGTCCACGCTGTCAACCTGACTCCGCGCGAGATGGGCGACACGGCCGTGGTCGTCGGCAGCGGCATGATCGGACAGCTCACGATCCAGGCGGCCAAGCTCGCCGGCTTCGCGCGAGTCTTTGCCGTCGATATTGACGACGCCAAGCTGGAGATGGCGCGGCGGCTCGGCGCCGATGAGGTCTTCAACTCAAAGACGTGCGATGCGCCGGCCGAAGTCGCAGCCCGGACGAACGGACGCGGGGCCGACGCCGTGCTCGAAGCGGTCGGGGCGACCGACCCGGTCCGCACGGCAATCCTATGCGCCCGCAAGGGAGGGACCGTGACGCTCATCGGCAACGTAACGCCGAACATCGAGATTTCGCTCCAACAGGTAGTGACGCGCGAAATCCGGTTGCAGGGCTCCTGCGGCCAGCAGGGCGAGTACCAGGCCTGCATCGATCTGCTCGCGTCCGGAAAGATCTGTGTCGAGCCGATGATCAGCGCCCGCGTGCCGCTCGATGAGGCGGCAAACTGGTTCCACCGCCTCTACAATCATGAACCAAACCTGATGAAGGTTATGGTTGAGCCGTGGCGTTGAGCGCCGCCAGTTCCGCCAGATCGAGACGCCCCGTATAGATCGCCATCCCGAGGGCTGCGTGGATGTTCATCCGCTGTAGCTCTCGGATTTCTTCGATCGTGGTGATGCCGCCGGCAGCCGTCAGTTCCAGATCGGTTGAGGCGCGCAGCCGCCGAAACCAGTCAAGGTCGGTCCCCTGCATCATCCCTTCCTTGTCCACGTAGGTGCACAGGAATCCGCCGCAGTAGGGCTCAAGCTGCCGAAGCACCTCTTCGGCCGTCAGGCTGGTCGCTTCGCGCCAACCCTTCACGACGATGCGCCCTTCCTTGGAATCCACCGCAATGAGGATTTTATCCTTCCCCACCGCTTCGGCAAGCTCCCGCAGAAACGGCTCATTCACGCCGTTCGGCCGAAACGCCGACGTCCCGACGATGACGCGCGTGGCGCCCTGATCGAGCAGCTTTCGGGCGCGCTCCAACGTGCGGACGCCGCCCCCGATCCTGGTCGCCGCACGCGCCGCGAGGAACTCGACCAGTTCATCGTTAGAGCCCTTCCCGATCGCGGCGTCCAGATCGATGACCTGGATCACGGGAAACGCCGAGAATCGCCTCAGCATCTCCTCGGGCGAGTCGCCTTCCAGGGCCTTCTCGCGGCCCTGCACAAGCTGGACGACCTTGCCGTCCATCAGGTCGATACACGGAATAATCAAGCGACTCTCCTCACGGGGATGTTGTGCCGGTCGAGAAATTCTTTGAGGTCATCGACCGTATAGGTGCCGTAGTGGAAGATCGAGGCAGCGAGCGCCGCGTCTGCCTCGCCATCCGTCATGACGCGCAGAAAGTCCTCGGGGCCGCCGGCGCCGCCGGAGGCGATCACGGGGACATGCGTGGCGCGCGACACCGCACGGGTCAGTTCGCAGTCGAAGCCGCGCTGCACGCCATCGGTGTCCATGGAGGTCAGCAGAATTTCGCCTGCTCCGAGGGCTTCGCCGCGCTGCGCCCACTCCACCACGTCGATGCCCTCGTCATCGCGGCCGCCGCGCGTATAGACGTTCCACGCGCCGGGTTCGCGCCGCCGCGCGTCGATTGCGAGCACCACCGCCTGGGCCCCGAACTCATTGCTCAACTCCGTAATCAGCTCCGGCCGCCGCACCGCTGCCGTGTTGACGCTGACCTTGTCGGCGCCGGCCATCAGAATGCGCCGCGCATCGACCACCGAGCGGATCCCGCCTCCGACCGTCAGGGGGATGAAGACTTTGCGCGCCGTGCGGGCGACGACGTCCACCATCGTGGCGCGTGCATCGCTTGACGCCGTGATGTCGAGGAAGACCAGTTCATCGGCGCTCTGGCTGTTGTAGCGCTCGGCCAGTTCCACCGGGTCGCCGGCATCGCGCAGGTTCACAAAGTTGACGCCTTTAACGACGCGGCCATCAGTCACGTCGAGGCAGGGAATGATTCTTTTCGCCAGCATTTTACAGGTCCACGAAATTCTTCATGATCCGCAGCCCGAGCGGGCCGGACTTCTCGGGATGGAACTGCACGCCGAAGATATTGCCGGATTCGAGCACGGCCGTGTAGTTCTCCCCGTAGGTGCAACTGGCCGCCGTCGCATCGATGACCGGCGCGTAGTAGCTGTGGGCGAAGTAGACATACGGGCGTTCACCAAGGTTCCGCAGCAGGCAGGAGTCCCGGCGCACCTCGAGCTCATTCCATCCCATGTGCGGCACGCGCGAATGTGCGGGGAAGCGCCGCACTGTGCCCTCGAACAGCCCGAGGCCGCTCTCGCCCGGAGCTTCCTCGCTATCCGTAAACAGCGCCTGGAGCCCGAGGCAGATCCCCAGAAACGGCACGCCTGCCTTCATCCGATCCACCAGCGCCTCCCGCACGTACATCGCATCGAGCGCGCGCATGATCTGGCCGAAATGCCCGACGCCAGGCAGGATGATCTTGGTCGCCTGCCGCAGCCCGCGGTCGTCCGTGACCAGCGTGTACGGGGCGCCGATCTCGGCAAGCGTGTTCTGTACGGACCGCAGGTTCCCGGCCCCGTAGTCGAAGATCGCGATCATAGCAGTCCCTTAGTCGAGGGGAGTTGATCCTTCAGACGGAGGTCCTTCGAGCAGGCGTACTTCATCGCGCGCGCAAAACACTTGAAGATCGCCTCGATCTTGTGGTGGTTTGAGCGACCGTACATCACCTTCACGTGCACGTTCGCGCCGGCGTGATTGACGAAGCCGTCGAAGAAGTCATAGACCAGTTCGGTCTGGAGGTCGCCCACCAGCCGTACCTTCACGAGGTCCTTGTAGACCAGCGCCGGCCGTCCGCCCAGATCCACCGATACCACCGCGAGCGTCTCGTCCATCGGCAGCACGAAGTAACCCGCGCGGTTAATCCCCTTGCGATCGCCGAGCGCCTTGGTGAACAACTGCCCGAGCACGATCCCGACGTCTTCGACCGTGTGGTGCTGATCGACGTCGAGGTCGCCATTGGCCTGAAGCGCCAGGTCGAAGCCGCCATGCCTGGTGAACAGTTCGAGCATGTGGTCGAAGAACCGGATGCCGGTCGAGATCTCGTACTTGCCCCTGCCCTCGATTTTGAGGCGGCCTTGGATCTGGGTCTCTTTCGTATCGCGCTGGATGGATGCGGTTCTCATTGCGGGAGGACGCTTTCAATCGAGTTGATATCGTTCAGGACCGCGACCGCGCCCTCGGACGTGAGTAGCGCGACAAGGTCGTCATGTTTCGGATTCTCCGGCGCCGCGATCCCGATGAACGGTACGCCCGCGGCCTTGGCGCTGCGCGCATCGTCGACGGTGTCGCCGACGTACCAGAGCGCCGAGTCCGGACAGCAGACCGCGATCTTGTAGAGTCCTTCGGGTGACGGCTTGCCCTCGGCCACGTCGTCGGCCGCGATGATCGGGTCGAAAACCAGCTCCGGGGCGAACCGGTCGAGCGTGGGCCGGACCTCCTGGCGCGTGCGCCCGGTGAAGATCGCGAGCCGGTGCCGCGCGGCCAGCCGGTCGAGCAGCCCGTCGGTTGCAATCCACTGCTCGCGATACATCAGGCCTTCGGTGCCGTTGACGCCAAAATAGATCTTCTGGAAGCGCTCGACGACGGTCTCATAGTCGATCTCCACCCCAAGGTCGCGCGCGATCTTCTGGGAGAGCATCCAATCGTTGTTCCAGCCGCCGGCGTTCTTGTACTCCTGAATCAGCCTGTGGGTGACGGTCTCGCCGGTGAAGTGGCGAACCGTATGGACGATGCTGTCCAGATACGACTGCGTCACCTCCACCAGCACCCCGTCCATGTCAAACACAACAACCGTTTTTGCCATTTACCAGATCTTCTCCAGCGCTTCGAGGAAGCGCTTTGACTGCTCGCGCGTCCCGACCGTCACGCGCACGCATCCGGGCAACTCATAGCTTCTGTCGCGCACCAGCACGCGCATCGAGCGGAGCTTGTCGCGGATCTCGATCGCTCGATCACCGGCGCGGAAGAGCACGAAATTCGCCTGGCTCCGGTAGTAGCCAATCCCCAGGCGGTCGAGCCCCTCATAGATCAGGTCGCGTGCGGCGAGCACCTCGTTGACGTAGTCGCGAATGTAGCCGGTATCGCGAATCGCCTGCCGGGCCGCCAGCGCCGCGAGTGTGTTCACGCTATACGGCGACTGCGCTTTGTGCAGATACGCCACATTCCGCGCCTGCGAGAACAGGCACCCCATCCGCATCGCCGCCATGCCGTAAACCTTCGAAAACGTCCGGCTGACGAACAGGTTCGGGTACTCGCCCAGCATACCGAGCGCGGTCACGTTGCAGAACTCGAAGTAGGCCTCGTCGATCAGGACCGCGGCATGGGCGGCCTTCTCCAGAATTTTGCGAATCGCCCCCACCCCGACGCCGGTGCCTGTCGGATTGTTCGGGTTCGCGATCAAAACCGCGCGCGTCCCGGGCCGGACCGCTTCGAGCAGTTCTTCGAGCGGGAAGGCCAGGTCCTCGGCCCGGTAGTCAAGCTCCCGGATCGACGCGCCCGCGACCTCGGCATAGAAGCGGTACATCGCATACGAGGGCCGCAGCAGGAGCACGTCGTCGCCGTCGTCGATGTAGGTGTTGATCAGGACCTGGATCGCCTCGTCGGTCCCGTTCGTCATGAGCAGCTCTTCCTGATCGACTCCGAAGAAGGCAGCCAGGTCGCGTTTGGCGTCGGTGTACTCCGGATAGACGGCCAACTGGTTCTCGTCGAGGCACTCGCGCAGGAACTGGATCACACGCGGCGACGAGCCCACGGTGTTTTCGTTGAAGTCGAGCCGCAGCTTGTCGGCGCGCCCGCCGGTCGGCGGATGATACGGCGCCATCCGGAGGACGGCCTCTCTCGGACGAAGCGCATCAGCCACGGAGCCGCACCTCCACAGAGCGCGCATGGGCTTCGAGGCCCTCGGCCCGCGCGAGCGTCGTAATCGCGGGCGCCAGGCGCCGGAGCGCGTGCGTCGAAAGTTCCTGCACCGAGATGACCTTCACGAAGTCCGCCGCGGACAGACCGCCCCGCACGCGCGCCGCGCCTGAAGTCGGAAGCACGTGATTCGGTCCGGAAGCATAGTCGCCGGCGGCTTCCGGGCTGCACGGACCGACGAAGACGCTGCCGGCATGGCGCACCAGCGGCAGCAGGCTCGCATCGGGAATGCTCAAGTGCTCCGGCGCGAAGCGGTTACTCAGCTCCATCGCCTCTTCGAGCGACCGCACCAGGATGATTGCGCTGTTGCGGTCAATCGACTTGCGCGCCACTTTCGCGGTTGGCAGATCCTCCAACTGGCGTTCGATCTCGCGCGAGACGGCCTCGGCCAGTCGCTTCGACGTGGTCAGCAGGACAGCCGAAGCCTCGACGTCATGCTCGGCCTGCGCCAGCATATCGGCCGCGATCCACGCTGAGTTGCCGTCGGAGGCGACCATCAGGATTTCGGTCGGGCCCGCGATGAAGTCGATCCCGACTTCGCCCGCCAGGAGCTTTTTCGCAGCGGCGACATAGATATTTCCGGGACCCACGATGCGGTCGGCCTTTGGCACCGTCCGGGTCCCATAAGCGAAGGCCGCGATCGCCTGCGCCCCGCCCATCTCGAAGACGTGATTCGCCTTCAGCAGGGAGGCGGTCCCGAGGATCTCATCCACCGCTCTGGGCGTGGCTACGCAGACGTTCGGCACACCCGCGACCTGGGCCGGTACCACCGTCATCATCACGGTGGAGGGCAGGGGATACCGCCCGCCCGGAACATATGCCGCGACCGTGTCGAGCGGCCGCACGATCTGCGCGAGCTTCATGCCCGTGGCGCGTCCCGATGTCGCGGCCCGCGGGAGTTGCATCTTTGCATAGCGGGCGATGTTGCGCGAGGCGTCGCGCACCGCGCGACGGAACGCCGGCGACAGCCGCCCCGCCGCGGCATCGAGTTCAGCCTGCGGCACCGAGACGCTTTTGCGCGCGAGCCCGTCGAACTTGCGGGCGTACTCGATGAGCGCCTTGTCGCCCCGCTTCCGAACCGCCTCAAGAATCGGCCGGACGGTCTGCTCGGCTTCGGTGAACCGCGCCGCGCGCCGCGCCAGGATGCGCCCCACCTGATCGGACTGGACGATTCGAATCATGTCTACATCACAATCTTGTTCAGCGGATACTCGACGATGCCCTGCGCGCCCGCCTTCTTCAGCCGCGGGATGATGTTCCGCACCGTCGTCTCGTCAAGAATTGTATTGACCGCCAGCCATTCGTCGTCGCTCAGGTGCGAAATCGTCGGCTTCTTCAGAGCGGGCAGGACCGAGAGCACGGCGTCCAGGTCCTCCTTCCGGACATTCAGCATCAGCCCGACCTTGCCGAGCGCGTTGATCGCGCCTTCGAGCAGCATGCGGATGTCCTCGAGCTTGTGCCGCTTCCACTCGTCGCACCAGGAGTCCTTGTTCGCAATCAATTGCGTGTTGCTTTCGAGCACCGTCTCGATGATTCGCAGCTTGTTGGCACGAAGCGAATTGCCCGTCTCGGTGACTTCGACGATCGCGTCGGCCAGCACGGGAGGCTTCACTTCGGTGGCGCCCCAACTGAACTCGACCTTGGCCTTCACACCTTTGGAGGCCAGGTACCGCGTCGTCGCCCCCACCAGTTCGGTCGCGATAATCTTTCCTTCGAGGTCGTTGACGCTCTGATATGGCGAGGAGTCCGGCACCGCGAGCACCCAGCGCACTTTGCCGAAGCTCTGCTTGGAGTAGATCAGGTCGGCCACGGTCTCAACGCAGGCCTGGTTCTCCTCCACCCAGTCACGCCCGGTCAGTCCGGCGTCGAGGATGCCGTCATCGACGTAGCGCGCCATCTCCTGCGCGCGGATCAACATGCACTCGATCTCCGGATCGTCGATCCCTGGGAAATACGAGCGGCTGTTGACCGTGATATTGAAGCCGGCGCGGCGGAACAGATCGACCGTCGCGTTCTCCAGGCTCCCCTTCGGAATTCCGAGTTTCAGCTTCAAGCATTTCCTCCGTACACTGCATTCGGGTCGTAACTGCGCTCTTCGCTCTCGACCCACCGGCCGTCGTCGAGCCTGCGGTAGAAGCAGCTCTCATAGCCGTTGTGGCAGACGCCGGGACCGAGCGCCTCGACCCGCACCAGGACCGCGTCCTGGTCGCAGTCGGTCGAGATCTCCTTGACGACGAGGCGGTGCCCCGAGGTCTCACCTTTCAGCCAGAGCTTGTTTCGCGACCGGCTGTAAAAGACGGCATACCCCGTCTCGATGGTCTTGCGGAAGGCCTCTTCGTTCATGAAGCCGACCATCAGGACTCGCCCGCTGGCGTGGTCCTGGATGACTGCGGGCAGCAGCCCGTCCAACTTTCTGAAATCCAGTTCCATGACGTCGTACCAATAAAAAAGCCCGCCGTTGGCGCGGCGGGCGACCTTGTTTAGCCTGAGTTCAGTGAATTCTCAGAAACGCGCCCGTCGCGGCGGATGATGCCGGTAGTGGTGATGGTGATGCCGTGCGACGGACCAACGTGACATGAAGCAAACAGTATAGCAGAACTGCCGCGTCTATAGACTTAGACTGCTGCTACAGCGGGCGAGTCGAGAATCTCTCGAACCCGCACAGTCAGCAGGTCGGGCGAAAACGGTTTCTGCAGAATCGGCGCGCCGATGTCGATGCCGCCGTGCCGCGTGATGGCGTAGTGGCTGAAGGACGACATGTAGAGGATGCGCAGGTCCGGCCGGGCCCGCATCAGCCGCCGCGCCAGCTCCCGGCCGCTGGTTCCCGGCAGCAGGATGTCGGTAAGCAGCAGGTCGATACGCGCCGCAACGGAGTCGGAGACCTTGACGGCCTCCTCGCCGCTTTCCACCCCCAGGACCGTGTAGCCCGCTCGCAGCAGCACCTCCTCGGCCAGCCGCCGGATGGCGCTCTCATCCTCGACCAGCAGAATGGTCTCGCCCGTGCGGTGGGACCGGGTGGCCGCCGCGGGAGCCGCTTCGATCGCATCATCCAGCTTTGGAAGGAACACCTCGACCGTGGCGCCGTGCTTCGGACGGCTGTGGATCTCCACGCAGCCTCCCAACTGCATCGCCAGTCCGAAAACCGCCGAGAGTCCCAGCCCGGTCGCGCCGGGTCGCGTGGTGAAAAACGGTTCGAAGGCATGGCGGTGCGTCTCCCGGTCCATGCCGTGTCCGGTGTCGCTCACCGCAATCCGGGCGTAGTGGCCCGGAAGCACGCCGGTCCGGTCCCGCGCCTGCGAGGATGTGATCTCAACCTCCGAGGTTTCGATCGCCAGGACGCCGCCGTCCGGCATGGCGTCGCGCGCGTTCCAGCCTAAGTCCAGGATGAGTTGCTCGATTTGGGAAGGGTCCGCCTTGATCTTGCCGGCCTCCGGTGCGAGTTCCAGCCGAAGGTCGATGGTGCTATCGATCTCGGCTTGCAGCCGCTTGGCCGCCCGCGAGGCGGCATCGTTCACGCTCAGAACCTCGGGGCGCCCGTAGCGATGCTGGCTCAGAGCCAGAAGCTGCCGGGTCAGATCGGACGCCCGCTCGCTCGCCTTGAAGATGTGGTCCAGGTGACGGCGCGCCGGATCGTCGGCGGAGATCTCCTGCCGGAGGAGCTCGGCGTAGCCGCCGATGACAGTCAGGTCGTTGCTGAACTCGTGGGCGACGCCGCTGGCCAGGCGCCGCATGGCTTCGAAGTGTCGCGCCCTGCGCGCATGGTCCGCCTTTCGCTCCAGTCCGCTGACGTCACGAAGCATCACCGTTACACCCACGATCCCTCCGGTGCGTCCGGTCAGGGGCGCCGCACTCACCTCGACGCGCCGACGGGCTCCTGTCCCGGTAAACATCGCCGTCGCGCGCGTTGCCGGGATTGCCTGCCCCTGGGACGCGACCCGCTCGACGAGCCTTTCAGCCGGCAAGTCGTCGAAGTCGAAGCGGCCTAGGGACGTCCAGTGTTCCCCCAGGCTGCTCTGCTGCGTCTGTCCGGTCAGCGCTTCGGCCGCAGGGTTCAGGTAGAGAACCCGGCCATTGCAGTCGGTCACGATGACGGCATCGGCAAAAGCGCCGAACAGCGCAGCGTAAAGGTGAGCGGGACTGCTCCGCCGGCGTCCGATCGCCAGCGTGAGGTGGGCGTCTAAATCGGTCTTCCGCCACGGCGCCACCGCACAGCCGCACGGGTTGGCGGCTGCCGCGCGCGCCAGCCGCTCCGGATCACATCGGGTGGAGTAGAAGACCGCTGGAATTCCGTCGCGCCGGTTCAGGATTTCGGCCGTCTTCAATCCGGTCACCGATCCTTCGAGCAGCAGGTCGACCAATGCCGCCTCTGCCCGCATCGTTGGACCACAGACGATGGCCTCTTCGCCGCTCCGCACCGGCCCGGCAACCTCGTAGCGAAGCCGGGTCAGAATCCCGCCCAATTGAGTGAGGGACCGCTCCTCACTGCCGATAAGGAGAATCCGCGCCTTGCTCATGGCAGCCTCGCTAATCCAACTTCTCGGACGATTCGGAACTTCCAGGGCGGGAAAATTCGGAGTTGAATCCATCCGGATTTGCCGCCACACTGGAAAAATTTTGGTCGGATAATCAAACTCGAAACCCGGCCCTGAAACACGGACAAAAGTATGCGCCTCGATAGTACCCGAACTCCGGGCGCGATACAAGGGAGAACTGCCGTTGAGCGGCCTGCGGCGCAGGAAGGGCCTCGGCGCACCGCGGAAAAACCGGATCGGATTCTTCCTATCCCAGCGCCTGTTCCAAGTCCGCCAGAATATCTTCCGGCGCCTCGATTCCGGCCGAGATTCGGAGTAAATTATCGCGGATTCCCATGCGCTCCCGCTGCTTGGGCGATAGATCCCGATGCGAGCTCATCACGGGGTACAGGACCATCGAATGGACATCGCCGAGCGAGGTCGATCGCACCACCAGCTTCAGCCGATCCATGAAGGCGAAAATTTCAGGCTGCCCGGCATCCTTCAGCTCGAAGCTGAGCATCGCTCCGAACTGATTCTCCGGCAGCAGGGCGCGAACGGTTTCGGCATCCGGATGATCGGACATTCCGGGGAAGTGGACCCGCTCGACACGCGGATGGCCGGCCAGTGCCGCCGCGATCCGGCACGCGTTGGCGCACTGCCGCTCCATCCGGAGCGGGAAAGTTTTGACGCCCCGCATCGTCAGATAGCACTCGAAGGGGCCGAGCACGGGGCCGTAGGAGCGGGACAGCGCCCTCAGTGTCTCCAGGTGCTCTGCATCGGAGGTCACCAGCCCGCCGAGCACGTCACCGTGTCCGGCCAGGTACTTGGTCGCGCTGTGGACCGAAATATGCGCGCCCAATTCGAGCGGCCGCACCAACAGCGGCGTAGCGAAGGTGTTATCGACGACCAGTGCGGCTCCGGCCGCCCTCGTCATCTCGGCCAGTTGGTTCAGCCGTCCTACCCGCAGCAGCGGATTCGAGATGGTCTCCATCAGGATGCAGCCGGGCTTCTGCTGCTCGATCGCCTTCGTGACGGCGTCGAGATCGCAGATGTCCACGAACCGGACCTCCACGCCAAACGGAGCCATCACGGTCATGAGCAGTTGGACCGTGGCGCCGTAGAGAGCGTGCGAAGCCAGCACCGTCTTGCGCCGGTCCATCAGCGCCGCCGTGAGCGCAATCTGCAGCGCCGCCATGCCCGAAGAGCAGGCCAGCGACCCTGCCCCGCCTTCGAGTGCCGTCGTCAATTCCTCGAGAGCCGCGTTGGTCGGATTATCGTAACGCGAGTAGCAGTAGCCGTCCTCTTCGCGCGCGAAGACCCGGTCGAGCTGCTCGGTCGTCTCGTAGAAGTAGCTGGTGGCGGTATAAATCGGCGTCGTGACCGGAACGTGCGGCCCCCGCTGCTTTCGGTCTCCGGCGTGAACGGCTTTCGTGTGAATCTTCATTTCCTTTTCCAGCGCACGCCTTCCCGCGTGTCTTCCAGAATGATGCCCCGATCGAGGAGCCCGGCGCGGATCTCGTCCGCTCGCGCGAAGTTCCGGCTCCGTTTAGCCTCAGCCCGCTCGGCAACCAGCTTCTCGACTTCTTCGTTGGAAATCCCGCCCTGTGGCATGGCCGGTGTGAGCACATCGAAAATTGAGTCGAACTTCCCGAGCAGATCGAGCGCTGCCGCTCGGTTTCCGCTCCGGAACTCTCCCTGGTCCATCGTGCTGTTGGCGTCGCGCACATATTCGAAGATCGCCGCCAGCGCCTCGGCCGTGTTCAGATCGTCGTCAAGGCTTTCCTCGAACTGCCGGACCGCTTGCGCGGTGCGCGCCAGCAGCTTCTCGTTGGCGCCTTCGGTGAACTGCTCGGATTCCGCCCTCAGTTTGAAGTTCCGCAGCCTTTCGATAGCCGTGGCCGCGGCCTTCAGCCCTTCGAAGGTGAAATTCAGCTTTTTGCGATAGGGCTGCTGCGCGAGCAGGTATCGGACCGCCTCGGGCGAGTAGCCGCGGTCGAGGATGTCACGCAGCGTGTAGAAATTGCCGAGCGACTTCGACATCTTCTGCCCCTCGACGATCAGGTGCTCCGAATGGAGCCAGTATCGCGCGAACGGCTTTCCGGTGAGCGCCTCCGATTGCGCGATCTCGTTCTCATGGTGCGGGAATGTCAGGTCGATGCCGCCGGCATGGATATCGAGCGTCTCGCCCAGGTACTTCATCGCCATCACGGAGCACTCGATGTGCCAGCCCGGCCGCCCCGCTCCGATCGGGGTGTCCCAGAACGGCTCGTCGTCCCGGCGCGATTTCCAGAGTACGAAGTCGCGCGCGTCGGCCTTGTCGTATTCGTCGACGTCTACGCGCGCCCCGACCCGAATGCCTCCCAGGTCGATATGTGACAGCTTGCCGTACTCGGGAAAGCTGGAGATCCGGTAGTAGACCGAACCGTCGCTCTTGTAGGTGAAGCCTTTCTGTTCCAGCTTCTCGATCGCCTCGACCATCTCCTGAATATGCTCGGTGGCGCGCACCAGGCGCTCCGGGCGCTCAAGCCGCAGCATGGCCGCGTCTTCGAGGAAGGCCTTCTCGTACTCGGCCGTATATTCGTTCAGGGACTTCTGCTGCGCCGTCGCGTTGCGGATGATCTTGTCGTCCACGTCCGTGATGTTCATGACGTGGTCAAGCTGGTGGCCGCGCGCCCGGAGCCACCGCCGCAGGATGTCCTGAAAGGTGAAGGTGCGGAAGTTGCCGATGTGGACGTAGTGGTATACGGTCGGGCCGCACGTATACATCCGTACGATCCTGTCCTCGATCGGCTGGAACTCCTCGACCTGCTGCGTCAGTGTGTTATAGAAACGTAGACCCATAGAGCGGCGATTTTCTATCGTAGCAACCTTCGACAAAGCATTGCATCCGTTGATCTTTCGGACTCCGCCTCCCTGCGCCCTACAATAGAAGGGTGTCCGACATCCAATTCGAGGTGGTGGCCCGCTGCTGCGAAACCGGCGCCCGCGCCGGCCTGCTTCACACGCCGCACGGCGTCATCGAGACCCCGATCTTCATGCCGGTCGGGACGCAGGCCACCGTCAAGGGCGTGCTGCAGCGCGACCTCGTCGGAGAGTTGGACGCCCCGATCATCCTCTCGAATACCTACCACCTGTTCCTCCGTCCAGGTCACGAACTGATCGCCCGGCTGGGCGGCCTGCACCGCTTCATGAACTGGCCGCGCGCCATCCTCACCGACTCCGGCGGCTTCCAGGTCTTCAGCCTGAACGGCCTTCGGAAGATCAAGGAGGAGGGCGTGCTCTTTCGTTCGCACCTGAACGGCGATCCGCACCTGTTCACCCCGGAATCGACGGTCGACGTGCAGCTTGCCCTCGGCAGCGACATCATGATGGTGCTCGACGAGTGCCTCGCCTATCCGGCGACTCACGAAGCCGCACGCGCCTCCACGGAACTCACCACCCGCTGGGCCCGCCGGGCCTTTGAACACTACCGGCGGCGCAAGCAGGAGATTCCGACACGCCACGCGCTGTTCCCCATCGTGCAGGGCTCGATGTACCCGGATCTGCGCCGGCAGTGCGCAGCCGAACTGATCGAGCTGAATGCGGACGGGTACGCCATCGGCGGGCTTTCCGTCGGTGAGCCGGGTGTCCTGAGCCAGGAAATGGTCGAGGCATCGGTCCCGCTGTTGCCCGAGGACCGGCCCCGCTACGTCATGGGCGTCGGGATGCCTCGCGAGCTGCCCGAGTACGTCGCCCGCGGTGTCGACATGATGGATTGCGTTTTGCCCTCGCGCAACGCCCGCAACGGCTACCTGTTCACCTCCACCGGGCGCGTCGTCATCAAGCAGGCCCGCTATCGCGGGGACAACCGCCCCGTGGATGAGAGCTGCTCCTGCCATACCTGCCGGAACTACACGCGCGCCTACCTGCGCCACCTCTTTCAGGCCGGCGAGATGCTGTTCTGCACCCTGGCGACCCTCCACAACCTGAACCACTACCTTGACACAATGCGTCAAATGAGGCAGGCTATAGTGCTTGGGAGTTTTCCGGCCTACCTGAAGGCCGTGCGCTCCCGGCCGTCAGACGAAGAATAACCCATTCTTTTTCTTCGGTTTTCATCTGTTGGACAGCATGTTTCACCACGCCAGTCTTGAGCGGCCCAGGGCCGGCCTGTAACGGAGGCGCATCATGCAACCTGCATTTCTTCTTCTATTCTTCCAGGCCCAAGGCAACCAGCTTCTCGGGTTCCTGCCGATCCTGCTGATCTTCGCAATTTTCTATTTCCTTCTGTTCCTGCCGATGCAGCGCCAGAAGAAGGCGCAGCAGAAGATGCTTGCGTCTTTGGAGAACGGGAATGTGGTGGTCACCAACGGGGGGATCATCGGCACCATCGTTACAATCAATGATGATACTCTGGTATTACGCGTCAAACCTGACAACGTCAAGCTGCAGGTAGCGCGCAGCTCCGTGGCGGGGCTGGTGACCGAAGAGAGCAAATAAGGTAAGATCCATCCTGTAGGAGAAATGCTGAAAATTGGGGAATGGCCTGGGGCCGCCGGACGGTCCGGCGGAGATTCGCATCCGTTCCGCGCTTTTCGGCAAACCCTTGTATAGAGTCGCACCATGCAGAAGAACCTGAAGTATAAGTGGACGATCATCGTCCTGACCGTCGTGATCTGCCTCTACGGCATCATCGGCCTGCCCAAGTCCAGGCAGGAACTCGCGGACAACTGGGCGCAGAACGTCCGGCTCGGACTCGATCTTCGCGGCGGCAGCCATCTGGTGCTGCAGGTGCAGGCGCAGGATGCCTTCAAGGCCGAAGCGAACGTGGCGATGGAGCGAATCCGCGAGGATCTCCGCAAGGCCTCCATCGAATACTCCTCGATCGACCGCAACGACCCGGCTACGATCGAGGAAGCCGACAGGATCGCGATCACGATTACGGGGATCCCCCCGGAGAAGGCCGGCTCCTTCCGGGCCCTCGTCACCGAGCAGCATCCGAGTTGGGTACTCACCCCGACGAGTTCCACCGACTACCGCCTGACGATGCGGCCTTCCGACGCCCTGATCCTGCGGCGCGACACTCTGAATCAGGCGATGGAGACGATCCGCCAGAGAATCGACGGGCTCGGGCTGGTTGAGCCCGTGGTCCAGCAGCGCGGCCGATCCGACGGTGATGCCGAGATCGTCGTGCAGTTGCCCGGCGTCGATGACCCGGCCCGTGTGAAGCAAATTCTTCAGACCGCGGCCATCCTGGAGCTGTATGAGGTGAAGGATGGCCCGTTCCCGAGCCAGGAGGCGGCGCGCGCCAAGCACGGCGGCGTCCTCCCGCTCAACACAAAGCTCGTGCGGGCGCAGGCGCGTCCCGGAGAGCCCTCCGAGGGCTGGTATCTTCTGAGCCGCACCCCTGTGATCACCGGCCGCGACCTCCGCAATGCGCGTCCGGCTCAGGATGAGTTCGGAAAATGGGAAACCAGCTTCACTCTGACGCAGGAGGCAAGAGGCCGCTTCGGCCGCTTCACGGAAGCCAATATCGGCAACCGGCTCGCCATCGTGCTCGACAATCAGGTCAAGAGCGCGCCGGTCATCCAGGGACGCATCGAAGACCAGGGACGGATTACCGGCGCCGCGTCGCAGCAGGAAGCCTCGGATCTCGCGCTGGTGCTGCGGGCCGGCTCGCTGCCTGCTTCGATTGTTTATCTTGAAGAGCGCACCGTCGGGCCGTCGCTGGGCGCCGATTCGATTCAGCAAGGATTGGTTGCCGGCCTGGTTGGCCTGATCGGCGTCATCATAGTGATGCTGGTCTACTACAAGAAGGCGGGCATCAACGCCACCGTTGCGCTGATTCTCAATGCCGTGATCCTCATCGCGGCGCTGGCCTACTTTGAGGCGGTGCTTACGCTGCCCGGCATCGCCGGCATCATCCTGACGATCGGCATGGCCGTCGACAGCAACGTCCTGATCTTTGAAAGGATCAGGGAGGAGCTGAAGGCCGGCAAGGCCATCATCGCCGCGATCGATGCCGGATTCAGCAAGGCCTTTCTCACGATTATCGACACCCACGTCACCACGGTGGTTGCGTGCGCCTTCCTGTTCCTGTTCGGAACCGGGCCGGTGCGCGGCTTCGCTGTGACGCTGGTGATCGGACTTGTGGCCAATCTCTTCACGGCTGTCTTCGTCTCGCGCACGATGTTCGAGACCAGTCTTGCCGGGAAGCGGCAGGTCGCCACTTTGAGTATTTGACCGTTTTGTGATAACTTTTGGAGTCGCGAACGGGAACTTGGACACCGTAGCCGGTGTCTATACCTAACAAGCACCGGCACGACACGTTGCATGGAATTATTCAAGAACACAAACTTTGATTTCCTGGGCAGGAAGTGGCCCTTCATTATTGCGTCGCTGGTGCTTCTGGCGGCCGGCATCGGGAGCCTTGTCCTCCAAGGAGGACCGCGGCAGGGTATCGACTTCCGCGGCGGCGTCCTGATGTACGTCCGGTTCGCCGAACAGCCTCCGGCCGACCGTATCCGTTCGGCGTTGGCGGCCGAGATCCCGGGCGAAATCGTCGTGCAGGACATCGCGGGCGCGCCCGAGGTGATCGTGACCACTGAGCTGCAGGATGAGCGCTCCCTCGATGACGCTCGTCGGACCATTGTCAGCACGCTGGCTGCGACGTTCGACCCGCAGCCCGGCAAACTGGACTTTAACAACTCGGGTCAGGGCGCCCTGGCGGACCGTCTCCGTGATCCGCTGCTCCGCGCCGGCGTGGCGCTGTCCGAGCAGGAACTGCAGTCGCTGGTCGGGCGGATGCTGAATTATCGCGACACGCCCCCGCGCTCCGGCCTGATTCGCTCCTTCGACGAGTTGCGGACGGTGGAAGGAGTGACGCCTCAGGTTGTCGAGGTGATGAATGCCGAACTGTATCCCGCGCCGTTTGCGATCCGCAACGTCGAGATGGTGGGGCCGAAGATCGGGGCCGAGCTCAGGATGCAGGCGATCCTGGCGACGCTCTACGCTCTGGGCGGGATGCTGGTTTATATCGCGTTCCGGTTTGAATGGGTCTATGGCGTGGCGGCGGTAGTCGCCGTCTTTCACGATACACTGATCACCATCGGGCTGTTCTCGCTGTTTGACCGCGAGATCTCCCTCACGGTAGTGGCGGCGCTGCTGACGTTGGTTGGATACTCGATGAACGATACGATCGTGATCTTCGACCGCATTCGGGAGAACCTGAAGCTACGGCGGCGCGAGGCATATCCGTCGATCGTGAACGCCAGTATCAATCAGACTTTGAGCCGCACGGTGATGACCTCCGGCCTGACGTTCCTCAGTGTCCTGGCCCTGTTCCTGTTCGGAGGGCCGGTGCTGAACAACTTCGCCTTTGCGCT
Source organism: Bryobacteraceae bacterium (assembly GCA_046289265.1). Taxonomy (GTDB): domain Bacteria; phylum Acidobacteriota; class Terriglobia; order Bryobacterales; family Bryobacteraceae; genus JBKBWD01. Next base: position 31,817 of record JBKBWD010000002.1, on the reverse strand, counting down.
GGTGGTTGGAATTCTGGTTGGAACCTATTCTTCCGTGTTTATCGCCAGTCCAATTCTGGTTTTCTGGTACAACCTGCAAGAGAGCCGCAAGGCTGCCGCTTCGGTGGCGGCTCCGACGTTGGCCAGAAAAGGGAATCCCAAGGCGGTCCGGTGATCGCTGGGTAATGATGTTGTAGTGACGAGCCGGCGGTTGAGTTCGGGGCCTGCAAGCTGCTGGGCCGAGTCGATCTCAACGCGAGCGGCGTGGAAAGGACGATCTAATGTTCGAACAAACCTTCGTTGAGAACACGGGGAAGACCAAAAAGACGACTGCCGTCATGGCCTCCTTCGGGTTGCAGATCGGGTTGGTTGCCCTTCTGATTATCATCCCGCTCCTCAACCCGGAAATGCTTCCGAAAACGCAGTTGACCAGCCTTCTTATTGTGCCTCCTCCCCCGCCGCCGCCTCCTCCGCCTCCCGCGGCTGCTCCTCCCAAGGTAGTTAAAGTGGTGCCGCGGCAGTTTGACGCCGGAAAGCTCATGGCGCCGAAACAGATCCCCAAAGAGATCGCGATGATCAAGGAAGACGACCTGCCCCCTCCGATGTCCGGCGCGGTCGGTGTGGTCGGCGGCGTGCCGGGTGGGATCCCGGGCGGCGCGGCCGGCGGCGTCATCGGCGGCATCCTGGGTTCGGTCCCGAGCGCGGCGCCGCCTCCGCCTCCTCCGGTCAAGGAAGAGAAGCCCGCCACTCCGCAGCGCATTCGCGTCGGCGGCAACGTTCAGGCGGCCCGCCTCATCCGGCAGCCGCGGCCGGCCTATCCGCCGCTCGCCAAGCAGGCGCGCATCCAGGGCACCGTCAAGTTCAATGCCATTATCGGGAAGGATGGCACCATTCAGAATCTGCAGCTCGTCAGCGGGCATCCTCTGTTGATTCCCTCGGCTACGGAAGCTGTGAAACAGTGGGTCTATCAGCCGACGCTTCTCAACGGAGAGCCGGTCGAGGTAGTGACTCAGATCGACGTGAACTTCACGTTGAGCCAGTAAACAAACGAATCGGAAGTTGAGGACGTAAGTCGGTCAGCTTTTTGTGAAAATTCAACTCGCAGGAGAAAAAGATGCTTTTACAGTTGCAAGTATGGGCCTTCATGATGCTTCAGGAGGGCCATGTTCAAATCAGCTTCGACCCGCGCTCGATGTGGGCCCAGATGGACTGGATCGCCCGTGGCGTCGTGATCGTGCTGTTTATTATGTCGGCCTGGTCGATCGGTGTGATGATCGACCGCGCGCTCGCCTACAATGCCGCCCGCAAGCAGTCCCGCCTGTTCGCTCCGGCCGTGGCTGGCGCATTGCGCGAAGGCAAGCTCGATGAGGCCATCAAGATCGCCGACCGCTACAAGAAGAGCCACTTGGCCAAGGTCGTCGTGGCCGGTCTGCAGGAGTTCCGCGCTCACCAGATGAGCTCGGAAATCCCCGGCGAAGAGATCGAAGCCTCCAAGCGCGCTCTCGACCGCGCCGAAGCCATCGTGCACGCCGAAATGAAACGCGGCGTCAGCAGCCTGGCGACCATCGGTTCCACCGCTCCGTTCGTCGGACTGTTCGGCACCGTCGTCGGCATCATCAATGCGTTCAAGGGCATCGCGACCGAGAAGACCGCCGGTCTGGGCGCCGTGTCGGCCGGTATCGCCGAGGCGCTTGCAGCCACCGCCGTCGGTCTGTTCGTGGCAATTCCCGCCGTCTGGATGTTCAACTACTTCACCAACAAGCTGGAGGCGTTTGACGTCGAGACCGGTAACTCGAGCTCGGAGCTCATCGACTACTTCCTGAAGCGGTCCCAGGCCGCCCGCTCCGGAAAGTAAGCCTGCGGTCGCAGTACAAATTGCTCTGCGAGTTGAATTCGGGCGCCGTCGAAAGCGGCGCCCGAGTGAGTAAGCCGGGCTCAAGGGAGAAATACGAATGGCAAAAAAAGAAGTTCCACCGCCCGTATCCGAAATTAACGTCACGCCGATGGTGGACGTGATGCTTGTGCTGCTGATCATCTTCATCGTGATCACCCCGATGCTCTCCAAGGGCGTCTCGGTGGACATGGCGAAGACTCATAACCCCTCGGATATGCAGGCGGCCGATAAAGAGGACGCGATCCTGATCGCCGTGACGCGCGATGGCAAGGTCTTCCTTGGCACCAATCAAACGATGGCCGACCAGTTGCCCCAGAAGGTGAAGGACCTCCTCACCAACCGGCTCGACAAAATGGTCTACATCAAGAGCGATGCGCGTGCACGCTACGAGCGGGTCGTGGACGTGGTGGACAACCTGCGTGCGGCCGGAGTCGATCAGCTTGGTCTCCTCACCGATGAGATCGAACGATCGGGTCAGTCCGCGGCAGAGGCGGCTGAGCCTGCCGCTGGCATGTAAGCCGCCGGGATCCGGTTAGTAAATTAGCGAGACTTTTGTAAAGGAGCAATCTTATGGGAATGTCAGCCGGTGGTTCCGGGTCAGGTCCGAGAGCCGACATCAACATGACGCCGCTGATCGACGTGCTTCTGGTGCTGCTGATCATCTTCATGATCATTACGCCCCTCAAGCCGAAGGGGCTGGAAACGCTGGTCCCGCAGCCTCCGCCGCCTAACGCTCAGCCGAACCCCGTGGACCGGACCGTGGTGATCATCATCAACAAAGACCGCAGCATGATGCTCAATACGGAGCCGACCGACGAATCCCGGCTGGCCGGCCGCCTTGAAGAGATCTTCAAGACGCGCGCCGAACGCGTGGTGTTCGTCAAAGGCGATCCCGATCTCGAGTTCCAGGTCGTCGCCAAGGCGATCGACATCGCCAAGGGCGCCGGGATCGACAAGGTGGGTCTCATGACCGCCAAGGTCGAAGCGGGAGAGTAGCTGAGGAGACGACATGAAGCGCAACCTATTTCTACCGCTTGCCGTACTGGCCGCCGCTCTGCTGATGCTGGCCGGAACCGGCTGTGAGAAGCTTAAGGCGCGCGACCACCTGAACAAGGGCGTGCAGGCGTACAAGAACGCCAAGTACAGCGAGGCGATCGAGCACTTCAAAACCGCTATCGAACTCGACCCGACCTTCCCGACCGCCCGGCTCTATCTGGCGACCGCCTACATGCAGCAGTACATCCCCGGAGCCGACTCTCCGGAGAACAACCAGCACGCCCGGGCTGCCCATGAGCACTTCCTCAAGGTGCTCGAGCAGGACTCTCAGAACACCGTCGCGCTCGCGTCGCTAGCCTCCCTGCACTACAGTCAGGCTCAGGGTATCCCGGATATGGACCAGAAGCTGGCGAAGCTCGACGAGGCCAAGCAGTGGTATGAGAAGCTCGCCGCCGTCGATCCCGAGAACAAAGAGGCCTTCTACAGCCTCGGCGTCATCACCTGGGCGAAGTGGTATCCGGCTCTGATGGGTGCTCGCGCCAAGCTCGGGATGAAGCCCGAGGATCCGGGGCCCATCAAGGACAAGAAGGTTCGCGAGGAGCTCTCGGAAAAATACGCCGTCATGATCGAGGACGGGATCAAAAGCCTGGACAGGGCGTTGCAGATTGACCCCGAATACGACGACGCCATGGCGTACCTGAATCTGCTGATCCGCGAACGGGCCGATCTCGCCGAATCGGTGGAAGACTACAAGAAGGATATCGAAACAGCCGACAACTGGGTTCAGAAGGCGCTGGAGACCAAGAAACTGAAGGCCACCCGCGCGATGAACCAGCCCGGAAGCTAAGACCAACTGCTCCCTTTACGGCCGCGGTCCGGAGTCTCCGGCGCCGCGGCCTCGCTGTTTTCGGACAAGCTCTCACCACCCCGCAAGTACGCTAATCTGGAAGTATTGATGTCTCCAGAGCCAACCCAAGCCGGTGCGGCTGATTCGGTGGCTGCCCCCGTGGATGCCCAGCCAGCGTGCCATCCTTCCACCGATGTAGAAGAACTCTACCGCAGGTTGGAAGAGAAGGTCGCTGCAGCACGTCCCGGCGAGAACCTCGTCCCCTTGCGCAAGGCCTTCGAGTTCGCCCACGAGCGTCACGCCAAGCAGTCGCGTGACTCCGGCGACCCCTACATCATTCATCCGATCGGGGTCACAGAGATTCTGGCCGACCGGCAGATGGATATGGTGTGCCTCCAGACAGGCCTCCTCCACGATGTGGTCGAAGACACCGGTGTCACCGTCGAGGAGATCCGGAAGGAGTTCGGCGAGGATGTCGCCCGCTGCGTCGATGGCGTCACCAAGCTGAGCAAGCTCCAGTTCTACTCCCGCGAGGAGCGCCAGGCCGAAAGCGTACGCAAGATGCTGCTCGCCATGGTGAGCGACATCCGCGTGATCATCGTCAAGCTCGCCGATCGGCTCCACAATATGCGCACCATCCAGTGCCTGTCACGCGACCGGCAGGAGCGCATCGCCCAGGAGACCCTCGAAGTCTACTCTCCTATCGCCCATCGCCTCGGAATGGGAAAGATCCGTGCCGAGCTCGAGGATCTCGCCTTTGCAGCCCTCGAACCGGAGGCATACGCCGAGATCCGCGCCAGCATCGAAAGCCGGCGCCGCGTGGACGAGGACTTCCTCGACAAGATCAAGCAGACCCTCGAGGTGAAGCTCCAGCGCGAGGGCGTTCCGGCACGCGTCGAGGCCCGCCTGAAGCGCCCTTACTCGATCCACCAGAAAATGAAGCGGCAGAAAATTGGCTTCGATCAGGTCTACGACCTGCTGGCGCTCCGCATCATCACCGACTCGGTCAAGAACTGCTACGCCGCTCTCGGCGTCATTCACAACGAGTGGCATCCGATTCCGGGCCGAATCAAGGACTTCATTGCCATCCCACGCCCGAATCTCTACCAGTCACTGCACACATCCGTGATCGGACCCGGCGGCACCGCCTTCGAAGTTCAGATCCGCACCGAGGAGATGCACCGTCTGGCCGAGGAAGGCATCGCCGCGCACTGGAAGTACAAAGAAGGGAAACGCGGCCACGCCGCCGATGACCAACGCATCGCCTGGCTCCGGCAACTCGTCGAGTGGCAGCGCGAACTGCGCGACCCCGGCGAGTTCATGTCCACCCTCAAGGTGGACCTCTATCCCGAAGAGGTTTACTGCTTTACTCCCCGCGGCAAGGTCATCGTTCTCCCGCGTGATGCCACGCCGGTCGACTTCGCCTACGCCATTCACAGCGACGTCGGCCACACCTGTGTCGGCGCCAAGGTGAACGGCCGTATCGTGCCGCTCAAGTACAACCTCCGCAACGGCGATGTCGTCGAAATCCTGACCCAGCCCGGCCATGCCCCCAGCAAGGATTGGCTCGGCTTCATCAAGACCTCCCGCGCCAGGAACCGGATCAAGCACGTCATCAACGCCACCGAGCGCGAGAAGGCAATCGAGATCGGCCACAAGTACCTCGACAAGGAAGCCCGCCGCCTCGGGGTCTCGATGAAGCAGGTCACCAAGGCGGACATGGAGCGTGTCGCCGGCGAGTACGGTTACGGCCGAATCGAAGATCTACACGCGGCTCTGGGCTACGGCAAGCTCTCGGTTCGCCACGTCCTCCAGAAGCTCGCTCCGAATCAACTGGCCGCCTCGGATGCGGCAGCGGAAGCCGCCAAACCGGCCGCCCCGCCCGCGCCCGCCGAATCCCACGCGGGGGAGCCGAACGACCTCGTCATCAAGGTGCAGGGCGTCGACGACCTGCTGGTTTACCGCGCCAAGTGCTGCAATCCGATCCGCGGCGAGTCGATCGTCGGCTACGTCACGCGCGGTAAGGGCGTTGCCGTGCACTCGACCAACTGCGCCAACGTGCAAAACCTGCTCTACGAGGTCGAGCGCAAAATTGCGGTGGAGTGGGCGCGAAGCACCAGCAACAGCTTCGAGGTCAAGATGGTCGTCCACACCGACGACCGCCCGGGTATGTTGAACCAGCTGACCTCGATACTCTTCGACGAGGGGAGCAACATCCGGAGCCTGGAAGCCCGGCCCGACGACAAGCGCGGAGGCGACGGAGCCATCGTCGACATGACAGTCGAGATCCGGGACAAGAAGCAGTTGGAGCGGATCGTATCGGCCATTCGGCGAATCTCCGGCGTCCGCGATATCGAGAGGGTACAGTAAGTAATGGAAGCGACATCGACACAGTTGAGCCGGACCGAACCGGAGCACATCGCCATATCGAAATCCAAAGGGATACAGATCGACTGGAAGGATGGGCACCACAGCGAGTACAAGCTCACCTATCTGCGCGATGAGTGCCCCTGCGCCACCTGCACGGGAGCGCACGGGACGCAGCCGCAGCCCTCCAACTACTCGAATCCTTCGCCCTTCCAGATGTACCAGCCGGCCCTGAAGATGCTCGGCGTGGAAGAGGTGGGCAGCTATGCGATCCGCATCGCCTGGAGCGACGGCCACGCGACCGGCATCTACACATGGGAGCATTTTCGGAAAATCTGCCCCTGCGCCGTGTGCAGGACATCGGGGCAATAAAAGACCCGCCCCCGAAAGGGCGGGTTGACACTCAATCCGATCGAACTATCTCAAAGCAGCCGGAAATTCACTTCCACGTTCGCGGCGACCGCCACCGGCTTGCCGTCCTTGTAGGCCGGCCGGAAGCGCCACTTCGTCACCGCTTCGATTGCCTTCTCGTCGAGTCCGAGGCCGAGCGGCCGCAAGACCTTGATGTTCTGCGTCTGGCCCTTCTCGTCAACCACGATCGACAGCAGAACCGTTCCCTGGAACTTCGCCTTGCGGGCCTCTTCCGAGTACTCCGGTTCCACCTTGTAGATCGGTACTGGCGCCGAGACGCCGCCACCGATGCGATAGACGCCGCCGCCGAATCCACCGCCTTCGCCGGGACCGACGCCGCCACCCTTACCCGAACCGACGCCCCCGCCGGAACCCGAACCGATACCGGCGCCGGAGCCGGGACCGTTCGACGGCGGACCGATCTTGGCCAGTGGGTCGCCGAAGTTCGGCATGTTGACGTTCGGCAGCTTAATCTCCTCCGGCCCGATGACGGTCGGCTCGATCATGAGCTTGGGCTCAGGATTGTTCACCACCTGCTGTGGAGGCGTGAACTGTTTGGGGGTCATCTTCGGGAGCTTGCCCTTGGCCGCGGGGATCGGAGAGCGATCTCCACCACCACCGCCACCGCCCATTGCCTGGGCCTTCGGCTTGATCTCCGGCATGAACGGCGCGAGATCGGGCGCAATCAGAGTGACCGATTCCCTTACCGTCTCCTGGACCTTCTTATTGGTCGCCAATACGAACAGAAGTACGATGGCCGTGGCGTGGATCGCCATCGACGCCATCGTCGCGTGCTTGCTGCGCGTCGAGTCGGTCGACCAGATGTCCTTCACCGCCACAGGCTTCGAGGTCACCTCGAGTGGCGGTAGATTGGGTGGGTTGATGATCTCCCTGATACTCTCGGCGAGCGAGCGATACCAGGGAACGTAGTTCTCCGCGAGAAACAGCCTGTCCAGATTGTCGCCCGGAGAATTTGGAGTGACGAGCGGTTGCTCCCCGGGGTTAGGATGACGATTTTGGTCGGACATGTTCGATCCCGTACGCTCCTCAGTTGCTCCCTGCAATCGGAGAGCTAACGTGCCCTCCCCTCTGGTAGACGCTCTCCCCTACCCGGGAGTTGCAGGTTTTGGAATTCGAAGGAGCTCTGCGTCCTACCAAAAAGTGTAGCATACACAGTCAATAGAAGATCCGCATTCAAAAAGCCATAATACCGGTCTTCCCTCAGGGCCAGGTTTCCGCCAGGATCCGGGCCAGGCGAATCCCCCCTTTGCCAAGCTGATCGCGCGCCGCCGCGGTTGACTTCTCCATATATTCGTCCCCGAGGCGGATGGTTTTCGCCCGCGGACTGGCCGGCTTGGGAAGGCGCCCGTAGACCGATGTTCGGGCCACCTCCCAACTATCCCACGTCCAGTCCTCCACCGTCCCGGCGGCCCAGCGCCGCCGCCTGGCAGGCGTGATTGACTCGTTGATCTCCTCGGCGATCGCGGCGGGATCCCTCCCCAGCCGCCGGACGACGTCGGTATCCCAGATCCGGTGAAGATTCGTCGAGAGCCGCCCATACCGGACAGCCACGTCGTTGCCGCCGCGGTCGTTCCGGTCGCCGCAATGCAGGGGCTGGTGCAGGTCGCCGACCAAATGAATCAGGAACTTCAGCGCTTCCTCCCGCCGTCCGGCCGGAGCGCGCTCGTCCCTGAGCACCGCCGTCATTTCGTGGATTACCCCCACAATACACCCCTCCGGGGGGCAGGGAATCTCCGATCCTCGTGAGGCTGTCACCGGGATGTTGACGAAGTGCCATGGCCTGGTCCTGGGGCGCCGAGGCCGGATTTCGTCAGCCCAGTTGGAGACCGAGGCGAGTGTGGCTCTGGCCCCCAGTAAATTCTGTACCTCCCGGCGAACCTTGGCGCTGAGGCGCGCCTCGGCGATCCGGGCGATGATCTCGTGCCCCTCGGGGCCCCAGCTCAGCAGAGGCGTCGGCAGCAGGGAAGCCAGAAGAACAATGGATAGGGGCTTTCGCGTCAAGTTTCAGGGTACAGCATCGACCCATCGCCCGGTTTAGGGTATGTTCGTAGTTGGAAGCCTGCGTTGACCGTTTTCGCTCAGGAGGTGAGCATGCGAACCGAGTCCTGGCAGATCGGACGATCCACGCTGAGAATTCTCGTCGGCGACATTACGAAGGTCCCGGCCGACGCCATCGTCAATGCGGCGAATTCGGCCCTGCGGGGCGGGGGAGGCGTCGACGGAGCCATTCACCGGGGCGGCGGACCGGCCATCATGGCTGAGTTGGACTCCATCCGGCCCCAGGGTGGCTGCCCGACCGGATCGGCGGTCGCCACCGGAGCGGGCAACCTGCCCGCGAAGTATGTCTTCCACGCGGTCGGCCCGGTTTATCACGGAGGCGGACACGGGGAGCTTGAGCAACTCGCCTCCTGCTATACCACCTGCCTCCGGATGGCGGATGAGCGCGCGGTCAAACTCATCAGTTTCCCCTCGATCAGCACGGGCGCCTATGGCTACCCGGTCGACGAAGCCGCCCGCATCGCCATCGACGCCGTCACCTCGTATCTGGAGTCCGGGCGGACCATGCTCGACGAGGTGTTGTTCGTCCTTTTCGACGAGCGCACCTACGAAGCCTACGCCGCCGCTATGGGGGTGCACGACATAAATGTGGGAGGTCAGGCGGCTCCTGAGCGAGACTCCCAGTAGTCTTCAAACGAGCCGCTGAGGCGGCAGCATCGCAGCGCGATGATCGCATTGGCGCCGCGGACAGTCCAGAACATGCCCGAGCGTTTCAGGCGCGATCCGATCACTTCTTTACACCCCGCCTCGACCACACCGGAGCCAACGAACAGGCCCTGGGCGCGGAAATCTGGGTAGCGCATGCGCGGGGCATTGCGCTGGAAGTAGTCGGCTTCATCGGATGTTCACCCCAATGACGCACCACGATTCTGGGCACAAGCTCAAGCATTAACGGGATTTGCGACGGACGGGGAGTTTCTTGCGCGTGACTACAGGGGTGTCGGTGTGGGGTAGGGCGGCGGGTAGTCGGATCTCCAGCTTCTCCAGTAGCGCCTTGCATTTGGGGGTGGGCGCGGGGATGCGCAGGCAACTGCCGCCGGCTTCCACCTTCATTTCCATCGAACAGAGCGTTTGCAACTGGTGCAGTCCTTCTTCCACGGTCAGGTCCAAGGAGGCCCAGGCCCGGCTCAGTTCGCGCCGGATCAGATAGGCCAGCATCACCACCAGCACGTGGCCGCGGGTGTGCTCGGCCGTGCGGACGTAAACCGGACGAGTCTCCAGGTGCGCGGTTTTGCAGGTGCGGAACGCCTGCTCGACTTGCGCCAAGTCCTTGTAGCGGTCATGCACTACCTGGCTGGAAGCGGCCTGTTCCGGCAGGTCGGTCTTGACGACGTAACAGCCGTCCAGCCGCGCCGTCTGTTCCAGCGCTTCGTCATCGACCTTGGCCTCCAGACAGGGCCCCGTTCACGTGGCCACCACCTCTCGCACCTACAAAGGCAAGCTCTACCAGACTCACCTGCTCCGCCGCTCCTTCCGCGTCGGCTCCCAAGTCCACCACGAAACCCTCGGCAACATCTCCCATCTGCCGCCTGCACTCATCGACCTCATCCGACGCTCCCTGGCCGGCGAGAAGTTCGTTGCCGCCTCCGACACCTTCCTCGTCGAGCGCAATCTCCCGCACGGCCATGTCGAGGCCGTGCTCGGCGTGATGCGCCGCCTCGGCCTGGACTCCCTGCTCGCCTCCAAACCCTCGCGCCCGCGCTGCCTCGTCCTGGCCATGATCGCCGAACGCCTCCTGCACCCCTGCTCCAAACCCGCTACCACCCGGCTGTGGCACACCACCACCCTGACCGAAGAACTCCAGGTCGCCGACGCCACCGAGGACGATCTCTACAAGGCCATGGACTGGCTCCTCGAACGCCAGCCGCGCATCGAGAAAAAGCTCGCCCAGCGCCACCTCGACAACGGCTCGCTGGTGCTCTACGACGTCAGCAGCAGTTACTACGAGGGCCACAGTTGCCCGCTGGCCCGGCACGGCCACAACCGCGACCGCAAGAAGGGACTGCCGGTCATCGTCTACGGCCTGCTCACCGATGGCGAAGGCCGCCCGGTGGCCGTCGACGTCTATCCCGGCAATACCGCCCCCCAATCCGTCGGTAACGGACCCGGAGAGGAGGCGGGCGGGGAGTTTGAATCTCCGGAAGGCCGATAAATCGGAGTGCGGGAGAGATGGTTTGGGAAGACGGTGAGAAATCGCTTTGCAGCCGGCGGGTGCGCCCGGAGAATGAATAGGTGCAGAAGCTCCGCAAACCCTCCCCGACCGAATCGCCATTGCTGATCGAGATCGATCCGGAGCCAATCGCGGAGACACTCACCGCCTTGGGCGGCGTGCCGCTGGTAGTGCAGACGTTTCGCTCCTTGGGCTGCCCTCCCGTGTACGGGAGCACGTGCACGTCAAAGAGCGCTCACGGGGCTACGACGAAGCGACGCTGGTGGAAAGCTTCGTCATTCTGAACGCGGCGGGCGGCGAGTGCTTCGACGACTTCCAGCGGTTGCGGGAAGATCCGGGGCTGAACGGCATGATCGGGCACGGGATTCCCTCTGCGGAAGCGGCCCGTCAGTTCCTGTACCAGTTTCACGATGAGAAGAAGATCGAGGAGGCCAAGCAGCGGCGAAGCGGGGATGAGACCGCCTATATCCGGGAGGAGAGCGAACCGCTGAAGGGTTTGGGGTTGGTGAACCGGGCCTTGGTGCAGGAGGTGGGGCGGCGCTGCCCGGATCAGCGGATCGCGACGGTGGATCAGGATGCGACCATCATCGAGAGCCGCAAGCAGGAAGCGCTGCGCACCTATGAAGGGGAACGGGGCTACCAACCGATGCTGGCGGTGTAGGCGGAGACGAACCTGGTGCTGGCCGACGAGTTCCGGGACGGGAATGTGCCGGCGATGATGGACCCGCTGGCGGTGGCGAAGCAAGCGTTTGCGGCGCTGCCGGAGACGGTGACGGAGTATTACTACCGGGGCGATGCGGCCAGCCATGAAAGCAATCTGGTCAACTGGCTGCGGGACGAGAAACGGGCGGAGGGGCCGCGGGGACGCATCGGATTCGCGATTAGCGCGCGGAGGAGCGAGGCGTTGAGCAAGGCGATTGGGAAGGTCCCGGAAGAGGCGTGGTCGGCGGTATGGGCAACCGCATCCGGTGGAGATCCGGGAATGCGCGGAAGTGAGCTTTGTGCCGGGGGAGAAGACCGAGCACAAGGATACGCAACCCTTGCGCTACGTTGCGATCCGGATTCGGCGGCGTCAGGAGAGCCTGTTCGGCGACGGCAGCAAGGTGAAACATTTCGCGGTGGTGAGCAACATTCGGGAATGGAAGGCGAGCCGGCTGCTGGAGTGGCACCGGGAGAAGGCGGGCACGGTGGAAGCGGTGCATGACGTATTGAAGAACGAACTGGCGGCGGGGGTGATGCCGTCGAAGTACTTCGGAACGAACGCGGCCTGGCTGCGCCTGGCGGCGATATCGCACAACGTGCTGGAGGCGCTGAAGAGGTTGGCGCTGCCGGCCGAGTTGCTCACGGCGCGGCCGAAGCGGCTGCGGTTCCTGATTTTCCACACGCCGGGCCGGCTGGTGCATCACGCCCGAAGGATCGTGCTGCGTTTGGCGACGACGGCGGCCCGGCTGGCCGAGTGGCTGGAGGCGCTGAAGCTGGTGCCGGTGCGAGTCTGAGTCCACGCAAGGGTTCTTATCGACGGATTTGCAGCCCCCTTTTCCGGAGCGAGGACTGAGGTGTGTTTGCGCGCGGCGTTTCGTCGGCGCCGGAGCGGAAACGACCGCCCTTCTCAGCCATCCCTGAAGCCGGCGCGCCCGAACTGGCACATTTCTTCACCGCCGTAGCCCCGTCCCAGCTCCGGCCTTTCGAATGATGATAGCTGTCGACGGATTGGGGGCTGTCTTCTGGTGTTGACCTGCATGGTTGCCGTTCTCTTTGGAAATAGTTTGGCAGCTGATCGCCGCGTCACCCCTGAATGTGGGAGCGGCCGGAAAAATTGACCAAAAAACGCGAAAAGGCCAGTGGGACTTTTCGTCCACACCGGCCTTTCGCGATGACGATGAGCGGAAACTTACCAGCCGTAGCGGTCGGGAGGATCCGGTTGCGGGTTGAAACCGGCGCGGATGTTGCTGACGATCTTCATGTTTGCCTCTCCTTGTGTTCTTGTTTGCGGCTGATTGCCGCCTCACCTATACATGCGTTCTGAGGCGCGTAAATCGATCGTCCCTACGAATCTTTGTCACTTCGGATATTGCGCCGGAACTCACTCCGTGACACAATTCCGCTTCGACGGAGGTTTCGAATGCGGAGACGACGATTTCTTGGGACTCCACTGCTGGCCGCTCCCGGGCCGCTTGCGGCACAGACCCCGCCGCTTCCTCAGGCGCGCGAAGTGCAGGGCGGAGGCACGGGAAGCACATCCTATCAGGTCAAGCCGGTGATCGAGCGACGACAGCCCGGCAAGCCGCACCAGGGCAAGGTCCTGGCGGCGATTCAGCCGCACTGTGACGACATAGCGCTCTTTGCGGCCGGCACGTTGCTGAAGCTCATCGACGAGGGCTACACCGCCTATCTGATCACGCTCTCGGACGACTCGATGGCAGGTACCGGGTCCTCCTACGGCGACATCATTCTGAAGAACGAGCGGGACACCGTCGAAGTGGCCCGGCGACTGGGGTGCAAAGACACCTTCTTCATGAACTATCCCAACCACAATATGGACGCCTGGCCGATCATCGAGATCCGCGCGCGCCTGGTCTTCCTGTTCCGCGCCCTCAAAGTGGATACTGTCATGGTCTATGACCCCTCGGCCCTCTACGAGCGCAACCCGGACCACTACGTGACCGCTCGCGCCGTCGAGTGGGCGGCCGCCATCGCGGGCACACGTTGGGACTATCCGGAACATTTCCTTGCCGGCCTCAAGCCGCACGCGCCGAAAGAGCGCTACTACTTCGCACGCGGCCCGCAGCTGGTCAACCGCGTCGTCGATATTACGGACTTCATGGACCGGAAGGTCTACGCCAACGTGGCGAACGTCACGCAGGGTCCGGCTGGCGAACACGGCGCGCGCCTGCGCCGCCGCCTGGCCGAACAGGGCAAACGGCTCCCGCTGCTCGGCGACGATGACGATACGGCCAATCGCCAGTACACGAAGCACTTTGCCCTCGCCCGCGACCGCGCGCAAGGCCAGCCCTACGGCCTCGAATACGCCGAGTACTTTCACTACCTCGCTCCGGACGTGTCCGAGGTGAGCGCCTACGTCGAGCGGCACGCTGTCCCGCTGTGAGGCCCGATTGACACGGCATCGGCCCGGTTTCATACTGGGAATGTGCTGCAACTGAGTTTCAGGAAGCGTGGGCCAGGCGCCGCGGAGCGCAGCCTTGCGGATTTGCGCGAGGGCGAGCAGGGCGTGGTCGAGCATCTCGACCTGCCCGAGGACATCGCCCGGCGCCTCATGGAATTGGGTTTTCTGCCCGGAAGTGCCGTGATTGCAGCACGTTCGGCTCCGGGCGGGGATCCGCAAGTTTTCCGCGTGGACGGCTCTGAAATTGCGCTCCGGCGCGAGACGGCCGCATGCCTTCGCCTGCGCTCCGAACCTGAGCACGCCATTTCCAATCGTCCATGAGCGACTGCCACGGCGGCTCGACGCCCGCGTCCACCCTCGTATCCCCCGAAGCCATTGCAGGCGGGACGCGTGTGGTCGCGATCGTGGGTCCGCCGAATTCGGGCAAGTCCACCCTTTTCAATCGTCTGACGGGACTGCGCCAGAAGGTCGCCAACTTTCCCGGCGTCACGGTGGAGCAGCATCTCGGACGGGCGCGGCTGGACAGCCGGCGCGAAGTCACCATCATTGACCTGCCGGGAGTCTACAGCCTGTCGCCGCATTCGGAAGACGAACGCGTAACGCATGACGTCCTGAAGGGCCTGATGCCGAGTACGCCGCGGCCCGACGCGGTGCTTCTGATTCTCGATTCGACGAACCTGGGACGCAACCTGGTGCTGGCCGCCCCGGTCCTGAGTCTCGGGCTCCCGACCCTCGTCATTCTCAACATGGCGGACGATCTCCGCAAGCGCGGCGGCGACCTGGACGCCGCGGCGCTCTCCGAGCAGCTTGGCGCGCCGGTCGCTCTCATCAGCGCGGCTCGCGGTGAGGGGATCGAACGTGTCATTCAGTTTCTCTCCGACGCGCTGCCGTCGCCCGCTCCCGTCGAACTCCCGGTGCTGAACAACGTGCCGCAGTGCCGCGCCTGGGCCCACAAGGTGGGGAGCCAAGCCGGGTATCAGTCGCCGGCGCCTCCGATCTGGACGCGCCGTCTGGATGCAATCTTCTTGCATCCCATCGGCGGTCCGCTGATCTTCCTGCTTGTGGTCGTGGCCGTCTTCCAGTCGATCTTCACGGCCGCCAAGCCGGTAATGGACGGGGTGGAGGAGTTCATCACGATGAGCGGCGATTGGGTCGGAGGCGTGCTGCCCGAGTCGGTCTTTCGGTCGCTGCTGATCGACGGCGTCTGGAACGGTGTCGGCGCCGTGGTCGTATTCCTCCCGCAGATCCTGCTGCTGTTCCTCTTCATCGGGATTCTGGAGGACTCGGGCTACCTGGCGCGCGCGGCGCTGATCGCGGATCGGACGATGGCGAAGGTGGGGCTTCAGGGGAAGTCGTTTATTCCACTGCTATCGGCCTATGCCTGCGCGGTGCCGGCCATCCTGGCGACGCGGACGATCGAGAACAAGCGCGACCGCATCGCGACGATTCTGATCGCGCCGTTTATGACCTGCTCGGCGCGCCTTCCGGTCTATACCCTCATCATCGCGGCGTTTTTACCGGATCAGCCGCTCGTCGGGCCGTTCCTCGGTGTGCGGGCCGCGTCGCTGTTGGGCCTGTACGTCCTCGGATTCGTGGCGGCCGTGGCAACGGCGCGGGTGCTGAAGTCCTCGATTCTCAAGAGCGAGCGGGCGCCGTTTGTGCTCGAGATGCCGCCCTATCGTTGGCCGACTTTGCAATCAATCGGCCTGCGTCTGCTCGACCGCGCGAAGATCTTCCTGCGGCGGGCCGGCACGGTCATTCTGTTCGTGACAATCGTGCTCTGGTTCCTGGCGAGCTTCCCGTTGCAGGACGGCGAGACGCCGCCAATTGAGGAGAGCCTGGCCGGCACCATCGGCCGCACGGTCGAGCCTCTGATCGAACCGCTGGGCTTCAACTGGAAGATCGGGATCGGGTTGATCACGTCGCTGGCGGCGCGCGAGGTGATTGTCGGTACGCTCGGGACGATTTACGGCATGGAGGGTGAGTCGCAGTCCCTCGGGCTGCAGCAGGCGCTCCAGCAGGACCTGACGCTCGGCGGCGCCATCGCGCTTCTGGTCTTCTTCGCCTTTGCGATGCAGTGCATGTCGACCGTCGCGGTCGTACGGCGTGAAACCGGCGGCTGGAAATGGCCGATTCTTCAATTCGCCTACATGACCGGACTCGCCTATGCCGCCGCGTTCGTGGCCTTCCGGCTCATCTGACACGGGCCGCCGGGCTGCGTGTTAGCATAAAAGATTACACCCCCAAAGTTCACGTCAGACCATGCGAAACGTTGTCATCATCGGATCCGGATGCGCCGGGAATACTGCGGCGATTTACGCTGCGCGCGCCTCGTTGAACCCCCTGGTTGTCGGCGGTCATGAGCCGGGAGGGCAGCTCTCTCTCACGACTCTGGTCGAGAACTTCCCCGGCTTTCCCGAGGGAATCAACGGCCCCGAACTCGTCGAGAACATGAAGAAGCAGGCCGAGACCTTCGGCGCCGAATATCTCAGCGGTTCGGTGCTGGAGGTGGACTTCTCGAAGCGCCCCTTCCGGTTGAAGATCGACGACGACTGGGTCGAGAGCCGGACCGTCATTATCGCTTCGGGCGCTTCGGCGCGATGGCTGGGGCTTGAGGCCGAGCAAAAGCTGATCGGCCACGGCGTCAGCTCCTGCGCCACCTGCGACGGCTTTTTCTATCGCGGGAAAAAGATCATGGTGGTGGGCGGCGGCGACTCGGCCATGGAAGAGGCGAACTTCCTAACGCGCTTCGGCTCGGAGGTGGCGGTCGTCCACCGGCGTGACCAGTTCCGTGCCTCCAAGATCATGATCGACCGCGCGAAGGAGAACCCCAAGATCAAGTTCATCACCAACACAGTCGTGGAGGACATTCACGATCCGAAAGAGGGCGTCGTGACCGGCGTCACGCTGCGCAACCTTGAGACGGGCGAGACATGGCGGCGCGATGTCGACGGTTTCTTCGTGGCGATTGGCCACATCCCCAATACAAAGCCCTTTCGCGGACAGATCGAACTCGATCCCGACGGCTACATCGTTTCGCACGGCGGCGCGCGGACCAGCGTGACCGGCGTTTTCCACGCAGGCGACGTGCAGGATCGCATTTACCGGCAGGCGATCACGGCTTCCGGCGCCGGCTGCATGGCTGCGATCGAAGCCGAGCGCTTTCTCGAAGCCGAAGGACACTGATCCTCACAGCACCAGGCGGGTATCGCCTTCGCGGCGCGTGACGCGCTCGCGGTCCAGGAACTCGAGCAGCGGAATCGCGTACTTGCGCGAAATACCCGTCCAGTCCTTGAACTGCGGCACAGCGAAACGCTCGCCCTTGCGACGGGCAAGCTGTGCGCGGAGGCTCTCGATGGCCGTGTGGTGAAAGACCAGGTCTGCGCTGACCCGCACCAGCTTGCGGCTGCGCAACAGGATCTGAAGCAGAGACTTGGCGCGCGCCGCTTCCACACCGGAGCCGGCGAGCACCTGATCCACGGCCGGGACCGCCAGCCCGGCGTCGCGGAAGGCCGCTTCGATTTTGCCGAGCGCCAGTTCCTCATCCTCCCGAAACGCGACCTTGTGCGAGGCCAGCCGCAACAGTTCGCCCTCGGGGGCCGCTTCCGAGGCCTGTGCGAGAAGCGCGTCCAAAAGAAACGGCGGCGCCGCCGGCAGGACTCGGCCGCGCAGATCCTCGCGCGGCATGCCCGGAGCGAGCGGCTGGCTGCGGTGAAAGTTCCGGAGCGTCTCAACGAGGCGCTTCTGCATTGCGGCGAAGGCGTCGCGGTCGATCAGCCAGGGCTGCGGAGCGGCCAGTAGCGTTACACGTGCAGTGCGGGCCGCCGAGAGGATCTCGTCTTTCAGCAAACCCGTTCGTGCGAGCACGGCATCGATGCTCAGGCCGTACTTTGCTTCACGCACGAGCAGTGCAACGCGCTCCGCGGGGTCGCCGGCTGCAAGAGCACGGGTTCTGGCGATCAGGTCCGCGCGCCTCATCCGGGCGGGCGGCGCGATCTCGAGTACGCGTCCTCCGCCGATCGTCACCACGGGCGAGAACATCCGGACGATGAACCGGTCGCCGGGCAGCAGCAGAAGCGGTTCTTTGAGAATGAAGCGCACGAGGGCGCGGCTATCCGGTTCGACGGCCGCCCTATCTTCGAGCAAACGCGCTTCTGCCACCACCTCGGCCGTGCCCGCGTGAAAGTGCACCGGGGCGCGATGCTTCAAGGGTTTGGCAGAGGGGAGCAGGTCGAACTCGCAATCGATGCGGTGCACCGGCTCGAAAAGCCCGGGCGCCGAAAGGACCATGCCGCGCTGAAGCTCCGAGGCTTCGATGGCCGCCAGGTTGAGCGCGGTACGCTGGCCCGCCATCGCGCGCGCGACCGGATCGCCGTGCACATGAATGCCGCGCACACGCAGGCGCCTGCCGAGCGGATGGACTTCGACCTCCTCCTCAACGCCTACCGAGCCCGCGATGAGCGTTCCCGTGACGACCGTGCCGAACCCTTTGAGCGAAAAGGAGCGATCGACGGGCAGGCGGAAGTGGCGGTTCGAATCCTTGGCGGCAATCGAGGAGGCCATTGCGGTGAGATGGCGGCGCAATTCGTCGAGACCGGCGCCGGTGGTGGAACTGACCGCGACGATCGGGGCGCCGTCGAGGAAGGAGCCTGCGACGAACTCTTCGGTCTCCAGGCGCACCAGTTCGAGCATGTCGGTGTCGGCGAGATCGGCCTTGGTGAGCGCGACGATGCCCTTGGGAATTCCGAGCAGGCGGCAAATGTCGAAGTGCTCACGGGTCTGCGGCTTGATTGATTCGTCGGCGGCGATGACGAAAAGCACCAAATCGATGCCTCCTACGCCGGCGAGCATGTTTTTTACAAATCGTTCGTGGCCGGGTACATCGACGAAGCCGATGCGGAGGTCCGGAGTGAGGGAAAGGCTTGCGAATCCGATATCTATGGAGATTCCGCGGCGCTTCTCCTCCTCCAGCCGATCGGTGTCCACACCTGTTAAAGCTCGCACCAGGGCGGTCTTGCCATGGTCAATATGCCCTGCCGTGCCGACGATAATGTTAGTCATGAGGACGTTTTTCATCCTACTACTTGCCTCGATCCTGTTTGCGCAATCCGAGGAGGCGCCCACCTTCAGCACGGGAACCTCACAGGTGCGGCTGGATGTGCAGGTGGTGGAGAAGAAGGCGATCGTAACAGGACTGACTAAAGATGATTTTATCGTCTATGACGAGGGCAGTCCGCAGGAGGTTCTCTACTTCGGCCGGGAGTCCGAGCCGCTGCTGCTGCTGGTTCTGCTTGACGTGAGCGGCAGCATGAAGAAGCACATCGATTTGATGGCAACCAAGGCCCAACAGGCCCTACGCTACCTCCGGGTGGGCGACCGTGTCGGCATTATGATCTTCAGCAGGGACACGAAGGTACATCAGCCCTTTACGGGCGATCTGGTCGAGGCCGCGCGGCAGATCCGGACCGCCGCATGGGATGAGGAGCTCGGCAGCGGCACCTCGATCAACGCGGCCGTCATTGATGCGGCTGTCTACATCGAGAGCTACGTTGCCACGCGGGGGCACGCCCAACACCGCGAGGAGCGGCGGGCAATTCTGATCGTGACGGATAACCTAGGGTTGAATTATCAGTTGCCGGACCGAAAGGTGCTCAGTAAACTCTACGGGACCGATACGGTCTTGAATGCACTCGTCGTGGGGCGCGGGAACCGGCCGCTGCCGCCGCCGCCGGGCCGCTATACGAATCCGGACTTCAGCCCGGCCGACGTCTTCCTGCTCGCTGATAAGAGCGGAGGCGAGGCCGTGAAGGCGGAGCGCGCCGACGCGACATTCCCTGAGATGGTGGAGCGCATTCGCACCCGCTACAGCCTGCATTACCGCGCCCCCGGTGCGAGGCCGGGCGAGTTTCGCCGAGTGCGCGTCGAGCTGACTCCGGCGGCCCGAAAACGGTTCCCGGACGCGGAGCTGCGCTATCGGAGCGGATACGAGGCGAATTAGCTAATGCTACCTTAGTGGTCTATGGCCACGAACAGGTTGGAGGAGGTGCGCCGGCGCCATGCGGCGGCGGAGGCCGGCGGCGGTCCTGAACGCCGTGAAAAACAGCATAAGGAAGGCAAGCTTTCCGCGCGCGAGCGCATCGATTTGCTGCTGGACGAAGGCACCTTCGAGGAACTCGACAAGCTGGTACGCCACCGCTGCCGCGACTTCGGCATGGAGCGCCAGGTGGTCGACGGCGACGGCTTCATCACCGGCTACGGCCAGATCCACGGGCGCCTGGTCTACGTCTTCGCGCAGGACTTCACCGTCTTTGGCGGGTCACTCTCGGAATCGAATGCGCTCAAGATCTGCAAGATCATGGATCTTGCACTGAAGAACGGCGCTCCGATCATCGGGTTGAATGACTCGGGCGGCGCGCGCATTCAGGAGGGCGTCGTTTCGCTCGGCGGCTACGCCGATATCTTCCTGCTCAATACGCTCGCCAGCGGCGTGGTGCCGCAGATCTCGGCGATTCTCGGTCCGTGCGCGGGCGGTGCGGTCTACTCGCCGGCCCTGACGGACTTCGTCTTCATGGTGGACAAGACGAGCCACATGTTCGTGACGGGCCCGGATGTCATCAAAACCGTAACTCACGAGGATGTGACCAAGGAGAGGCTCGGCGGCGGAATGACGCACAACTCGGTCAGCGGCGTGGCGCACTTTCTCGCGCACGACGATGCCGACTGTTTGCGGATGATCCGCGACCTGTTCGAGTACCTGCCGTCGAACAATCGCGATGACGCGCCGCTGCGTCCGACCACCGATCCCTGGGACCGGCAGGACCCGGTGCTCGACACCCTTGTGCCGGAGGAGTCCAACGTCCCGTATGACATCAAGGGGATTATCGAGCGGGTGGTGGATGACGGCGAGTTTCTCGAAGTCCACGAGCAATTCGCGAAGAATATCGTCGTGGGCTTCGCACGCATGGACGGCCAGTCGATCGGGATCGTGGCGAACCAGCCTGCCTTTCTCGCCGGGTGCCTGGATATCGATTCGTCAGTGAAGGGCGCACGCTTCGTGCGCTTCTGCGATGCGTTCAATATCCCGATCCTGACGTTCGAAGACGTGCCGGGCTTTCTGCCCGGAACGGGTCAGGAGTTCGGCGGGATCATCCGGCACGGCGCCAAGCTGCTGTATGCCTACGCTGAGGCGACGGTCCCGAAGATCACGATCATCACGCGCAAGGCCTACGGCGGAGCGTACTGCGTGATGGGATCGAAGCACCTGCGCACCGACATCAACTTCGCCTATCCGACCGCCGAGATCGCAGTCATGGGCCCGGAAGGCGCGGTGAACATCATCTACCGGCGTGAGCTTGCGGCAGCCAAGGACGTCGAGGCGGTCCGGCAGCAGAAGATCGAGGAGTACAAGGAGCGCTTCGCCAATCCCTTCGTCGCCGCCGAGCGCGGCTTCGTCGACGACGTGATCGAACCTCGCGAGACGCGCCCACGGGTCATACGCGCGCTCCGGATGCTGGCGGACAAGGTCGACACCATGCCGCGCAAGAAGCACGGGAACATCCCGCTGTAGCTACACCTGAAACACCGCGAACACCGGAAAATGATCCGACGGATACCGGTCATCGACGTGGTACGTGATTGTCTCGGCTTCGAGGACGCGCCAGGGGCCGCGGTAAAGGATCCAGTCGATGCGGCGCTTGTCTTCCTCTTTCCCGTTGAAGCCATGAAAAGTTTCGGCGGGGCCGGTGCGGGAGGCCGCTGACTCCCACGCATCCTCCAGCATGTCGCGGAAGACCCGATAGACCTCGTCGCCGGCCGGTGCATTGAAGTCGCCCGTGACGATCGCCGGTACGGCCGGGAGCTCCAAAAGCTTGCGGCAGATCAGCGTTGCCGACTCGACCCGCGCCTCCTGTTCTTCGATCTCACGGTGGGAGAAGTGAGTGTTGCAATAGTAGAAGCGGCCGCCCGAGGGCAGCTCAAACAAGCCCCACGTTGCAATTCGCGGGACATTCATCTTCCAGGACGAACTGCCGGGCGTCTCTGGCGTCTCCGAGAGCCAGAAGTCGCCGTGCTCGATCAACCGCAGCACATCGCGGCGGTAGAAGATCGCCACGCGCTCGTCCTCGCGTTTGGGGCGCCGGCTCTCGCCGAACCAGTCATACTGCGGCAGCTTGGCGGCGATGTACTGGGCCTGGTCGAGGTAGGCCTCCTGGAGTCCGAACACGTCAGGGGACTTGGCGCGAAGAACGTCGACAACCAGGTCCCGGCGGTTCTCCCAGGCGTCCCGTCCTTCGTCCTTCCGCAGCCGGATGTTGAAGGTCAGGACGCGGAGCAGCAATGCCGGCTATTCCTCCGAACCCGAAACCTTCAGCACCGCCAGGAAGGCCTCCTGCGGGATTTCGACGCGGCCGACGCGCTTCATGCGCTTCTTGCCTTCCTTCTGCTTCTCCAGCAGCTTCCGCTTTCGCGAGATGTCACCGCCGTAGCACTTGGCCAGAACGTTCTTCCGCATCGCCGGGATGGTCTCGCGCGCGATGATCTTATTTCCGATGGCCGCCTGGAGCGCCACCTCGAACATCTGGCGCGGGATCAGCTTGCGCAGGCGCTCGATGAGTGCCTTGCCGCGCTCGTAGGCGAAGTCCTTGTGGACAATCATCGAGAGCGCGTCGACGGGCTCGCCCGCCACCAGCACGTCCAGCTTCACCATCGGCGAAATGCGGTGGCCGGCGAGATGATAATCGAGCGACGCATAGCCGCGTGAAACCGACTTCAGCCGGTCGTAGAAGTCGAGGACGATCTCATTGAGCGGCAGTTCGTAAACCAGCAGCACGCGTCCGCCGCCGATGTACTCGAACTTCTTCTGCTCACCGCGCTTCTCTTCGAGCAGCTTCAGAATCTCGCCCAGGTACTCCTCGCGCGTGATGACGGTGGCTTCGATGATCGGTTCTTCGATCTCATCGATTTCGGCCGGGTTTGGGAACTTGGTCGGGTTCTCGACCTCGATCATCTCGCCGCTTAGCTTCTTCACGCGATAGCGGACGCCGGGTGCGGTCGTGATCAGGTCGATGTCGAACTCGCGCTCCAGGCGCTCCTGGACAATTTCCAGGTGCAGCAGCCCGAGGAAACCGCAGCGGAAGCCGAATCCCAGCGCAGCCGAGTTCTCCGGCTCAAAGTTAAACGCGCTGTCGTTGAGCCGTAGCTTCTCCAACGCATCGCGCAGCATGCCGTGCTCGTGGGACTCCACCGGATAGAGGCCCGCGAAGACCATCGGCTTGATCTCCTGGAAGCCGGGCAGCGGCTCCTCGGCCGGCCGGCTGACCTCCATGATCGTGTCGCCGATCTGCGCATCCGAAACGGTCTTGATGTTCGCGAACAGGAAGCCGACCTCGCCTGCCGACAGCTCCTCGCACGGAATCGGTTTGGGCGACTGAAAGCCGAGCCCTTCGACCTCGTACACCTTGCCGTTGGAGTGCAGCTTGATCTTCTGGCCCAGGCGGAGCCGCCCGTCGACGACGCGCATCAGGATAATGACCCCGCGGTAGGAGTCGAACCACGAGTCGAAAATCAAGGCCCGGAGCGGCGCCTCAGGATCGCCCTTGGGCGGTGGCACGCGATGGACCACGGCTTCCAGGACGTCTTCGACGCCGGTGCCCTGTTTGGCGCTGGCCAGAATCGCATCGCTGGCGTCCAGTCCGACCACCTGCTCGATCTGCTCGCGGATGCGGTCCGGCTCGGCCGAGGGCAGGTCGATTTTGTTGATTACCGGAATCAGCTCGAGATCGTGGCTGAGCGCCAGGTAAGTGTTGGCGAGTGTCTGGGCCTCGACGCCCTGCGAGGCGTCGACCACCAAAAGCGCGCCCTCACAGGCTTGCAGGCTTCGCGAAACTTCGTAGGTGAAGTCCACATGGCCGGGCGTGTCGATAAGGTTCAACTGGTACATCTGCCCGTCTTTGGCTTTGTAGTCGAGACGGACGGCGTGCGCTTTGATCGTGATGCCGCGTTCGCGCTCCAGGTCCATCGAATCGAGGACCTGGTCCATCATTTCACGCTGGGACAATGCGCCCGTCACTTCGAGCAGACGGTCGGCCAGAGTCGACTTGCCGTGATCGATGTGGGCAATGATCGAGAAGTTTCGTATGAAAGCTGGATCCATGCGGTAGAATGATGCTCTAGTAGCTTAATTATCCCATATGTCGTACAGCCAGATCCTGTTTGAAACGGCGGATGACGGGATTGCGACGCTTACAATCAACAGGCCGCAGAAGCTGAATGCGCTGAATGCCGAGGTCATGCGCGAGCTGGACTCGGTGGTGGACCGAACGGCAGCCGATCCGGCGATTCGGGCCCTGATCGTGACCGGCGCGGGCGACAAGGCCTTCGTCGCGGGCGCCGATATCGGCGAACTCGCCGAAGTCAGCCCGGTCGATGCGCACAGGACTTCGCTGCGCGGCCAGGAGATCCTGCGGAAGATCGAGCGGCTGCCGAAGCCGGTGGTGGCGGCGATCAACGGATACGCACTGGGCGGCGGACTGGAACTGGCGATGAGCTGCACCATGCGGGTGGCGTCGTCCAATGCCACGCTGGGGCAGCCCGAGGTGAGACTCGGGATCATTGCGGGCTACGGAGGCACGCAGCGCCTGCCGCGCCTGATAGGGCGAGGCAAGGCGCTCGAGATGCTGCTGACGGGCGAGCCGGTGGACGCCGCGGAGGCGCACCGGATTGGCCTGGTCAATCACGTGGTTCCTCAGGAGGAGCTGCTGGCGTTCTCGCGCAAGCTGCTCCGAAAGGTGCTGGCGAACGGGCCGGTCGCGGTCGGCCTGACGATAGAGGCCGTCGATGCGGGTTTGAGCGGCGGACTGGAAGAGGGGCTGCGCTTTGAGGCGGCGGCCTTTGCGATCACGGCGTCCACCGCCGATAAACAGGAAGGCACGCGCGCATTCCTGGAGAAGCGCGCCGCCAGGTTCACGGGAAAGTAGAGAATGTCGCACAACTACATCGAAGGACGCATGGACGCCAAGGGGCTGAAGTTCGCCGTCATTGTGGGCCGGTTCAACAGTTTTGTCACGGAGCGGCTGCTCGCGGGGGCGCTCGATGCGCTGGCCCGCTGCGGCTGCGCGGACGAGGATATCGATGTCATCCGGGTGCCGGGCTCCTGGGAGATGCCTGTGGTGGCGGCCGAGTTGGCGCGGCAGAAGCGCCACAGCGCGCTCATCTGCCTAGGCGCCGTGGTCCGGGGCGAGACGCCGCACTTCGACTATGTCGCCGGAGAGGGCGCCAAGGGGATCGCGCAGGCAGCTTCGCAGCACGGCGTCCCGGTGGCCTTCGGCGTCCTTACGACCAATACCTTTGAACAGGCGATCGACCGCGCCGGCGGCAAGGCGGGTAACAAAGGGTTCGATGCAGCCATGACAGCCATCGAGATGGCGGATCTGATGCGCCGTCTGCGAGGCAGCGCCTAACCCGATGCCTTCGCGCCGACGTTCGCGCCAGAGAGCGCTGCAGGTCCTGTTCCAGTCCGATATCCGCAAGCAGCCGGTCGAAGAGGCAATCACCGCCTTTTACGAAACGCTTCACGCCGAAGAGGACGAAGAGGCGGGCCGACAGATTGAGTACGACAGCTTCATGGAGGAACTCGCCGGCGGCGCCGCCACGCGCCGCGAAGAGATCGACCGGCGCATCGGCGAGTGCTCGGAAAACTGGCGCGTCGAGCGCATGCCCGCGGTAGACCGCAATATCCTGC
This sequence comes from Bryobacteraceae bacterium, assembly GCA_046289265.1. Lineage (GTDB taxonomy): Bacteria > Acidobacteriota > Terriglobia > Bryobacterales > Bryobacteraceae > JBKBWD01. The sequence goes on along the minus strand of JBKBWD010000002.1, from coordinate 6,213 downwards.
GGCTGGCGGTCTACGAGATGCTGTCCCAATCGACGCCACATGCCGTCGTGATCGATGAAGCGCTGGAGTTGGCGCGGCGCTTCGCCGGCGACGAGTCGGTCTCCTTCGTCAATGGGGTCCTCGACGCCGTGCGCAAGCGGATCGAGCCGCGCCCGTCACTTCCCGATACAGAAGGTTGAAAAGATCCGGTTGAGAATGTCGTCGGCCGTGGTCGCGCCGGTCACGGCGTCGATCGGCTGGAGTGCGGCATAGAAGTCGAGCAGCAGCATCTCGTGCGGAATGCCGAAGCCCACGGCCTCGCGCGCCTTCTGCATTGCCTCCCGGCTCTCCTTGAGCAACTGCTCATGCCGCAGGCTGGTGATAAATCCGGACTCCTGCTCGCGCACGCCGTCCGGCGCCAGCGCAGCGAGGATCCGTTGCCGCAGATCCTCAATCCCGGTATTGCAAAGCGCCGATACCGGCACGAACTCCACCTCGACCTCGGCGGCGCGCGGCAGATCGCACTTGTTGCCCACGACGATATGCCGGCCGAGTTCGGCGGCGCGGCGGAGAAGGTCGCGGTCGTGGTCCTCGATCGGGTCCGACAGGTCCAGAACCACGAGCGTGATGTCCGCGTCGGCCATCGCCTGGAAACTGCGCTCGATCCCGAGGCTCTCGACCAGGTCCTGCCCGGCGCGGATACCGGCCGTATCGACGAAGCGGATCGGGATGCCGCCGAGCGCGGCTGTCTCGGAAACGAGGTCGCGCGTGGTGCCGGGGATGTCTGTGACGATGGCGCGGTCCTGCTCAAGCAGCCGGTTGAAGAGGCTGCTCTTGCCCACGTTCGGCCGGCCCACGATCGCGAGCGTCAGGCCCGAGTGCACCAGCTTTCCATAGGCAAAACTCTCGATCAGGCGCGACAGCCCAGCCTCGATCGGGGCGATGCGTTGCAGGATCTCCTCGGCCGACGCGACGCTTACGTCGTCCTCGGCGAAGTCGATACCGGCTTCGAGCAGTGCGATCAGTTCCAGCAGTTGCTCCTTAATCGGACGGATGCGGCGCGAGACCGAGCCTTCCACCTGCTGGGCGGCGATGCGCGCCTGATACAGCGTGGTGGCCTCGATCAGATCGCGGACCGCCTCGGCCTGCGGAAGGTCGATCCGCCCGTTCAGGAAAGCGCGCAGCGTGAACTCGCCCGGTTCGGCCAGGCGCGCTCCGGCGGCGCAGGCGCGCTCCAGGCAGTAGCGCAAAATCACGGGCGAGCCGTGGCAGGCGATCTCGATGACATCCTCGGCGGTATAGGAGCGGGGCGCTTCGAAAAACGTCGCCACTACCTGGTCGACTGTCTCGCCTTCCGGGTCGGGCAGTTCGGCGAAGGCGGCGCCCCAGGAGCGCCACTCGTGCCCGGGACGGAGCCGCAGGATCGCCTCCGTAACCCGCCGGGCCTCAGGCCCGGAAAGACGCACGACTCCGAGCCCTCCGTGACCGGGAGGAGTCGAAATCGCGGCGATGGTCTCTTTGAGTTTCAAGCCGAGCGGCGCCGGGCTTTACCCCGTTGCGGCGGACGGTTGAACGGACGCGGCGACTCCGGCGGCGTCGCCATATCGGACGGATAGATCACGACGCTGCGTTGCGGACCCATGCCGCTGCTCTCGCTCCGGACGTCCGAGTCGTTGCGCAGCGCCAGGTGCAGGATGCGGCGCTCGCGGCTGTTCATCGGGCTGAAGCGGAACGGCACGCGGGACTTCTTGACCTTCTCGGCGGCCGTCACAGCGCTCAGCCGGAGCTCTTCGATCCGGAGCATCCGGTAGTCGTTGGCGTCGAAGCAGAGCCGCGAATGATCCTCCGGCGGCATCCGGAGCATCTCCATGGTCAGCTGCTCGATGGCGAGCATGAGTTCGGCCTTATTTTCAAGCAGCAGGTCAACGTCGGAGCCCGTGAAGCGCACCAGAATTTCCGGATTCTCGAAGTCCGGGTGCAAGTTGTCGCCCTCAGCGATCTTGTAGTTCCATTCGAAGCCGGCACGACCGGCGATCAACTGGAGAAAGCTGTCGATCTTGGGGCCTACCGTAGCGAGCGGGTACTTCTTCTCAGCAGTATCAGACACAAGCTAGTTCCTGCCCTTCTTCTTCGGGGCCGGCGCGGGCTGCGTTACGGTGACCGCGGTAGTCCGGTTGAAGAACCACTGCTGCGCGATGCCAACCACGTTGCCGGTCAACCAGTATAGCACCAGGCCGCTCGAGACTCCGTAGAACATAAACCCGAGCATCAGCGGCATCAGAAGCATGATCCGCTGCTGGGCCGGGTCGATCGAGGTGGTCGGCGTCATCTTCTGCATGACGAATTGCGTAGCCATCATGGCGATCGGCAGGATCCGGATCGGCAGCGTCTCGGGCTGCGAGAGGTCCGTCACCCAGAGCCAATTGGCGCCGCGCATCTCGATCGCGACGGTCAGAACCTTGTAGAAGGCGAAGAAGAACGGGATCTGCAACAGCATCGGGACGCAGCCGCCCGCCGGGTTGACGTTATTGCGCTTGTACAGATCCATGACCTCCTGGTTTTGTTGCGCCTTCCGGGGGTCGCGGAGCGAGATGCCCTTGTATTTCTCATTGATCGCGGCGATCTGCGGCTGCAGCGCCTGCATCTTCTTCATCGACTTCATGCTGGAGAACTTCAACGGCAGCAGCACGAAGTTGATGAAAATCGTCACCAGCACGATGGCCCAGCCGTAGTTGTGGGTGATGTTGTTGGCCACCCAGTTCAGGCTGAGGAAGAGCGGGCGCGCGATGAAGCTGAACCAGCCGAAATCGACAAGCTGCTCGAGCTTCGGATCGATGCTCCGCAGAACGTCGATGTCCTTGGGGCCGGCAAACAGCGCCAGGTGGTTGTTGCCCTCGCCGCCGACAGCGGCGCCGGCGTGCGGTTCAGGTTTGCCCTCCGGCGCCTCGGCGAAGTAGTCGCTGAAGGTCCGGATCTGCACCGGGCCGCCGTTGGAGGGCAGGAAGACCGCGGCGAAGTACATGTCCTCGACACCGGCGAAACTGAAGCGGCCAATCGCGTCGAGCGGACCGTCCTTGGCCGCTTTGGCATCATTCACCGTCAGGCCACTGCCGTCCTCGTAGTAGACCGCGTGCTGCGTGGCCGAAGCGCCGAGCACGGCGCCGTCCCCGAACCCTCCCCGCCAGGCGAGCAGGTGCGGAACCCGGTTGCCGTTCTGGAACACCTCGGATTCGACCTGGGTCAGGTACTTACCCGGTTCGAATCGGAAGGACTTACGGCTGGAGACCGCGCCATCGGAGTACTCGAACTCGATCCCGAGCCCATCGGCGGACGGCTTGGCTGCGTAGAGCACCTGGTTCAGATCGGTGGCGGGCTGCCCGTCGCGGTACACGATGCTGAACGGGTATCCTGTGTGCGAGGAGCCACTACTCACCAGGTCAACCAGTTCTCCGGAGGTGTTCTTGTAGTCCTTCAGGATCCAGCTCTTGGCGACACCGCCGCGATTGGAAAACGTCACCCGATAGCGCTCGTTCTCGATGACAAACGTCTCCTCTTGGTCGGCGGCGACGCGCCCGGCTGCCGGCGCCGGGGCGGGTGCTGCTGCCGGGGCGGACGGGGCCTGTGCGGCCTCTGTCTGCTCTGCCGGCGCCGTGGCGACGGGTGTGTCTCCGCCGGGCGGAGGCATCGGCGGCTTATAAAAGTACGGTGTGAGGAACAGCACCGCTCCCATCAGGATGAAGGCGAGCAGGAGGCGAGCCTCCATCGAGAACTCCTTCTTCTTGTTGCCTGCTGTGGGCTGGGCTGTGCCGTTAGGTAAATCGGCCATTTTTTAATCTAATTGTATTGTCGTCAACGGACCGGGTCATAGCCCCCTTCGCAGAAGGGGTGGCACCGCGACAGGCGCCGCATGCCCATCCAGACGCCGCGTGCGGCGCCATGTTTTTCGACCGCCTCGTGCATGTACTCTGAGCAGGTCGGGTGAAAGCGGCAGGCGGTCGGCAGCATGGGGGAGATCCACCGCTTATAGAGTCGCAATGCGCCGGTTATGAGGCTTCGCATCGGGAAAACACCCTCAGGACTTCGCTCTCGATCTCCGGGAATGGAGCCGTCAAAACAGCACGCCGGGGATTGAAGATGATCGACCACTTGGGGCTCAGTTTATTTAGATGCAACCGCACCGCTTCCCGCATGCGGCGTTTTATCCGATTCCGCAGGACGGACTTTCCCAAGGCTCGGGGCGTGGTGAACCCTACTTTGGGTCCCTCCTCCAAACCGACCGTCCGCAGACAAAAGGCAGCGAACAGTTTACTGGAAACCCGGAATCCCTCCTGGTAGACCTTGCGGAACTCCGACGAGCGCAGGATCCGGGACTTCTTAGGAAAAGAGAAATCTCGCCGGGGGGCGTCGGTCGGTTTAGGCAGCGTGACGGACGGCTCTCTCGTCGCTAACGGTTAGCTTCTTGCGGCCCTTCGCCCGGCGACGTGCGAGCACAGCCCGCCCGTCCTTGGTCTTCATCCGCTCCCGGAATCCGTGCGTCTTGGCGCGCTTGCGATTATTCGGCTGAAAAGTACGTTTCGGCATCGTAGTAGATGGCGCCGGGCAGCTCTCCGCTCCGGAGCGCAGTTAGAGTGTATCCCTGGGCAAGCCCAGAACCTTAAGTATACGAACCGTGGGCGGGCGGTGTCAATGGAAGTCCGGCTCACCGGATCCACGCGCCGTTCAGCATGACCCGGCGGATCTGGCGAATCGCACGGATGTCCTTCAGCACGTCGCCCTCGACGAGAACCAGGTCGGCGAGTTTTCCCGGCTCGATCGACCCGATACGGTCCTGCGCGCGGAAGAACCTGGCATTGTCCATGGTCGCTCCGACGATGACCTCCATCGGCGTCATCCCGCTTTCATGCATCAGTTCCATCTCGCGGTGATAGGCCCAGCCGGTCTCGGCATACGGCACGTAGGAGTGGGAGCCGACCACGACGCGAACTCCGGCTTTGCTCGCCATTCCGGTGAATCGCCGCATGTTTTCGCAAGCCTTGGCATGCACCTCGGTCGCGCCGCGCTCGCCGGCGCGCCTCTCGAAGACCGCAAGGTTCGGAGAAAAATAAACGCCGCGCCGGACCATCAGGTCGATCAGCCGGGATACGCGCGGGGATTTTAAATCGATCCTGCTCCACAACTCATACCGGCCCTCGTTGCGCGCCTTGTTGTCGGCAGTGACTGCCTGTCGAAACTTCTCGGCTTCCATCGGATCGGCTATGGCAGTCCCGACGCTGGTCACATGCTCGATGCCGTCGAGGCCCGCTTCGATCGCATCATCCGCGCGCACAATTTCGAGATGTGCCGTGACGGGTATGTTCCGCTGGTGCGCGGCCTCGCACACGGCGCGGATGGAGGCCAAAGGCAACCGGAAGTAGACTTTCAGCGCAGTCGCGCCCTCGTCCACGAACCGATGTACGACGGCGCGCGCCTCCTCGGGGTCATTGACGAGGATCGAATTGTCCGGGTAGGCGGCCGGCGCCATGTCCAGGTGCGGACCGGTGAGGAAGAGGCGGGGAATCGGAATCCCAAGTTGCTTGACCGGTTCATAGCTCTGATTCCATGCACCGGGATCTCTTACGCTCGTCACTCCGTTGTTCAGGAAGATATTGGGCAGGTTGACGTTGCCGCGGTGGAAATGTGCATCGATCAGCCCGGGGAGCAGCGTCAGGCCGCGAGCATCGAAGGTTTCGCCCGCGGGCGGTTGGACACTGCCGCGAGGGCCGGCCGCAACGATCCGGTCCCCTTCAATCACGACAATCGAGTTGTCAATGGGCGGAGCGCCTGTGCCGTCGATAAGTCGCGCACCCGTAATGATGATCGTTGCAAGGGCCAGAAACATGCACTTGATTATGGCACTGACGGGCCGCGGCGGGAATCAGTCGCATAACGCGGCGCTCAGACGCAGGAGACCAATATGGCAGCGATTCTCGACACGTTCATCCCGAATCCCGATGCAGGCGGCAGGCACGAGATCGTGATCGATGCCCCATCCGAACTGGTGCTGGAGACTGCATGGGAGCTCGATATCCAGTCCATTCCCGCCATCCGCGCCATCTTCTGGTTGCGCGGAGTGATCCTGGGAACGAAGAACCCCGTCGCGCCCCGGACCGGCCTGATCGCCACTACTGTCCAAATTAGCTGCATTCAACGCGTTTTCCACAGCCTAACTTATTGATGCCATGAAGGCGTGTGAGT
>JBKBWD010000029.1:0-58035 GCA_046289265.1 Bryobacteraceae bacterium | reverse complement strand
GTCAGCACGATACTCGGCTATCCTACCAAGCGCCTCCTACGGCTCGCTTCGGAAATTTCAAATATGTTTGGCTAGGAACTCTCTGACGCCTTTGGAGGGAAACTTTTGAAATGGCGAAGCTCGTCTTTGGCATGACCAGTCGTTGGACGGCTACGTCGACCACATGGCGTTTGCGCCAAGCCCCGCGCTCTTTCGTCACTTCATCGAGCAGGTTGGCGACCTAGCCGGCAGCATATACGGCCGCCGGATGTACGAGGTGATGCGGTACTGGGACGATGACCGTGCGGAGTGGGCAATGAGTTGGCTCAGAGCCGATAAAAGAATGATAGACGCCACTGTTTTGAGCGGTCGTGTCCCCTCCGCCCGGATTGTCGGCAATCCGGAGTTGGGCGTCGCGTTGATCGACGTCCAACTACTACGATGCCGGCCACGAACTCAACGGCGCGGCCCGCGCGGACCGCGCCGAATGGCTCCGGGCGATCAACCACGCCGCGGCCCGCGTATCCCAGGTTTGCAGTGAGCGAGCTGAAGTGACCGATTGCTTCATCCCACGCCGCGGCTATACAATTCCCTCACCATGCACACACCGCTTCCACGGAGTCTCGCCGCCGCCCTGTGCCTGTCGCTGCTTTCAGCCGCGGCCCAGAACCCCGCGCGCCCGCGCATTGAGAATGACGACGCGCTGGTCATCCTGGCGACGTCGCGTCCGGGCCCCAAGGGCAGGCTCCACGACCACAAGGTGAACCGCGTCATGATCTACCTCGAGGAGGGCGAGCAGATTCTCGAACATCAGGACGGCAAGGTTGAGAACATCCGGTTCAAGGCAGGCGAGGTCCTCTGGAGCCCCGCCGCGGGACTCCATACGAGCCAAAACATCAGCGCCGGCTCCTTCCGCGTCGTCGAGGTCGAGCTGAAGCGCCCACCTTCCCCCGCCCCGCGCACGAAGCCCTCCCGGCTCGACCCGGTTCGCGCGGCTCCCCGCAACTTCAAGGTCGAACTTGAGAACGACCAGGTGCGCGTGCTGCGCCTGCGCCTGAAGCCCGGCGAGCAGACGCCTGTCGTCGAGCACACCCGCGACCTCGTCGTTGTCTCGATGGCGAACCAAAGCATCGCCCTGACGCACGACGACGGCCGCACCGAAACTGTCGAGTCCAAGGATGGCGACATGCGCTTCGCCCCGGCCGGGAAGGTGCGCCGGACCAACCCGGGCGCTCAGCCAGCCGAGGAGGTCATTGTCGAGCTGAAGTAGAGCCGGTAGGCCGTCCGGCCCAGAATCCATTCCTTATCTTCGGGACGGAAGAACGGAATCAGCTCCTTCATGATCACGTACTCGTAGAAGTTCGCCCACACGAGCCGGCGCGGACCGTAGCGATCATAGAGCCGCTCCAGAAACGGCCACACATCGCGATACGGCGGCGTGTTGGTCTTCGACGGGTTGTGCAGCGAGGTGCGGACGTAGACGTTCGGAAACCGCGCCAGGTCGAGCAGCGGTCCGAAGCCGTCGCTGTCCGGCGCGTCGATATCGATCATCGCGATGTGATCGATCACGATGTTGACGCCTGGGAAGCGCTCCGCCATATCCGCCACCTGTCCCACCTGGTGCGGCGCGAGGAAGATATTGAATGTCGCGCGCAACTCCTCCGCCTTCTTCCATAGCGGGAAACAAACCGGATCGTTGAGCCACACGACGTCGCGATCGTAGATCGGGCTCAGGCGCAGGCCGATGAGGCCGTCCTCGCGGATCAGGTGCTCGAGCCGCGAGGCGTTCTCGGGATCGGAGGGCGAGTAGAGCCGATAGCCGACCAGAAGGCCGATGCCGGCGAACTTGCCGGGGTAGGTACGGATGCAGTGGCTCGCGTAGCGATTGTCGCGGCCGTAGTAGCAGACGTGCGAAATGACGACGTGATCGACGCCGTAGGTCTTCATCTCGGAGAGCAGATACTCGGCTGAGTACTCATATTCGCGGATGCCGGCGGGGCAGGTCGCCAGCTTGGGGTCGGGGCGAAAGCGGGGGTCGTGAAGCACCCAGGCGTGTTCGGCGGCATTGACGACCGGAGCCTTCTCCGCTGCCGGAATCAGCCCCTGCTCGATGGCGGCCGCCGCCGCGGTAAACAACAGGGTTCGGCGCTGCATGAGCGCAATGCTATCATCAGCGGGACCATTCGAGAAGCAGCCGGAAGAAGTCGGCGCCGGGCCGCGGGTCTTCCACGCGAATGACAGCCGTGTAGCCGTTGGCTTCCGAAGGCCTTTCCGTCAGGCGCGCGCTCCCGCGTCCGGCCTGCTTCACCAGCGTCACGGAGGCCAGGGGTTCGGCCGGCAGCGGCGAACTGAACTGGGAACGCTCCCGGCTCACCGGCGCGCCCGAACGAACCCGCCATCCCACCTCATCGCCGCTGACGCGGATCTCCACGGTGCCGTCCACGACGGCCTCGATCTCAACGCGGCCTCGCGTTGGCGCCGGCTCCGCCACAGGATCGGGATCGAGGATGCCAGGGGCCAATGGCTCGGGCTCCGGCTCCGGCGTGGGGCCAGGTTCCGGCGCGGGTTCCGGCGCAGGCGCATCGGGCCTGCGATCGATCCCCAGGTACGGGTTGTAGATGTACTCCAGCGAAAACGGCTGATTCGCGGGGAAGCGGATGTTCTGGCTCGTCGCGTACGCCGGATCGAGCCCCCACTGCCCCACCGCCAGAATGCGCCGCCGCAGCGTGGCCGAGTCATGCCAGCCCCAGAACGGCTTCGCCTTATTCGCCGACTCCGTACGCCCAAGGAACGTTCCGCCGATTCTCCCCTGCACGGCGACCCCCGGCCGCCCGCCGAAGGGTTGGTACAAGTAGTAATCGTCGAAGGTCCGATGGTCCCACTTGCCCTCCTCGGCCTTCAGCCACCACTCCTCATAGATCGGAAGCAGGTCGTAGCCGACGAGCCTCTCATTGGCGTGGCGCGCCCGCTCGGCGACTCCTTTGTAGATGAACGTGTTCCCCGTGCCTTCCTTGTATTCGCCTTCTTTCAGCGTGAACCGCGAGTGCGAGGACGTCGTTCCGTAAATCCCATGACCGCCGGATTCGATAAAGATCGCCGGATGCGAGCCCTCGTAGAGTTCGATTCCTCCGTCGATCGTGTGGGCCCCGTTGCGCAGCGACCGGTCATTTGTGAAGGTGTAAATGTTGTTGTGGGCCAGGGTCTCCATGGCCTGCAGCGTGCCGAATTGCGTGCCGTCTTTCCGGACCGTCAGGATGATGCCTTCGTTGTCATTCTCATGGCAGGTGCCGACGACGCAGCGGTCAGAGTAGTCGCGCGAGTGGAAGAGATTGTACTGGACGAACCAGTGGGTCTCGGTTTCCATTACGGCGTAGTAGACATAGGCCTGGGAACTGCCGATATCGGTCTGCTCCCAATTGTTGTCGCCGTGCCAGTCGCCGTCGAAATCGAAGCGCACCGGGATATCGGACTTGGGCTGAAACCAGGTCTCCTGGGCGACGAACGGCGCGTAGTGTTCGGCGAGCGGACGGTAGGGATCGCGGGACGGTGCGGCCTGCTCGAACGAGACGGTTTCGGCCACGCGGCGTGACGGAGCATCTTCGCTCACCTCAACTTCAATTGTGGCCTGTTTCCCTTCTAGTTCCGCCTCGATGGTGTAGCGTCCGGGCTCTTCAGGCGCCGTATAGAGGAAGCTGTCCTTGACGACGAATCGGGCGCTCGCATCGGCGAAGATATTGAAAGCCCGTGAGGAAGTCTCTTCGAAATATCGTTCGTTGTCCTGGATCTGCGAGGCGAACGGCTTCGAAAGCCAGCCGCCGTTCTCTTCCTTCACCCGGATCTTCGTCTCCTCGCCGCGCCTCAGCCGGACCTTGCGATCCTCATGGAGTCCGTAGGCGAGCACCTGGACGGTGAGGGTTTCCAAGGGCCGCACACGGAGCGCGTCATCGCCTTCCGGCGTCGGGCGAAGCACGATCTCCTCGACCGGCATCGTACGGCCCAAGCGGGCGATGCTCTGGCTCAACTGGTCGAACTGGGCCAGCAGAGAGGGCGAGAGCAGAAGCGATAGCAGAATCAGCCGCACTATAGGATTTTAACCTGCATAGCCGGCCGATTCTGCCACAATTGGATCAGAAGATTACGGTCACCTCGTTTGAGCACCCGTCGGTGTTGCAAACCTTATAGACGTAGGTCCCCGATCCTCGCTCATCGATGTGGTCTGTGTAAGGCGAACTGCTCGGATTCGCAATCGATGCTCCATTGCGGAAGACCGTGACTGCCGTGGCGCCAGTCCAACTTAGATCAGCCTTCTGCAATCCCCTCACCTTGTAGCCGTTCGCGTCAAGTACAATGCCGTTGCTCGGCGGTGGCTCGACGACCTTAATCGTCGTTAAAGCGGAATCGTTCTCCGGGTTGGCGTCGCTCAGCGAATGGCTCGCCGTCAGGGTGTGATCACCGAGCGGCGTCGTGCTCTCGGTCGTCCACGTGAACGTGAGCGTTGCTTGGGCTCCGGCCGCAAGACTGATCGTCTGAGTCCCGACCTCGACGGTCGATGCATCAAAGGTCCTGGTCAGCGTGACGCTGACGTCGCTGGCGTCCAGCGTTCCAACATTGCCCACCACGACTTCGATCGTGGCGGTCTGCTCGCGCGCAACCGTTTCAGGCGCCGTGACCGATTTGACCGCGATATCAAGGTACGGCTCCGGTGCGGTGCAGTTGAGCGCCGCATCAGCGGCCTGTACGAGCCCGTAGCCGAAATGGTTCGAGGAGCCAAGGTTTTTCGCCGTCTGTTGTAGACGCTGCCGAATCTCCGTCACAATGGTGATTCCGCAATCTCTCACCAGCGCTGCCACACCAGCGACGTTTGGGGAGGCCATCGAGGTCCCGCTCGCGTCCGCATAAGTGTTTGGCGGATAGGTCGATCGAATGTTCACACCCGGCGCGGCCAGTTCCACATCGGGGCCCGTGCTCGAAAACCTTGCCCGAGCATCGTTCTGATCCGTCGCCGCCACCGCGATCACGGACGAGTACCGCGCCGGAAACCCGACGTTATTCCCATTCCCCCGGGGATTCCCGGAATTCCCAGCCGCCGCCACGTGCAGCACGCCCGCCGCGTAGGAGTTGTCGAAGGCCGCCTCCACAAGGCTCCCGGGATTCAGACTCGAACCATAGCTGTTGTTTGTGATCTTTCCGCCGTCGGTAACACACTGCTGGAGCGCCGCGATCACGTCGCTGAAGCTGCCGCTCCCGCTCGCGCTCAGGACCTTGTAGACGAGCAGGTGGGCTGAGGGCGCCGTGCCGCGCACGCCGAATCCATTCATCAGCGCCGCGATCGTGCCCGCAACGTGCGTCCCGTGCCCGTTGTCGTCCCAGGGTTCGCCGTCCTGGTTTACGTAGTCGTATCCGCCTACGTAGTTGCTGAAAAGATCTTCATGAGTTGGAGCGATCCCGCTGTCGAGCACGCAGACCCGCTGCCCGTTTCCTACGTTTCCTGCGGTGTGCGCCGTGCCCGCGCCGATGTGCTTCACGCCCCACGTGTTGTCCAGCTCGGCGTCGATCGCATAGAACATCCCATCCGGCTCGACTATCGTCACGAGCGGATGATTCTGCAAACCCTGGATCCCCGCCTGCGGAACCGTCGCGGCGATGCCGGGGACGAGTGTGTATCTATATTTGACAGTGCCGCCAAAGGCCCGCACCAGGTTCTGTTCGGCGGCGCCCGGCGTCTGTTGGAAGCCGATCAATACCGGGGTCGGGGCTCCCTGCGGAGCCGGATTTTGTGCGAAAAGCGGGGACAACAGCGCAAGGACTGCAGCCAGGAAGAAAAGGGGAGATCCATACATTGACACATCCTCGCTCCAACCAGCATCAAGAGGTGAACACTGTTTACAACACAATATCATGGACTGTATGCTTTCTCACTCTTTTACTACTGACTCTATTCACTCTTCTTAATTTCACGCGACCGCCCGGACCTGGCTGGCGGCGAGAGCGCGAGGGCGGCATGAGATTCCTCTCAACCGGCCAGTCTTAAGTGACTCAACTCACTCATGCCCAAGGGATTATTCTACTGGCGGAAAGCATCGAACTCGGTTACAATCTTCTCGGACCATACCCATGACCAGAAGATACATGCCGATTCTGCTCGCAGGATTCCTGTTGAGCTCCGCCGCGTTTGCACAGCTCGTCGAGCCTCCAGCCGTGCCGCCGGGAGGGCAGCAAGACCGCTACATCGTAACCTTCCGAGCCGGTTCGACCGCGGCGCAGCGGGCCGCGTCGGTTTCGCGCGCCGGAGCGACCGCCCAGATTGATCTCCGGATCGTAAACGCCGTTGCCGTTCGCGTCCCAAATGCCAACGCACTCGCGGCCCTGCAGCGTGACCCGGATGTTATCAGTATCGCCGAGGACCGTCCCGTGACCATCTTCCAGGGGCTTGGCTCCTCAAAGTCGTCGTCCTCGAAGCAGGTTGTCCCGGAGGGCGTCAAGCGCGTCGGCGTGCCTACCGATTCGTCGAACGGGAGCGGCGTAGGAGTCGCAATTCTCGACACCGGAGTCGCCCTCAATCACTCGGACCTCTCCGTCGCCACGGCGGTCTTCGATGCGTTCGGGGGAAACTGCATGGATCAGCACGGCCACGGCACGCATGTCGCCGGCACCGTCGCGGCACTCGACAATACCACCGGAGTGCTGGGCGTCGCACCGAACGCAAAGATTTTCTGCGTGAAGGTCCTGAACGATTCGGGCTCCGGGTCCGATTCGACGATCATCGCCGGCCTGCAGTGGGTTTACGATAACCGCAATGTGGACAGCCAGGCGCCCATCCGCGTTGTCAACATGAGCCTCGGCCGGCCCAAATACAGCGGCGACATGGCCTTTACCGGCACGATCCGGGGCGCCATCAAAGTGCTCTACGATGCCGGAATCTCCGTGGTCGCGGCCGCCGGCAACGACCCGAACAAGGAGGTCAGCCAGATGGTCCCGGCCGGTCTTCCGGAAGTGATGGCCGTCGCCAGCACCACTGCGATTAACGGCTCGAACGCCTGTCGATGGGCCAGCGCAATTCAGTCCGATACCGCTTCCTACTTCACGACGGATGGCAAGCTGACCGACACGACCGATGGACCTATCGGCGTTACAATCTCGGCGCCCGGCGAAGACCGGGAGAACATCAGCCGCGGCTGCCTCATCAGCACCGTCGGGATCCTGTCGCTAGCGCCGGGTGGCGGTACTGCCCGGATGTCGGGAACCAGTATGGCGGCGCCGCACGTCGCGGGCGTGGTGGCCCGACTTTATCAGAGCCTCCCCGGCTATACGCCGGAGGGCGTGCGGACCTGGCTACGAACTAACGGCTCCAACATCGGATCCGCACCCAAGCATTCGCCGACCTCGTCGTACACCTTCGACGGCGAGCACGAAGGAATCGCCAAAGCACCCTGATTCGACGGCGCCCAAGTCCGCTCGCGGTGTAATATCCCGTCCGGACCTGCGTCTATCCCGATGTAGCCTTGCCGCACGACCACACCCACGCGCACGCCGCCCACGACAAACACGCCGGGCACACCCCGGAGATGTTCCGCGAGCGCTTCTGGATCAGCCTCCTGCTGACGCTTCCGATCCTCTATTTCGATCCCCACATCCAGGAGTGGTTCGGCTACCGGCCCATAGATGTCCCGTGGGCCCATTGGGTCGGGCCAGTGCTCGGCACCGCCCTTTACTTCTACGGAGGAATCGTCTTCCTGGCTGAGGCACGGCACGAGCTCGCGGCGCGCCAGCCGGGCATGATGACCCTCATCGGGCTGGCCATCACCGTTGCCTACGGATACAGCATGGCCGTGGCCCTCGGACTCCCCGGCGAACCTCTCTTCTGGGAGCTGTCGACCCTGATCGTCGTCATGCTCCTCGGGCACTGGATCGAGATGTCATCCGTCATGGGCGCCAGCCGCGCGCTCGCCGGCCTGGCTGAACTGATTCCGGCCCGCGCGCACAAATTCCAGGACGGCAGCATCGTCGACGTTCCAGTCTCCGAGATCCATCCCGGCGACCGGATCCTGATCCGCCCCGGCGAGCAGGCGGCGGCCGACGGCAAGGTCCTCGACGGCGCATCGGGCGTCAACGAGGCCTTCCTCACGGGAGAATCCCGCCCGGTCCCGAAGTCGCCCGGCAACGAGGTTATTGCCGGCTCGGTAAACGGAGAGGGCGCCCTCACCGTCGAAGTGCTCCGCACCGGCGGCGACACCACGCTCAGCCAGATTCAGCGCCTCGTCGAAGAGGCCCAAGGTTCCCGGAGCCGCTTCCAGCACCTGGCCGACCGCGCCGCCGGATGGCTCACCTACATCGCCGTCTCGGCCGGCGTCCTTACCCTGACCATCTGGCTCGTATCGGGCTTCGGTCCCGGCTTCGCACTCACCCGCATGGTGACGGTGCTCGTCATGGCCTGTCCCCACGCCCTCGGGCTGGCCATTCCGCTGGTCATCGTGAACGCGACGGCGCTGTCGGCGCGCGCGGGCATTCTCGTCCGCAACCGCGAAGCCTTCGAGCGCGCCCGCGCCCTCCGGGTCGTCGCCTTTGACAAGACCGGAACCCTGACCGAAGGGGAATTCGGCGTTCGCTCCATCCATGCCGCTGAAATCGGCGAAGACCGGGCACTCACGATCGCGGCGGCGCTCGAAGCCCGGTCCGAACACTCCCTGGCGCGCGCCATCGTCGCCGAAGCGCAACGCCGCGGTCTCCAGCCGCCCGAAGTCTCCGGCTTCGAAGTCGCGGCCGGCCAGGGCGTCTCCGGATCGATCGAACAGCACCGCTACCGCATCGGACGCCTGGAATGGGCCATAGAGGCAGGTTTCGAGCTGACTCCCGAACTGCGAAAGGGGCTGGAAGAATCCGAATCGCGCGGCGAAAGCGTGATTGCCCTTATGGACGAGCAGCGAGTTCTGGCGCTGTTCACTCTGGCGGACCGCATCCGGCCAGGAGCCGCGGACGCCGTGTCCCACCTGGGCGAGATGGGCCTCAGCACCGTCATGATCACCGGCGACGCCGAGGCCGTGGCCCGGACCGTTGCACAGGAACTTGGGATCGCGCGCTGGCACGCCCGCGTGCTGCCTGCCGACAAGTCGCGAATCGTCGCCGCGCTCCGTAGCGAAGGCCCCGTGGCCTTCGTCGGCGACGGAATCAACGACGCCCCTGCCCTGCTCGAAGCGGACTTGGGAGTCGCGATCGGCGCCGGAACCAACGTGGCGATCGAGTCGGCCGATCTCGTGCTGGTGGAGAATGACCCGATGGACGTGGTCCGCGCCCTGCGGCTCTCCAGGGCGACGTATCGCAAAATGATCCAGAACCTCTTCTGGGCCACGGGCTACAACGCAGTAGCGCTGCCGCTTGCCGGAGGCGTCGCCTACGGCTGGGGAATTCTCCTGACGCCCGCCGCCGGAGCGATCCTCATGAGTGCCTCAACCGTGATCGTGGCCGTGAACGCGATGCTGCTGCGCCGCGCCCGCTTAGTGTAAGCGCCCGGGTCAGAACCGGATTTGAAGTCCGATCTGCGCGGTTCGAGGCCCGCCCGCCTGGAAAGCCGGCGCCATGCCCGCATTCGGACGGCCGCGTCCCAGCATCATGCTCAGGGTCGAGACCGGCCGCCCGAAAAACGGGTCCGACAGGTACCGCACCGGGTCGGCGAACTGTGCCTGGTTCCACAGGTTGTACCCTTCCAGCCGCAGCCGCACCGACGCGCGCGAAAGCCGGAACTCCCGCTGCAGCGCGAGATCCATCTGGGTCATCCCGAAGCCTCGCAGCCCATTGCGCCCCAGCGAGCCCTGCTTGCCCGAACGCAGCCGAAACGCCGCCGGATTCAGCCGCCGCCCCGCCGCTTCCGCCGGATCGACGATCCACACCGGGACGCCAGGCACAAGGTCCGGACGCAGGCTGTTGTCGAAACCGAGTCCGTAGGGATTTTCGGCCGAGATCACATCCAGAGGGAAACCGCTCCGCGCGCGGAAGATGCTGCTGACCGTCCAGTTCTCCGCGAACTGCGACCAACCCCGCGGACCGGCCAGACGCGGCACGTTCCACACCAGCGCCGCCTGGAGAGATTGCCGGACGTCGAAGTCGGATGAGCCGCGATCCATGTGCCGGCCCTGTCCGGGCGCCGCAAGGAACAACGCCGAATCCCATGACCCGTTGTCGATCGAATGCCCCCACGTGTAGGCGGCCATCCAAGCCAACTGGCGCGAAAGCCGCCGCCGGTACTGCAACTGAACCGAGTGGAAATCCGAAAACCCGTGATTGGTCGCGAGCACGCGCCGCACATCGCCTAACAATGGATCGGCATACCCTTCGCGGCGCAACAGACGCCGCCCGGCCGAGCCGACGTAGCCGATCGAGAACGCCGCATCGCCGCCGAATTCCCGCTCCAGCGTCGTATTCCATTGCAGCGTGTAGGGCAGGCGCAGACCCGGCGCGTAGCCGTACTCTACGCTCGACTCGGTGGTTCCGACCTGGTCGGCCGGCGCCGCGAGCGTCCGCCACCGGTTGAACGGAGCCCCGTTCAGCAGTTCGATGGCCGAGAGAAAGCCCGTGTCGTAGAACACGCCCGCGCCCGCCCGCAGCACCATCGTTCCGGACTCATTCATCCTCCACGCCACGCCCGCGCGCGGGGCGATCTGTCCATACGACGCCTTCCAGTCCGGACCGGCAAACAGGTTCGGCATCCCGCCGAGGATTCCGAACGACGGCTCATCCGGATTCCGGATCGTGACCAGGCCGCCACCCGGCACGCCGGGCCCCCGGAAGCTCGGCGCCGGCGTAAACTCCCATCGCGCCCCGTAAGTCAGGTTCAGGCGCGGACCGAGCGCCCAGGTGTCCTGTGCGAACAGCGAAAAGTATTCGATCAGGCTCGATCCCGCCCCGGCCTGGAGCGTGGTGGTCAACGGCACGCCGCCCGCCAGAAACTCCTCGACGCTCCCGTATGCCCCCGCCACCGCTAGCAGCGGCTCATCGCGCGTGGGGGTCAGGCGATGGTAGTCGATGCCGAACCGCACCTGGTGGCGGCTGGGCGCCAGCGAAAATGTGCTTGCCAGATTCCACTGTCCCTGGCTGGCGTGGCCCCCGTCACCGCTCACCAACTGCCCCACCCCGCCGATCCACAGCGAATAGAGCCGCTGGCCCGGTCCTGGCGGGAGCGGAGCAAGAATCTTCGAGAGATCCGCGGGCCTTGCGCCGCCCATCGTTCGGGCGACCCACCGCCCCTCCGAACTGGCGCGCGAGATGTTGATGCGCGTATCGTTGGTCGCGGTCGCCGAAATTGTCGTGATCGCCCCCAGAGTTACGCTCCGGTTCCGATACTCGGCGTCGTTAACCTGAATATAGTCCGACCGGCTGTCCGAGACAGTCTCT
Source organism: Bryobacteraceae bacterium (assembly GCA_046289265.1). GTDB lineage: Bacteria > Acidobacteriota > Terriglobia > Bryobacterales > Bryobacteraceae > JBKBWD01. The sequence goes on along the minus strand of JBKBWD010000029.1, from coordinate 46,671 downwards.
TTGTAACGAAGGAATGCGGTTCCACGTGCTCCAAGCGCCTGGTCCAGACGCAGGCTCCCCGTCTTCAGACTGGAGGGCCAGGAGTGGTGCGCATTGTGCTCTGCCGTGAACGAGTTCAGATCGGGGCCATTCGGCACCGGGAAGGCATTCAAGACTTCACGCGCCAGAACGCTACCCGTGGACCGCGCTCGCGCCGAAGGCACCGACAGCCGCCACGTGAAGGGCTGATCGAGCTGCATCGCTTCGAAGTTCGCCAGGAAAAACGTCTGGTTGCGCCGCAGCGGTCCGCCGACCAGACCGCCGAAGTCGTTCATTCGGGACCGCGCCCGCGCCGCCCCGATGCGGTTGGCGAACCAATTGTTAGCCTCCAGCGCATTGTGGCGGCCCGAATAGAAGGCCTCACCGTGCAATTCGTTCGTCCCGGATCGCGTCGTCACGGCCACCTGCGCGCCCGGCGTCCGTCCGAACTCCGGCGCGAAGGTCGAGGTCTGGATCCGCACCTCCTGCGCCTCGCGCAGCGTCGCAATGGCATGGAGCGTCCCGATGGCCGTCATTGCGGGCAGCGATGCGCCGGGGAACTGCCCCGGCAATCCGGTGCCGGTCACGGCGTTGTTGGCGCTCAGCCCGTCGACCAGAAAGTAATTCGTATTGGGTCGCTGTCCGTTGGCCGTGAACTGCCCGGCTTCGCCTGCAGTCGCCGGAGTCGCGACGACGCCCGCCGCCAGCTCCACCAGTCCCTGGATGCCCCGCCCCTGGAGCGGCAGATTCCGCATCGGCTCCCGCTCAAACGTCAAACGCGCCGCGCCGTCCTCCGTATTGATGGCCGGTGTGGTGCCCTCAATCGTGATCGTCTCCTGCACGCTCCCGATTTCGAGTACGAAATCCGCCTGCACGCAGTGTGTCCGCTCCAATTGCAGCCCCAGGCGCGTGATTGTCCGGAAGCCATCCTTCCGGACCGTAACTTTGTAATCTCCAGCGGCCAGGGTCGAAACGCCGTACACGCCTCCGTCCTTGGACCGCGTTACCCGGCGCACGCCCGTTTCCTGGTCCAGCACGGTCACGACGGCATTCTCCACGCCGGCGCCGGACGCATCCTGGATGAGCCCGGTAATGCAGGCGCGGTTCTGCGCCAGGATTGCCGGCGCAGCCGCAGTAATCGCGATCAGAGCGCCGACGGAAGCATAACTTCTCCGCACCCGCTCACCTCCGGTCCACCAGCGCGTCCAGCCCTGCGACGCGCGCACGCCACTCGTGCAGCGCCCGTGCGGCCGCCTCGGTCACCTGCTCGGGCGAGGCGACCCGCCCGGATGAGGCCAGCATACGGTTCAGCGCGCCGTCCAGCCGCTGTGCAGTTTCGATCAGTTCCTCGGCGCACGCCTGCCACTGCTGGCAGGGCGCCGCCGCAGGCGTGGCGGCAGGCCCGAGCACCGGCTCCAGCAGTCCCGGTAGGCGCTGCCCCAGCCCGACCATCGCATTGGCGTGATCGTCCACCATCGAAAGCAGCAGCTGCCGGTCGGCCGGCCCAAGGTCACGCTCGCGCTCGGGCGGAAATCTTCGGGCCAGGTTCCTGATCGCGTAGGCTCGCGACAGGTTCGCTTCGCTCGACTCGAGCACTTCGTTCACGAACTGGTCCACCAGCGCCTGTCCGCCAAACACCGCCTCCAGCCGAGACCGCAGTGCATCCGGGCTATCCGGAGCCTCCTCGCGCACCGGCGCACGGTCCGGCACCGCCAACGGCGGCGACGACTCGAACCGCACCTCCACACTCTCCAACCCGGCCACAGCGGCCCGAATCTGCTCCTGCCGCTCACGGCGCAGATCCACGCCGATGACAATCAGCTTGCCACTGGCCGAGTCCCGCTGAATCTCCACCGGCTCCCCGAGATCCGCGCCTACTCCGTGCAGCGCCGCAACCACCCGCAGCTCATCCGCAAGCGTCGCGGGAACATCCACGGACGGCTCGATCTTCGCAAGCGCCAATCCCGGCTCGACGGCGGCCGGCGGCTCAATCCATTCGCCCGCATCGGAGATCTCGACCGGGTCGCCATCGCGGAACCGGAAGACCTCGTGCACCGGCCGAAGATCGGAGGCCCGCAGCGTCAGGGCGACCTCCTCGAGTTCCCCGCTCCCGGTCCGCGTGGCGATCCGGTACGCGCGGCCGCTTGCATACTCGTCCCGGCTCACCACCGTCACGGCGTCGGTCTTTTCCTCCAGACCATCGCGCCAGTCCGAATAGGCGCGCACGCTCAGCGGATCTTCCCAACTGTAGTTCGCGGCGACCAGCCGTGCGCGAAACACCTCGACCGCCTCCGGATCCCCGGAAGCCAGCCGTACCTCCGGTCCGAGGCGCGCGGGGCGCGTGTACATCAGGTTCTGAAACTTCATGCGGATCTTGCGGCGCTGCCCCTCGGGCTGGGCGCGCTCGGCCACCGCGGCCTTTTCCAGGAGCTCGGCCGCGCTCACCGTCTGCTCGCTGCCGAACCGGTAAGTCACCACCGCCACCAGGAGCGCTGCCGCCGCGGCAAGCCACCACGTTTTGCGAGGGAAGGCAGCGACGGGCGCGGCACGCTCCGCCACGCGCGGCTTCCGGTCCAGCTCGGCCATTTCGGCGCGCAGATCACCCCACGGCGCCGGCGGAGGCGGCATGCGGCGCTTCGCCGCGGCGACAAACGACGCATAGGCCCTCGAGGCCCCGCGAATCTGGTGGAGTTCGTATTGGCACTCCTCGCAGTCCCGAAGGTGCTTTTCCACTTCTGCCATCTGAGCGTCGCTCAGCTCTTCATCGGCGTAGCGGGTCAGCACGTCCTCTTCGGGATGGGAGGAAAACGGGCTAGCCATAAACAACCTTTCTGAGTTTCCGCATGGCGCGGCGTAGAAATTCATTGACCGTTGATCCGCTCAACCCAAGCGTCTCGGCGATCTCGCGATACCGCATCCCTTCGGCGCGAAGGTGCAGCACCTGCCGCTGCTTGGGCGATAGCTCAGCCATGGCCTCCCGTACGCGGCGCACACGCTCAGCTTGGAGAATCCGCTCCTCCGGAGTGCTGTCCTTCGATGCCGCCGTAAACTGAAGCTCGCTGTCATATGGGGACCAGACTTTCTCGCGCGACTTCGTGTTCAGCCCGAGATTGTGTGCCACGCGAAACACCCAACCTCGCAGGTTCTCGATCTCCTGCCCCTGCCGCAGGGCGCTGTACAGGCGGAGGAATACCTCCTGCGTCGTCTCCTGCGCCACGCCGGGACTGAGTCCCAGCGTCAGGAGGTAGTAGTAAACATCCTCCCGGGAGTCGAGAAACAGCCGCTCTACCTGCGACTGAATAGACGACGGACTGTAGTCATCCGCAGCTTCACTCTCCCGCCGTTCACGCGCAGGCAGCATGGTTGTTCTGCACCATTTTCCATTGGGACCGGGGTCCCGCGCCCGAACCTGGGCGCCGGACCCCTGCCCCACGGCAACCAGCCTCAGTGCGCCACCTCGATCGGAGCGGGAAGCGTTACTGCCTGCCCGTCCAGTTCCGGGGTCGCGATCGGATACGGAAAGGGTTGAATCCGTATCTCGTCGCGAGGCTGATCGATCAGAACCAGCGATGCCGCCTGCCAGGCCGCGGGAGCCAGACGCAGAGCCTGCTCGAGCGCAGGCAGTCTCGCCTTCTGATCATCATTAAGGACCTTCAGCGCGGCATCGCGATATGGCCCGGCCGGCAGCGGCAACTGCCGCTGCAGATTGTTGATTTCGACCATTAACTGGCCGATGCGGTTGGCGTCGTTCGACCCTTCCCGCAGCAGTTGGTTGAGTTCGCGATACCGTTCGGCGATCTGCCCATGGATCGCTCCCTCGGCCTCCGACTTTGACTTCTGGACATCGGCCAGTGCATCGACCTGCGTATCGGTCAGTCCAAGGTACCGCCGGAGCTCGGCGTAGTCGACTCGCGGGAGGAGTCCCGGTTCCCGGCCGCCGCCGTCCGATATGGCGACCGCCGTAAGGGAGGCTCTCCCCGGCGCAATCCCGCTCTGGGCGAGCAGGCATCCAGCCGCGAGAGCCGAAGTTAAGAACAAGCGAATGAACATTCTATTTCTTTGACCATCCTTTTCTGGCCGGCCGTAGCCGGCCTCTGTCTTGCTGATCTGCGGCTAAGACTGGGGCAAGTTGGTTTTCACGACAGCCGGACCAGAAAAATTATTACGACGTCTCCGCCAGGCGCGAAGCGGACCGGAAGAGCCGTCGCGGCACCCACCACAGGAAAAGCACCATCCCGAAGAGCTCGACCAGCGACTGCAAGACGATCACGATGGCGGCGGCCTCCCAGCCGTCCGGAAGCGACAAGGCGAAAGGCAGCACGACGAAAGAATTTCGCGTGCCGAGGCTGAAGGCCAGGGTTCGCCCCTGACCGGTCGGCAGCGCCATGAGCCCTGCCAGCCCTTTCGCGATCAACGCAGCCAGCACGAGGAAGGCGAAATACAGCGGAATGACCACCGGAAACAGGCGCCACGCGCCACGCGCAGCTTCCGACTGAGCGCCGGCGATCAGGAAGACCACCAGCGTCAGGAGCGGCACGGGCCACCAAGCGAGGCGCTCGCGCAGCGCCGCCCGCCCGGGGCGAGCCTCGATCCAGCGTTCCGGAAGAGCGGCCGCGCCCAGCGGCACGAAGACGACGACCAGCGCAGGCCAGACTTCGGCAGGCGTAAGCACCGCCGAAAAGCCGGATCCGAGCATCAACCTCAGGTAGAAAGGGAGCAGGAGCAACTGCAATAGCAGGTTGATCGGCGTGACCGCGATCGCGCAGGGCACATTGGCGCCGCCAAGTTGGCTGAAGGTGATGAACCAGTCGGTGCACGGCGCCAACAGAACCAGCAGTACGCCAAGCCGCACGGCGGGCTCATCGGGCAGCCATTGCACGAGGATCCAAGCGGCCGCGGGCACCACGAAGAAGTTCCCCGTCAACACAGCCGCGACGAATCGGTGATCGCGGAACGCTTCGCGCAGATGCAGCAGCGGCGTTTGCACGAAGGTCGCGTAGAGCAGCAGCATCAGCGCCGGCCAAAGCAGCGCCTCGAAGTATACGCCTGCCCCCGGCCACGCGCCGCCCACGAGCAAGCCGGCCAGGATGGCGGCCAGATAAAACCAGACCTGTCTGCGTTCAAGGGTCGGACGGTCCAGAAGAATGCCCCCGTTGCGCCTCGCGTTTCAAGGGGGCGTCCCCCGATTCGCGAACCTTCGTCCAGCCGCGGCTCAACGAATATCTTAACCGGCCATGACGCCGCCTTTCGGTGGCTAACCAGGCTGCAATTCCACCTTTTTTCCGGCGAGCGAGAGATTCTCTCTGATATATGTCTGGTCCCAGAGATTCGAAATCACAGCCGAAACGTTCGGATTCTGCAACGCCCACAGATACGCCTTCATCGGCGCCTTCATCTCGCCCGGGACGATGCGGTTCACCTTGGCGATCCGCCACTGCGGAACCGGCTGCAACGCCTTGTGGTGCGTCGCCACCACCATCGCGACCTTCATTCCGATGACGCCAACACCCTTGCTCGCGGCTTCCTGGATCGCGTGGTCCATGTAGCCTCCATTCGCGATGTTGTAGGCGACCATCACGGCGTCGAAGTGTCCGAGCGCTGTCGCCTTCCGCACGATCCCCGCCGGGTCGGTGTGCGACGTAACACCCAAAAATCGCACCTTCCCCTGCTTGTTGAGCGCTGAAAAAGTCTCGTAAATCTCCGGAATATCCAGCTCTTCCGGCGTACACGCGCCGTGCGGGCACATCACCAGGTCGAAATAATCGGTGCCGACGCGCCGCAGACTGCCCTCGATCGACTCCTGGATGCACTCGCGAAACTTCCGGCTCCCCTCGACGCGATGCGCATAGTCCTTCATCATCGCGTTGCTGAGGTAGACTGGCCCGATCTGGTTTCGCTGCCCCGGATAGTACTCGAAAAAGTAGCCCGGCTTCTCGACCCCGCGCTCCCGGACCATCTCGTCGGCCCGCTTGCGGATTGCATTCTGCTTGTCAGCCGGCAGGCCGTCGAAAATCTCTTTATAAAGCTGATTGCGAACCCCGCCGAAGCTGCTGATCTTGGTCGTCAGGAAGACCTTCTCGCGCTTCCACGAACCCTTCAACAGCTTCCCGTAGGACTCCTCGCAGTCGCCGCGCCCGTAGGCCGGAGCCATGTCGAGATAGTTGAGCCCCATCTCGAGCGCCAGGTTCAAATGCTCCCAGTTGTTCGCACGGATCGGGTCGCCGCCGCTGACGACCTCCGAAATCATGAGCCCCGTCCGTCCCAGCGGACGATACGCCATGCCAGACTGCCGGTTCCGCCACTCTTGCATTGCGCCGCCCTGCGGCTGCTGCGCCAAGCCCCGGCCCGACGCCCCCATCGCCATGCCGGCGGCAGTGGCCCGCCCCAGAAATTCGCGTCGATTGAAATTGAGCATACCGCTGCGCCTCGCTTTCCCACCTATGATAACGCGGAGCGCGCCGAAGTAAGGTCTTCGCAGGAGGAGAGGAGGAGAGTTGGAGTAGAGCATCACCGCCGGTGGATGCGAATCGCCGCCGGCGTAATCGCCTTCAGGTCCACCAGCCCAACCATCGCCATGTATCGCGCCAACTCCGTCTGCAGCATCTCGATCACGTTCTGGACGCCCTCGGCCCCGTAGGCCGCCAGTCCCCAAAGCACCGGACGGCTCACCAGCACCGCCTGCGCTCCCAGCGCCAGGGCCTTCAGCACGTCGCTGCCCCGCCGGAAGCCGCCGTCCACGAGGATCGCCGCCCGTCCGCCGACCGCCTCGGCCACCGACGCCAGCACGCTGACCGGATGCACCGTCCCCGGAACAAGATGTCCGCCATAGTTCGAAACCACGATCCCCTGAATGCCGCGATCCACGGCAGTCCGGGCCTCCTCCGCGCTCATGACGCCCTTCAGGAGAATCGGAACGCCCAGCCCTTCCCGCAGCCGGTCAATCGATTCCCAACTCACGCCCTGCACCGGATCGCCGCCCGCATCCGCCGCCGGAGCCCCCAACGTGATGCAAACCACCCGGCACCCCGCCTCGACTGCCGCCTTCGCCCGCTCCCGCGCCGCCGCGATATCCCCGCCCGGAAAGACCTGGTACCAAAACGTCGCCTCACCCGCCGCCGCGACCACCTTCTCAATCGGCTGGCTCGAACGGTCACTCACCACCATCGCCGCCTTCGCCGCCGCTGCTCCGCGCGCCGTCGCGATCTCGCCCTCGGGGTGAAAGCGCTGCTGCTGCCCGGCCGGCCCCACCAGAATGGGGGCGAACATCTTCGATCCGAACAATTCGAGCGTCAGATCCAGCCCCGTCGTGTCCACCAGGAGCCGCTGTCGGAGCGTGATTCGCTGGAAGGCGCTGCGGTCCCCGCCCGCAATGGCTGCAAACGTCGCCGGGTCGAGCCGCCGCTCGGCCATCGGCTCGAACTCCGGCACGTTCAGCAGTTCCTCACGCCGGACGATCCGGCCCGGAGGCTCCGGAATCCACCGGTAGGCACCTGAACTCATGGGAAATCGGTCCTCACCAGAGTGCGATCGATCGACGCCAAAATAGGCCGGCCCGTAAATGCCATTGCCATCACAAGCTCACGCTGCACAATCTCAAGAATTCGTTGAACTCCAGGCGTGCCGTATGCCGCCAGTCCCCAGCGCGGCACCCGCCCCAGGCACACCGCGCTCGCTCCCATTGCGAGGGCCTTCAGCACGTCCGCGCCGCGCCGGAAGCCGCTGTCGATCAGGACCGGCGCCCGTCCCTTCACCGCATCGACAACCTCCGGCAGCACCTCGACTGTCGAGGGTGAATAATCCATCGCCCGCCCCCCATGGTTTGAGACGATGATCCCGTCGGCCCCAAGATCCAGGCACCGCACCGCGTCGTCGCCCGTGAGCACCCCCTTCACCAGCATTGGCACCTTGATAAACTTCCGCAACTCCTCCAGCATCGCCGGAGAGTACCAGAGCCGGTTCGGCGAAACGCGATACGGATTCGAAGGCGGGACGTAATCCGGCCGCACCCGGCGTCGCGGCGTCGTCCCCTGCCGGGCGAAGTTCCGGTAGCGGAGCCCGCGCTCGTAGACCGACGCCTGTTGGTCGATCGTCACGACGATTGCACGGGCGCCATTCTCCAGCGCGGTCTCAATGAATTCCTGGTTGGTGTACGGATCCTGGCGCGGGTAGAGCTGCCACAGCATCGGATTCTCCGCGGCGGCCGCGATCCGGTCTACCGGCATGCTCGCGTTGTTGCTCACGATCATCGGGGTGTTCGACGCCAGCGCCGCGCCCCGGAACGTCGCCGGCTCGCCATCCGGATGAAGCTGCGCGTGAACCGCCGTGGGCGCGATCAGGATCGGGTACGCCATCCGCACCCCGAGGATTTCGGTTTCGGTCCGGACCTCGCTCGTATCGACCGTACCCCTCGGAACCAGATCGACCCAGTCGAACGCCGCGCGATTCCGCCGCAGCGTGAACTCCTCCTCCACCCCGTAAGCCGTGTAGTCGTAAGCCTGCCGGGAGAGCCGCGCGTGGACCACCGGCTCGAAGTCAAACGGCGTCTCCAGTTCGCTCATGGCCGGAGCGCGTCCATGCTCCCGCACCGGGTCCTGCTGGCCGGAAAGCAAAGGCGAACCCGCCAGAAACGCCGCGACATTGCGCAGCGCCTCGCGCCGGGTGACCCCGTGAAACCACTGTCTCTCAAGACCCGTCATCGCCAAAAGGTATTGGCGAGCTTACTACCTGCTCGCCACAGGGTCAAGTTTCCCGCTCGGCGCCCCGGGGGGCTACGCCGTAAATACGATGCCGATCTGTTCCTCGCTGCCTTCGCCGGCCGCCGGGTCAAAAAGGAAGTTGGAAGTGATCAGGCCGGTGGCGTTCTCGAAACGTCCGGAGCCCCCCTCGATCCTCCAGATCACGGCCCCGTGAAATTGGCCGGGCACTGCGCTCGGCGTCATCACCCCGTCCTGCAACGTGCTGAACCGAATCGAGCCCGCGTTGCCGAAACGAATGGAGCCGGACTCCTGGAAGGACGCCTCGCCCGTAAAGGTCACATCCGAGACGTAGTCAATCTCACCCAAGTCCGCGCTCGCCGTCTCATCGCCCGAATCGCCGGTCTTCCGGCGTGCCGCAATGGCGTCTCCCCTCACCTGGAACTGTCCGGCCTGCCCGTCGATGGGCGCGACCCGCGTTCGGAACGTCACATAATACATTTCGCGATTCAATTGTTGATCTCCCTGCTCAACGATTGTAATCACGATTACTCGCTCGGTGTGAACGGCATGGCCCCGGCTCATAGACTTTGGTCCCGACGCTGGCGATGTAACGCGCGACGGACCCGAAATCGCCATATGATAATAGGACCAGTTCAGAGTCACAGGCATGAAAGTTTCTTATTTCACAGTACTTGCAATCCTGCTCGGGGCGGCGTTCGCGCCCGCGGGGGCCAACGCGCAGGACAGGGCGCGCTGGCTCGGCAACTATCAGGAGGCCATCCAGGAGGCCAAGCGGACCGGGAAGCCCATCTTCCTCGAGTTCCGCTGCGAGCCTTGAATCGCCGGACGTGTATTTGACGCACAGGTTGTGCTGTCGCCCGACGATACGCCAAGAGGCAAACTGCTGAGTCAATACGTGTGTGTCCGCATCACCCGCATGGACAACGCCGATATCGGCCTGTTCGATTATGACCGGAACAACACGCTCTACTACTTCATGATGAACGCCGACGAGCAGATCTACATGCGATACGGCGGCCGCGACTCGGCCTCGCCCGACACCTATCTCAGCCTGGAGAGCCTGGAAATCGCCCTCGCCAAGGGGCTCGAACTCCACCGCAAGTACCAGCAAGGCGAACTGCCCAAAACCGAGCGGCCCAAGCCGCTGTTCCCCCGCGAAATCCCCCTTCTCGTCGAGCGGACCTTCGCCCAGAATAATTGCGTCGAGTGCCACCTGATCGGCGATTTCCAGAACCAGCACCGCGAACTCGACGGCACCCTCGACAAGCTGCAGCACCTGTTCCGCTCCCCGGACATCAAGACCATCGGCATTCACCTCGACGTACCCAAGGGCCTGGTCGTCAAGGAGGCCCGTGGCGCCGTCGCCGATGCCGGCATGAAGTCCGGCGACCTCATCACCGCCCTGAACGGCACACCCGTCTGGACCTTCGGCGACCTGCAGCACTACTACGACAAGGTCGACCGAAAAGCAAAACAGATCCGTCTCACCGTTGAACGCGAGGGCCGGCCCGTCGACCTCACCGTCGCGCTGCCTAAGCTCTGGTGGTACACCGATCTCACCTTCCGCCAGTCCACCATCGATCCCCGCGTCTACTTCGACTCGCGCCCCCTCACCGAGGAGGAAAAACGCAAGCACAACCTGCCCGCCGACGGCTTCGCGAGCGAGGTGAAGAACGTCAGCTCCTTCGCCGCCATGATGAAGACCCACGAGCTTCAGGTCGGCGACATCATCGCAGCCGTCGACGGCAAGGAGAGCGACGAGTTCGCCTTCTCGGCCGAGATGTATATCAAGCTCCGGGTCAATGCCGGCGACAGCGTCACGCTCGACGTGATCCGCGACGGCAAGCGCTTCCAGATGCCCCTCCGCACCCTGAGGATGAGCTTCCGCAAATAACCGCCATGTTCAACCGACGAATTCTATTACTATCCCTGGCCCTGGGCCTGCCGGCCGCCGCCACGGCCCAGAGCGGCGGCTGGACCGAGCCCGTCAAGGTCTGGCACGACGATCAGGTCGCCATCGCCTACGAGGCCCGGCTCTCCGGCGACCAACTCGCCATCCGCGTCACACCCGGCCGCGGCTGGCATACCTTCTGCCTCGACAATCAAAAGCGCGCCGAAGAGAAGCTCGCCGGCAAGCAGGCGCTCAGCGTCGACCGTCCGACCGAAATCGCTCTCTCCGACGGCCTCACCTTCGTCGGCCCGTGGCTCCAGACTCCCCCGAAGGACTTCTCCAAGCCCGAGCTTCTCTGGTACTCCTGGGGCTACGAGACGCCGGCGCTCTTCTTGGCAAAGGTGCGCCGAAGCGGCGCGGGTCCGGCCCGCATCGCGATCCGGGGTCAGGCATGCACGGAAACGGTCTGCAAGAACATCGATGTCGCTCTCTCCCTGCCTTTGATCCAATCGGGCGCCCCGGTGGACCCGAAGGGCTTGGTGCAAGCCAGGTGAACACGGCTATACTAAGGCAATTCCGAATGCTTCCCAGAATCATCCTGCTCCTCGCATTGCCATTCTGCGCCCTGGCGCAGGACCCCTACCGCGGCTGGACTGCCTTCGGCGGCAGCTCCGATAACATCCACTACTCCTCGCTCAAGCAGATCAACACGAAGAACGTCCACAAGCTCAAGGTCGCGTGGAAGTACGAAAGCGGCGACGAGTACCCCGGCTCCGACATCCAGTGCAACCCGATCGTTATCGACGGCGTGCTTTACGCCACCACGCCCAAGCTGCGCGTCGTGGCGCTCGACGCCGCCACTGGCCGGGAGATCTGGAGTTTCGACGGCCTGAAAGGCCGCCGCCCCAATCATAAGAACCGCGGCCTGACCTACTGGACCGACGGCAAGGAATCCCGTATCCTGTTCGGGCTCGGCTATGAACTCCTCTCGCTCGACGCCAGGACCGGCCGCCTCGATCCGGCCTTCGGCAACGAGGGGCGCGTCGACATGCGCGAGGCCTTTGACCGCCCGCGCGAGCAGGTCACCATCAGCGTTCCCACGCCGGGCGCAATCTACAAGGACCTCATCATCCTGGGAAGCTCCGTGCCGGAGACGCTGCCCTCCACTCCCGGCGACATTCGCGCCTACAACGTCCGGACCGGCAAGCTCGTCTGGAGCTTCCGCACCATCCCCCACCCCGGCGAGTTCGGTCACGACACCTGGCCCAAGGACGCCTGGAAGCATTCAGGCGGCGCCAATGCGTGGGCCGGCCTGGTTGTCGATGTGAAGCGCGGCCTCGTCCTCGCCTCGACCGGCTCGGCGGCCTTCGACTTCTACGGCGCCGACCGCCACGGCGACAATCTCTTCGCCAACTCCCTCATCTGCCTCGACGCCAACACCGGCGAGCGCAAGTGGCACTTCCAGGCGATCCGCCACGACGCCTGGGACCTCGACTTCCCCTCGGCGCCCCTTCTCGTCACTGTCCGTCATAACGGCCGCCCCGTCGATGCGGTCGCGCAGGCCGGCAAGGACGGCTTCATCTGGGTGCTGAACCGCGAAACCGGCGAAAGCCTCTTCCCCTACGAGGAGCGCGAAGTGCCGGCCTCCAAGGTCGAAGGCGAGATGCTCGCCAAAACCCAGAAGTTCCCCCTGAAGCCCGCTCCCTTCGTCCGCCAGGAGTTCACCTTTGACATGGTGTCGCGGCGGACCCCGGAGGTTCACAAGGCCCTCATGGAGAAACTCCAGGGCGTCGACATCGGCGGCCGCTTCACGCCGCCGAGCACGAACGGAACGATCATCTTCCCCGGATTCTCCGGTGGCGCGGAATGGGGCGGCCAGGCCTTCGATCCGGAAACCCGCATCTTCTACGTCAACGCCAACGAAATGCCCTGGCTCCTCCGCCTGGTTCCCCCGAGCGCGATGCGTCGGACCGCGCCCGCGAGCAGGGTGTATCGTGCCCAGTGCGCCAATTGCCACGGCATGGAGATGAAGGGCGCCCCGCCCGAGTATCCGGCGCTCGATAAGCTCACCGGGCGCATGACCGAAGCGCAGCTCGCAGAAATCATCCGCAAAGGTAGCGGCCGCATGCCCGGGTTCGCCTTTCTGGGCGATGACGGCATTGCCGCGCTCTCGGAATTCCTGTTCGGCAAGGGCGACCGCGAAGTCGAGATGCGCCGCGGACCTAAGCCTCCGGTCGAACTGAAATACACGATGGACGGCTATAACAAGTTCCTCGATCCGGACGGCTACCCCGGCGTGACTCCTCCCTGGGGCACGCTTTCGGCCGTCAACCTCGACACCGGCGAGTACGTCTGGAAGGTGCCCTTTGGCGAATACCCCGAACTGGTCGAAAAGGGCCTGAAGGACACCGGCAGCGAGAATCACGGCGGCGGCATCGTCACCGCCGGCGGCATCTTCGTCATCGCCGCCACGCACGCCGACGCCAAGCTCCGCGCCTTCGATAAGAAGACCGGCAAGCTTCTCTGGGAGACGCAACTGCCCCACGCCGGCAACGCCACGCTGGCGACTTACGAAGCCAAAGGCAAGCAGTATATCGTCGTCCCAGCCGGCGGCGGAAGAGGTAAACCGTCGGGTGGTGCCTACATAGCCTTCGCGCTACCGTAAGCAGGTAAGCTGCACATCGCTCCGCCGAAGTTGGCTATAATCGGCGTACATCAGAACAGGACCGGGCCGCCACCGTAGCGGCCCGGCGATAGGAAGTATGTTTTGATCTGCAAGAATTTTTCGCCGATCCTATTTTTTGCCGCAAGCCTCCCGATTCTCACCGCCGCTCCACCCGAATCCTCACGCTCTCAATTGCCCGTTCTGCTGCGGCAGGCCCCCAGCGTCAACGCCGGCGTCCTCGAGATGGCCCTCAACGCCGTCGAATGCGTCCAGCGCGCCGGCAAACGGGTGCGGGACGACGTTCTGCTTCTGCTGGACTACAGCCGCCCTTCCACCGAGCCCAGGCTATGGGTCTTTGACCTCGCCAATGGCCGGTTGCTGTTCGAAGAGCTCGTCGCGCACGGAAAGAACAGCGGCGATAACCACACCGTCCGCTTCTCCAACCAGCCCGGCAGCCTGATGTCGAGCCTCGGGATCTTTCTCACGGCCGGCACCTACTACGGCAAGCACGGCTATTCGCTTCGCCTGCAGGGCATCGAAGACGGCTTCAACGACAAGAGCATGCAGCGCGCGATCGTGCTGCATCCGGCCGACTACGTGAACGAGGGCATTACGAAACGCCTGGGTCGCCTCGGCCGTAGCTGGGGCTGCCCGGCCGTCCGCCCGGCCGTCTCACGCCGCCTCATCGACACCGTCCGCGACGGCGCCCTGATGTTCGCTTACTTCCCGCAGCCCGAATGGCTGTCGAATTCGAAATACCTCGGCTGCAGGGCCGACTGACCCGACAGGGGCGCTGGCGACAGATTCGAAAAAACCCTTGACTCCGTAGTATGGTACGGTCCCTAAACTGAGGTGGAGATGGAGAGCGGAGATGGGATCGATGACCATCGGAGTTGTGGCCAAGCGGGCGGAGGTTGGCGTAGAAACAGTGCGCTTCTACGAACGCAAGGGACTGATCGTGCAGCCGCCTCGCCAACATTCCGGCTACCGCCAGTACCCACAGGACACGCCGGACCGCGTGCGGTTCATTAAGCGCGCCAAGGAACTCGGGTTCTCGCTCAAGGAGATCCGGGAGCTTCTTGAACTGCGAATCACCCCCGGCGCGACGTGCGACCGGGTCAGGAGACACGCGGAGGCAAAAATAGCGGATATCGAGGAGCGCATTCGAAGCCTGCAGCGCATGAAGCAGGCGCTCGATGGATTGGCTGCGGCGTGCGCCGGCAACGGAACGGTGAGCGACTGCCCGATTCTGGACGCACTTGAAACCGGGGAGGCGCCATGAGAGTGGAACTGATCTATGACCGCGATTGCCCGAACGTCGCCGCCGCTCGCGCCTCCCTGATCAAAGCACTTGCAGCGGCAGGCCACCCCGTAAGTTGGACGGAGTGGGATAGTGCGGGCAATGACGCTCCGCCATATGCACGGAGCTTCGGCTCGCCCACGGTCCTGGTGGACGGCAGAGATGTGATGGAGAGGGCTGCGATCGAATCCGGAATAGCGCCATACTGCCGGATTTACAAGGATCGCTCCGGGCGATTCACGGGTGTTCCCCCATTCGATCAGATTATGGCGGCTCTGTCGCCAAAAGGCCGCGAGCCGCGCCCTGCGCCGGGCAGCACCGGCTGGAGAACCTCCCTCGCATCCGGGCCGGGCATCGCGTTCTCGTTCTTGCCCAACGCCCTCTGTCCGGCCTGCTGGCCGGCGTATGCAGGAATCCTGAGCACCCTGGGCGTCGGTGTTCTGCTTGAGGACGCGTGGCTACTTCCGCTCACGGCCGCGTTCCTTGCGATGGGTGTCGGAGCACTCGCCTTCCGCGCAAGAACTCGCCGGGGCTATCGTCCTTTCGCAGCCGGACTCACCGCTTCTGTCGCCATACTGGCCGGCAAGTTTGCTTGGGAATCCGATATCGCGACCTACAGCGGAATCGGCCTGCTCGTCGCAGCATCGCTCTGGAACGCATGGCCGATGCGCCGTGTTCAGAAAGGGAACTGTCCTCCATGCACGCCGGAATCGTCGGCGAGAAACGTTCACCCACCAAGGAGAGTATGAAATGACCGCGAAAAGGAAAATTGAAGTTTTCAGCGCGGGCTGTCCGGCCTGCGAGGAGGTGATCGCGATGATCAACCGCATAGCCTGCCCGGCCTGCGACATCAGTATCCTCGACACGAGACAGGCAGAGGTGGCGGCCCGGGCCAAATCGCTCGGTGTTCGCTCGGTGCCCGCCGTCGTCATTGACGGCAAACTCGCCCCCTGCTGCGAAGGAAGCGGCCCGCGAGAGGAGACTCTCCGGGCAGCCGGACTGGGACAATCTGACTGAATTCAGCAGCAAGCTTCGTCAGGGTCCCGCCGGCAACTCGATCGGCGCCCTCCACCAATCGGCGTTCTGCCACGGAGGGGGTGCGCCGAATCGGTAGCTGCCCACGATCCATAACGGCGTGCCGTTGCGCAGAACGCGCTGCCCGTCCGCGCTCAGCACCCACTCCTCGCCCCAGTCGTACAGCCAGATGGCGTCACGTTCGAGCAGCCGTACACAGGCGTGGCTCGCCGGCCGCCCCGGCATGGCGTACTTATGCAGCGCCAGCCCACGGTTGTTCTGGAAGTTGAAGTACCACTCCATCAACCAGTCCTGGTTGATGGTGCTTCGCCTGCTGCGCGACCGCCAGTTCAAATGGAAGAGCCCGGACGGAGTCGGGTGCGCCTGCCGGCCCGAGCTGATCGGTCCCCATTGCACCAGCCGGCCGTTTTCGTAGGCGCCGAACACCTGGCTCGGCTGATGCACGATCAGGGCCTTCGGATAGGTGGCCGCCCACGGATGTGTAACAGGCAGTGGACTGTAGGCCAGCTCATCCAGGTCCCACCGGTCCGGCACGACAATCGTCGGCAGCCGCGCAAGATGCGCCCGGTCCGCGCGGTTCAGCTTCTCGATCAGCGCAAGCTGCTCGGGCGTGAAACTCGACAGGTTCCCGCGGCTCTCCACCCGGAATGCCGGTCTGCCAGGGATCCGGGCCTCCGCCGCGGCCAGAGCCGGCAGCAGCACCGCAGCAACCAACGGTAAAGTACGCCTGAGCGCCATCCCCGTCACCGCTACTATTGTCCCGCGCGTACTTCTCCGCCGCGCTCTGCACGCCCGGAGCGCACGGTTCGTCATAAAAGCCAGGAGCAAAGCTCAATATGCACCGCCTCCTGCTCATCCTGGGGATGGCCGCCAGCGCCGCCGCCGGGACCATACAAGGGATTGTGCTCGAACAGGCGTCCGGACGCCCTCTCGCGCGCGCCTTCGAGCGCCTGGATCCAATCCCAAAGTCGGGAGCCACCGAAGGCATGAGTTTCTCCGCACGCGCCGGTCGAAGCGGCCACTTCGTGTTTCCGCGCGTTCCGGCCGGGATGTACGTTTTCACCGCCACCCGCCCCGGATACTTCCCCGCCTCCTACGGGCAGCGGCTCCCCATCGGACGAGGCCGCCCGATTTCCGTCACGGCGGAGTCCGACCTGTTCGCCGAGATACGCCTGTATCACAAGGGCGCCATCACCGGGCGCGTCTTCGATGAGAACGGCGTCGGAACCGCCGGAGTCCCAGTGATCGCCTATCATGCGCGCCAACCGGCTCTGCCCGCCGGAAAGGCCCCCACCGACGATCGCGGCGTCTATCGCATACATGGCCTCGATCCCGGAAAAGTATTGGGTCCGCTCCGGGACCCACGTTCTCGACGACGGCGCCGGCTGGCTCCCGACCTTCGGTCCGCAGGCGCGCGAACTGCGCGAAGCGCGCTTCCACCGCGTCACCGTCGACTCGGATACCCCAGACGCCGACATATACCCCGAGCCCGGACGTCTCTTCCGCATCGGTGGAGAGATTCAGTGCGAGGAAGATGGCCCGGTCACCGTGACGCTCTCGTCGGAATCCGACCGCCGCGAAATCCAGACCCGCTGCGGACCCTATCGGTTCGACGGTGTCGCCCCGGCATATTATGAAATCCACGCGCGCAAGCACAACAGCCCCGGCGCCGGTTTCGTGGAACTTTACCTCGATCGCGATAACGATTCTCTCAACCTTCAGGTGCTGCCGACGCCCCACGTCCGCATCGAGGTCCGACGCGAATCTCCGAACTCCCTGCTGCTTGTGCCCCTGAAGATCATGGCCCGCCCTACTGGCGCATGTCGCCCTGCAATGAAATGGCGGTTGGCGGCCCCGGTCTCTGCGAGGGTGGCTCCATTCGAGCCTTCTATCTGGAAGGTGACAGGATCACGCTCAATCTCCGTGGCGTGCGTGCGGAACCCAAGGCTCATTGGGTGAATACGTGGACGGGCGACCGCAGCGAAGTCACCGCCGCACCGAGAGCCGTCGCAGTGTTCCACAAGCCGGCCGCCTTCGGAGCGGCGCCTGCGGTGCTGATCGTGCGAACAGGCGAACCACAGTAAGCTTGAAAATTGGCGTTGCAGGCGATGGCCGCCACAGCAGTGCGCGCCGAGGAATTCATCGGCAGTCGCCCAACGATGGGAGGCCTACGCATTTCGATCGTAGGCTCCTCGCAGCGCCGATCTCCAACATCGATCAGCCCGCGGCTCGCGAGGCGGTTGCCTCGGCTGCCAGGCTCTTCATGAGGAGAACAGTCGCAGAATACAGGCCGCGAATGGGCAACGAAAGTTCCCGAAAGGCAGTTACCATCATCCGGTCATAGCCGCCGGACAACCGCGCCGGCGAAGTTTCAGCGCTCCACGAGCAGCGCCCGAGAAGGCGCTGTTTACGCGTTTCTGGCGCGCCTCAGATGCTGCCGAAGCACCTCCACCGTAGGCGGCCGGCTCGCGTCCAGGGTCAGACGCGACGAACTCGGCAACTCATCCGATCCAGAAAGGGCGCTCATCCGCTGAACTGTCTCGATGTCTCTCCCACCCATCGGCCCACCACGTCGCGCAGCTCATCGAAATTCAGCGGTTTGGCGACGTAGTCATCCATGCCGGATTCCAGGCACCGCTCCCGGTCGCCTTTCATCGCATTCGCCGTCATCGCGATCACGGGAGTGCTCCGGGCGGGCTCGGGGAGTAGCCGGATGCGGCTGATCGCCTCGTAGCCGTCGACCACGGGCATATGTACATCGAGGAGGACCACGTGGAAAACCTCGCGCCGCATGGCATCGACCGCTTCGGCTCCGTTGCCGACCGCCTTCGCATCACACCCAAGCCGCTCCAGATACCGCAGCACGATCTTTTGGTTCAGCGCGTTGTCTTCCGCCACCAGGATGCGGCGTCCCGGCTCGATGCCCTTGCGCGGCTCGGGCGCCTCCGCGCGCTCCTCGGCCGCCGCCTTCGTCTCCGATGTGCCGCAGGCCCGCAAAATGAAACTTCGCAGAAGCGCCTTCCGCAAGGGCTTCTGCAGCGAACCGGCGAAGCCCAGCCCTCGCAGCCTCTCCGCGTCCCCGCGCAGCACCGCCGAGGTCAGACAAATTATGACAGTTCCCGAAAACTTCGGGTCCGACTTGATTTCACGGCCCGTCTGCTCGCCATCCATCTCGGGCATATGCCGGTCCAGCAGGCAGAGGCGGAACGGCGTGCCCTGGTGTGCGGCCACACGCAGCGCCTGCAGCGCCGCCTCGCCACTGTCAACCGCCAAGACCGCGCAGCCCCACGATTTGAGATACTCGATCAGCACCCGCCGGTTGGTCGCGCTGTCGTCCACCACCAGGACCCGCAGCCCGCGAAGAAGCTTCTCTTCCTCCCCGGCCGGCAGCTTTTCTCCGTCTGCCGGTCGAAGCGGCAGCGTGAACCAGAACCGGCTGCCCCGTCCCACCTCGCTCTCAACACCGATCTCACCACCCAACAACTCCACCAGCCGCTTCGTGATCGCCAGCCCCAGCCCCGTGCCGCCGTACCGGCGCGTGGTGGAGCTGTCAGCCTGCACGAAGCTCTCGAAAATCCGGCTCACCTGCTCCGGCGCGATCCCGATTCCCGTGTCTCTTACCTCCAGCCTCACGACCGGAGCTTCCGCCCCCTCTACAAGCGTCGCCTCGACGTTCACCTCACCCCGCTCGGTAAACTTCACCGCATTGCCGACCAGATTCATCAGCACCTGGCGCAGCCGTGCCGGATCGCCCAGCACCTGCCGGGGAACATCCGGGTGCACGAAGCAGTTCAGCTCGAGCCCGCGGTCCTGCGCTCGCAGAGCCAGCAGCGAGGATACCTCCTCGATCGTGTTCTCCAGGTCGAACGGAATCTCCTCCAGTTCCACCTTGCCCGCCTCGATCTTCGAAAAGTCTAGGATGTCATTGATAATCGTCAGCAGCGCCTCGGCCGAATGCTTCACCGACTCAGCATAGTCCCGCTGCTCGGGATCAAGGTTCGTGTCCAGGAGAAGCTCCGTCATGCCCAGGACGCCGTTCATCGGCGTCCGGATCTCATGGCTCATGTTGGCGACAAACTGCGATTTGATCTCACTCGCGCGCTCAGCGGCCCTCTGCGCATTGCGCGCCCGGCGGATCTGCGATCCGAGCACGGCCGCGACCACCAGCATCGCGCCAAATCCGTACAACATCCGCCGCCGCTGTTCTTCCGACTCTCGCAGCGCCACGAACGACCGTACTTCGCCTGCCGAGTTCGCCGCCCAGCGCTCCAGACTCACGTCGAGCGAATCGTCCATCACAACCTTCGAGATCCCCTCGCGCAAAGCGTCCGCCGCGGCGGCGGCCTCCTTGACCGACGCGATCGATCCCTCGCCGAACGCCCCGGGCACCCTGCGGACCCGCAGGGCAATGCTCTCACACCCCTCGGGCCGCTGAAGTAACATGGCATCGAACAGGCGCGACTCGATAAACGCCGCATCGGCCTCTCCGCGGCACAACGCCTGCAGCACTTCGATATTCGTGGGTTGTGTGACTCGCTCGCACCGGACCAGAGACCGTTTCGCCAAAGCGGTCGCGAACGGAGAATCGTTATGCACCACCCTCCGCCCGGCCAGCCCGTCCACGTGCGTCGAACTCTCATTCCCGGCCGACACCAGACAGAAATCGTTCATCCACCAGGGCTTCGTAAGATGAAACTTCTGTTTCCGTTCGTCCGTGATCCCCAGCACCTGCCATATATCCACTACGCCCTGCTCCAGCGCTTCGTCCGGTTTCAAACCGTCGATCCAGACAAACTCAACGCGAACTCCCTTCCGGCGGCCTGCCTCTCGCAACATGTCTACCGCGAGCCCGGCGATTTTACCCGAGGAGTCCAGAAAACCGTAAGGAGGTGCATGGTCCACGCCGATACGGTATATTCGGTCAGGAAATTTCGGACGGAGAACCCACCCACCGGACGCAGCGAGCACTGCGACCGAGGCCACGATAAGAACGATTTGTCTGCCCCGCGGTCTAAGGACCGTCCACAGTGACATGGTGGAGTCCAACCATTACATCGGCCGGAATGCGCGGGAACTGTAATGTGATCCACTGGCGGTTCTCTTTCCGCACCGCGCCTGCTAGTATATTCGTCATGAATCGCAGAGAGTTTCTCCCCGCCGTGGGCCTCGGAGCGGCGGCCGCCTCGACCGCGCTCTCCCAGCAGGCCGCGAAGAGTAAGGGGCGCCTGAACCAGTCCCTGTGCCGCTGGTGCTACCGCGACGTCCCGATCGACGAACTCGCCGCCGAAGCCGCGCGCCTCGGCCTCAAGTCCATCGACCTGATCGACCGTAAGGAGTGGGCAGCCATTAAAAAGTACGGTCTCATCCCGACCATGGTGAACGGCGGATCGACGATTCCCGACGGCTACAACCGGAAGGAGAATCACGAGACTCTGCTGCAGAAGCTGCGCGAGAGCATCGAAGTCGCCGCCGCCGAAGGTGTCCCCAGCGTTATCGTCTTTTCCGGAAACCGCCGCGGCATGTCCGACGAAGAAGGTCTTGACAACTGCGTCGCTGGACTCAGCAAGATTAAATCCTTCGCCGAAGACAAAGGCGTCCTCGTCTGCATGGAACTGCTGAACAGCAAGGTGAACCACGCCGACTACATGTGCGACAAGACCGCCTGGGGCGTCGAGATGGTCAAGCGGATCAACTCACCGAACATCAAGCTGCTCTATGACATCTACCACATGCAGATCATGGAGGGAGACGTCATCCGCACCATCCGGGAGAACCACCAGTACATCGGCCATTACCATACCGGCGGCAACCCTGGGCGCAACGAGATCGACGGCACCCAGGAACTGAACTACACCGCCATCTCCCGGGCCATCGCCGACCTGAACTTCAACGGCTACTTCGCCCACGAGTTCATCCCGAAGCGCGACTGGCGCCAGTCGCTCGCGCAGGCCGCCGAAATCTGCACCGTGTAGGCGATCATCGGGGAAATCGGAATTTCACGTCTTTTCAGCCACGGATGGACACGAATTCACACGGATAAAAACCCTCGTTTTCGGTCCGCGTCCAGTCGGTGTGCATCCGTGGCTGAGCGGAACCTACTTCTTAGCCAGCGTGTGCTGCGAGTGGCAGTTCACGCAACTCACCTTCGCGGTCTTCGCCGCCGGCTCGGCACGGCACGCGTCCGGAAGCGAACTATGGCACTGGGCGCATCGCTGCTCCACCTGCCGCGCCGTCCTCGGGTAGTGAACTCCATGACAGGTTCCGCAGTTGGCCGACCGAACGCGCGCGCGGCTCAGCACCAGCTTGGCATGCTTGCTGACGAGATATTCTTTGTGCTGCCCCGCATGGCAGGTCCCACAGAGTGCCGGGACTTCGTCCGGCGCCGCCACGCGGTCCGGAGCCGCCCCGCCCGCCGCCTCCCGGTGCTTCATGCTCTGCCCGTGGCACATGTCGCAGCTCAGCCCTTTGGCGAAATGCGGATGCGACTGGAAATCCGAGACGTGCTCGGAATGGCACGCCATGCAGTAGTCGTGCGTTTTCTGCGCGGCCGCCGGCAGGGCGATCAGGCACAGAAGCAACCACACGAACCTCATGCCCGGCGCACCAGCTTGCGGTTAATCGAGTTCAGGTTCGGCATGCCCGCCAGCCCCATCGACAGCTTCAGCTCCGCGTTCAGCATCCACAGCACCCGCTCGACGCCCGGCTGACCGAAAGCAGCCAAACCCCACAGCGGAGCACGCCCGACCAGCACCGCCTGCGCTCCCAACCCCAGCGCCTTGAGGATATCGCTGCCCCGCCGCAACCCGCCGTCCATCAGGACCGGAATCTTCCCGCCGACCGCATCGACCACATCCGGCAGCGCATCGAGGCTCGCGACGACACCATCCAACTGGCGGCCGCCGTGATTGGAAACGACAACGGCGGAGGCGCCCCGCTGCACCGCCACCGCCGCATCCTCCGGAGCCAGCACGCCTTTTACAATCACCGGAAGATTACATGCCCCGCGCAGCCACTCTATATAGTCCCAGGTCATGTTCGGCGTGTGCGGCTTCCACATCACCGGAGTCGCGGGAGTTCTCGGCGGACGCCGCTCGTTCGGGTTGGGGACGCCCGTTTGCATGTAGCCGTAGTCGAACCGGTTCCGGTTGTTGCGGTCGCGATTGGACTGGTATTGGTTGTCCACCGTGACTACGATGCCCTTCCCGCCCTGGTCCTCGACGCGGCGCGCATAGCCGGCCGCCGCCGCCTTGTTCGCCTGTCCGATCGTGTTGCTCCACCAGTTCAGCGGCTCTCCGTCAGCCAACAGCTTCTGCACGCCCGTCGATGAGCAGATCAGCGTTTCGCTCTTCAGCGCCGCCTGCGCCACCACTGCATCGGCATCCGGCAGCACCAGGTTCTTCCCGCCCGTCGGCGCGATCAGAATCGGCGACTTCAACTTCGTGCCGAACAATTCGACGGATGTATCGATCTCGCTCACGTCGATCATCACGCGGGGCACCAGGTACCAGCGCTTGAAGGCCTCCCGATTCGCACGCAGCGTCAGCTCGTCCTCAACGCCGCCGGCGATGAAATCGTACGCCAGCTTATGCAGCTTCCTCTTGGCGACTTCTTCGAACTCATGAACATTCACCGGACCCATCAGATCGTCGTCGATCGATGCCGGGGCCTGCGAAAACAGCGGCGAGCCGGCCGCCATACCCATCAGCAGCCGGAACGATTCACGTCGATTCATCATTGGTGTTTCCTTGTAGCTCCGCTCCTGGAATCTTGCGGTGCATCATATCGCACTCCACCTCTCACTTCCAGAACAGAGCGAAGAAAATCGTAGCACGATTGTCATTCTCGTGCTACGATACTCCCAGTGCGCTACTCGCTTCGATTTATCCTACTCACTCTCGCATCCACAGCGCTCGTCTCCGCGCAGACAGCCCTGACAGGCAGCATCCAGGGCCTCGTTCGGGACGTACAGGGCGCCGCCTTCGGTCGTGGCGTCTCAGTGACGCTCCAGAGCCGCAGCCTTTCGATCGATCAGACCATCCAAGCCGACGCCAACGGCCGCTTCCGCTTCCTCCGCCTTGCGCCCGCATCCGACTACCGCCTCGCGGTCTCCGCACCGGAGTTCTCCGCATGGGAGCGGAGTGATATCTCCGTCCTGTCCGGCGAAGCCACCCAGATCGACGTCACCCTGAGTCTCGCTGGCCGCCAGGACCTTATCACCATCACCGAGACTCCCTCCGTGCTCCTGACCGATTCACCGGAACTCAGCCGCACCGTCGATCCCCAGCGGCTCAAGACCCTGCCCACCAACGGCCGTTTCCTCAATCGCTTCGCCCTGCTCAATGCGCACGTCCGCAACACCGGCGGAATGGGCGGCGACGGCATCCATAACACACGCCTGTCGATCAACGGCGCCATTTTCCGCGATACGCAGTACCGCCTCGACGGCAATACCAACTACGACACCCTCTTCAACAACGCGCCCCTCCAGCGCGTTTCCCTGTCCGCCGTCCAGGAATTCCGCGTCCTGACGAACCAGTTCAACGCCGAACACGGCAGCACCTCCACCGGTCTCATCATCACCACGACCAAGACCGGCACCGATGACTGGCATGGCGAAGCCCTCTTCTTCGGCCGCCCCAGCGGCATCCAGGCCCGGCCTCCCCTGGCGAACCGACATATTCCCAATCAACTCCTCCAGCACGGAGCCTCCCTAGGCGGACCCCTGGCGCGCCAGCGGACCTACGTCTTCGCCAACTACGAACGCCTCCAGCAGGACCGCGGCTCCTTCATCACCTCGCCGCAGCCCGCTGTATACAACGGCAGCCTTCGCGACACCCTCGGCCTGGTCCGCCTGGATCACCGCTTCAGCGACACCCACTGGAGCACGCTCCGCATCAACGGCCAGCGCGATTTCAACACCAACCCCAATGACCGTGTCGGCGGCCTGATGCAGCCGAGCACCGCCATCCGCACCGCCACGCACTCGGTCGGAACCCAGTGGACCGATACCGTCGTCCGCGGCCGCCTTGTGAATGAACTGCGCGCCGGCTACATCAACTCCGTCCCCTCGAACTCGACGCCGGAAAACTCCCAGGTCGGCATCGTCCGGGCGGGCTACAGCACCGAAGGCGCCTCCACCACATCGCGCATCCGCGCCGAAGTCTTCCAGGCCGCCGACCAGCTCTCCATCCACGCCGGCGCCCACACCCTGAAGTTCGGGGGTGACTTCATCCGCCGCAAGTTCGACGACTTCAGCTACGACGAATTCGGAACCTATACCTTCCCGGCCGGCCCCCCCGTGCCCGGCCAGCAGCCCATCCAGTACCGCCAGCGCTTCGGCGTCTCCCGCATCACCTACGGCCAGACGCAATGGGCCGGTTTCGTGCAGGATACCTGGCGCGCGCTTCCACGCCTCACCCTGAACCTCGGGCTCCGCTACGACTTCCAGTCGATTCTCCAGGACCGCAACAACTTCGGCCCGCGCCTCGGTTTCGCCTGGGACATCGCCGGCGACGGCAGCACCGTGGTCCGCGGCGGAGGCGGCCTGTTTTACGATCAGCCCTTCTTCCACGGCCTCACCCAGCGCTTCCTGCTCAACGGGCTGGACGTCCCCTTCGCCACCTACGTCCTGACGCCCGGTCATCCGGCCTTCCCCGCCTTTCCGAACTCCTACGCCCCCACCGCCGCTCCCGACGGCCTCCCCCTCGGACCGCGCAACGTCGTGCTCCCGGCCGACCGCCTGCTGAGCCCTTACACCTCGCAGTTCACCCTCGGCATTCAACGCCGCGTCGCCGGAGCCTGGGTCGCCTCCATCGACCTCATCCGCAGCTTGAGCGTCAAGCAGTTCGTCCACTACGACCGAAATGCCCCGGCGCCCTTCCCCCGCACCGCACCCGGCCAAATCCGCTCCGTCGCCGAAGCCGACCGCACCCGCCCGCTCTATGACCCCGCGCTCGGCGTATCCATGCACCAGGGAGTCCCGATCCGCCAGTTGCGAGAAACCACCAACGGCGGCAGCGCCCACTTCAACGCCATCGATCTCGGCCTCTCCCGCCGCTTCGCCGGACGCTACCAGTTCGAGGCCCACTACCTCCTCTCCTCCGCCCTCAACAGCGTCACCGACGATCACCTCGGCGCCAATCCCAACGAATGGAGCGACGTCGGACGCGGCGAACGCGGCCAGAGCGACTTCTCCCAGCGCCACCGCCTCGTCACTCATGGCTCGGTGCTGCTCCCCTGGAACCTGCAATTATCCGGCATCGCCACCATCGCCTCCGGACTCCCCGTCAACGCTCTCACCGGAGTCGACAACAACGGCGACACCACCGTCGTCGACCGCCCGGCCGGCTTTGGCCGCAACGCCTTCCGCGGCACGCCTCAGAAAAGCCTGGACCTCTCGGTTTCCAAGCCCATCATCCTGTCGGAGTCCGCCCGGCTGGAACTCCGCGCCGACAGCTTCAACGTCTTCAATTTTTCGAACTTCTACCGGTTCAATAGCGTGTACGGCAACGGTCCAACCCCGAACCCGAACTTCCTCCGGCCCATCGGTGGCATCGCCAACGTCGATCCCGGCCGTCAGTTCACCTTCGGAGCCCGCCTTGCTTTTTGAAACAGTCATATGGAGAACCAATGAAATCCCTGTTCCTGCAAGTCGCACTGCTGGCGGCCTTCGCCGCCGTCTCGAGCGCCCACTTCACCTGGCTCACGGCCGAACGCTCTGAGCTGAAGAAAGGCGAGACCATCCGCGTCGAAATCGGCAACGGCCACAGCTTCCCCGATAGCGAAACCGCCATCGTCATGACCGGGCTGAAGCTCTTCGCGGTCTCCCCCTCCGGCCGCAAGACCGAACTGGACGCCAAGGCCGAGGGCAAGCACGTCGTCGCCTCGTTCCAGGCCGCCGAGGACGGACTCCACCACTTCTACTTCGTCCAGGACCGCGGCGTTCTGAGCCGCACCCCGCGAGGCGTACAGCCCGGCGGCCGCGACAAGAACCCCAACGCCACCCAAACCTTCCGCATGGTGCGCACGGCCTCCAACGGAGGCGCACGCGCCGACGACGCGCCCTTCCAGTTGGTCGCCAACCGGAGCGGCAATACCGTAACCCTCTCGGTCCTGAAGAACGGAAAACCCTGCCCCGGCGCCGCGGTCAGCCTCCTGCCCCAGGGCGGCAGCGAGCGCAAGCTCGGACAGACCGGCCCGGACGGACGCCTCGAATTCAGCGACGCCGGCGTACGCGGCGCAGTCCTGTTCGTCGCCTCGCTGATTGAAAAGAAGGCGGCCGGCGCCAGCTACGACACCGACAACTTTACGGCCTCGGCCCGACTTACGATACCCTGAGAAGTTCATGCATATCGCGGACGGCATCCTCCCGGTTGGCGCCTGCCTGGCGGCCCAGGCACTCTCCTGGGGGACCGTCTATCGACTCGGCCGCAACCTCGACGCGAAGGAAGTCCCGCGCATGGGCATGATGGCGGCCGCCACCTTCGCCGTCTCACTCATCCACTTTCCGCTCGGAGGCACTTCGATCCACCTCGGCCTGCTCGGTCTCTGCGGCGTCATCCTGGGTCGCAGGGCCTTCCCCGTCGTCTTCGCGACGCTCCTGTTCCAGTCGCTGCTGTTCCAGCACGGCGGGCTCCTGACCCTCGGGGTCAACGCCCTCAACATGGGACTCGGGGCGCTGCTGGCCGCTGCCCTTTGGCGCCTGGACGGCCTGCCCGAATCCCTCCGTGCCTTCGGAGCCGGCTTCCTCGGCGTCATGACGCCCGCGCTCCTGATCGCCGTCGAGTTCTCTCTCACGGGATATGGTAGGGGCTTCTACTTCATCGCGCTCCTCTACTTGGTCGCCGCCGCCATCGAAGGGCTCCTCACCCTCGCGGCCGTCTCCTTCCTCCGCCAGGTCAAACCCGCAGTTCTCGCGAGGGCCGAGGCATGAGGCTCGCCGTCGCTCTCTTGCTCGCAATCCTCCCGGCGGCGCTTCTCCACGCCCACGACATCGAAACCCGAATTGAGATCCTCCCGCCCGTCGTCCTGGTCCACGTCACATACGCCGGCACCGACCCCGTAAGCCACGCCGAAGCCTCCGTCCTGGCCCCCGACGGCGTCGAACACCAGAACGGCCGCACCGACGCCCTCGGTCGGTTCAGCTTCGTCCCTGACCGCGAAGGCGCCTGGCGTTTCGTCGTCGACGACGAGCTCGGACACCGGCAGGAGATCGAAATCGCCGTGTCACCCGACAACCTGGCCGGCGCGGCCCACAGCTCATCGGCCGCCCTCAGCCTCACGCAGCGCCTCTTCACCGGTCTCTCCCTCATCTTCGGAGCCACCGGCCTCCTGTTCTGGTGGAAAGCCCGCCGCCCGGCCGGGCGGAGCTGACCCTTGGCGCGCCTCCACGACCGCTACTGCGACCTCGACTCCCCCCTCCACCGCGCCGACCCGCGGGCCAAGCTCATCGCTTTCACCCTTGCGGTCGTCGCCGTGGCTTCCCTGTCCGCTGACGACCTCACGCGCTTCGCCTGGGCTTACGCAGCCATAGCCTCCCTGCTCGCGCTCAGCCGCGTTCCGCCGGCCTACCTCCTCCGCCGGATGCTCGCCGTCTCCCCGATCATTCTCACCTCCGGCCTCCTGCTCTATTTCGCATCCAGCAGCCAGAATCCGGCCCCCGCCCTCGCCATCATCCTCCGGGCCTACGCCGCCGTCGCCCTCCTGGCGCTTCTGGGCGCCACCACGCCCTTCCAGCACGTTCTCTGGGCCTTTCGGAAGCTCCGCCTTCCTGAAAGCCTATATGCCATCGCCAGCCTCATGAATCGCTACTTCACCCTGCTGCACGATCAGTGGCGCCGCATGATCAACGCGCGCGACTGCCGCTCCGCCGGAAAACCCGCCATCAGCCACACCAGCCTGTACGGAAAGCAGATCGCGCTGGTTTTCCTCCGTAGCTGGGACCGCGCCGAACGCGTCCACGCCGCCATGGCCGCCCGAGGCTTCCACGGCGAGATCCCGGTGAACTTCGATCACCGCTTCCGCCTCGCCGATCTCGCCCTCGCCACTCTCTGTCCGGCCCTCTTTTTCGCTCCCCAACTTCCTGTTGTGAATTTTCGGTTACAATCCCTTGTCAAACATGTTGCAGACTTGTTGTTCTAGTAAGGTGAATCCCCTCTCTTTCGCCTTGATGGCTTTTTGCGCCCTGACGCCTTCGCTTATATACGGACAGCTTCCCTCGACCCGCACGACCACCACCAACTACAACGGCTGGTACATGTATTACGGGAACCACGAGGTGGCCGACCGCTGGAGCGTCTACTTCGAGGCGCAGGCCCGCCGCAACGACGTCGTCACCAAGTGGCAGCAGTATCTCTTCCGCCCTGCCCTCAACTATCAGGTCAATAACAAGCTGATCGTCTCCGGCGGCTACGCCTTCATCGACACCTTCCGCTATGGACAGTTCCCGGTCGCGGCCCGCTTCCCGGAAAACCGTATCTACCAGCAAGCCGCCATTGCACACGACACCAAGCGAGTCGCGCTACAGCAACGTATCCGTTTCGAAGAACGCT
The DNA here is from genome assembly GCA_046289265.1 of Bryobacteraceae bacterium. Lineage (GTDB taxonomy): Bacteria > Acidobacteriota > Terriglobia > Bryobacterales > Bryobacteraceae > JBKBWD01. The sequence goes on along the minus strand of JBKBWD010000029.1, from coordinate 17,495 downwards.
GGATTGGCGTGATGGCTCCGGACCCGTCGGGCGGCTCCAGCGTGGCGTCCTGGCGCTATCAGAACCGTTTCCGGTATCTGCTTCGGGCGAACATCGCCCTGGCGGGGCGATGGTATTTGGGGGTGTATGATGAGATCTTCCTCAACGTGCCGCCGAACATCGGCGCCTCGGCCTACGATCAGAACCGGCTCTATGGGGCGATCGGCTACAACTTCACCGCTCCCGTGCGCCTCGAACTCGGCTACATGAACCAGGCGCTGCTACAGCGCAACGGCCTGGTACTGGAGAACAACAACACCCTCCAGTTCGCCATCTACTCGACGGCTTCCTTTCGCCGGAAGAAGAACCACGTGAAGTAAGGTTCAATCGCCCTGGGACTCGGCCGGCCGCAGGCCCTCGAGCCGTGCGCCCTCCCGCGCCTCGGCCTTCTCGGAGTGCTGCTCGACCATCATGTAGACCACCGGGATCACCACAAGCGTAATCAACGTGGAGGTGATCAGTCCGCCGATGACCACGCGCGCCATCGGCGCCTGCAGCTCCGACCCCTCGCCGATCCCCAGCGCCATCGGAGCCAGGCCCAGCACGGTCGTCGTCGTGGTCATAAGGATCGGACGCAGCCTGACCCGTCCGCTCCGCACCACCGCGTCGCGAAGCGCATAGCCGTGCTCCCGTCGCAACTGGTTCATGTAATCGATCAGGATGATCGCGTTGTTGACCACGATCCCGACCAGGATGATGACCCCGAGGAAGCCCTGCATGTTGAAGGTGGTATGGGTAATCACCAGAATGCCGATCACCCCGACCGCCGCCAGCGGCACCGAGAAGAGAATAATGAACGGATCGCGCAGCGACTCGAACTGCGCCGCCATGACCATGTAAACCAGCAGTAGCGCAAAAACAGCCGCGAACGTCAGCTCGCGGAAGGTCTTCTGCTGCTCCTCATACTCGCCGCCATATTTGAACTCGTAGCCCACCGGCCTCGGGATCTCCCGCAGCTTCGCGTCCAGGTCCCGCACGACGCTGCCGAGATCGCGGTCCCCCAGCGTACCCGACACCGTGATGATTCGCTCCTGGTCGGCGCGCGTGATCGATACCGGCCCTTCCTGCCGATTCATCGCCAGCACGCTTTCAGCCGGAATCGTCTCCCCGAGCGGCGTCTGCAGCGGCACCTTGCCGATCTGCGAGACGTCCAGCCGGTCCTGCTCCCGCAGCCGCACCACGATGTTGTACTCGTTGCCCTCCTGCCGGAACATCGAAGTGCGGCGGCCGCCCACCGCCGTCTCCATCGCATCGGCGATCTCGGAGACGTTCAACCCCATGCTCGCCGCCTTCAGCCGGTCGATCTTCAGCAGCATCTCCGGCAATCCCGGCTGCCGGCTCACCTGCACCTCCGGCACGCCCGGGACCGACTGCATAGCCTCCCGAACCTTGGCAGCCAGTTGCTCCAGAACGCCCAGGTCGTGCCCGCGGATTTCCACCTGCAATCGATCGCCGCTGCCCTGCGTACCCGACCTGCTCCCGCGCGTGAACGATCCGCTGGAAACCCGGGTCCGGACTACGACTCCCGGTTCAATCCCGAGCAGCGGCCTCAGCTCCGCCGCGATCTCGCGAGCCGACCGCGCCCGCTCGCTCTGCGGAAGGAGCTGAATCCGCATATCGCCCGTGTGCGACGCCGATCCCCGCCCGAATCCGCCCCCGCCGGTCTCGATCGTGATGTTCTCTACCTCGGGGGCGTTGTTCCGGACGATGAGGGCCAGCCGCTGCATCATCGCGTCCGTCATCTCGACCCGCGTGCCGGGCTCCATCTCCACATCGACGCGGATCTCGCCCTCGTCCGCCTCCGGCTGCAACTCGACCCCGACCAGCGGCGCGACGTAGTAGGTGCCCACCAGCAGCATCACCGCCGTCCCCAACACGACAAAGCGGTGGTCGATCGCCCAATTCACGATGCCGCTGTACTCCTCGTCCAAACGCTCCTGCGCCCGCCGCACCAGCCGGAACGCGCCCCCGATCACGCCGCGCCGCTGCTCCAGGCTCTGGCTGGCGCGCAGGTACCGCGAACACAACACCGGAATGATCGTAAGCGCCACGAACAACGCGCAGAACAGCGCAAAGGAAACAACATAGGCAAGCTGCTGGAACGTAACCGCCGAGATGCCGCTGATAAACAGTACCGGCACAAAGACCGCCACCGTCGTCAGCGTCGAGGCCGTGATTGCCAGCGCCACCTGCCGGCTGCCGACCACCGCCGCCTCTTTCATCCCCTTTCCCGCTTCCCGGTGCCGGAAGATGTTCTCCAACACCACAATCGCACTGTCCACCAACATGCCGACGCCCAACGCCAACCCGCCGAACGAGACCGTGTTCAGCGTGAAGCCCCAGAAATACATCAGCGCGAAGGTCGAAATGACCGAGATCGGTATCGCAATGCCAATAATCAGCACGCTCGAGAAACTGCGCAGGAACAGCAGCAGCACCACCACCGCAAGAATCGATCCGCCGATCGCCGCGTTCTTGACGTTCCCAATCGCTGAGCGGATGAACCGCGCGCTGTCTCCGGTCGCCGTGATGTGGATATTCGGATAGTCCTTATGAATCCGGTCCACCTCTTCCCACACCGCATCGGAGACTTCCACCGTGTTCGCGCCCGACTGCTTGTAGAGGAAGACCCGAACCGCCGACTCCCCATTCACCGAGGCCATCTGCCGGATCTCTTCGTGCCCGTCTTCCACCGTCGCGACATCCCGCAGGTATACCGGTACGCCCCGCCGCGTCGTCACCACCAGGCTGCGAATCTGGTCAAGGCTGGTAAACTCACCCTGCGTCCGGACCAGAATCTCGAAGCGCCCCTCCCGGACCGGGCCCACCGGCCGGTTGATATTTTCCCGCCTCACCAGATTCACGATGTCCGACGGCGTAAGATTCAAGGCCCGCAGCTTCGACATGTCCAGATTCACCTGGATTTCGCGCCGGAGACCGCCGCGGATGGTGAGCTGGGCCACGCCCGGCACTCGCTCCATCCGGTACTGCACCTGCTTCTCGACGAAGTGCCGCAGCGCCTTCGCATCCAGGTCCGACGCCGCAACCGTCAGGAACATGATCGGAAACTGCGAGACGTCGTACTTGTACATGATCGGAGATTCCATGTCCTCCGGGAGCATATTCCGGCGGCGGTCCAGCCGGATGCGCAGCTCATTGGCGGCCTCGTCGATGTTCATCCCGTAGGTGAAGGCGACACGGACATTGGTCGAGCCTTCCGTCGAAACCGAGGTGATCTCCTCGACGCCCGGCGCCGAGCTGAAGGCCTCCTCCAGTGGCCGCGCCACCAGGTTCTCCATCTCCTCCGGCGCCACGCCCGGATAGGTCGCGCGGATGCTGATCGTCGGATAGACTATGTCCGGCATCAGGTCCACCGGGAGCTTGACGAATGCTATTCCGCCCAACAGCACGAGAATGAGGCACAGCATCAGAATCGTGACCGGCCTCTTGATGGAAAATTCAGGAAGACTCATTCGACTTGCCGCCGTTTCGACTCGATTTACTCGTGATCCTTACTGGGTCGCCGTCTGGCGCCGGATCTTTTCCCCGGCCTCCGCCGCTACCCGATTCACACCGTTGCCGGACGGCGCCGCCGCCCGCTGGGCTTCACCCTCTCCGTTGCCGTTCTTCCATCCGTTGGCGCCGCCTTCGCGCCCCGACCCTGCAACCCGGATCTGGTCGCCCTCGGTCAACATGCTCGCCCCGCGCGACACGATTTCCGTACCGGTCGTTATGCTTCCCAGGATCTCGACGTCCGTCCCGTGCATCGCACCCGTATCCACGGGCCGGAACACAGGCCGATTCGCCTGCATCACGTAGACCCCCGGCTGCTGCCCCCGGTACACCAGCGACTCGCGCGGCACCAGCACCGCCTCGCGCATCGTACCCAGGTCGAGCTGCACCCGCGCGAACATCTCCGCCCGCAGGCTGCCATCCCGGTTCGGAATCTCCACCTCGACGGACACGCTCCGCGTCGCCGCATCCAGCACCGGGCTGATGCGCGCTACCTGACCCGTAAACTTGCGGTCCCCGAACGCGTCAACGCTGACGATCGCCCGGTTACCCACCCGCAGCTTGCCGATCTCGCGCTCCGGCACGTTCGCCAACGTCACCATCGTATAGAGATTGACGATCTGGGCGATCGGCGTCGCCGGACTCACCAGTGCACCTTCATCCACGTACCGCCGCGAGATGTGCCCGTCCATCGGCGCATACACACGGGTCTGCTGCAGCCGGATTCGCAACTCGTTCAATTCCGCCTGCGCCTGCTGCTCCTGCGCCTTGGCAAGCTGCACCTGCGCCTCCACCACCTGGAACGCAGTCTGACGCGACTCGTAGTCCTGCCGCGGGATCAGCCCGGCCTCCAGCAGCGTCCGCGACCGCTCAACGTCCGCTTTCGCATTGGTGAACTCCGCCTCCCGCTGTGCAAGCGACGCCCGCACCACCGCCAGCGACGCCAGCGCCCGGTTGACCTGCTGCTGGAGTTCGGCGTCTTCCATCTCCGCGATCAGATCGCCACGCTTCACCGTATCCCCGACATGGAAGTACAGCTTCTCAACCCGGCCCGTCCCCTTGGCGGTAATATCAACCTGCTCCTTCGGCTTCAGCGATCCCGTGATCATGATCTCGTCGCGAACCGATCCCGTCCGCGCCCGATCCACCCCCACCGTGATAATTCGCGAGCCGCCCTTGCCCTTGCCGCCCTTCTTGGGCTCGGCCGCGGCCTTCTTCTCATAGGCCTGCCAGATCCGGGTCCCCGCGAAGCCCGCCACCGCGATGAACAGAAGTGCGCCGATAATGCTTTTCGTTATTTTCGATTTCACTTGATTACTCCACGGACCCCCAACCACGCGATCCGCTAACCGCCTTCCGGGAACTGCTTTCCCCCGGCAGCGCCCGGCGTCAGGGCAGACGGACCGCCACCTCACCGACTCAGGCCTGCTATCAGTTATGGCGTAATACTCCACGAATAGGATACACGACCCCCCATAAAAATAGCGGCCACAAATTGACCCGCCGTCGCCCCTCCCGGCCCGCGACTGCAATCACTCAGCTACAACATCTCACATCGAACTTTACAGGTAGACATGTAAGCGGCTGACACAACTGGCCTTAACAGACAACGGCCGCGCCGCGAATCCAGATCCCCTCACCCGGACTGCAGCGCCGCGTACACCGGCATCCTGGACGCCCGAAACGCCGCCGGCAATCCATCCAGGCACCCGGCAACTCCCAGGATCAGCGCCGAGATGGCGAAGGCCCCCGGATCGAACACCCGCACCCCGTAGACCAGCTTCTCGATCGCGCCGGCAAACACAGCCGCCGACGCACAGCCCAGCGCAATGCCCGCCCCCACTGTTACCGCGCTCTCGCGCAGCAACAGCCAGGCGATCTCCTCCAGTTCCGCCCCCGCGACCATCCGGATCCCGAACTCGTACGTCCGCGCGGCGGCGATATAGGAAGCCATCACATGAATTCCCGAAACCGCCACCAGCAGAGCAAAGAGCGAATAGAGCCCGAGAAGCGACGCCCGGACCCGCTCTGGCGTCCGCGACGCCTCCAACGCTTCGCTGACCCGCCAGACCCGATGCACCTCGACTCCTCCAACCGCCGGCAGAATGCGCTCGCGCAGCACCCTCTCCAATCCCGACTCGATCCGGCCCCCCCGCACGACTAGGCTCGCCCCCAACCCGCTCAACTGATCCCGATACGGCGAGGCATACGGCAGGTAAATCTGAGGCGCGGCCTCCTCATTCAGCCGCTCGCCCGCAACCGCCCCCACCACCCCGACCACCGTCCGCGGCCCGGACTCGCCCTCGATCCACACCTCACGCCCTAACACCGCGCCTTGCCACACCCGCCGCGCCAGAGCTTCATTCACAATCACCGCACCGCGCTCGGCGGACGCGAAATTCCTCCCCTCGATCCACTCGATCCCCAGCGCCTGAATGTAATCCCCCGCGATCGTATAGGACTGCGCCATCATCCTCCTCTCGTCGATCAGGAGCGGCAATTGCGCCCCCTGTCCCGCCAGAGGAACGCGACTGACGAAACCGGCGGCCGCGACTCCCGGCAGCGCCTGTAACTCGGCCAGAACCTCCCGCTGCCGCGTAGGGAAGGACACGACCGCCTCCGGCCCCTCCGCCCAGACCAGATCGCCCACGAACGCGTTCCGCGCATCGAAGCCTGTCTCCGCCCGGGGCAGGTGCAGGAAGTTTCGTATCGCCATCTGCGCGACTACAAGGAGCGCGCAGGCCAGCGCCACTTCCAACACTACGAGCGTCCTGCGGGTCGCCACGCCTCGCGATCCTCCAATCCCACCCCCATGCTCGGAGAGCGCCCGCAGCACATCCCAGCCGAATAGTTGAAACACTGGCGCAACGCTCGCGATCAGGCCGGCCGCCAGTGACACCGTCACGCAGAACCCCACTGTCCACGAATTTAGAATTCGCGACGAATCGAACGTAACGCCCTCGGTAGAGAAAACTCCCGGAATGTAGGAGCTGGCATAGACCAGCGCCATCAGTCCCACTCCGGCGCTGAGCACGCCCAGCATCATCGCTTCCACGGCGGTCCCCCGCACCAGGTTCCCGCGCCACGCCCCGAGTGCCAGTTGCACCGCCGACTCCTTGCGCCGCCGGATCCCCCGAGTCAGCAGTATGCCTGACGTGTTCAGCACACCCATTGCCAGCACGAGCGCCGCGCCCGCAAACAGCAGAATCACTGCCGACCGTACCGGGGACGCCAGCATCGTTACAAACGGCCGGACCTGCACGATCTCCCCAACCGACACGTTATGCTTCGCAGATACCTCGCGGTTCAGGCGCCGCAGGATCACATCCATCTCCGCCTGCACGTCGGCCAGGCTCGCCTCGGCCCTACGCTTGCCGCACCAGCGAAGGTTCCACGCAGGGACTCGACGGCCGCCGCTATCGAATCCTGCGATGCGCGCTACCTCCGTCTCTTTCTGTAGCGCCCAGATCTCCGCCTGTCGAGGAAAATCGAATTCAGGAGCCAAAACGCCGACCACCCGGTGATGGCGTCCATCCAACACCGCTTGATCACCGCCGAACCAGGACTGCCACAGGCCATAGCTGATCACGGCTGCGGGAGCCTGCGCCGGATCGTCGTCCCGCAGACCGAACCGCCGGCCCAGCACCGCGGAAGTATCGAACACATCGAAGAACCGCGACGACACCACCGCCGCCCGAACCGGCCGCCGTTTTCCGCCCTCGTCCAGGCTCGTTGTCCCGAACCGGTAATTGGCGAGCGCCTCGATCGTCTGCCCGCTTGCCCAGGCCTGCATCTCGCCGCCGTCCGGCAGCCGCGCAATTCCGCCGATATGAACGATCCGGTCTGCCTCGGCAACCAGCACCGGGCGTAGCGCCAACGCATCGAGCACACCGAACAGCGCGGTCGTCAGCCCGATGCACAACCCCATCGTCGTGACCGCGATGATCAGCGCGCCGCGATCCCGAAAGTATACACGCCGGTCGCCAAACTCAGGCGGCACCAAACCCGCGCAAATCCGGCCGCAAAGCCCCCCGCTCTTGCGCCGGCAATTCGCGCGAACTGTTCGAAATCGGGACATCCTGTCCGACTGCGGCGCGTTGAATCGTCAACCCTGCCGCAGCCGCCTGCACCCCCAGTGCCGTCGCGAGCGTCGTGTATGGAAGCGCGCCCACAGGCAGCATCCTCTGCGCTTCCGCCAGCTTGGCGCCGTAGATCGCCGAAGGGACTCCCAGCAGCTAACCGTCGATCACAAGCCGCAACTCCTCCCACGTCACTTGCCGAACCACATCCCCGCGGGATGCCCCTACCGCCATCCGAATCCCCATCTCTGCCGATTGTCGAGCCGTCGCGTGCGAAAGCATTCCGCACATGCCCACCACCCACAGCACCACTGCCATCACACCGATACACCCGCATAGCCAGGCAAAGAGACGCTCCTGCTTCATCGTCCGCGAGGTCTGCTGCTCCATGGTGAAGACCTCCGCCATCGATCGCCCCGCCAAACACCCCTGCCAACGCACAGCCCACCGCACTCCCGCCCCACCGCCGCGCTCTCGCGGAGCAAGATCCAGGTGATCTCCTCAGCCCTGATCGGTAGTCGCCGGTGTCAAGCCGATTGCCCGGGTACCGGTCAACGATATGGCTCCGCAATCGCTAAGTTGCGTATTTCTATGGGCTTAAGGCAGTCGGACATTGAAGGCTTGTCAGAAAGGCAAGTGCGCCGCATCGAAAAGCGTGAGCCGATTAGCTCCGAAGCACTCCAACGCCTGGCTGCGGATCATAAGATGAGTTCGGATGAGTATCTGAAAGCAGTTGCAGAGAACGTGGCTGCACAGGCCCAAGCCGGATGACCAGGTCTGCTCGCACGCTTTTGCCTCAACCAGCAGATTAAGTGACCTGCAGCCCAAGTCTCAACGCTCCTAGGAATCGTGTTCACAGACCCACCCATACCTACAGAGCACATTTAATCAACGACTTACACTCCACTCCAGCCGTCAACCCACTCCCCCGCGGGGTATTCTATGCTTCAGGAGCCCCACTGAGCGGCTCCCGTCGGCCGCCCCGAAGACCGGCACGCAACAAAAAATTACAAAACGAAGCGAATCCCAGAATCGGACACCTCCGCGCCGAAAGGATGAAAGAAATGAGGTCAGCGCCAGAGAAGATCAGGCCGGCGAAGTACGCCGAAGTTCTCACGGAACTTCTGCCAAAGGGGATCGAGACCGAAGACGAGTACAACAGCTATGCGGAGGCACTCCGAAAGTTCGCTGAAAAGGAGAAACCCACGCCTGAGGAGGGGCCATCGCCAAGCTTATCGCCGTCCTGATTGCCGACTACGACAACAGGCGCCACCCGGTGCCCTTGAGCGGACGCGTCTCGGAAGTGGTCCGCGGCGAGCGGGTATCAGCAAGGAGCACGCGAAAAAGCTCGCCAAGTGGTTCGACGTGCAGGTCGAGGCGTTCTTTCGAATGAAACACTTCCAGCAGCTCCCTTGACCTGAGCTGCCCAATGTGTAATTATTCACCTAGCTGAATAAAAATTCAGCGGAAGGGGAGGAGTCTTTCTACATGGCCACTGCCAGCGCCAATTCGATCGCCAAAGTCGCGGCCGGGAACTTGACTCGCGACCTCGATCTCGCACAGGACGAGCTGCTCTGCCTGCTCGACCTCGCCGCCGAGGTCAAACGCAACCCCTCCCGCTACGCCCAGGTCCTCAAGGGCCAGTACCTCAGCCTGCTCTTCGAAAAACCGTCCCTCAGGACCCGCCTCACCTTCGAACTTGCCATTAAGCAGCTCGGAGGCGACTGCGTCGTCAGTAACGGCATCATCGGCGATCGTGAACCGCTCAAGGACGTCGCCCGCAACCTCGAGCGCTGGACCAACTGCATCGTCGCCCGGACCTTCACCCAGCACACCATTGACGAACTCGCCCGCTGGGCCTCGGTCCCCGTCGTCAACGCCCTGAGCGATCTCTACCACCCCTGCCAGGCGCTCGCCGACATCGTCACCATCCGGGAACACTTCGGCCGCTGGGAGGGCGTCAAGCTCGCCTTCGTCGGCGACGGCAACAACGTCGCCCACTCGCTCATGCTGAACTCGGCGCGGCTCGGCATCGACTTCGCCATCGCCTGCCCGGCCGGCTATGAGCCCAACGCCGAAGTCGTCGCCCAGGCAGAAGGACTCGCCGCCGTCTCCGGCGCCCAGGTGCTCGTTGCCGCCGACCCGGCCGAAGCCGTTGACGGAGCCCACGCCGTCTACACCGACGTCTGGGCCAGCATGGGACAGGAACAGGAGGCCGACACCCGCCAGAGCGCCTTCCGCCCCTACCAGGTGAATGAGGCCCTCATGGCCAAGGCCCGGCCCGACGCCATATTCATGCACTGCCTGCCTGCCAAGCGGGACCAGGAGACCACGGACGCGGTCATGGAATCCCCACGCTCCGCCGTCTTCGACCAGGCCGAAAACCGCCTCCACGCGCAGAAAGCCCTGCTTTTGATGCTGCTAAGCTAGTGGATTGGCTGGCGCCAAGACATCTCTTATGATCAATGCGAAGAAAGTTGCACTCGCCTATTCAGGCGGTTTGGATACCTCTATCATCATCCCGTGGTTGAAGGAACACTACGGCTGCGAAGTGGTCGCGGTCTGCGGCGATATCGGACAGGGCGACGAAGAACTGACCGGCCTTCGTGAAAAGGCCATCGCCACCGGAGCCTCCGAAGCCTACGTCGAGGACATGCGCGAGGAGTTCATCACGGACTACCTCTGGAAGCTCGTCCGCGCCGGCGGCGTCTATGAGCACAAGTACCTCCTCGGCACCTCCATCGCCCGCCCTCTGCTCGCCAAAAAGCAGGTCGAAGTCGCCCTCCAGACCGGTTGCGACGCCCTCGCGCACGGCTGCACCGGCAAGGGCAATGACCAGGTCCGCTTCGAGCTTACCTACAAGGCCCTCGCCCCCCACCTGCCTGTCATCGCCCCCTGGCGCGAGTGGGACATCATCTCCCGTGAGGACGCCATCCAGTACGCCGAAGAGCACAAGGTTCCGATCTCGGTCAGCACCACCAAGATCTACAGCCGCGACCGCAACATCTGGCACATCTCCCACGAGGGCGGCGAACTCGAAGACCCCGCCAACGCGGCGCCCGACGCTATCTGGATGCTCACCCGCAGCCCCAAGGACGCGCCCGAGACGCCCGCCGAAGTCACCCTCGGCTTCGAAAGCGGCAAGCCCGTCTCCGTCAACGGCCAGCGCCAGTCCGGCATGGAGATGCTGCAAACGCTCAACCGCATCGGCGGCGAACACGGCATCGGACGCATCGACCTCGTCGAAAACCGCTTCGTCGGTATGAAATCGCGCGGCTGCTACGAAACGCCCGGCGGGACCCTGATTATGGCTGCGTTCCGCGAACTCGAAGCCCTCACGCTCGACAAATCGCTCGCCCACTACAAGCAGAAGCTCGCCCTCGACTACGCGGAGCTTGTCTACAACGGCCTCTGGTTCACGCCGCTGCGCGAATCCCTCGATGCCTTCTTCGAGGCCGCCAGCCGCGCCACCACCGGAGAAGTCACACTGCGCCTGTACAAGGGCAACATCGAGCCCGTCAGCCGCAAGTCGCCCTACTCGCTCTACTCCATGGACATCGCCAGCTTCACCATGAGCGAGAGCTACGATCAGAAGGACGCGCAGGGCTTCATCAACCTCATCGGACTCCCGATGAAGGTCCGGGCCGCCGTCGCCGCCGGTGCAAAGAAGTCATGAAGCTCTGGGGCGGCCGCTTCGAGTCGGGCCCCTCGGAAGTCTTTGAGCGGTTCTCCGGCTCCCTACATTTCGACCGGCGTCTCATCGACGCCGACATCCGGGGCTCGCAGGCATTCGCGCGAGCCCTGGAGCGCGTCGGCATCCTCACGGCCGCCGAGCGCGAACAGCTTGTCAGCGCCTTCGACGCCCTCCGCGAGGAGTCGAAATCTCCGGCCTTCTACGACGGCGCTGCCGACGAGGACGTCCACACTCTTGTCATCCGGAAACTCAAGGAGCGCGTCGGCGCCCTCGCCGACAAGATCCACACCGGCCGCAGCCGCAACGAGCAGGTTTCGCTCGACACGCGCCTCTGGCTTCGCGAAACCATCGACGAAGCCCGCGCGCGCCTCGCCGGCCTGATGGCCGCGCTCCTCGACCTCGCCCGCAAGTATCCGGATGCCGTCATTCCCGGCTACACCCATCTCCGGCGCGCCCAGGCCGTCCTGTGGCCGCACTACCTGCTCGCCTACTTCGAGATGTTCGCGCGCGACCACGAGCGCCTCACCCAGGCCCGCGCCCGCGTGAACGTCCTGCCGCTCGGCTCCGGCGCGCTCGCAGGCAGCGGTTTCCCGTTCGACCGTGAAGCCATCGCCCGCGACCTCGGCTTCGACGCTATCACCCGCAACAGCATGGATGTCTCGGCCGACCGCGACTTCGCCCTCGATTTCCTCTACGCCGCCTCCACCACCATGCTTCACCTCAGCCGGCTCGCCGAGGACTGGATCCACTACTCGAGCGAGGAGTACGCCTGGATGGAGCTGGGCGACGGCGTCACCAGCGGCTCGAGCCTCATGCCGCAGAAAAAGAACCCGGACTCGCTCGAACTCATCCGAGGCAAAGTCGGGCGCGTCTTCGGCAGCCTTAGCTCGCTGTTCGTCACGATGAAGGGACTACCGATGACCTACAATCGCGACATGCAGGAGGACAAGGAGCCGATCTTCGAAGCGGCCGACCAGTTGATCGGCTCGCTCGAGATGGCGCGGGTGGTCGCCGAATCGGTCACGCTGCATCCGGACCGGCCGGCCGCCGCGGCCGAACAGAGCTGGGTTGTGGCCACTGACCTCGCCGAAGCGCTCGCCCGAAACGGTACGGCCTTCCACCAGGCCCACCAGCTTGTCGGGCGCCTCGTGCGGGAAAGCCTCGCGCAGGGCAAGCTCCCGTCGCAGTGGACTGGCGAAGAGCTGGCGGCGTTCTCCCCCGAATACACTCCGGAAATGGCGAAGCTCTTTCAGCCCGCCGAGGGCATGAAGACGCGCGAGATTCCGGGAGGCACGGGCCCCGCCACCGTGCGGGCCGCCCTCGAGGAGGCAGTCCGCCGTCTCGACGGCATGAGACAGTCATGAACAAGGGTTACCGTCACGGCCAAATCCTGCGAGTGATTCGGACACAGAGGATCCACACCCAGGAGGAGCTGGCCCGTGAGCTGCAGAAGCTGGGCGTCCCGGCCACGCAGGTAACCCTTTCGCGCGACATTCGCGAGCTCGGCCTCGTCAAAACTCCCGATGGCTACCGCCAGATGGGAGCCGAGGCGCACGGTCCCGATTTCTCCACGCTCGCGAACGAACTCCTTCTCGACGTCCGTCTCGCACAAAATCTTCTTGTACTGAAGACCGCCCCCGCGCACGCCAGTTCGCTCGCCGCTGCCCTGGACCGCGAGAACTGGCCCGAAGTGCTCGGCACCATCGCCGGCGACGACACCGTCCTGGTCGTCACCCCCAACAACCAGACCGCAGCCCGCCTCCAGAAAAAATTCGGGACAGGCAGGAATTTCCCCATTTTGAGTGATAGGATGCCTTCACGATGACTCCCCGGATTCTCCTCGTATCGCTGCTCGCCGTCGCTCTCTCAACGCTCCATGCCCAGGAGCCGCCCGAGCTGCCCAAGACCCTCGGCCGCCACACCCTCCTGGTCGGCGGCATTGCGTTCGCGGAGGGCCCGAACTTCGACCGCCACGGCAACCTCTACTTCACCAACTACCTCCGCCGCGGCACCATCGGCCGCATGACTCCGGACGGCACCCTCTCGGTCTGGTTCGAACTCGACCGCGGCGCCCCGAACGGCCTCCGCATCGACCAGGAAGGGCGCGTGCTCGTCGCCGACCAGACCGGCGGCCGCCTGCTCCGTGTCAGCGCCGATGGCAAGCGCCAGGAACTACTCGCCGAAACCTTCGAAGGCAAGCCGCTCAACGGCCCCAACGACGTCGTCCTCGACCGCAAGGGCAATATCTACTTCACCGATCCAAAAGGCTCTTCGGTCCAGAATCCGATCGGCGCGATCTACCGCTTCGGCAGCGACGGCAAACTCACGCGCCTCATTAGCGGACTCGCCTTCCCGAACGGCCTCGCCATCACGCCCGACCAGAAAAGTCTCTTCTGGGTCGAAAGCTACACGGCCAAGTTGTCCGCCGTCGATTTCACCCCCGACGGAGGCGTAACCAATCGCCGCCAGGTCGCACAGTTCCTGCCGCATCCGCTCGATGGCATCGCCTTCGACGAATACGGACGCCTATGGATCGCGCATTACACCGCCAGGAGCCTCGAGGTCGTCTCACAAACTGGCGAGCTCCTCCGCAGCTTCGACATTCCCGGCGAGCGCGTCTCCAATCTCTGTTTTCACAAGGGGAAGCTCTACGTGACGCTCACCGGCACGCAGGCCATCTACGTCTACGATGTGGGATTGAACGGGGACGCCATTTACTAAGGCGCCCCCTGAATTGGAAGGAACTTACTGCGGATCGTACAGCAGGGCCGTGAACTTCGGTTCCACCAGCGTCCGCTCGATCGTCGGCCAGGCCCGCTGGTGGTCGTCGTGCTCCACCCACTTGACGCGCTGCTCTTCGGTTTCGAAGCTGATCACCAGCCGGAACCGGCTTCCCGCCGGCGCCTTGCCGATCCGCTCGATCCGCAGCTTGAGCAGGTGGACCGCCACGAAACCGGGCTGCTTGCTGATCGTCGGGCGGAAGATCGTCTCGAAGTTCTTGAGCATCTCCGCCTCCCGCTTGGGATCGACGAAGAGATCGCAATGAAGCTGGATGGGTTTGGCGGCCGCGGCGCTCGCGGGAACCGCGCTGGCGGCCGTTATGGCGGCCATGCTCTTGAGATAGTTTCTGCGATTCATATCGGTTTCTCGAATTCTGGCTGAACTACGGCCGGATGCCTTCGACGTTCGTCGTGATCCGGTACAGTCCCTTGCGAGCGGTCATGTAGAGCGTCTTGCCGTCCTCGCCGCCCCAGTGGCAGTTGGCCGGCACTTCGGTCGGCGCAACGGTGCCGAGGTGCTTGCCCTCGGGCGAGAAGATCCAGACGCCGCCCGGTCCGGTCGCCCAGATGTTGCCGAGCTTGTCGACCTTAAGACCGTCCGGCAGTCCTTCTGCCTGCTGGCTGGTGACGTCGAAGAAGACCTCGCCTTTTCCGAGCGTGCCGTCGTCCTTGACCTCGTACCGCATCCAGATCTTCTTGGCCGGGTCCGAATTGGCGACGTAGAGGAACTTCTCGTCGGGCGAAAACGCCAGCCCATTCGGCCGCGTCATGTCGTCCACCAGCAGATCAAGCTTGCCGTCGGGCCGCAGCCGGAAGATGCCGTTGAACTTCAGTTCCTTCTTCGGATCGTCGTCCTGCTTGACAAAGCCGTACGGAGGGTCGGTGAAATAAAGCGATCCGTCGGACTTGTACACCAGATCGTTCGGACTGTTCAGTCGCTTGCCCTGATACTTCGCCGCAAGCACCGTCTTGCTGCCGTCCTTCTCGATTCGGACCACCTGGCCGTTGCCGTGCTGGCAGATGATCAGCCGGCCGTCCTTGTCGAGCGTCAGGCCATTCGATCCGATGAACGCTCCCTGCGGGGCGTCGTCCTTGTCGTAGCCGCTCGGCTTCAGAAACTCAGAAGCCTTGCCGTCCGGGGTCCATTTGTAGATCACGTTCGCGGGCACGTCACTGAACAGCAGCGACCCGTCCGGCATGTAGATCGGGCCTTCGGTGAAGATGAAGCCGTCGGCCAGCTTCTCAATCTTCGCGTCGGCAGGTATCAGCGCATCCAGGGCGGGATCGACACGAACGACGGACCCGGCGCTGGGGGCGGTCTCGGCATTCCTGGTCTCGGTGGCGGGCCTATCAGCGGAACAACTCATCAATCCCAGTATAGGGATCAAGGCGACTATCGATCTAGATCTCATTGCGCGATTGTAGTACAACTTGGTTGAGGTTTCCTATATGGCCATTCAGCCACAATCTGCCGTCGTCCCTGACGCCATCTTCCAGATCGGCGCGGGCTTCATGAGTTCGAAAACGCTGCTTACCGCGATCAGCCTCGGTCTTTTCACCGAACTCGCCAAGGGCCCGCTCACGCTCGAACAGGCGATGGAGCGTTTCCAACTCCATCCGCGCAGCGCCCGCGACTTCCTCGATGCTCTCGTCGCGCTCGGGATGCTCGATCGCCGCGATGGCGTCTACTCGAACACGCCGGCCACCGATCTCTATCTCGATCGCAACAAGCCCTCCTACGTCGGCGGGATGTTCGAGATGGCCGACGCCCGTCTCTATCCTTTCTGGGGATCGCTCGGCGAAGCGCTCCGCACTGGAATGCCGCAGAATGAGGCCAAGGGCGGCGAAAATCCATTCGACAAAATCTACGCCGACCCCGACCGCCTGAGGCAGTTCCTCGGCGCCATGACCGGTCTCAGCGCCGGCGCGGCCCACGCCATCGCCCAGAAGTTCCCGTTCGCGCAGTACAAGACCTTCATCGACATCGGCGTCGCCCAGGGCGGTACCCCGGTGATTATCGCTCAGGCCCATCCTCACCTCACCGGAGGCGGTTACGATCTCCCCGAAGTGAAACCCATCTTCGACGACTACGTCGCCTCCTTCGGATTAAGCGATTGCCTGAAGTTCTATTCCGGGAACTTCTTCACCGATCCCCTGCCCCAGGCCGACGTCCTCATCATGGGCCACATCCTGCACGATTGGAACATGGATGAGAAGCGCATGCTACTCAAGAAAGCATACGACGCGCTGCCGGACAACGGCGCCCTCATTGTCTACGAGGCCCTGATCGACGACGACCGCCGCCAGAACGTCTTCGGCCTGATGATGAGTCTCAACATGCTTATCGAAACCCCGGGCGGATTCGACTACACCGGCGCGGACTGCTGCGGCTGGATGCACGAGACCGGGTTCCGCGAAACCCGCGTCGAGCACCTGGTCGGCGCCGATTCGATGGTGGTGGGCATCAAGTAGGGCATTGCATTTCCGGCGGATTCGCATTAGATTCTTGGATCTGAAATTGTAAACAAGAATACTTCAACAAGTGCCGCCGTCAGGCGGCAAGTAATCGAACGACCTCCTCTATAGCGCGATCGGCCTTGTGATAGGCCGCTTCCAGTTTACTGTTGGGGCTGTGTTCCGGGTCAGGACGATGGTGAAAGCGGCTGTTAGCCAGCGGTCCGCACAGGCGCTTGTGGAAGAACAGAAACAGCAACGCGACATCGACACCTTTGGTGGTGAGCCGGTAGGCATAACGCCTACCGTCACGTGCCACCAAGCCGTGTCCCTTCAGTTTGCGCAGATCGTAGCGCAGTTGGTTCAGCCCGTAGCGGCTCTCGGGGAGTTGGAAGGTGGTCAGCACAGCTTGATGGACCTGCTTGGCGGTCCAACCGCCCACCGTGGTGCCGCTATGGAGAAGCACCTCGAGCAAGCGGATGACGCGCGGGTCGTGAATCTTGATTCCGGGATAGCGGACCGACCCTACCGTGATCGGCAGCGCCACCCGCTGCAGCAACGGGAAGTCGACATGGACATTCAGCCATTGTGCCTGGCAGGTGGCGAAGCGGTCGGTGATGGTCTGAAACTTCTGCCGGACCGCGTCAAGGTGATCCAACCCTTTCCGTAGGCCAAAGTCATTCAGGTTGTTAGAGCAGATCTCGTTGCGCAAGAACGTCAGAAACTTTTCGTACTGCTTGAGGAACGCGTGCTTGCAGTAGGCACGGAAGACATGGTGGCCATGCTCGACCTGATCGACCACCGTGGCCAGTTTCCCTTTCAGCTTGCGCGTAACAGCCCGTGGCAGAAGTCTGTCTTTTAGATCTCTTAGCGTGCCATCGCCGAAGGGGCGCTGGGAGTGAAGTCGAAGCCATTCCAGTCGTCTGATTCGGCCCA
>JBKBWD010000295.1:0-500 GCA_046289265.1 Bryobacteraceae bacterium | reverse complement strand
GTTCATCGGCCAGAATCACGTCACCGCCATTCATTAGCGCACGGGCAATCGAAACCCGTTGCTGCTGACCACCAGAGAGCTGGCTCGGACGGTTCTGGGTTTTTTCACCCAGACCGAGATCAGTCAGAATCTTGACGGCTCGCGCATGCCGTTCAGATGAATCCGCACCGGCATAAATCGCAGGGACTTCGACATTGCCTGCTGCATTTAAATCGCCCAGCAGATGATAACGCTGAAAAATAAAGCCGAAATATTCACGGCGTAATTGCGCCAGTTCATCCGCTTCCAGTTCCCGGGTTTCACGGCCTTTAACCTTATAGCTACCGGTAGTTGGTTTGTCCAGACAACCCAGAATGTTCATCAGGGTCGATTTACCGGAACCGGACTGACCGACAATCGCCACCAGTTCACCCGGATAAATCTCTAGATTCACCCCTTTTAAAATCTGGACCGTGCTTTCACCCGCAGGGAATTCACGAACCAGATTTTTCACCTCGAGG
>JBKBWD010000294.1:0-500 GCA_046289265.1 Bryobacteraceae bacterium | reverse complement strand
CACGGTGGATGAGGCCGCCAGGGCCATCGCCATCGCCCAATCCACCTTCGACCGCGTCTCCATCGACCTGATCTACGCCCGCCAGAACCAGACCCTCTCGGCCTGGCGCGACGAGCTTCACCGCGCGCTGGACTTCGGCACCTCGCACCTGTCGCTGTACCAGCTGACCATCGAGGACGGCACCGTCTTCGGCCAGATGCACGCAAAGAACCTGCTGAAGGGCCTGCCCGAGGAAGACCTCGCCGCCGACATGTTCGAACTGACGCAAGAGATCACCCGCGCCGCTGGCCTCCCCGCTTACGAGGTGTCGAATCACGCGCGCCCGGGCGACGAATCACGCCACAACCTGATCTACTGGCGCATGGGCGATTATGCGGGAATCGGCCCCGGCGCACATGGCCGACTCACCCTCGATTCGGCCCGATTCGCCACTGAAGCAGAGCGTCAGCCGACCCCTTGGCTGGATCAGACCCTGGCCCGCCCCGGATCAGCCGAACGTG
>JBKBWD010000293.1:0-501 GCA_046289265.1 Bryobacteraceae bacterium | reverse complement strand
CGCCTCGGCCCGCCAGTCGGCCCAGGGGCCCTGAATGGCATGCAGGGCGCGCGCGAAGGCATTGGGCCCGGCCTGGATCGCCAGCGCGGGGCGGTAGATCTTGCCCAGCTCCGCGGCATCGCCATGCACATGGATCAGCCGCTGCTTCGGGGTCGGCACATCCAGAAGCGTGTAGCCGTCGGTCGTCATCTCGCCGAAGCGGACATTGATCGCCAGGATCGTATCCGCCTTGCGGATCAGGTCCTTGACATGCGGCGGCATCCCCACCCCCGCCTCGCCCGCATAGACCGCCGAGTGGTTGTCGAACTGGTCCTGATAGCGGAAGGCCGCGATCACGGGCATGTCCGATCCTTCGGCAAAGGCCTGCAACGCCGCCCGGGCCTCCGCCGTCCAGTTGCAGCCGCCAATCAGGATCAGCGGCCGGTCCGCCTGCTTCAGGCCGTGCAGCGCCTCCTCGACCGCCCCCGCCGCGGGCGCGGGCTCCTGCACCACCACCGGCCC
>JBKBWD010000292.1:0-502 GCA_046289265.1 Bryobacteraceae bacterium | reverse complement strand
ACCGACCGAAATCCGGGTCACTGCCCTGCGCAAGACCGATCCCGAACCCGCGGCGAAGGTTGCCGCCGCCGAGACGGCTCCGGCTGCGGAAAGTGCCGCGGGCGCGCCTGCCGCAGACCCGGCGGCAGCCGAAACCGCCGCGCGTGCGACCGCCGCCCTGACTGCCGCCGATGGCGCCGCGACCGCTGGGGCCGGAGGCGCTGCGGCAACGGCAGAAGCGGAAGCGGTCGACGCCGCCGCCACGACCGAGCCGCCGAAACGGAAGACCTGGAAGGAACGCCGCGCCGAAGCCAAGGCCAAGCGCGAGGCCGAGAAGGCCGCGAAAGCCGCAGCCGCTGCTGCCGCGGAGACTGTCGAGGGCGAGGCCGCCGGCAAGCCGACCGCGGACAGTGCGGGCGTGATCGCGATCGAGACCGCCCCGCTTGACGCCCGCGCCGCCGAGGTGACCGCCGCCGCCGAAAGCGCGGCCGGCGTCGCTCCGGCCCCGGAACGGAAGAAGACC
>JBKBWD010000291.1:0-506 GCA_046289265.1 Bryobacteraceae bacterium | reverse complement strand
GGGCCAGGCCCACCTCGACCGCCGAGACCCCGCCATCCGCGCGGAAGGCCTGCAAGGCCACCCGCCGCGCGCCCCGGCCCCGTTCCCGCAGCCGCGCGCAGAGGGGCGGCAGAAGGCGGTCGAGCGCCGCCTCGACATCCGACCGCAGGCCGATCGGATCGGGCAGCGTCAGCCGCACCGCGAAATGCAGGGGCGGACGGGCGGGGGTGATGGGCTCCGGCTCCATCCCCATCGCCTGATCCAGCCGGCGCAGCGTGTCGGCCCCGAAGCGGCGGGCAAGGGCGGCGCGGGGGATCCCCGCGATCTCGCCGATCCGGCGCAGGCCCAGGCGGGTCAGCCGGTCCACCACGTCGCCGGGCAGACGCAGCGCGGCCAGGGGCAGGTCGGCCAGCGCCTCGTACAGCCGGCCGGGCGGGGCGATCACCGCCGTCTCGGCCCCGCGCGCGGCCACCACGCGCGGCGGGCCGCCGCCCCGTTCCCAGCCCCGACGTTTCGCGGCGCGGGAC
>JBKBWD010000290.1:0-506 GCA_046289265.1 Bryobacteraceae bacterium | reverse complement strand
CGCTGGAGGGTGCTGTATCAGGGGATGGAGGCGGGTCTGGCGGCTGTGCCGGGGCTGCGGCTGATCCCGCGCCCGCAGCATGAGGATTACGTCGGGTCAAGCTTTCAGTTCCTGCTTCCGGGCTGGGAGGCGGCGCGGGTGGCGGCCATGGTCGCGGGCTGCGCGGCGCGGGGGGTGGAGCTGAAGTGGTTCGGGGCTGCGGAGCCGCAGGGGTTCACCAGCCGCTATGCGCATTGGCAGTATGCCCGGCCGGTGCCCTTGCCCCGGACCGACCGGATTCTGGCCGGGCTGATCGACATGCGGCTGCCGCTGACCTTCACGCCCGAGGACGTGGCACTGATCGCGCGGATCATCGCCGAGGAAGTCGCGCGCGCGGCAGAGGCGGAACGGCTGGCGCCGGTGGCCGTCGCCGCCGCGGATTAGGGGCGTGGCGCGCGGGCGGGTGAGATTGCCGCCACGCAGGCCGCCCGGGCCGATCACGCGGGCCTTGCGGCGGATCGTCAACC
>JBKBWD010000289.1:0-507 GCA_046289265.1 Bryobacteraceae bacterium | reverse complement strand
GGATGCCGATCTCGCGCTGGCGCTGCACCACCGACACCACCAGCACGCTGGCGATGCCCAGCGCCACGGCCACCGTGACGAAAGCGCGGATCATGAGGCTGGAGGCGCTCTGGCTGCGCAGCGCCGTCACCAACTGGCCGTTGGCCGCCTGCCAGCTGTCGGCCATCAGCCCGGTCGCGCGGCGCAGGTCGGCGGCCAGCGCCTCGGCGTCGAACAGGCGCTCTGCGCGCACGTCGATTTCGGTGACGTCCAGCCCATAACCCAGCAGGCTCTGGGCATCGCGCAGCGGCAGCAGCACGCGCCGGCGGTTCAGATCCTGGATGCCATAGTCCAGCACGCCCGCCACGCGCACCGAGAGCGACTCGCCCGCGGCCGACTGCAGGCGCAGGCGGCTGCCGGGGGTCAGGCCCAGGTCCGCCGCCAGCTCGGTGCCGATCAGGGCCTCGCCCGCCTGCAGCGCCAGCACGCCGGCCCGCAGCTTGTCGTCCAGCCGGATGACCTGCTGGT
>JBKBWD010000288.1:0-507 GCA_046289265.1 Bryobacteraceae bacterium | reverse complement strand
TGATCTTGGCATCGGGGTTCACGGCCTTCACACCCTGGGCATAGCCGCAGCCGAACTTGCGGATCAGCGGGATGTCCATGCCGCCGATGAAGCCGACGGTGCCGGTCTTCGAGGCCAGCGCCGCCATCATCCCGACAAGGTAGGAGCCTTCATGTTCGTTGAAGACGACCGACTTCACGTTCGGCTGGTCGACGACCATGTCGATGATCGCGAACTTGGTGTCGGGGTAGTCGGGGGCCACGGTGTTCAGCACGTCGCCGAAGGCAAAGCCGGTCATGACCACCGGGTTTGCACCGGATTCGGCCAGACGGCGCAGCGCCTGCTCGCGCTGGGCTTCCGACTGCATCTCCAGTTCCTTGTAGGTGCCACCGGTTTCCTTGGCCCAGCGCTCCGCCCCGTTGAAGGCGGCCTCGTTGAAGCTCTTGTCGAATTTGCCACCCAGGTCGAAGATGATCGCGGGTTCCGCCAGCGCAGCGCCGGCGGTCAGGGCCATGGCAGTGGCGCCCA
>JBKBWD010000028.1:0-62533 GCA_046289265.1 Bryobacteraceae bacterium | reverse complement strand
ACGGTTCAGAAGGCGCAGATATGTCCTTTGGAATCAACTGCCCGATTGAGGGTGGTCAGCTAATTTGGACAGCAGTGGAGTTCGACCGTCGTAGTGCCGGTGGGCTCGCCGACCGTGGTCGCGTCGATCGATGACGCCGCGAGCGCCCTAAGGCTACAGTTGGGACTGACCGCGACCCCGGTTTCCAAGTAGCGACGGGCGCTACCTCCGTCCCGGAGGCTTCGGACCGATCTTCGTCTGGCCCTTCACCGGGGGGCCGAAAGGATACGTGTCGGGCGTCACCACCACGCCGCTCGTAAATTTGTACGGGAATTCGCCTTCACCCGGAAAGGTTAGTTCGATGAAGTACGCGGTGTAGCCCTTTTCCGGCGCGGCCGGCTTCGCGGCGTAGCGGCCGGGCTTCACGGGATCAAGCGTTGTGCTGGTGAACTTCGGCCCGAGCGTCTCCAGCCGGAAATCGCGCGCCTCGGGATTGGTCGCCTGCCAGAGCTTCACCTCCGAGGGCGCCGTCTTCGTCTCGACCTCGATCGTCCCGTCCTTCGCCACCCGCCAGGAGTACTGCGGGCGAGGGCGGCCCTTGAGCACGGCATCGTAGAACGCCGTCAGGGATTCCCACGCGTCGGAACGCGCCAGGCTGTGATCGGTGTTCGGAACATAGCGGACATGCTTTTCGCCCTTCAGGTCCTTCCAATAGAACCTCCATGAATCCGGAAGGAAGAACTGGTCGCCGGCGCCGTGGATGAGAAATTTCGGCTGCGTGTATCGGTCGCGGTAGTGGTAGGGCTCCACCAGCCGCATCAATTCGAGGTACCTGGGATTCTCCATCTCATCCATCACGCCGTGCGCGTAATAGTCGCCCACGGCGGGCGCCCAGAAGCCATAGGCGCGATAGTGATGGACGAAACTGGGGATCACGTTCAACAAATCGATCACGATGGGCGCAAAAGCCACGACGCGCTTGTCGACCGCGGCCGTCGTCCAGGTGGTCCAGCCGCGCTTGGATCCGCCGGCGACGAAGAACCGGCCGACCGGAACACTTCCGCCCTCCTCGCTCGCCAGGAACGCGGTCACCGTATCCATCGCCCGGACCGCGGCCTTCGTCATCGGCATCCTCGCCGGCCAGGTCTCATCGCCGGTCTTCAAATAGTTGACCCAGGTATAGGCGATGAAGTCGTCCTCATAGCGCGGCTTCTTTTTCGGATCGTCGTTGAACACCAGGGGCTGATTGGGCACCATTCGCAGCTCGGCCACCACCGAGCCGGTCGTCTCCGCGATGTTTCGCATCGTCCGGTCGACCGAAGTGCGCGGCTTGCCGTCATTGGCGCCGCCGGTGATGTAGAGCAGGCCGATATCTGACGTAAGGGTCTTCGGCTTCAGGATTGTGAGCCAGTGCTTCCACTCGCCCCGATCCATTTCGGCGGCCTTCCATGTCTGGGAGGTCATCTCGATGAAGTAGGCGGTTCCCGTGTCGGCCTGAACCGAATGGACTAACTTCCAGTTGTAACTTCCGTCGGGCGCCGCGACGTAACGGTCGAGCGCCGTCTGCTTCGGGGCAGAAACCGCCACCGGCGCCATGAGCAGGACACCAATGGCTATGCGCGCAAGAAACATGCCCTATAATATAGCGTATTCGGCGGCCTTCCCGTTATCGTTTACTCGATGACCGCCCGTTTGATGTAGTCCAAATTCGGGTAGTTCTCGATCAGGTACTTGTTTCCCTGCCGCCGGATCTGCTCCTGGTCCGGCCGCTCGCCGTAACCGCTGTAGAGCTTCTCGACAACTTCCATTCCCTCTACGACCTGTGCGAACGGAGCGAAACCTTTCTCGTCGAGAACCTGGTTGCCCCGGAGGTTGATGAACACCTGGGTGGTACGCGTGTTCGGCCCGTTCGTAGCGAAAGCCACGGAGCCAACGCGGTTGGTCCGGAGCACGGGGTCGTCATCGATGCGCTGGTCCCACTTCTTTGTGACAGCTGGGTTAGCCGCCAGTCCGAACTGCACCACGAAGTTCGGAACAACGCGGAAGAATCGCGACTCGTTATAAAAACCGGCATTCACCAGTTCGAGAAAGCGCTCGGCGCCAAGCGGAGCCCACTCCTTGTGAACCTCCATCACGAAGTCGCCCTTGCTCGTCGTGAAGCGTACACGCGTTGGAGCCGGAGGCGGCAGCGGAGCAGGCGCGGGCTCGGCCGATTTCTGTTCTTTGGCCGGGCCGGAGGGCTGCTGCTGCGAACAACCCGCCAGGGCGAGCAGCCCGAAAAGCACGCAGGAAGCGGAAAGAAAGTAGCTTCGAAATTCTCTTGACATGGGATTCCTAACGCTCTGAAGCGTATTGTAGCGCTAGTCGGCCCTGCCTCCGCCGGCGGCGCCGAGAATGGCGCGAATCGACCCGACCAGTTCCTCCACTGAGAGCGGCTTTGCAACGAACGGGGCCGGACCCGTATCGTGGTTCTGCGCGCAAGCTGACATGTACAGCACCCTCACGTCTGGACGCCTGTCTTTTGCCTTTCGGATCATCTCATCGCCTCGCATGCCTGGCATTACAAGATCCGTGAGGACCAGGTCGATCTGATCGCCGCGTTCTTCCAGGATCGCGAGCCCCTCAATGCCGGTACCGGCCTCGATAACTCTGTAGCCGTGCTCCTCGAGCATGGCACGAAGGACGCCACGTGTCGGCGCCTCGTCCTCGACCACGAGCACCGTCCCCGGGCTGCCGGCTGGGGCGCCGGCGCCGCCGGTATACGCGGGAAGGAACACCCTCACTGCGCCGCCGCGGCCAGGGCCGCGCCGGACCGACACGCAGCCGCCGGTCTGCCTGACAAAGCCGTACACCGCCGAAAGCTCGAGCCCGCCGTCGCCCTGCTGACCCGCATGGAACGGTTCGAACAGCCAGGTGCTCGGCCGAGTAATCTCACCGCCGCCGTCGTAGCTGACTGAGAGCAGAATCCAAGCGCCCTCGGCCAGTTCCGGGTTTGCCAGGACTTCCTCCTCATCCGGCTCCGCGTTCGTCGTGTCAACCGTGATCGCGCCGCCGTCCGGCATCGCGCCGCTGGCGAAGGTGATCAGCGGCCCGACCGCCTGCCGGAACTGCCCGGTATCGACCCGCACGCTCCGCAGCACCGGGCTGACCGCGAAATCCACGGTAATGTCCACTCCTGCCAACCGCTCCAACTCCTCCCGCATTTCCTCAATGACCCGGCCTGGATTCACGACCTCCGGACGCAGCACCTGGCGACCGCTGAGGGTCAGCAACTGGCGCGTGAGTGCCGCGAGCTTCCCGGCCGCACGCCGGATCTGCTCGATTGCGTGGATCGCCGGGTCGCCCGGATTCACCCGGCGCAGCAGGATGTCGGAGTAGCCTGTGATGACGGTCAGGCTATTGTTGAACGAGTGAGCCAATCCCCCCGCCAGCCTCTGGATCGCATCCATCTTCTGACGCTCGCGCCGGCGCTCTTCCGATTCCGCAAGCGATTGCGCGAACCGTCGCTGCTCGGTCACGTCCCGCGCACTCACGACGATCCGGCCGGCGCCCGAGGAATCCTGGTAACTTCGCGTCATCGCCTCAATCATCCTCGTCGAACCGTCCCTGTGCCGCCAGCGCCACTCGACCGGCGATCCCGCGGTGCTGACAAGTCTCGGGTCGACCGATACCTCGCACTCCTCTGCTTCACACTCGAGGAAGTGGAAGATGGACTGTCCAACGAGATCTTCCCTGCCGATACCGGCGAATTGAGCCAGCGACGGCGTAGCATCCAGGATGCGGCCATCGAGAGTAAGAACGATGACAAAGTCAGGGAGATAATCCAGCGCGGCCGGCAGCGGGCTCACTTCCTCCCGGTCCTCTGTCCCGTTCGCGGCCAGCACCACGCCGTGACAAACGATCATCGGGGCATGTCCGTCCCGCTCATAACGCCGGCCCCGGCATAGCCATTGGACTCTGTTCCGATCCGAAGAAAATCGGAGGACGACGCCGGCCGCATCGGCCGCCCGAAGTTTCTTCAGATACTCGCCCAAAGCCGGGACCGATTCCGGCGCCAGGCGGTCGTGAAGCCCGCGGCCCGCAAAATCCCCAGGCAAAGCGCCGAGACACACCTTCGCCGTAGAATTCGCATATAGAATCCGCCCATCCAAATCATGGATGCATAAGATTCCATCAGCTTCCTCAACCAGAAGCCGATGTAGGCCGGAGTGCCAATCCGTCGCGTCGAACTCGTCCATCGAGCCCTCACCACAACCCCAATATGCCCGTGAACATCTCTGGAGTCGTCTGGATCTGCCGGTAGTGGGGTTCAATGTACCATACGGAGTTCGAGACAGGCAATGCCCTGGAGGAGAGATCGTGACTCCACAAAACGAAGGCGTTTCTCGGTACCTCCGGCCTGGCCAGGATCGCCCGCCTCGAATGCGCGCGTATCGGCGAACGGCCCTCGCGAATTGTGCCTCCGGCTGCCGGGGCGTCCGGTCTCAGGACCAGAACTGAAACCAGCGGCGCGGCGTCTGGCGCTCATCGAGGGTCGAAATCGGTAATGGGTCGCCGCACAGAGCCGCCCTCGGGTTCGTCCGGAACAGGCGCTCGG
This sequence comes from Bryobacteraceae bacterium, assembly GCA_046289265.1. GTDB lineage: Bacteria > Acidobacteriota > Terriglobia > Bryobacterales > Bryobacteraceae > JBKBWD01. Next base: position 57,957 of record JBKBWD010000028.1, on the reverse strand, counting down.
CGCGCGCCTCACCGTACTTGCGCGAGACGTGCTGAAAGGCCTGGTCCAGGCGCGGCGTGCGGTCCTGGGAGTCGTGTGCGTCGCTGGCGATGAAATGCACCAGGCCGCGTTCCATCATTTCCTCACCGAACCGCCTCGCCTTCGAGCCGAACCGCCCCAACAGGCTCTGGCCGGTGACCTGCATGCAGCAGCCCATCGACACCCAGCGCTCCAGCAGCGGCAACCTCTGCTGGAGCAGCCAGTTCCGCTCGGGATGCGTCACCACCGGAATCATCCCGGCATCCATCAACCTCTGAAATATCTGATCGGTGTTGCTGAAGATCATGAGGTCGGAAAGCTCGACCATCAGGTAGCACTTGCCATTGATGGTGTATTTAGCCGGGTGAGCCACTGCGTCTTCCGTGTAATCGTGCAGCAGGTGGAAGTCGCAGCCGGTATGGATCTGAATCAGCGACCCGACGGCCTGCCGCAACTCAGCGACGCGCTCGGCGACCAGTTCGGGACGAAAGCGGAATTCAATGTTGGCGTGCGGGGTCGCGACAATGTCAGTCGTTCCGTTCTCGGCCGCCATCCGAACCATCTCAACGCTCTCATCGAGGCTGGAGGCTCCATCGTCCAGGCCGTGAAGTATGTGACTGTGGATATCAACCATCAGTTCGCACCGCTCTCATCGTACTCCAGACCCGCTACGAAGGGAATTCGATTTCCTATTCCTGAGCTGGTAGACCGAATACCGTAAGGGATCTTACAACCTGGACCAGCGCCTCCCGGCTTGGAAGGCTCCCTTGGGCGACCTGTGTACTGCCGCCCCCGCGCCCGTTTCCCGCCGTCAGAGCTTGCTTAAGCAGGTTACCTGCGTGGAGCCCCGAATCCGACGAAACCGCCAACAGAATCGACGGAGGCGCCTCGATGGCAACGGCGAAGACAGCCTTCGTCCCGGCGGCGAAGCCCAGCGCGACCGCCCGGAGTTCTTCGTCGATCACGCCTTCCGGAATGCGCTGCAGACACTGCCGGAACCCTCGCTCATCCGGGACCGCGGCTTCGTACAGGTCCCGCCCCTTCCTGCCCGCCAGTTCCGAGGCCTGCCGGCGGCGAATTTTCTCTGACTCCTGGAGCCGCTCGGTTTGCGCGGCAACCAGGGCCGGCAGTTCATCGATCGGCGCGGAAAAGGTTCGCGCGGCGCGGACCAATAAATCATAATCCGCCCGGGCCCGCCGCACCGCGCGGCCGCCGCACAGGAACTCCACCCGTACGTTGCCCCGGATCTTGTCCAGGCGCCGAATGAGAATCGGCCCGATCTCGCCGGTTGCGCGGACGTGGGTCCCGCCGCACGCGGACCGGTCCAGTCCGTCGATTGAGACGATGCGAAGCACGCCGCCGCGCTCGGCGGGCTTCCGCAGTCCGGATGCGTCGGCAGCGTCCTCGAAGGCGACCGAGATCGGCCGGTTCTCAAAAACCAGCGCATTCGCCCGCTCTCCGGCCGCGGCAATCTGCGCCGCCGTCAGGGCCCGCGTCTCCAGGTCGATCGTGGCGCTGTCGCTGCCGAAATGCACGCTGACGGTCCGGATGCCGTAGAGCGATTCGAAAACAGCCGACAGCAGATGCTGGCCGCTGTGCTGCTGCATGTACTCGAAGCGGCGCGGCCAGTCGATGAGGCATTCCGCCTCGCCGGCTTCTACCGGCGCGGCGACGACATGGGCAATCCGGTCGCCCTCATCGATGACTTCCACCACCGGCACATCCGCGATCTGGCCGAGGTCGTAAGGCTGCCCGCCGGATTCCGGATAAAAAGCCGTGCGGTCGAGGTAGAGGCGCAACGGCTCGGCCGCGCGCCCGACGATGCGAGCCCGAAACGCTGCCAGGTACGAATCGTAGTAATACAGGCGTTCGGTCAAAGCGATACCCTGCTCAGACCCAGTCGAGCGCGCCCTTGCGATATGCCCAGTAGTAGCCGACGATCAGGATCAGAAGAAATACCGCCACTTCGGCCACGCCAAACCATCCAAGCAGCTTGTAGCGCACGGCCCAGGGGAACAGAAAAATCGTCTCCACGTCGAAAATGACGAAAAGGATCGAGATGATATAAAAGCGGACGGTATAACGCCCGCGCGAATTCGAAGCCGCCTCAATGCCGCACTCATAGGCTTCGAGCTTTGTCCGGAACGGCAGCGACGGCCGGACCAGACGAGCCGCAATGAGGGTAACCACCGGGAACAGTATCGCCGCGACCAGAAAAATGAAAATCGGGAGATACCCCTCAGGCATTCTCCCGTAGGATAGCACGCCAGTCCCGGCCCGGCAGCCGCGTTTCGGAGGTGGCGCCGCTCATTTTCCCGCCATCACTTCATACCACGGCGCAGGCGTGTCGCCTTCGGCCTGCGTCACCTCTCGCTACCGGACCGGTTCACCCTCCAGCGCGCGGAGAAGCAATCAAAACCCCCGCCCAGGCCCGATTCGGTACACTAACGCCAGAGGAGTCCGATGAGCCAGAATTTTCAATTGCCGGAGCGATTCGAGGAACAGCTCGGCATTCCCGTGCGCAACGCGCGTGAACGCCTCGTCGAAGCGCGCGAACTCGGCGACAAGCTCGCGCGGGGCGGAGTTCCGATGAAGCACAACCCCGACCACTTCGCTATGTTCACCGATCCGCCGCGGCTCCTCGCGGGCCCGCTCAAGCGGCTCGGTTACGTCCTCGGAGCAGACAATCGCTGCTACCCCTCGCCCGTCGACGGCTGCGACTACATCAACGTGGCGGCGTCGCTTCCGGCCGCCTCCGCCTTGCGCCAGGAGGGCTGGCCGGACCACATTGCCGTCGTTCACCCCGTTGACGACGACGCCCACGAGCGCATGGCCGCCCAGAACTACGGCAACCCGTTCATACATCACATCACCTTCGGCATTCCCACTCCCGCGGATCTGGACGCAGCGGGACTCGCTCTGGCCGAACGCCTCGTGCGCCGGATGGCCGAAACGCGCGGACGTATCGCCTCCTTGCTCGTCCAGCAACCCGGGACCCTGATCCTTGCGCTGCCTCCGGAAATCGTCCGGACGCCGGAGTTCGCCGACCGCTTCCCCGCGTGGATCGACGGCCTCCCCGCCGATCAGTACCAGTTGGAAGAGATGGAGGGCGGCGGATTCCTCCTCCAGTTCTTCGTCCTCTGCGGCGGGCGCATCGAGGTCGCGCTGCGCCACGGTACGCGCCAGACTTTCAACCCGAAGAGCGTCCACAAGATTTCGGAGGACGAACTCAGCGTCGACCAAGGCCCGGTCGCGGCAATCATGTAGGCTCCATGCGCCGATTCCTCTGCCTCGCCGCGATGCTCGCGGCCGCCATCCCGCTCCTCTGCGCGGCCGACGCCGCCAGGGGGAAGGAACTCTTCCGCCAGTGCGTCGCCTGCCACAGCCATGAGGATGACGAAAGGAAGTGGGGTCCGTCACTCCGCACCCTGTTCGGCAAGGTCCGGCTTAACAACGGCAAGCGCGTCACCGAGGAAAACGTCAAGACCCTCATCATCGAGGGCTACGACCGCATGCCCTCCTATCGCTATCTGATGAGCGAGGACGATCTCGACGACCTGGTCGCCTTTCTGAAGACCCTCAACGCCAAGCCGCGCGTCGCCTCCGCCGGCGAGACGCTCTTCCGTTCCTTTTGCGGACAGTGCCATAAGCCCGACGATCGTGCGGAAAAACAGGCCGGCAGCCTCAAGGGGCTCTTCCGGCGCGATCCTCCGCCCGACCTGAAGCGCATGCGAACCCTGATCGGAGATGGCCACGGGGGCGCCCCCGGCACAAAGGACTGGCTCGATGAGGACGCCACGCAAGCCCTGCTCGACTACCTGAAGATATACTGAACGGGTACCCTCACCCTCGCGAAACGGTATCGAGATTATGAATGAAAAACACTCCAGGCGGCTCCGCAGCGAAATCTGGTTCAACGACATGACCGAACCGGGGGAGACCGCTGTCTACCTCGAACGCTTCAATAACTACGGCATCACGCGCGAGGAGCTGCAATCCGGCAAACCGATCATCGGCATTGCCCAAACCGGCAGCGATATCTCGCCCTGCAATCGCCACCACCTCAATCTGGCCCAGCGCGTCCGCGACGGTATCCGCGACGCCGGCGGCATTCCGTTCGAGTTCCCCGTTCACCCGATCCAGGAGAGCTGCCGCCGCCCGACGGCCGCGCTCGACCGCAACCTCGCCTATCTCGGACTGGTCGAGATACTCTGCGGCTATCCGCTCGACGGCGTCGTCCTCATGACCGGCTGCGACAAGACCACGCCGGCCTGCCTGATGGCCGCCGCAACGGTAAATATTCCCGCCATCGTCCTGTCTGGCGGTCCGATGATTAATAGCTACTACAAGGGCAAGCTCGCCGGCTCCGGCATGGCGCTCTGGGAAGCGCGCCGGCAGCTCGCCGGAGGCGAGATCAACGAAGCCGAACTGATCGACATGGTGTGCGCGTCGGCCCCGAGCGTCGGCCACTGCAACACCATGGGCACCGCGCTCTCGATGAACTCGCTTGCCGAGGCCCTCGGCATGTCGCTACCCGGCTGCGCGGCCATTCCCGGACCCTATGGCGAACGTGCCAAGATGGCCTACCGGAGCGGGATGCGCATCGTCGACATGGTGCACGAAGACCTGACTCCCAACAAGATTCTCACGCGCGAGGCCTTCGAGAACGCCATCGTGGTCAACTCCGCCATCGGCGGCTCGACCAACTGCGTCCCCCATTTGCTGGCGATCGCGCGCCATGTTGGCACTCCGTTAGAGATCCGCGACTTCGAAACCGTCGGGCATCACATTCCGCTGCTGGCCAACATCCAGCCGGCCGGCGAATTTCTCGGCGAGTCCTTCTACCTTGCCGGCGGCGTGCCCGCGATCATCGGCGAACTCATGCGCGCCGGAGAGATCCGGCCGAACGCCCTGACCGTCACAGGGAAGACCGTCTGCGAGAATCACCAGAACTCGCGCACGCTGGACCCGAACGTCATTCGTCCCATCGACAATCCGCTGATGGAGAACGCCGGCTTCCTGATCGTCTCCGGCAACCTCTTCAGCTCGGCGGTCCTCAAGACCTCGGTGATCGGCCCCGAGTTCCGCAAGCGCTACCTCAGTACCCCTGGCTCTGAGGACTGCTTCACCTCGCGCGTCGTTGTTTTTGACGGCCCGGAGGATTACCGTCGGCGCATTAACGATCCGGAACTGGCGATAGACGACTCCTGCATGTTGGTGGTGCGCGGCGCAGGCCCGGTGGCCTATCCCGGCTCGGCCGAGGTCGTGAACATGACCCCGCCGGACTACGTCATTAAGCAGGGTGTCCGGATGCTGCCGTGCCTGGGCGACGGGCGCCAGAGCGGGACTTCGGACAGCCCGTCGATCCTGCACGCCTCGCCGGAATCGGCTGTCGGCGGGAATCTGGCGATCCTGGAGACCGGAGACAAGGTGCGGGTCGATTTGCGCAACCGCCGCGTCGACATCCTCATCAGCGACGAGGATATCGAACGCCGCCGGGCCGCGCTCAAGCTTCCGGAACTCAAGCATGACTCGCCCTGGCAGGAGCTGCACCGCACCCACGTCGGTCAGCTCGAAACCGGCGCCTGCTTCGAGTTCGCCGTCAAGTACCGCGACTTGCGAAAAGTGGTTCCTCGACACTCGCATTAGTTCAATCCGATCGTGCGCGGCTCGCAGGATGTAACGCAACCGCGCACGATCGAGTCCAACGGCGTAGCACGATATGGACATCCGTATTAAATCCGGGCACTTCCGTGTGGAGTCCGGCAGGCTCGCGCTGTTCCTGTTCCGAGCGGATGCCCTGCTCCTGCACGCGGAGTGCGTTGGCCCCAACACGCTTACCGCCCCGGTGACGGAACGAGGCGAGTATTGGGTTTGCTTCGGCGAGTGCGTTATCACTCACCTCCCGAGCGGAAAGAGCGGGCACTTCGGCAACGTCAGGATTATCACGCTTCCGATCACCGAGGAACACCTCGCCTCCAGGGAGATTAGCGTTGCTATTGAGGAACGGTGCCTATACAAACTCAGTCTGCTACGCGACGGTGTTCCTGCACCCGGCGCGCGCATCCTGCTGAGCGACGGCAACGTCACCATAGAGGGCCAAACGGATCCGTCGGGCATCCTGACGTTCATCCAAGACCCCCGCGAGGTTTTCCTGGACTTCGAAAAGGGACTCCAGGCGGAAATCGTTCGTTTCGACGAGAACGGTCGGCAGGAGCACCTTGCCACCGTCGGCCCCGCCACGGGTAAAATCTGAGCATCCACTCATGCCCCGAAACGCTGACAGCGAATCACTTCCGGACCTCTTTCGCGAGATCGGCCGGACGCTCGTCCGCTATGTCCGCGGCCAGATCCAGATCGTTTTCATCCTGACGCTGATCTACCTGGTCGGCTTTCCCCTGATCGGCGTGCCACTGTGGCCGCTTGTGGCCCTGATCTGCGGATTCGCGCACGCCGTCCCGCTCGTCGGCCCGATTCTCGGACTGCTCGCCCCGCTTTTGACTCTGCTGATCGCACGCGCCGAACTCTGGCAATACCTCGCGGTCCTCGGAGTCTACACCTTAGCCCAAGCGCTCGAAGGCTTCTATCTCGCTCCAAAAATTCTCGGGGTCTACCTGCGGCTTCGGCCGTGGGCTGTATTTCTCGTCGTGCTGTTCGGAGGCATGCTCTTTGGCCCCCTCGGCGTCATATTCGCCGCGCCCGCCGCCGCCATCGGGCTCCTCATCTGGCGCTTCCTTACGGGCCGCGAGTTCCGCGATCATAGAACCTGATGACAACGCACCGCTTCGGCTGGACCAACGAGCTCTGGCCCCTCCTCGGCCAGGGCACATGGATGATCGAGCAGGACCCGGAGGAGCGCGCCATCGCCGCCTTGCGCCTCGGCATCGAACTGGGCATGACTCTGATCGATACCGCCGAGATGTACGGCAACGGGCGCGCCGAGGAGATCGTCGGCAAGGCCATCGAGGGATGCCGGGAAGGACTCTATCTGGTCAGCAAGGTCCTGCCGTCGAACGCCACCTACGACGGCACGCGCCGATCCTGCGAGCGCAGCCTGCAGCGGCTCGGTATCGACCAGCTCGATCTTTACCTGCTCCACTGGCCCGGCAGCCACCCGATCACTGAAACCATGCGCGGCCTCGAATCGCTGGTTCGCGACGGGCTCACGCGCTACATCGGCGTCAGCAACTTCGATGTCGATGACCTCGAACGCGCTCGCCGGGCCCTCCGCAATGAGCGCCTCGCCTGCAACCAGGTGCTCTACTGCCTGCAGGACCGCGGCATTGAGCGCCGCCTCATCCGCTATTGCGAAAGCCACGAGATCGCCGTCATGGGCTACAGTCCGTTCGGCCACGGCGACTTTCCCCGGCGCGACTCCCCGGCCGGCCGCGCGCTCATCGAGATCGGCCGCCGGCACGGCAAGACATCGCGCCAGGTGGTCCTGAACTTTCTCATGCGGGACCGCGTCTCCGCCATCCCGAAGTCCGGCAACCCGGACCACGTGCGCGAGAACGCCGGCGCCGTTGGCTGGAGACTCACGGAAGAGGACATCCGCGAGATTGACCGTCACTTCCCAGCCCCGGACCATGACGTCCCGCTCGGAATGATTTAGGCTGGATGTTCATGCGCCGCCCGATTCTTCTCCTCGCGATGCTCGCGGCTACGGCCGCCGCGTCTGACTGGCCTCAGTTCCTCGGTCCGGACCGCAACGGAGCCTACCCCGGGCCCTCGACCTCGTTCTCGCTGCACAATCCGCGGCTCTTATGGAAACAGGAGGTCGGCGCCGGATTCAGCAGCCCGGCGGTGGCGGGCGAGCGCCTCATCCTGTTTCACCGGAAAGGCGGAAATGAGATCGTGGCAGCGCTCGATGCGGCCAGCGGCAAGCGGATCTGGAGCTTCGAGTACCCCACCGCCTATCGCGACGACTTCGGCTTCGACGAGGGTCCGCGCGGCACGCCCGCCATCGCCGGAGGGCGCATCTACACCTACGGCGCCGAAGGCATGCTCCACGCGCTGGACCTCGCGACCGGCAAGAAGCTCTGGGGCATCGATACGCACAGCCGTTTCAAGGCCCGGAAGGGTTTTTTCGGAGCGGCGGCATCGCCGCTGGTGGAGGGCAACACGGTCGTCGTGAATGTAGGCGGTCCCGAGGGCTCCGGACTCGTGGCCTTCGAAGCCGCAACCGGCAAGGTGCTGTGGACCGCGACCAACGACGAAGCCGGCTACTCCTCGCCGATTGCCACCACCGTCGAGGGCAGACGCAGCATCCTCTGTCTCACGCGCGCCGGGCTGGTCGCTGTCGATCCGGCAACCGGCTCGGTGCGCTTTCAGTTCCCCTGGCGGGCTCGCAGCCACGCCTCCGTAAACGCGGCAGTCCCGATCGTCGCGGGCAACCTGATCTTTCTTTCGGCGAGCTATAACACGGGCGCTACGCTACTCGAAGCCACGGGCGACCGGCTCAAGCAGCTCTGGTCCTCCGACGAGGCGCTCTCCAGTCATTACGCCAGCAGCGTCCTCAAGGACGGCTTTCTCTACGGTTTTCACGGACGGCAGGAGTTCGGCCAAAGCTTCCGATGCATCGAGATGAAAACCGGCAAGGTGCGTTGGAGCGCGGACGGCATCGGCGCGGGCACGGTCACGCGAATCGGCGACCGGCTGCTGATCGTCAAGGAGAACGGCGAGGGTATTATCGCGGCTGCCAGCCCGGAGGCGTTCAAACCCGAAAGCCAGGCACAACTGCTGCCGCGCGTGGTGCGCAGCTACCCCGCGCTCGCCAACGGACGCCTCTTCGTCCGCAATGAGACAACGCTGGCGGCCTACTCGATCGAGGGAGCGAAATGATCCGGACGGGACTGTTGATGCTGCTGCTCTCGGCCGTCGCCTGGGCGCAGTCCGCGCGGGATGTGTTCGACCGCGCCGTCGAGGACTTCCGCGCCGGCCGGATCAGCGAATCGGCTGCCGGCTTCGACAAGGTTGCGCGGATGGTCCCCGACTACGCGCCTCACCTCTGGCAGCGCGGCATCGCCCTTTACTACGCCGGCCGCTACAAGGACTGCCGCGAGCAGTTCGAAGCGCACCGCCTGGTAAACCCCGACGATGTCGAGAATGCCGCCTGGCACTTCCTCTGCGTGGCCAGACTCGAATCGCCGGAGAAGGCCAAGGCCGCGCTCCTGCCGGTCGGCCCTGACTCGCGCATTCCGATGCGAGAAGTCTACCGGATGTTCCACGGCGAACTCACTCCGGACGACGTCCTCGCTGCGGGAACCGGCCCTTCGGGCCAGTTCTACGCCCAACTTTACCTCGGCCTGTACTTCGAGGCCCTGGGCGATGGGCAACGCGCCCGCCTCCACGTCGCCAAAGCAGCCGACGACCGCTACGCGCTGGGAGGGTACATGCACATGGTCGCAAAGGTTCACTTGCGGCTACTGGAGAAGAACCAAGGCCGCTAAACCGGTTTGCGCCCCACCATCCCGCCATGGCCGGAGCGAAACCGGTACTCTCCGAAGCCTCGGAGCCTGTGGACCTCGAAGCCGGCGGCCGCCAGGCGCTCCTCCAACTCTCCGCCTTCGTAAAGCCGCAGGACGTGGGTCTCTTCGACACGGCGGTAACAGCGCCCGACCATTCGGAAGCTCACCAACTGCCGCGTCAGAAGACGCCGGCCCGCGTCCTCCTCGGCCTCAACCAGGACGGCCCAGTTATCGCCTGTCCAGTAGCTCTTTCGGGGCATGCCAGCTGGCTCTCGGCCCGTGCGGGCGAAGTCGAAGATGAATACGCCGCCGGGCGCCAGCGCGCGGTGAACGCGCCGGAAGAATGCCCCGATTCGCCGGCCGCTCGCGTCGCCGTGAAATGCGTAGCTCAACGCCTCGCCGATAGCAGTCACCGCGTCGCACTTCGGAAGCGTCCCATCAACCAGCGAAGCCACCCGGAACTGCGCCGCCGGGGCGTTCCTCCGGGCGAGCCGAATCATCGCGGGCGAGGCATCGATCCCCAGGGCGCGATAGCCAGCGAAAGTAAGCTGGCGCGCCCAGATACCATTGCCGCATCCGAGGTCGGCAACGAACCCGCGATCGATGCTGTAGCGCCGCAGAATTCGCAGGAGTCCGCTCGACGAGCGCAGCGCGAACTCGCTGAATCCCCTGTCGTGAATGTAGGCCAGGTCTTCGAGGTAGCTCGCCACTATCGTTCCAGAGTAACCGATGGCGGGAATGGATCAGGACGCGAGCTTCTCGCGGAAAGACACCAATTGCGGCCGCGCCGTCTCGGGCGTCTCGGCCGGCTCCGTCTGGGGTCGAGGGAGTGGTCCGAAGGTCGGGGCCGGGCCGTCGTGCGGTTCGAACAGAATATCCGAGAGATAGCCGAAGCAGTCGAGATCGTGCCGTTCTTTCATATGACCCTCCGTGTCCGCTTAATTGGTACGAATCGGCGGCTGTTGCCGGAGCCGTTCCAGGAGGCCCTCCAGCAGGCCCATCTGGGCTCCGAAGCGCTTTACCGCCAGCACCGGCACGGGCGATAACTGAATCGTTTTCTCAGTCACACTGCCAAGCAGAACCGAAGCCGACCGCGTCCTGCCGCGCGTGCCCATGACGATCAGGGACGCACGCTCGCGCCGCGCCACCGCGACGATGGTCGAAGCGATGTCGGCGCCCTCGATCCGGCGCGCCGGGGAAAGGCTGCCATTGCGCAGCATGGCGCTCGAACGGGCGAGCGGCTCGACGATGGCCCCCTCGGCCGCGCCGGGTCCTGCGGCCCGCGTTGCAAAATCACGCAGCCGTTCGAGGACGTCCTCGTGCCGTCCCTCGGAGGGTAGCCAAGGCTCGTCGTCGCTTTCGACCGCGGCGGCGCGGAACTCGACCCCTGCCGCCCGGGCCAGTTCATAGCCAATTCGCACGGAGTCGGAGGAAGGATCGGAGAAGTCGACCGGCGCGAGGATCCGGCCGAACGAGAACTCCACTTCATCGGGGACCATCAGGACCGAGCACGGCGCCAGCATTGCGGTTCGACTGGCCATTACGTGCCTGCGCGCCCCGACCACGATCAGGTCCGCACGCCAGTCCACAGCCCGGCACAACATCTCGTCCAGGAGTTCGCCCGAGGGTCCGCCCTCCAGGTGAAAGGTCTCCACCTCGGCGCCGGGAAACAGAAGCCGCATCTTTTCGGCAGCACAAATGACGGCCGCCGGCTCCAGGCCGGCCGCGACCAGAATGCGTTGAATTGGGAACATGGTTGCCGGTTCCTTATGCCGCCACTTCCGCCATACGCTTCTTCTCGTCGCCGACTTTGCCGCCCTCCGGCTTGTCGAAGCGCCCGCGCAGCACCGCAAAGATAATCAGGGCCGAAAGAACTCCCGTCAGAAAGTCGGTCATCGGGACCATGATCGCCGTGTAAGCCATAAGGAACGCGTGGAAAGCATTGCCTGCAAAAACGTGCTGAATCTCTTTGACCTTGATCATGTTCGAGGCTACCCAGAACATGATGCCTCCGATGCAGGCCATCGGCACCAGCTCGAGCCACCGCGCCAGGAAGATCGCCATCCCGAGCTTCAGCACGCACTTGAAGTAACCCGCCAGCGGCGTCACCGCGCCGGCCTTGATGCTGGTCGCCGTGCGCGCCAGCGCTCCCGTGCACGGGAAACCGTTCACAAGGGGCGTCAGGATCTGGACCATACCCTGGCCGAAGAACTCTTTATCCGGGTTGAACGGCGTCTTGCGGTTGCCTGCCAGCTTGTCCGCCATCGACGAGCAGAGCAGGCTTTCGACACCCGAGATAAAGACGATCCCCACCACGAAATACGTAATGTCGAGCATCAGGGCTGGAGTCAGCGCGGGCATCGAGGGGGGGGTGAAGACGAAGAAGTTGGTCGGGATCTCGCCGTACTTGGTGCGAATCAGCGTGAGGCCCTTCTCGCCCCACAGCGTCGCCGTAATGGCCGTCGATACGCCCACCGCGATCAGCGGCGCCGGGATGAAGATCGAGACCCGCAAAAGGTAGCGCGTCAGCCCGAAGGTCAGCAACCCGATCACCAGGGCGAAGATATTGAACTCACCGATATGCGCAGCGACGCCCTGCAGCTTGGCCCACAGGTTGCCCCCGCCGCCGGACGTTATGCCCAGCACATCGTAGAGATTCGTCGCCGCGATGGTGATACCGATTCCGACCGTGAATCCGACGACGATCGAATTCGGCACCAGCTTGGCGATCTTGCCGAGTCCGCCCATACCCAACAGACAGAGGACTACGCCCGCCAGGATTGATACGAAGACCAGGAAGCTGTGGTCGTACTTCTGCGTGAAGGCATAGATCAGCGGGATAAACGCGGCCGTCGGCCCGTAAACCTGGTACTTGGACCCGCCGAAGGTCCGGCCAACGGCGCACGCCAGGGCGCCCGCGATGATCCCCTGCTCGGGCCGCAGTCCCATTGCCATGGCGAAGCCCATCGCCATCGGAATGGCGGTCATCGCAGTCACCAGGCCCGCACTGAAGTCTCGGTAGGTGGTCGACTTCCAGTTTTGGCGGTTCAGGTCCTCAAACCGGCTGTCGCGGAACGTGAAGAAGAGCTTAAGTCTTTCCCACATGCTGATTTTATGTAGAAGTACAACGCGCGCGTATAGCGCGAATCGGACTTCCCCCCCAGTTCCACTGTGGACGTGCCGGTCAGCCGGCTCAATAGAATCACTGCGATTCGTATCGCTCACTAATGCCGTACCGGGGGGGTTTCGGCAGCATGTAACAGAGACTTGGGAGGTTTTTCTACTGGTGATTGAGGGTAGAATCCTAACGAATACCTTGAGAACATAAAGGCGGGCATTGCTATTGGCCCCCAGGATCACTGTATGCCATACCGCGACCAGCCCCGCTTTCAGTACATCGAAAAGCGCTTCCAGCGGACGCTCGTCGGCGGCTTTGCGCTAGTGATTCTGCTGATGCTCGGGTCGGGCCTGCTGGGCTTGTTGGCCATGCGGTCGATCGAGCAGGGAGCCGAGCGGCTCTCCGACCGCTTGCTCCTGCAAACCCGCCTGATTGACAGGCTCCAGCGCCACCAGGCCAACCTCGGCCTCGCGCTATTCTCTATGGCCAAAGAGAACCTGGGGCACTGGCCGCGTGGACTCCGCAAGGAGATCGAGACGCTCGAGGAGCAAATCCTGCAAGACACTCGCGAGGCGAGGCAGCAGGAGTTCCCTGAAGACGAGCACCTTGCCTGGCTGCATGTGGAACAGAGCGCCGGCCCGCTGTTCCTCGAAATTCACCGGCTGCTCGCGCTCAGCCAGAACAACTCGCCCGAGCTTTCCACCCTGCACCGCCAATTCATCGCCTCGATCGCACGGCTGATGGAGATCAGCTACGACGATGTTGCCAGCATTCGGGCCGAGGAACTCAGCAAGGACGCCCGCCGCATCCAGTTCGCAGGCATCCTGCACGCGCTGGCCATCGGGCTCGCCGTCCTGTGCGGTGGCGCCTGCGTCGTCTACTCGGTCAGGCTTTTCCTGGCGCTCGAAAAGCACGCCGAAAGCCTGGGGCGCCTCTCGCTGCACATCCTCTCGGAGCAGGAGGATGCCGCCCGGCGCTTCTCGCAGGACATGCACGACGAGTTCGGCCAGACGCTCAACGCGATTGAGGCCAATCTCACCGTTCTACAGGCCGGCGATGCCGACAGCCGCGAGCGGCTTGACGATGCCCGCGCCCTGGCTAAGGAGGCCGTTGTGATGGCCCGCGAGATGTCGCAGCTTTTGCGGCCACGAATCCTCGATGACTTCGGCCTGGATGCCGGCCTGCGCGAGCTGGCCCAAGGCTTTTCCCAGCGCACCGGGATCGTCGTCGACTATCGCAGCAACATGCGGCAGCGCATCATGCCGGAAATCGAGACGCACCTGTTCCGTATCGCCCAGGAGGCTCTGACGAATGTGTCCCGGCACTCCTCGGCAACCAGGGTCGATGTGGAACTGCGCTCGGAAGGCGATCTTGTCACTCTGCGGATTGCCGACAACGGCGGGGGCTTCCGCAATGAGAAGGCGAGCAAGGGCCTTGGCCTGCTCGGGATGCACGAACGCGCGCGCGCGGCGGGGGGATACGTGGCGATCCGGTCCGACCCGGACAACGGTGTCGAAGTCGAAGTCGTGATTCGTCTGCGCCGCCCCGCTCCGCCGACGCCGCTGGCTCACCCGCTCGCCGAACAGAACATCCATGGAGGACGGAAGGAAAAGGATGGAGTCTGGTCGCTTGGCAAGAACGTATGAACCGGGAACCGGCATGAGCAAGCCGACGCGCATCGTGCTCGCCGACGACCACGCGATGGTGCGCCGCGGCTTCCGCCTCATCCTGAGCCAGTATCGGGACTTCGAAGTCGTGGGCGAAGCCGGCAACGGCGAAGAGGCCCTGCGGCTGGTCGCCGAGCTGATGCCGGACGTCCTGCTGCTCGACGTGGCGATGCCGCTGCTGAGCGGCGTCGAAGTGACGCAGCGCGTTGCGCAGAATTGGCCCGAGGTGCGCGTTCTTGTGCTGAGCATGCATAAAGACGCATCCTATGTGCGCGAGACGCTGCGCGCCGGCGCCAAGGGCTACGTCCTCAAGGAATCGATCGACTCGGAGCTGATCAACGCCGTCCGGGCCGTGGCCAGCGGCGACGGCTATATCAGCCCCGGAGTCTCCAACACCGTGCTCTCGGACTACCAGCAGTTCGTCGGAAACCCGCTCGATCTGCTGACCCCGCGCGAGCGCGACGTCTTCCAGCGCCTCGCCGAGGGCCGCACGGCCAAAGACATCGCCTCCGAGCTTGACATCAGCGTCTACACCGTCGATGCCCACCGCAGCCGCATCATGCGGAAATTGCAGCTGCGGAGCAGCGCCGAACTCGTGCGCTTCGCCATGCGCCAGGGCTTCGTTAAGTAGCCGGGACCAGCCCCTGCCGTTCGAGCAGCGCCGTCAGGTCCGGATCGCGCCCCATAAACCGGCGGTAGAGCTCAGCCGGGTCCTCGCTGTCGCCCTTGGAAAGGATCCACTCGCGGTACTCCCTGCCCACATCCGCACTGAAGATACCGGCCTTGCGGAAGCGCGTGAACGCGTCGGCGTCGAGCACCTCGGACCATTTGTACGAGTAATAACCGGCCGCGTAGGCCACAGGACTCGAAAACAGGTGCGTGAAGCCCGCCAGCATCGCGTGCTCGGGGGGCAGCGGCGCGGGAGAAAACCCCTGCAGGATTTCGCGGGTCCAGGCGATGACATCGCCGTGCCTGTCGGGCGAATACTCGCGATGCAGCGCCAGATCCGCGATGCCGAAGCTGAGCTGCCGCATCTGCGCCGAGGCAGCCCGGAAGGTCCGAGCGCGCCGCATCTTCTGGAACAGGTCGCCCGGGATCGGCTCGCCGGTCGCGTAGTGGCGCGCAAACAGGTCGAGGCTTTCACGCTCCCAGCACCAGTTCTCCATGATTTGCGACGGCAGCTCGACGAAGTCCCACGGAACGCTGGTGCCCGAGAGGCTCCGAATTTCGACGCGGCTCAGGCAGTGGTGGATCAGGTGGCCGAACTCATGGAAGACGGTCTCGACCTCACGATGAGTCACCAGCGCAGGCGTATCGCGTACCGGCGGCGTGAGATTGCCGCAGATCAGCCCAAGATGCGGCGTGAAGCGCCCCTCCTCGGGATGTCCCGTCACGAAGGCATCCATCCAGGCGCCGCCGCGCTTGGTCTCGCGCGGATGCCAGTCGGCATAAAACGCCCCGAGCAGGGCGCCGTCCTCATCCTGAATCTCGTAGTAGAGCGTCTCGGGATGCCAGGCCGGAACGCCGCTTTTCTGCACCACGCGAATGCCGAACAGCCGCCGCGTCAGCTCGAACATGCCCTCGACTACCTGGGCGAGCGGGAAATATGGCCGCAGGTCCTCCTCGTCGAAGTCGAAGAGCGCCGCCCGCTCCTTCTCCGCATAATAGGCGACATCCCAGGCCTGGAGTTCCGGCGCCTGCGGCCCTTCGAGTTCGCGGCGGAAGCGCAGCAGCGCGTCGGTCTCGCGCACGAAATGCGGCACGGTTCGCTGTTTCAGGTCCTGTAGGAATCGCCAGGCGCGCTCGCCGCTGCCGGCCATCCGGTCTTCAAGCACCAGGTCGGCGAAGTCGCGGTAGCCGAGCAGGTTCGCCTTTTCCCGACGTAGCGCGAGAATCTTGACGATCAGCGGACGGTTGTCGAACTCACCGGAGGCCGCTCGCGTCGAGTGCGCCCGGTAGACGTGCTCGCGGATGGCCGGGTCATCGAGGTAGGTCATCACGGCGTGGTAGCTCGGCTGCTGCAGCGTGAATCGCCAGCCCGGCTTTCCCTTGGACTCCGCGCTCTCCCGCGCCGCCGCGATCGCCGACGGCGGCAGGCCCGCCAGCTTCGTCTCGTCGGTGAGAATCAGCTCGAAGGCGTTGGTCGAATCGAGGACATTCTGGGAGAACTTCGTGGTGAGGCGCGCGAGTTCGACATCGATCTCCGACAGCCGGGCCTTGCCAGCCGCATCGAGTTCCGCTCCGTGCCGCCGGAAACTATCGATCGTCTTTCTCAGGAAGCGCTGCCGCACGCCCGTCAGGTTTCGGGCCTCCTCGGTCTCGGCGTAGTCCTTCACGGCGTTCCAGAGCCCTTCATGTAGCGGGATGCTGGCGTAAAAGGCGCTCACCGGCTCCTGGATCTTGTTGTAAGCCTCCCGCAGTTCCGGGTAGGTAGCGACCGATTCCAGATGCCGCACAACACTCATCGCCGTATCGAGCGACTCGGTCATGTGATCGATGGCGAGCATCGTGTTCTCGAAGGTTCGCTCACCTGTAAATGATGCGATCTCCTCGAGCCGAGCGGCAGCCTCCTTCAGCAGTTCCTCGATCGCCGGCTCGACGTGCCCGGCGCGGATTCGGTCAAAAGGAATCTCAAACCCGAGATTCAGCAGCGGATTATCCAATGTGGTCATAGGAGGGCCGGCAGCCCCGGACGGGCTGCCGATATCCTCATACTAACAGGGAGCCGCCTCAGCTCCACAGCCGGTCGTGCGAGCGCTCCTTGTCCCACTCCGGAGTCGGTTCGAAGTAGCCGGGCGTGAGCAGGTGCTGCTTCACTACGTCGTCCACGAGCGTGACTCCCAGTCCCGGCTTATCCGGGACCTTGATGAAGCCCTTGTTGACGATCGGCTTCTCGATGCCGTCGACCATGTCGTCCCACCACGGCACGTCGACCGAGTGGTTCTCAAGCACCAGGAAGTTTTCGGTCGCCGCGGCGCAGTGCACGTTGGCCATGCAGGACACCGGGGTTCCGGCGAAGTGCATCGCCATCGGGACGCCGAACTCCTGCGCCATGTCGCCGATCTTTTTGGTCTCGATCAATCCGCCGGAGGAGGCCAGGTCCGGATGGATCATGTCGACGGCGTGGTTCCGGCACAGCTCCTCGAAGGGCTCCTTCAGATAGATGTCCTCGCCGGTCAAGGTCGGAACATCGATCGCGTCGGTAATCCTCTTCCACAGGTCCGTGTACTGCCACGGAATCATGTCCTCCAGCCAGGCCATGTTGTACTTCTCCAGCGCCTTGCCGAGCCGGATGCACGAGTTGACGCCGACATGGCCGAAGTGATCGGCAGCCAGCGGAATCTCATAGCCGATGATTTCGCGGACCTGTGCCACGTAGTCGGCCATCATCGCGATCCCTTTGTCCGTGATCTCGATGCCGGTGAACATATGCTGCGTGCGCGAGACATCGCGCGGCGTGATGCCCAACGGGCGCGAGAGCGTGCCAGGCTTGTCGGCTACCAGCCCGATGCCGAGATCCATTTTGAGGAAGGTGAAGCCCTGGTCCATGCGGCCCTTCAGCCGGTTCGCAAAGACCTTGGGATCGCGCGACTGGTCGGTATCGGCATAGCACCGGATCGTATCCCGGAACTTGCCACCGAGCATCTGGTAGGCGGGCACGTTGTAGGCCTTCCCGGCCAGGTCGAACAGCGCCATCTCGACGGCGCAGACACCACCGGCCTGCCGCGCATGGAACCCGAACTGTTTGATCTTGCGGAAAATCTTATCGATGTTGCAGGGGTTCTCGCCAAGCAGCCGGCTCTTGAGGATCAGCGCATACGTGGCACTCGCGCCATCGCGCACCTCGCCGAGTCCGTAGATGCCCTGGTTTGTGTCTATCTTGATCAGCGGGCACGTCATTGGCGCGCCCTTCACCGTCGCGACGCGCAGATCGGTAATCTTCAGGTCGGATGGTTTGGATCGTGTGTTTACGTTCTGGGTCGTGGCTTCCAGCGTCTCATCGGCCCAAAAGCCTGCCGCCACCGCCGCGGCGCCAGCCTTGAAAAACGACCTTCTGCCGGTCAGTTTCTGGATCTGTGATTTCATCGTCTCAGCCCTCGTGCTTCAACTCGGAGCCGCGCTCAACCCAGTAAGGCAGCTCTGACCGGAAGCTTATCACGGCCGGACGATACGTGGAATGACCTAAGTCACGGCTCCGGCAGCGCGTTGCCGGACTCGGTGGCGGCGCGCCGCATGTCGACCATGGCCAGCAGAATGAAACCCACGATGAAATAGACAATCAGCGTGAGGATCGCGGTCCGGTAGCTGCCCGTAAACTGCAGCACCAGTCCGAAAAGCAGCGGCGCCATCCAACTCGTGCCTTTGTCGCTGATCTCGTAGAGACTGAAGTACTCTGCCTCCCGGCCCTTCGGGATCATGAAGGAGAAGATGGAGCGGCTGAGCGCCTGACTGCCCCCAAGCACCAGTCCGATCACCACCGCCATCGCGTAGAACTCGGCAGCGGTGGTCACCGCGGCGTAGGCGTAGATGAGCACCAGGGTCCAGATCACCAGGCTGAGCATCACGGCGCGCTTGTTGTTAATCACCTTGGCGATCCAGTTGAACAGCAGCGTCCCGATAAACGCTACGAACTGGACCATCAGGATCACCGACGTCAGCGTGCCCATGCTGAGGCCAAGTTCCTCCTGTCCGAACACCGACGCCAGCGCAATGACGGTCTGGATGCCGTCGTTGTAAACGAGAAACGCAAGCAGAAACAGCAGGGTGTGGGGGTAGTTGCGGATATCCCGGAGCGTATGGCTGAGCTGGCGCCAGGCGAGCCGCGGATAGCTGACGCCGGGCGGCCTCGATTTGTGCGGCCCGCGGTTCCGCAGTCGCGCCAGCGGAATCAGCGTGAAGCCGGCCCACCAGAGGCCAGCCGAAGCCAGACTGATCCGAACGGCCAGCGCTTCGGAGACGCCGAACGCTTCCGCCCGAGCGTAGAAGAACAGGTTCAAGGCCAGCAGCAGTCCCCCGCCCAGGTAGCCGATCCCCCAGCCTTTCGAGGAAACCGCATCGCGCTCCTCCGGAGTCGCAATCTCGGGGAGGAAGCCGTTGTACATGACGATCGAACAGCCGAAGCTCAGGTTAGAGATCAGGAAGAGCGCGCCGGCGAAAAGGTAGGCATCGCCCTCAGTGAAGAACAGTCCCACCGTTGCGGCCGCCCCGATGTAGGCGAAGGCGCCCAGAAACTCCTTCTTCCGGCTGCCGTAATCGGCCAGTGCGCCGAGGAACGGCATCACGAGCACTTGAGTGAAGACGGAAAGGGAAACCAGGTAGGGCCAGTACGCGCCAGGCGCTACGGGGATGCCGAGCGGGTAGATATAGCCGTCCGGTTGCGCGCCCGCGTTCGCCAGCACCGTCAGCCAGGGACCGAGGAAGAGCGTTACGACCGTTGTATAGTATGCCGAATTCGCCCAGTCGTAGAAGTACCAGGCGACCTGCTCCGACTTGTTCCCGGGAGCAGGCGGGCTTACGGACTCCGTCATGGCTGGTGAACTTGCTGAGAACGCGCGGCCTCGGCCATGCCTTTTAGCTTGACATAATCCGTCTTGCCGGAGCCGAGCAGCGGGATTCTATCGAGGTGCACGACCATGCGGGCGATCGCCACCTCAGGCAGCCCAAGCCGCGCCGCCGCCTCGCGCAGATGCTCGCGGCGCAGATTGGGATCCTGCGTAAACAGCACGATCACTTCCCCGCGCTTCAGATCGGCATAGCTGCTGGCGGCATGCGGAACGCCGGGCGAGGCCGCTGCCGCGATTCGCTCCACCATCTCGAGCGGGACCATTTCGCCCGCAACCTTTGCGAACCGCTTCACACGGTCCCTGATGATCAGGAAGCCGTCCGAATCCACCTCGACCACGTCACCCGTGTTGTACCAGCCTTCGCCGAACTCCGATGCCGGCGGCCGCAGCTCGCCCGGCTGGTCGTGCAGCAGATAGCCGAGCATCATGTTCGGCCCGCTCACATGCAGTTCACCGCCGCGCTCAATGCCGGCGATGGGACGCAGCCGGTACTCGATGCCCGGCAGCAGCTCGCCTACGGTTCCGGCCCGGCACGCCAGCGGTGTGTTCACCGAGAGGACGGGCGCACATTCGGTGGTGCCATAGCCCTCCAGAATTCGAACCCCGAACTTATCCATCCAGAGCCGCCGAATCTCTTCCGGCAGCTTTTCCGCGCCCGCGACCGCGCAGCGTAGACTGCGGAAGTCATAGGGGTGCGCAAACTGCGCGTACTTGCCGAGAAACGTTGGAGTACCAAATACTACCGTGCAGTCGCGATCGTAAATCAACTCCGGGATGATGCGGTAGTGCAGAGGCGTCGGATACATGAACAGCCGGCAGCCGGAGACCAGCGGCAGAATCGTGCCTGCGGTCAGGCCGAAGGCATGAAACATGGGCAGCGCGTTGAGGAATTGATCCTTGTTTGTGAACTCGATCACCGCCTTGACCTGGTTCACGTTTGCCATGATCGCGCCATGGCTCAGGACGACGCCCTTCGGCTTGCCCTCCGATCCCGACGTGAACAGTATCACGGCGCGATCGTCGAGCGCGGCTCTCCTCATGACGCGCCGCGGGAACCAAAGGGCCCAGCCGATCAGCCAAAGCTTGTCGCGCAGCCCGAACATCGGCCGCAGGTCCTCCAGGTAGAGGATCCGAACATCGCGAAGCTGTGCGATGGTATCGCCCAGGCGCGCCCGCTCCACGAACGCGCGCGACGTCAGGACAGTCTTCACCTGCGCGAGCGTGCAGGCGTTCTGCAGGCCCTCGACGCCCGCTGTAAAGTTGAGCATCGCGGGCACTCGCCGCATCGCGAACATTCCGAAAACCAGCGCCGCGTTCGCGGATACGTTCGGCATCAGGACGCCCACGACTTCGCCTTCGTCGCTCAGCTTGGAAACCAGCCGTCCGAGTGCCAGGCTCGCCTTCAACAGGTGCCCGTAGCTCTCCGGCTGCTGCCGTACGTCTTCCACGATCTTCGTTCCGCGTCCGTGTTGCTCGATAGAGTGGACCAAGGCTTCGAACAGCGTCCGGCGCGGCTCGGTGTCGAACAGCATCCGCTGCATCATGCGGCGCATCAACTCACTCGCCAGTCGGCGGCGCTGGCGCGCAGTACGGGCCTCCGGCATCTCGATCCCGGTCAACGGCAGCAGCGTCAGGGTGAGCTTCGGGAAAAGCCGCTTCGGATAGGATGCCGGCATCCGGCTCAGGTACGTTTCCAGCGCGCCGTCGATTCGGATGGGCAGAATCGGGGCGCCCGACTTTGCCGCAATGAATGCCGGACCGTCATAGATCTTCATCAGGGCCCCGGTCACCGTAATCCGGCCCTCCGGGAAGATCATGACCGGCCGGCCTTCCTCGAGCAGGTGAATCAGCGTCTTCACCGCCAGCGGATTCGTGGCGTCCACGACGACGTGCGGAATGCCGCGCATCAGCAGGCGCACAACCCACTTTCGCGCGATCGTCGTGTGGACCACCCACATCGGGTCCATCGGGAGGAACGCTCCCAGCAGCACGCCGTCCAGAAACGACTGGTGATTGGCGATGATCAGCAGCCGCCCTGGAAATTCGCGCAGTCCGGACTGGTTCCGCACCTCGACGCGGAACAGCAGCCGGAATAGCAGCCTGACGAAAAATTTGAGCATCGCCCTAAAAACGGATATTCACGATCCGGTCCTCTCCCGCAGGACCATCCATGTAGACATGCAGGTTGTGCCGGGCCGAATCATAGTACCAGGAACCGGACCGCAGCTCTGAGCGGTTCTTCACCTCGTCGAACGGAACGTCCGCCGAGACGACCTCGCGAGCCGGGCCGCGATGGTGCACCACCCATTCATAGAATCGCGAACTCTTCGACTCTACCTCCAGCCGCAGGTAATCCCCGGCTGGGCCGGCGTGAAGCTGCGAAACCTCCCAGGTCTCCGGCTCTGTCAGGAAGAACTCGCCCCCGAGGTTCGGAAAATAGTGCACCTCCATTGGGCCGCCCGCCCGCACCGGCGCAAACGGCACGATCGAGCCGTTCCGAGCGAAGATCGGGAGCGAATCATCGGGCACGCGAATCTGAATCGTCCTGCGACCCCGATGCTCTTCGTTGGTCCCGAGGTCCGTCCAGATTCCCATGGGCAGGTAGACCGAGCGCGAGTTGCCCTCCTCGATCATCGGCGCCACCAGCAACTCATCGCCCAGCATAAACTGATCGCTCCAACGCGGGGCTTCGTCGTCGTTCGGGAACTGCATCGGGAGCGGATGTATGACCGGCAAACCCCGATCCCACGCCTCCTGCAAATAGGTCGCCAGATAGGGGAACAGCCGGTTGCGTGAACCGAGCAGTTCGCGCCAAAACGCCATGCGGCCCGCATCGGCTTCTCGCAGCGCGACGGAGCCGGCGAGAAGCGGCGATACCGAAGCAAGCTGCAGCCCCCGACGGAAGAGCGGTTCAGGAGTGTCCGCCGGTGGTTCGAACTGCCAGGCGGGAACCAGAATCCCGCTCATCGAGGCATGCAGCATCCGGCGCAGGGACTCGGCAAGCGACTTCCACGTGAACTCGCGCGCCGCCGGGATCAAAAAACCGTAGCGCGGCAGTTTCTCCGGCTGGAGCACAGCCGATTCCGGGAAGGCGTCCATCGGGAGCGGCCTCACCAGCCCGTGCTGTTCGAGAATGTCCTTCGGCGTCGGACCGTAGTAAAAGTAGTACTCGACCAGCGTGGTTGCCAGCGCGCGCGTTCGGACGCGGTCAGCAAGGTCGAACTCGTAGCGGCCCGGCATCGTATGGAACAGGCCGTAGCCGGCCGTCGAGATTAGGAGCGGATGCCCGGTCGCGATCTTCTTCCCACGGGCCGAGAGGTCGGCATCGCTGCGCGGACCCAGGCCATAGAACCGCTCACCTGCCTGCGCCGCCGCGGAAAGCTGCACTCCCTCGGCAACGCGAACCGGAGCGGCGGTTTCTTCCATCAGCAGGGCTCCGTCTGCCTTGCGCACCGTGAGCCGGAAATCCGGACGCGCCAGCCGCACCTTGATGTACTTCGATCCGATCTCAACCGACGCACCGCTGTCTTCGACCGTGAGGTTCACGTTCTTCATCGGCATGCCGTTGGCCGGCTGCGAGTCGACCCACCGGCGTACAACCCGGAACGTCGAATCGTTCAGCCACTGCACCTCCGTGCTGCCGTCAGGCTGTGAGAAAACGAAGCGCGCGCCATCGTGCTTCCAGTCGCTCGAATTGGAAGGCGGCGCCGCCGCGGCGGTTATAACGAACAGCAGGAGTGCGAAGTGTCTCATGGGCAGATCAGGACCGGGCTCTCCTGGATCTCGCCGGTCACGCGCGCGCGATCCTCGTCGACGAACACGTCCACTTCGGAGCGCACGCCGAAGTCCCGCAGGTACACACCGGGCTCCACCGAGAAGCACGTCCACGGAATCACCCGCCGCGTATCGTGCGTCTCCAGGTTATCCATGTTGGCGCCGGCCCCGTGGACCTCCTCGCCGATCGAGTGTCCGGTGCGATGAAAAAAGTAAGCGCCGTATCCCTGTTCCCGGATATACTGGCGCGCGGCGTCGTCCACTTCGAAACCCGCCAGCGGAACACGCTCTTCGAACGCCTCGCTCACGCGGGCGACGGCGCGGTCGCGGGCTTCCGTGACGATGCCGAAGACCCGTGCCATTTCCTCCGGCACGCTGTTTCCGCAATACCCCGTCCAGGTCACGTCGTAATAGACGCTCCCAGGCGCTTGCAGCTTGGCCCAAAGATCGATCAGCACCCAATCCCCGGCGCGGATCAGCGTGGAACTTTCCTCGGTGGGCTCGTAGTGCGGATCGGCCGAATGAGCGTTCGCCGCGACGATGGGTCCATGGTCGGTATAGAGCCCGGCTTCGGCGAAACGGTCCAGAATAAAACGCTTCACCTCCCATTCGCCAATCCGTTGCAAGCTGCGCAGCCGCTCGCCGAGCAGCTCGAAGGCCGCGCGCCGAACGGCATCCACCCGCCTGCCCGCCTCCAGGTGCGATTCGAGCTTCTCCCGGTTCCAACGCGCCTCGAAAATCTGGATCAGGTCGGCCGAACTGACGACCTCCGGACCGTAGCTGCGCACCAGGTCCACCGTCCCGGCATCGACCATCGCGACGTAGGGCACGGCGCACTCGGGCGAGTACTGCATCGCGACCGTCCGGCATCCGGTCAACATCCGGCCGAGCGCCTCGGCCTGCTCGCTCCAACTTGCATACCGCACTTTCCGGCCCGGCAGCGCGTCGAGCATCCGCGACTCAATGCGATGCACCAGCGCCTGGGGCTCACCGTGCGACGGAATGAAGTAGTACCACCGGCGGGTCGGCTTCTGCTCCGGATGAAACTGGAGCACGCGATAGGCAAGCGGATCGCGCTCGTGGTGATCGAAGAAGAGCCACCCGTCGAGGTTCTCCTCCCGCAGCGCTTCCTGGATCTCTTCGACTCTCAAGCCGTGGTCTCCTGCTTCTTTCGCCATGCGATCTCCGTTTGCAGGTGTACGACGCCGGCGATCTCCTTGGGTTCGACCACCGCGAATCCAAGCGCATCGTTCAGCCAGTCCTGGCTCGATCCGTCCCAGTGCTGCGTCGCAACGGTCAGTGTATATTCCTGCCGCGCAAGCAGGCAATCGAAGGTAAAGTCCACCTCCAGTGTCTCACCAGGTTGAAACGAACCGAGTTCTCTCTGCTCGACGCGCGTATTGGTGCCGAAGATGTCCATGCCGAGCCGGTTTCGAATCAGGATGCCGACCACCGGGTTGGAGGCCTCAGCGTGGAAGCGGGCGCGCACCCGGACCGTGACGCGCTCACCCGAAGCCACGGCCGTGCACGGCTCGCCGCGCTCGTTCAGCAGTTCGACCCCGAGGATCCGGCTGACGCCGTCGCCATGCCGGAAGCTGCTGGTCAGCCCGTCCGTCAGATCGTCACCCGCTCGGCCGCCGCGCTCCTTTTCGAGCACCAGGCCGACGTAGCGGTTGACGACGTCGTTCGGGGCGCCCTCGCACTCGACGCGTCCGCCCAGCATCAGGGCGGCGCGGTGCGCCAGGCGCTTCACCAGGCCGAGGTCATGCGAAACGAACAACACCGTCACGCCCTTGCGCCGCAATTCCTCGAATTTCTGAATGCACCGGTTGGCGAAAATCACGTCGCCGACGGCCAGCGCCTCATCGACGATCAGGATTTCCGGCTCGACGTGAATCGCTGTAGCGAAGGCGAGCCGGACGTACATACCGCTCGAATACTCCTTGACCGGGCGGTCCATGAATTCGCCGATCTGGGCGAAATTCGCGATATGCGGGAAGGCCTGCTCGACTTCCCGGCGCGAGAGCCCCATGATTTCGCCATTGAGGAAGACATTCTCGCGCCCGGTGAACTCCGGATTGAATCCGGCCCCCAACTCGAGCAGAGCGGCGATCCGGCCCTCGGCGCGGACCCGGCCCGTCGTCGGCTCGAGAATGCCCGAGACAATCTGCAACAGCGTGCTCTTACCCGAGCCGTTGGGCCCGACCAGCGCGAATACCTCGCCTCGCGGCACCGCGAGACTCACATCGCGCACGGCCCAGAACTCGCGGTGGCGCCTGGCTGCCCCGAACGGGAGCATCTTGAGGATCCGGTCCGCCGGCCTCTCGTACAGGCGATAGAGCTTAGAGACGTTGTGAAGGAGAACCACGGCCTTAACGTTCGAATATAGCGCACCGGGGGTGCTTCTCACGTCCCGCCGCGGCCGTCCGAACTTGTATGTAGCTCATTGTAAGTAGAGGATTTCCGCCCGGAACAAATTACCCGAATCTGGTAATCTTTACATGGGCGCTGTAGTTGCCGCTGCCGTCGTACTGCTCCGGTTCCCTCCGAAAGCCGCCATTCGAAAGATAGAAGTAAGCTGCAATGCCATCCAAGACGAACTGCGTTCTTAAAGTAGTTGCCTTATTTTCCAGCAGGAAGCGAATGGCGCTTCTGCTTGTTTCCATGGTGGTTTTGGCCACAGGCTTTGAAATCGCCATCCCGTTCCTGACCCAACAACTTGTCGACACCCTGATCGATTCCTTCCGTACCCAGACCTCCGTCGGGCTACCCATCCTGCTCACGCTCTGCGGCTCCGTCCTGGTTGCAACGGCTCTAACCCGCGGTTTTCGATCTTTTTACAATTATCACCTCTTCCGGACTGTCACCCGGATGGAAGACGAAGTCAAATACAAAGCGTACGAACACTATTTCCGGATGGATGCGCTCTTTCATCACGGAACCAACAGCGGCCAGATGATCGGGCGGATTGAGCGCGGCTGTTCGGCCGTGCAGTCGATCCTGTTCGACATCGTCGGCCAGAACTTCGTCCCACCGCTCATCGTCTTCGCCGGCGTGATGGCGGCGCTGCTCATGAAGAACGCCTGGATCGCCCTCGCCGTCTTCCTCCCGGTTCCGGTCTACCTGATCGTGGTCAGCCTTCTCACGCGCCGTATCTACGAAATCGAACAGCAAGGCTGCCTCGACTTCGAAACCGTCTCCAAAGAATCCTACGATGTGGCAAGCAATGTCCTGACTGTGAAAAAGTTCTGCCGCGAGCGCTCCGAAATTCTCAACCAGAAGCGCCTCCAGGGCATCGCGCGCAACACGCAGTTCCGCGGCGAACGGCTCTGGGTCCTGGTAGAGAACACACAGTCGACCATCGCGACCCTCGGGCGCGTCAGCGTGATTGGGCTCGGAGGCTGGTTCGTGCTTTCGCAGCGGGCCACGGTCGGCGAGTTCGTCCTCTACCTCGCCCTGCAGGACATGGTCTACCAGCCGATCTGCCAGCTTTCGATTATCTTTCCGCGGCTGCGCCGGAGCATGTCACTCGCCGAACGCCTCTTCTCCGTTCTCGATGAGAAACCCGCCGTCGTTGAAAAGCCGAACGCGCCCGCACTTCCGCGCCTCGACCGCGACATCGAGTTCCGCAACGTCTGGTTCCGCTACAGCAACGACCAGCGCTGGATCCTGAAAAACGTCAATCTCCGAATCCCCGCCGGTTCCACCGTCGCGCTGGTCGGGCGCAGCGGCAGCGGCAAGACGACGATGATGAATCTGCTGATGCGCTCTTTCGACCCTCAGCAGGGACAGATTCTCATCGACGGCGTCGATATCCGCGACGTCACCATCGACAGCCTGCGCAGCCAGATGGCCGTAGTACCCCAGGAGGTCGATCTCTTCTCCCGCACGATCGCAGAAAACATCCGCTACGGCAAACCGGATGCGACCGGCGAAGAGGTCCGCCAGGCCGCCGCCCTCGCGCTTGCCCACGACTTCATCTGCCGGACCGAAGAGGGCTATGACACACCGGTCGGCGAGCGCGGACTGAAGCTCTCCGGCGGCGAGCGCCAGCGCATCGGCATCGCCCGCGCCGTGCTCCGCGACCCGAGCATCCTCATCCTCGACGAGGCCACCAGCCACCTCGATACCGAGAGCGAGCAACTGATCCAAAAGGCGACCGAGCGTGTTATTCGCAACCGGACCTCCTTCCTCATCGCGCACCGCCTTTCCACCATCCTGCACGCCGACACGATCATTGTCTTCGACGGCGACCGGATCGAAGCTGTCGGCACGCACAAAGAGCTCTGCGAAACCAGCCCGACCTACCGGAAGCTTTACCGCCTCCACCTGGAAGGTGCCCGGGCCGACCATGCTGCCGCCGGCGCGACCGCCGTATGACCGACAGTCCCTTGCGGGAGGCGCCGCGGTTGTGTTGTCGTAGAGTTCACGTTGAAACTCCGCTTCTTCACCGCAACGCCGCTCAACGTCTACCAGGGCAGTGGTACGTTCATGGGCACATGGACGCTCGCCAAAGCGCTCGAAGACCTCGGCGCTACCGTCGAGATCGTCTCGCCGGTCCGCCGCCTCCCTACGTTCACGGCGCGGCGGCTCTGGTTCAACGAGGAGATCCGACGCAAAGGCGACAGTTGCGACCTGACGGTCGGAGTCGACATGGACGGCTACCGCCTGGCCGGGCGCGGCCGTGTCCCGCACGTAGCCGCAATCAAGGGTGTGATTGCCGATGAGCTTCGGTTCGAACGCGGGACCGTACGCTGGTCGCTTACGCTCCAGTCCCTGTGCGAAGCCGCCCACGTCCGCCGCGCGGACCTTGTGATCACGACGAGCCAGTACGCAGCCTCCGCCATCCGCCGGCTCTATAAGCTTGCAGACGAACCTGCCTGCGTGCCCGAACCGATTGATCTCACCCGATGGGAGACGCTGCTTTCCCGGAACGCCGCCGAGCCCGATCCTCGCTGCTTTACCCTGCTGTGCGTCTGCCGATTTTATCCGCGGAAGCGCGTGTCCTTGCTGTTGCGGGCCGCCGCACTCCTACGCCACCGCATTCCCGAACTGCGGGTCCGCATCGTCGGAGGCGGGCCGGAGGAGGCTAACCTGAAGCGGCTGCACGCAGAGCTAAACCTCGGCGAGCGAGTCGCCTGGTTAGGCAGCATCCCAACGGACGATCTCGCACGCGAGTACTCGCGCTGCGATGCCTTTTGCCTTCCGAGCCTGCAGGAAGGCTTCGGCATCGCATTCCTGGAAGCCATGGCCGCGGGTAAGCCGGTGATCGCCGCCAAAGCCGCCGCGATTCCGGAAGTCATCCCCCACGGCTTTCTCGCCGAGCCCGACAGCGCCGAATCCCTGGCCGACGCCATCGCCGAGTGCCGCGCCAACGCCGGCGTCCGCGATCGTTTCGTCCGCGGCGCCCGCGAGTGGGTCAGACAATTCGATGCTCCTCGAGTGGCGCTGCGATTCCTCCGCGAAATCGAAACGCTTCTCTAAGCCGCAAACACCTGTTAAAACTGTATTCGATGCCCTCCAAACGGGAAGCAGATCGTGTATCCTCTGAAGTAGATATGAGGTATGCAAAGAGTCGCAATCTTGGTAGAAGACTTCGGGGATTGGCTGCCTGTGCGCTGCTGCTTTCCGGCGGCGCCATGCGCGTTCATGCGGAGGAACACCTGGTCCCGACGACTGACCTCCACGATCGCATCGCGGCCTCCAGCCAGAAGCGCGCCGATGATGTGAAGCAGGTGAAGGAATTTCTGGTGCTGCCGCCGGTCCGTAAAGCGCTCGAAACCGCAAAGATCGACCCCCGCCAGGCGGTTAAGGCCGTGGCGCTCCTGAGCGACGATGAACTTGCGCGGCTCGCCCGACAATCCGCCGCCGCGCAAAAAGACTTCGCCGCCGGCGCCATGAGCGCGCAGCATCTCACCTATGCGGTGATCGCCCTGAGCGCCGCTGTCCTGGTATTGATCCTGAAGTAGAGACGGATACGAATAGGGGCAGACCTTTGAGACTGCCCCTATTCGTGCGTTTGTGAATCAGTTGTTCGCCGCGCTGGTGAGCGAAAGGCGCGCACCGAGTTGCGGAATAGTTTCGGCGAGAACGTCTTCAATACGCTCGACGAAACGGAACTCCATTTCGTTGCGAACATTCTCCGGCAGGTCCCGGAGATCCTTCGCGTTCCCCTTCGGCAGAATGACCCGTCGAATGCCCGCGCGCCGTGCCGCGAGCACCTTTTCCTTCACCCCGCCGATGGGCAGCACCAGCCCCGTGAGGGTCAACTCACCCGTCATGGCGGTGTCGGTCCGGGCCGCGGCCTTCGTGTATAGCGAAGCCAGCGCGACCGCCGTGGTGATGCCAGCGCTCGGACCGTCCTTCGGGATTGCGCCGGCGGGCACGTGAATGTGAACGCCGGTCTCCTTGAAGACATCCGGATCGATGCCGAGATCGGCCGCATGCGCCCAGATGTAGCTCTGGGCCGCGCGCGCCGACTCCTGCATCACCTCGCCAAGCTGGCCCGTCAGCGTCAGGCCCTTGCCGTGCGGCAGCAGCGTGCCCTCGATGTAGAGGACATCGCCGCCGGCCGGCGTCCAGGCCAGGCCCGTCGCCACACCCGGAGGAAACTCCTTCCGGATCTGCTCAAGCGAGTAGGGCTCAGGACCGAGCATCTCGACCACCTCTTCCGGGGTGATCCTCACTGACCCGATCGTGCCCTCGGCCAGCCGCAGCGTCACCTTCCGTGCGATGCTGCCGATGGCGCGCTCCAGCCTTCTCAACCCGGCCTCTCTCGTATAGCCGCTGATAATGCGGGTGAGCGCCTCATCGGTCAGGGTGCACTGCTCGGCGGTCAAGCCCGCCTCGCTGAACTGGCGCGGAATCAGGTAGCGCCGTGCGATCT
This sequence comes from Bryobacteraceae bacterium, assembly GCA_046289265.1. Classification (GTDB taxonomy): domain Bacteria; phylum Acidobacteriota; class Terriglobia; order Bryobacterales; family Bryobacteraceae; genus JBKBWD01. Next base: position 27,463 of record JBKBWD010000028.1, on the reverse strand, counting down.
CGATCTTCTCCTCCTCGCTGTAGCCGGCCAGCCGGATCACCTCCATCCGGTCCAGCAGCGGCTGCGGGATCGTGTCGAGCGTGTTCGCTGTCGTGATGAACATCGTCCGCGACAGGTCGAACGGCAGATCGAGATAATTGTCCCGGAACGTCTTGTTCTGCTCAGGGTCCAGGATCTCGAGCAGAGCCGCCGCCGGGTCGCCGCGGAAGTCGCGGCCGAGCTTATCGACCTCGTCGAGCATCAGGACCGGGTTGTTCGCCCCCGCCCTGCGCATCGCCTGAATCAACCGGCCCGGCATCGCGCCGATATAGGTGCGCCGGTGGCCGCGCAGTTCGGCCTCATCGTGCAGCCCGCCGAGGCTCAGCCGCTCGAACTTGCGTCCAAGCGCCCTTGCGATTGACTGGCCGAGCGACGTCTTGCCGACGCCCGGAGGCCCGACGAAGCAGAGGATCGGCGCCTTGGCGTTCGGATTACGCTGCAGCACGCTCAGGTGCTCCAGGATGCGCTGCTTCACGTCCTTGAGGCCGAAGTGATCCTCGTCCAGAATCGTTCGCGCTCGTGTAATATCGAGCTGGTCCTCGGTCGCCTTCTTCCAGGGCAGCTCCGCGATCAGCTCAAGATAGGAGCGCAGCACATGATAGTCGGGCGAAGCGGACGGGAGCTTTTCCAGCCGCGCTAACTCCCGGTCGGACTCCTTTCGGATCTCCTCCGGCAGATCGGCCCCGGCCAGACGGCCCCGCAGCTCGTCGACTTCCGACTCTTCCGAATCGGCCTCGCCCAGCTCCTGCTTGATCGCCTTCAACTGGCGGCGCAGCACATACTCGCGCTGCTCCTTCGACATCTCGCTCTGGGCCTCGCCCGCGATTTTCGCCTTCAACTCCATCACCTGGATCTCGTGCGAGAGATAGCGATGCACCAGCCGCAGCGCGTCGGCGCGCGTCTCCGCCTCCAGGACGGACTGCGCCTTCTCGACGTCCAGGCTGAACGCCGCCGACAGCAGATAGGCAACCTGCAGCGGGTCGGTGGCGCTGGCAAGCAGCCGCGTCAACTCCGGCGCGGCTTGCGGCTGCGCCAGTTCGACCGCGCGCGAGGCCAGCTCAAGTAAGGCCGGCTGCAGCGCCTCGAGATCGATCGAGTTATCCGTCGGAGCCACGAGCGGCAAAACGCGCGCCTTCAGATACGGCTCCTTCTCCTCGATCTTGACGACGACGACACGCTCGATGCCGAAGACGATGACATCCACAACCTCGTCCTTCTTCGACGACTTGCGCACCGTCGCTTTCGTCCCGATCGTATAGAGATCCTGCTGCTCCGGCGATTCCACCGATGGATCGCGCTGCGCCAGGATCACGATCTCCTTATCTTCCGAAGACAGAGCCGCTTCCACCGCCGCGCGGGAACTGGCTCTGCCTACATGCAGAGGCAGCATCAGTCCCGGAAACAGAATCGTGTTCTTCACAGCGAGAACCGGCAAGCTTTGCATCTTGTCGTTCGTCATGATGTTGCCTCCTCCTCCGTTCATTTCCAGGTGAATGTCTCCCATTCACGCCTGCTTACCTATTCGATGTATTCCGTGCGTCAGTGGTTGCTTACGCGCTGACGGTCGCCCCGACGGGCGTAAATACCAGCCCGCCCGCCCGGGCATCCACTTCGACAACCTGACCGTCGCGCACCTCGCCTTTCAGAATCAGGCGGGCCAGAGGCGTTTCGACCTCCTTTTGAATCGCACGTTTCAACGGGCGCGCGCCGTAGGTCGGATCGTAGCCGACCCGCACCAGGTGCACGCGCGCCGCGTCGGTCAACTCGAGCGTGATTTTGCGGTCCGCCAGGCGCTTCTTCAGACCTGCGATCTGGATATCGACGATCTTCTTTAGGTGCTCCTCGCTGAGCGAGTGGAAGACGACGATCTCATCGACGCGGTTGAGAAACTCCGGCCGGAAAAACTTACGCATCTCTTCGAGCACCGCCAGCTTCATCAGGTCATACTCCGCGCCTTCGTAGGCGCCCCGATATTCGAGGATGCGGTGGCTGCCGATATTCGAAGTCATGATGACGATGGTGTTCTTGAAGTCCACGGTGCGCCCCTGCCCGTCGGTCAGGCGCCCGTCATCCAGAATCTGCAGCATGACGTTGAAGACATCGGGATGCGCCTTCTCGATCTCGTCGAACAGAATCACCGAGTATGGGCGGCGCCGAACCGCTTCGGTAAGCTGGCCGCCCTCCTCGTAGCCGACATAGCCCGGAGGCGCTCCAAGCAACCGCGCGACCGTGTGTTTCTCCTGGTACTCGGTCATGTCGATCCGTACCATCGCCCGCTCATCGTCGAAGAGAAACTCGGCAAGAGCGCGCGCCAACTCCGTCTTTCCGACACCCGTCGGACCCAGAAAGATGAAACTGCCGATCGGACGATTCGGATCCTTCAGGCCCGAACGGGCGCGCATCACCGCCTCGGCCACGGCCGTGACGGCATCGTCCTGGCCGATGACGCGTTCATGGAGTTCGTCCTCCAGGTGGAGCAGCTTCTGCATTTCGCCCTCGAGGAGTTTCGAAACGGGAACGCCCGTCCAGCGGCTCACCACGTGCGCGATGTCCTCCTCGTCCACCTCTTCCTTGAGCAAGGGGGACTGCGAGCGGTTCTCCACCAGCCGCTCCTCCTCTTCCTTCAGCGCCCGGTCAAGTGTGATCAGTTTGCCGTACTTCAACTCGGCTGCGCGGTTCAGATCGTAGTTGCGCTCGGCGCGCTCGATTTCGGCACGCGTCTGCTCCAACTGCTCGCGCAGATCGCGCAGCTTTTGAACGGCCTGCTTCTCTGCCTGCCAGCGAGCCTGTAGCGTCGAGGATTCCGCCTTCAGATCGGCCAACTCCTTTTCCAGCTTGGCCAGCCGCTCTTTGGAGGCCGCATCGGTTTCTTTCTTCAATGCCTCGCGCTCGATCTCAAGCTGCATGATTCGCCGCAGGATCTCGTCGATCTCCGACGGCATCGAATCGATCTCGGTCCGCAGCTTGGCGGCCGCCTCGTCCACAAGGTCGATCGCCTTGTCCGGCAGGAAGCGGTCGCTGATGTAGCGGTTCGACAGCACGGCTGCGGCCACCAGCGCCGAGTCCTTGATGCGGACGCCGTGATGGATCTCATAGCGCTCGCGCAGTCCGCGCAGAATCGAAATCGTGTCCTCCACCGAAGGCTGGTCCACCAGGACCGGCTGGAAACGGCGCTCCAGCGCGGCATCTTTTTCGATGTGCTTGCGATACTCATCAAGCGTCGTCGCGCCGATGCAGTGCAGTTCGCCGCGCGCCAGCATCGGCTTGAGCAGGTTGCCGGCGTCCATTGCGCCCTCGGCTTTGCCCGCCCCGACAACCGTGTGCAACTCGTCGATGAACAAGATGATCTGCCCCGCCGAGACCTGTACCTCTTTCAGCACGGCCTTGAGCCGCTCTTCGAACTCGCCCCGGAACTTCGCGCCCGCAATCAGCGCGCCCATGTCGAGCGAAACCACTCGCTTGTCCTTCAGCCCCTCGGGCACGTCGCCGCGCACGATGCGCTGCGCGAGTCCCTCGACAATGGCCGTCTTGCCGACGCCGGGGTCGCCGATCAGCACCGGGTTGTTCTTGGTGCGCCGGGAAAGAACCTGAATGACCCGGCGGATCTCCTCGTCGCGCCCGATCACCGGATCTAGCTTTCCCTGCCCGGCCAGCACCGTGAGGTCGCGGCCGTACTTTTCGAGCGCCTCGTAGGTGCTCTCGGGATTGGGCGAGGTCACGCGCTGCGCGCCCCGCACCTCTTGCAGCGCCCGCATCAGGCGGTCGCGCGTGATGTTGAATTCTTTGAACAGCCGGCCCGTGGCGCCCGTGTCATCGGTCATTGCCAGCAGCAGGTGTTCGACCGAGATGTACTCGTCCTTCAGCCGCTTGGCCTCGTTTTCAGCGGCGGAGAGGACGCGCTGAAGCCGCGCCGTGATGTAGACCTGGTCGGCGCTCGGCGCCGTTCCGGTCACCTTCGGGAGCTTTTCCAGTTCCTGGGCCAAACGGCTGTGCAGCCCTTGCACGTTGACATCCGACTTGATGAGAATCGACGGAGCCAAGCCGTTCTCCTGCTCGAGCAGAGCCGAGAGGAGGTGTTCGAGGTCGACCTGCTGATTGGAGAGCCGGAACGCGATGTTCTGGGCAGCGCGCAGGGCCTCTTGCGATTTCTCAGTGAATCGGTTGATATCCATTATCTTAGCGACTCCTTATCAGATATTATAAGCATAGCATTGTAAATGCAGCAAGTCCCGCCCTCACGGCGTCCAATTCTCCAGTGGACGCCATCCGCAGCCGACGCTTCCTCCGCCTCGGAATCCTGCTTAACTTGTTGATTCTAAGCGTATTACTGATCGTCATTCCCGCCCTGCTCCTTCTCTCCCCCAAATTCGTCTATATCCCCGGTGACGACGACGTCCTCCCGGCGCTCAGTCGCCTGCGTCCCCAGTACGATCTTTGGGGGCATCCTCTGTATGAGCAAGATGTGGCCCGATTGCTCGGAACCGAGGAGGGTAGCCGGATGCTGCTACCGGAGAACGGCGCCGTCCGGATTAACCGAGAGCTAATTCGGCAGGGTCGCAGGGCCTTCTACGGGGAGAGCTTCGGCAGCGAGGCTCTGCTCACCGACGTCATCCGCATCTTCAACGGAGGATTGGGCTTAAGTGACTTTCTGTGGCCGCTGATCCGGCTCTGGGGACAGGGCACGGCCAATCTCCAGATTCGGACCAGCCGGGCCGTCCGCGCCGGCGACCGGGTGATCCCGGCCGGAACCCGGATCGACACGGGACTCGACGTGCCGCGCGGCTCCTTCTTGCCGCTCGGAATCACCGTGGAGTTTACGCTCAGAGGCGCACGAGTTGGGGCGACCTGCGCGCTTTGTCACAGCACGGTCGATCGCGCCACCGGCAGAATCATCGAGGGCTCGGCCAACAGCGACCTCAATGCCGGCCTGTTGCTCGCGCTGGCCGGCAACCCCGCCGCCCTGTTCCCGTACACCTCACGGGAGGCCGCGGCGCCGTTGCTCGATGCCGAGCGGGTCCGCCCGCTCCCGACAGCCCTGGGAGAGGTTCTCCCGCCGCAGTTCGACGCTGCCGAACTCGGGGCGCGCGCGGCTGGAGTGCTGGCCGCCTGGCCGCCGGGCACGTTCGACTCGACCGTCGATCTTGAGCCAAATCCGGTCCGGATTCCCCCGGCGTTCACCTTTCGAGCTCAACCGTACGGTTGGTCGGGGACGGCCGCCATCGGCCCGTTTTCCGGCCTGAGCGCCATGACCTCAATGGCCCATGGAACCAATGCGGATCCCACCCTCTATGCCGAACTCAGCCTTCCGCTGTTCGGCATCGGCAGGAAAGCCTACCTCCGGGCACTGCTGGCGAACGCCGCCGATCGCGTCAAGGGCCGCGCCGGCGTACTCGAGGCGGTCCCCGGCCCGGGACACCCCTCACCGAACTACCTGAGCCCGACCGGCTCCTATCTTTCCTCCCGCAACCGTCTCTTCTGGGCCCAGGCCAATGCCATGGCAGCTTGGCAGAACTCCCTGATGCCACCCACGCCACCGGTTACGATACCGCCGGACCGTCGCAACCTCGGGCGCCGGGTCTTTGAAACGGCCGGCTGCACGCGCTGTCATCTCGGCGCGCAATACACGGTCAATCGGGTTTTGCCGGTGTGGGCGGCAGGGACGAATCCCTCCCGGGCGCGCGCCTTCTCACCGTTCGACCGCCTGCTTGGGCCGCCGCTGCTCTGGCCCTTCGACGCGCTGGTTCCGATCCGGCCGGACACAGCGGCGCTTCCCGTACCGTTGGACGAAATCGATGGGGATCAGCTACGCCTTGCTTGGGCGGAATCCGGAACAGACGGGGGATACAAGATACCGGCGCTGGTGGGGCTTTACTGGTCGGCGCCTTTCCTGCACGACGGCGGGGTGGCAGTGGGAGCGGATTCGTCGGCCGGGATCGGCCTTCCGGGAACACTGCTGCGGGGCGTTCCGGCAGATCCGGGAAACAGCCTCCGGGCTCTGGTGGATCGTGAAATCCGTCGTCGCGTGATCCGTGCGAATCGCGACGCCGGACTGCCTCGCGTCCACGTCGAGGGCCGGGGACACGAGTTTTGGGTGGATCGGGAAGGGGGATTCTCGCAAGCCGAGCAGGACACTCTGATCGACTTCCTGCTTACGCTCTAAGGCGGGGCGGCCGCCCTTAGGGAGCCGCCCGCTGCCGGTGTCCCTTGATTGCTACTTCGCTGCGGCCGGCTTCGGCGCGGCCGGAGCGGCGCCCACCGCTCCCGGCGAGTTCTTATCGTAGAGTTCGACGATCTCCTGGGTCACATTGATGCCGTTGGCCGCGAACAGCACGGGGCTCTGCGGCGAGCTGACATCCATAATGACGGCGAAACCGTTGTCGGTGGCGTACTTGTCGAGCACGGCCATCATGCGCTGGCCCAGTTCCTGGAAGATCCGGCCCTGTTCCTGCTCGAGTTCGGCCTGCGCGTCTTCGGCCTCGCGGTTAAAGTTCTTGGTTCTGCTATCGATGTCGCGCATCAGCCGCTGCTTGGCGTCGTCGCTGAGCGTATTGGCGCCCTTCTGAAGCTGGTCGCGCATCGCGTTAATCTCGGCCTGCAGTTTCTCCAGCTCCTTGCGCTTCGGCGCGAATTTCGCTTCGAGCTCCGATGCGGCCTTCTTGCCGTCCTTGGTTTCGACGATGGCCTGCTGGATGTTGATAATGCCCACTTTCGAAGGCTGGTTCGCCGTCTGGGCGGGGGCGAGCAAGGCCCCGCATACAGCCAGAATTGGCAACGTCAAAGCGTGAATCTTCACAGTTAACACTCCTAAGCTTTACTAAATACTAGCACACCCTGTCCGGCGCCTCCGGTGTCAGAAAGTGCGGCTGATCGTGAACCGGAACAGGCGCCGCCGCTCGAAAAACGGCATGGGGCGTCCGACGGCCGCGATCGAATTGATAAAGGTCGCCTGGTTCGGGAACATCGAGCGGTCAGCGACCACCGGCGGCTGGAAGAACTGCTGTACCAGCGTCGGGTTGTACGCCCAATAGAGTCGGAACGGGGCGTTTACCACCGGCATCATGATCTGGAACTCAACGCCCGTCGAGGTGCGCAGCCGTTCGCTGGCCGATGCCACCAGCGCCTGTCCGTCAAAGTTCGCCTGAGGGAACAACGAGTTCAGTTCGCCGACGCGGTCCGTATTCATCGTCAACTGGTTTTTCCGGCTGATCCGGTTCATGCCGGCATCGAAGAACAGCGCCAGCGTCAGGGGACCGACAATCGGGATCCGGTACTCAAAGTTCCCGATCATCTGGGTGTCGCCGCCAGGAAAAATGAACTGATAGGTCGGGATCATCATCGTAACCGGCGTGAACTCCTCCCTGCCATCGATGATGATCTTCTGCATTCTGGCCGAGCCGTCCTCATTGAGCACGTGAACCGGCGCCTCGCTCGGCACGAAGGCCACCGGGCTGATGCCCCAGATATCGAACCCGCGGACATCCTGCTCGCCGCCCATGAAGACCCGGTTAAACGGCGGGGCCGTTCGGCCGCCGTAGCCGGTCAGGAAGCGGCCGAGGCCGCGCATACCGATCACATGCCCTTGCTTCAGGCCCTTACGGAACATTGTGAACGACATGGTCGGCTCAATGAGATTCACGTTGCCCCCGAGTGGGCCGCCCGCGAACGAGGTCGAGATGAACAGACTGCGGCCGCGCGACGGCGTAATGGGGTGATCGATGGTGTTATAGGTATACGACGGGATCACGCGGCTGGTCCGGATGCCGGTGAGCTGGTTCGGGCCTCCGAGTCCCTGAAAGTTCGTGAACTGGAACAGATTGCGCGACGCTTCGCTGATCGCCCGGATGCTTTGCGTATCGTAACCGTAGCTCATGCCGATGCGAGCGAAACTCCGGCGCAGCGGATACGACATGAAGGTCGTGAAGCCATAGCCATTGGAGACGTAGTTCAACAGGTTGTCGCGTCCCAGCGCGTCGAAGAAGGGCAGCAGGTTGCGCCCCGACAGCAGCGACACCTCCCGGCCCTGGTCGAAGTTGAACCGCTGCGTATAAACCGTGAAACCGACCTGAATCGGCCGGTCCAGGAAGTAGGGCTCGGTGAATCCGAACGTCGCGTTGCGGATGCGGTCGCCGAGCTCGGCGTTCAAACTGAGCGTTTCGCCGAGTCCCAGAAAGTTGTTCGTCGAATAGCCGAAGCCCACGAAGCTTCCAGCGATGCCCGAAACGCCGCCGTTCAGGCTGACCGAGTTCCTTCCGCGCTCCTTCACACTCAGCGTAATATCGACCGTGTTGGTCCGCGTGTCGCGCTTGATGTCAGCCGCTTCGTTTTCCTTCAGCACTTCGAAGTAGCCGAGCTGATTCAGCCGCAGAATGCTCAGGTCCCACAGGCGCGAATTGAACATGTCGCCTTCGTCAATCAGGAGTTCGCGGCGGATGACCTTGTCGCGCGTTGTGCTGTTGCCTGCGAAGTCGATGCGCCGCACGAAGAACTGCTTGCCCTCATCCACCGAGATCGTCAGGTCGATGCGGTCGGTGCCCGGTATCGGATTGATGTCCGGCTCCGGAACAAAGTCAATATAGCCGAACTCGCCGTAGAGCTTGCGTAGATTTTCGAGTCCCTTCCGCAGCTTGGCTGTCGAGAAGACCTCGCCCTCCGACATCTGGAACAGCGGACGCATCAGCGACTCGGGCGTGCGGAAGAGTTTGACACCGGCAAAGTTGATCCGCCCGAGTCGGTACTGCCGCCCCTCCTCGATCGGAATCGAGATGTCGGCGCGCTTGCCCGGCTTATTCATGTAGAACAGCGGCACACGGAACTGGCCGCCGCCGACGTCGTAGATGTTCACTGTCGGCTCGCCCGGCCGCGCCATGAAGTAGCCGCGCTCCATGTAGAACTGGCGGATCATCTCGCGGTCATGGTCGAGCTTCGTGGAATCGTAAGTCTTCGCGAAGATGTTTTCGAGCAGGACCGAACGCGGAATGCCGACCGGACGCAGCGCTTTCATCGACCGTCGCACCACACGGTCGTTGAAGACCTGGTTCCCTTCGATGTTGAGCTTCCCTACTTTCACCTTCGGCCCCTCGACCACCTTGAAGGTGATCTCCAGCGACGACGGGGGGATCTGTCGAACCTCGGGCTCAACGATGGCGTACTGACGGCCGCGCTCGGCGAGGAATTCTTTCAGAACGTTCACCGCGCGCTGGACTTTGTTCTGATCGTACTGCGTCTCGACCGTCAGGCCCACCCGGCGCTCTTTGAAGCGGTCGAGAATCTCCGAGATCGTGACGGACTTGTTCCCGTCATACTTGATGGATCGAACTACTCGCCGTTCCGTAACAACAAAACGGATAATCCATCCGTTCCGTCCCGCCTCGCGTTCGAGCGTGATGTCGTCAAAGCGTCCGGTGTTCCACAGCGACATGAAGTCGCGCTGCAGCGAGTCCGGATCGTAGCGGTCGCCCGCCTTGCTGAAGATCATCGCCCGCAGGGTATCCTGCGGCACGCGCCGCGAGCCTCGAAACTCGATCGCTTCGATCACGTCCGGAATCTGGTCCGGGGCTGCGGGTGGCGCTACTTCTTCGGCGGGTTTGGGTGTTTCGAGGATGGGCTGCTGGGGTTGGGGCGCCGCCGGCTTGGCCTCCTCGGCAGCCTGCGGCACCGCTTCAAACGGATTCTGCGGATTCTGCTTCGGCTGTTCCGGAGGCCGCTGCGGCGCCTCTGCCTGTGCCGCGCCGGCTTGCGCAGACTGGGGAGCCGGCGCTTGAGGGGCCGCGAAAATATATCCGGTGACGGCGCTTCCTGACAGGCATGTGAGACAGACCAAGAAGGCTTTCAGGCGTCCGGGCCTGCGAAACATCATGAAATGCGGATTCCTTTCTACTCTGCGCCTACTTCCAGACGTCGATAGCCCCTGCTCGGTTTCATCACACAGATTCGGTTCTGGCGCAAGCTCAAACTCTCCATTGTAGCTGAAAGCCAATGGGCCAACAATTTCGATGGTCTGGTCAGATGGAACCTTGAAACTGGAGTTGGATTGACTGTAAACGATGATGATAGCGCGTCAGGCAGACGCCGTAAACAAAGTGCGCAAACCACATCGCCGAAGTGGAGGCGTAGATGGGCACCAGAGGACTCATCCGCCGCCAGAGAAGCCATTCGAGTACGTAATACCAGGCCAATCCGGTCAGCAGCGCCAAACCGAGTTTCCCTGCCGGACGCTCCACCTTGCCCACGCCAAACGCGTAGGCTACGCCAATCGCGCCACCTGAACACAACTGCAGCGCCGCGCCCGCCAGCGTCGGCCAGCCGAAACCCATCCGAAAGACACGATTCCCATAGAATGTCGACGCCAACAGGTTTGGCGTCGTCCACCATGGATCGTCGGTCCAGATCGAATGAATGGCGAACCAAAGCAGCATAACGCCCGCTCCGACAACCCCGGCTTCCAGCCCCGCGAGGGCCCGATGGAGAATCTTCTCCCCTCCCATGAGAACAGCCTATACTAGCACAAGCAGAGCTCGCGTCCCGGTTCGGCCGGAAGACACCCACGCATGAGACGGCGAGTCGTCATCACAGGCATCGGGGCACTCAGCCCCAATGGCACCGGCCGCGAAGCCTTCTGGGCGGCGACGCGGCGCGGCGCAAGCGGCGTCGGCCGCATCACCCGCTTTGACCCTTCTTCATACCCCGTTCAAATCGCTGGCGAGGTCCGCAATTTCGACACCGACGCCTGGGTGCTTCCCAAAGACCGTCCCCATGTCTCCCGCGCCGCGCCCCTGGCGATTGCCGCCGCGCACGAGGCGCTCGAGGATTCAGGGCTCGATCCCGCCGGCATGGGCCGCGAGCAGTTGCGCCAGATCGGCGTCATCGTCGGATCTGGCGGAGGAAGCCAGGAGTTCACCGAAGAGCAATACCGTCTCTACTACGAAGGGAAACAGAAACAGTGCAGCGTGTACGTGATCCCGACGTCAACGATCGGCACGCTGGCGAGCGAACTCTCCATGCGCTTCGGCTTCCGCGGACTGAGCCACGTCGTCTCTACCGGCTGCACCTCCTCCACCGATGCCATCGGCTACGCCTGCCGCACGATTCAGACTGGCGGCCCCGAGACCATCGTGGCTGGCGGAGTCGACGCCCCGATCGCCCCCCTCATCCTGCGCGGCTTCCTTCTCATGCGCATTCTTTCGACGCGCTGGAACGGGCAGCCTGAGCGTGCCTCCCGTCCGTTCTCGAAGGATCGCGATGGATTCGTGCTCGGCGAAGGCGCCTGGTTCTTCGTCCTGGAAGACATGGAGCGGGCCCGCGCGCGGGGGGCGCGGATCTACGCTGAGATCGCCGGCTACGGCTCCACCTGCGAGGCCTTTCACCGCGTTCGTCTTGAGGAGTGCGGTGAGGAACCGGCCCGCGCCATCGGTCTCGCCCTCGACGAGGCCGGCATCCCGCCCGAGGCGGTCCAGTACATCAGCTACCATGGCACCTCAACGGAATTAAACGACCGGATCGAAACCCGCGCCGTCAAACTCGCCTTCGGCCGCCATGCCTATCGGCTCGCCGGCTCATCGCTGAAGAGCATGATCGGCCACCCGCAGGGAGCCTGCGGAGCCGCCGCCGTCGCCGCGACGCTCCTGGCGATGCGCGAAGGCGTTCTCCCCCCAACCGTCAACCTCGATACACCCGATCCGGAATGCGACCTGGACTACGTCCCCGATATCGGCCGCCGCGCCGTCATCGAACATGCCGTCGCCAACTGCATCGCCTTCGGCAGCAAGAACTCCGCCCTGGTACTGCGGCGCCTCTATTGAGACACTCACTCGACTGCGAGCGTTGCGCCCGCCTCGATCATCTTCCGCCCGCGCAACCAAGCTTCAAACTTTTCCCGCACCTCGCTGGGGTCCACCAGCAGCCCGGCCTCCAGCGCCCCGTCGCCTCGCACCAGCGTGTCGTCAAAGGCGGTGTAGCCGGTGAAGTTGCGCATGAAGAACTGGTCAAGCCACGGCTTTGGCACAGGACTCTTTCGCCCGGCTTCCTGCAGCGTGAGACTCAATCGGACCGCGAACACCCGCCCGCCTCAGTCCTGATCGTGCGTGTAGTAGTAGGAATGGTAATAGGTGTACTTGCTGTACAGCTCGCCGCGCCGTGCGCCGTTCACAACGATGCCGAGGACGTTATTGTTGCACAGCGACTGCATCGCCCGGGTGATTGAATCGATGGTTGTGGATCCGATCCGCACCACCATAATGGTCCCGTCGCACAGCGTAGACAACAGGCTCGCGTCCGCGGCAAACAATAGCGGCGGGGTGTCCAGAATCACCCAATTGAACACCGTCGGCAAACGGTCAATCAGGAGCTTGGCCTCCCGCAGATTCAGCAACTCCAACGGATTAATGACGGGCTCCCCCGCCGGCATAATGTAGAGGTTGGTCCCGGAGACCCGCTTGATCACCTGATGGAGCTGCGCCTTCCCCAGAAGCAAATCGGTGACACCCGGCGTCCGGTCGATCTGGAAGAGATTGTGCACCGATGGCCGCCGGAAATCGAAGTCGGCCAGCAGCGTCGCATTGCCCGCTAACTGCGCCTCCGCCAGCGCGAGATTCGCCGCGGAAAAAGACTTTCCCTCGGCAGGCGACGCACTGGTCACAACGACAGAGTGGATCGGTTGCAGGCTCTGTAGATGATTCAGGCGCGTACGCAGCGATCGGAACTCTTCCGTTGGCGCCTCGTGCGGACGAGTGACGTCCAGCACGTGGCCGTCCGGTGAGGGATTCAGTGGGATCTCCTGAATCTGTTCCAGCAGCCCGTGCCACGGATTGGTCTCTACGCTCGCGGCAGCGGCAGCCGCAGCAGCGGTGGCCCGGCTTACGCGTCCCCCCTCGGCCCCGAGCGACTGCTCCGCGCGGCGTAGTGCATCATGTACCCGGCTCATATATCCTCCGATTTCTCTCCGGCCGTATCCTACACACCTTTGCTGTAGTAGTAGTAATAATAGACCGAACCGGACATCACAGCCAGACCGATCATCACCGCTGTCGACCACGACAGCCACGCCAGCCGCCTGCGCCGGCGGACCACAAGGTCGTTCTCCAGGAGCGGAACACTGCCAAGAATCATCAAATTGGTATAGGCGCGAACGTCCTTCAGATTCTTGAGCGAGGTGTCCTTCATCTCGCGCATGCCCACCAGCACACCGCCCAGTAGCAACCCGGTGGCGAGCCCCATCAGAATGATCATCCAGCGCTTCGGCTCCGAGGGTGTCTGCGGAATCGAAGCTGGATCGAGCAGTTCCAATGTCTCACCCTGCTTTCGGTTCTCCAGGTCCGTCGCAATGGCCGACTGCGACTGCTTGACCTTCAGTTCCTCGTACTTGGCCCGGGCGAGGTTGCGATCCCGGACGAGTTCGGCATACTGCTGCTCCCCGATCGGACTCGACTCGATGCGCAGTTCATAAGACTTGATGGCCTTTTCTGCGCGCGCGAGCTCCTTATTATGCTCTTCGATCTCGAGGTCCTTAGCCCGGATCGCCGTTTCCAGCCGCGTGATCACGCCCTGCAGGTCCCGAATCTCGCGAGCCGCGGCGGCCGACAGAGCGCTGGCCCGGACGGCGGCGGCCCTCTCGGTCGCCTCCTGCTCGGCTATTGTATCCCGGCTTCGCTTGACCGCGTTGAGCTGATCGAGCGCCCGCTGGACATCCGGGTGCGTATCCTTGTAACGGTCACGGAGCGCCGAGATGCTCGTCTCCATCCGCTGGATCTCCCGCTCAAGCTGCACCAGTTCCTGCGTCTTCGCCTGCGCGGCCGGTGACTGCGCCGAGGACTCCAGCGCCGCTAACTGCTCTCTGGAGACGCGGAGTTGCGCCTCGATCATGAGCTTCTCCTGGTTGATGCGGCTGATTGCGGCATTGATCGTTCCCACCCGGCTGGTTACCGCGTTCAACTGCTGCAGGTTCGCCTGGAACTGCTCCGGCAGCCGGCCCGTGTTGCTCATCCGGAAGGCCGTCAGCTTTCTTTCGTAGTCGTCCAGTTCGGCGCGCGCGGCATCGAGCTGGTCTTTGAGGAACTCCGTCGTCATCACGCTGACATTGGCGCTTTGCGTAATGCTCTCGTTAATGAAGCGGGCCACCAGGTCCTGCGTGACCTTCTGAGCAAGGTAGCGGTTTTCGTAGGCGAAAGAGATCTGGAACGCTGAGACCGCCCCTCGGTTCTGCGCGGCCATGCTGACGACCGGACTGAGCCTGATGTCCTTCAGCCGCATCTCCTCGATGATGTCTTCCAGGGGCACCCGCTGCCTCTGCCGGGGATACAAACCGTAGGTCTGAATGATATTCGACAGGTTGGCCCGGCTCAGAATCGTCTGCGCCATGGAGTTCACGCGTTGCGAAAGCTCCATGTTCACATTCGTCGGGACAAGCCGCTGCGGCACCTGCGGCGGCACGACGCGGATCACGGCCGTCGAGACATACGTGTCAGGCCACAAAAAGGCCACCACAACCGCCACCACCAGGGCGAGAAACGCCGGCCCCAGGATCCAGCTCTTGTGGCGGCGCACAATGTCGATATAGTCGTCGAAATCCAGTGACCGTCTCGATATCGAAAGGTCGTCCTGTGGTTGCATCTGCTCTCCTCCGATTCCCGCGCGTCAGGGCACTATGATGTGATCGTCGGGCTCTAACAGGACGTTCTGGGCCGTATTCTTCCCTTTGATAACGTCCCTGTAGTTAAACTTCAACCGTTCTGTCCCGCGCAGAATCGTGATCTTCTTTGTGTTGGCGAACTCGCGAAACCCTCCCGCATTGGTCAGCGCCGACAGCACCGTCGTCGGGGTGACAAGAGGGAAAGCTCCCGGCCGGAAGACCTCGCCCGAGATGTAGTATTTCTTGCTGTTCACCTGCTGGATGGCGACTGTCACCTCGGGCCGGTTCATGAACTTCGAGAGCGCCTCGATGATTCGTCCGTTTAGCTCCTCCGGGGTCGCGCCGGCGGCCTCTACCTCCCCGATGAGCGGCATCGCGATCTTCCCGTCAGGCCGCACGACGATGGCACCGGAGAGTTCGGGCTCTCGCCAGACCCGTACGACCACTACATCTTCAGGGCCGATCTTATAGGTACGTGGGTCAACGGGCGCGCCCGGCCCCTTGGCTGCCTCCGTGAGATCCGGCGCCGCGGCGGGCGTATCCACTCGATGCGGAACGGGTTCGGAAGCCTCTTGCGCCGCAACCGGGAGCGCGAATAGGCAGAGCACAACCGATGCAATGCGGAGCACCTTCATTTCAGTCATCTTCGTCCCGTGTCCTAATGGTCGATTCGCGTACTCGCGCGAGAAACCCCGCGGCGAACGAATACGATTGTTTTATTGTACAACTCGCACCGGCAACTTCACACCGGGCGCTGACCCTCCTGCCCGAAGACCGACAGGTGGCGGCCAAAGCGGTGCTACGATTGAAGATACACTGACGGAGCCGAAAAACCCAGCCCGATTCATACTGTAACGAATGGGGGAGAGCGAAAGTCCTATGGCCTACTTCCTGGCGAAAACCGACCCGGAAACCTACTCGATCGACGACCTCCAGCGCGACGGCCGCACCGTCTGGGATGGCGTCCGGAACGCCCAGGCGATCCAGGCGATTCGCACGATGCGGCCCGGCGACAAGGTCTTTATTTACCACAGCATGGGGCAGTCGGCCGTGGTCGGGCTCGCGCGCGTTCTCTCCGAACCTCGTCCCGATCCGAACGACACGAAATCCGCTGTCGTCGATATCGAGTTCATCGAACGCCTCGATCCGCCTACAACTCTCGCGGAAATCAAAGATTCAGGCGAGTTCAATGACTGGTCGCTGGTGCGCCAGAGCCGCCTGTCGACCATGGCCGCGCCCGATGCCTTCGCTAAATGGCTAAAAAAGCGCTATCGCAAGTCGAAGATCTGACCCGAGGCCGCCTGTAGCTCCTTCAGCCGACGGTAGACCAGCGCGACAGGCAGCCCGACCACATTGAAGTAACAGCCCTCGATCCGGTCGACAAACTTTGAAGCGTAGCCCTGGATTGCATAGGCCCCGGCCTTGTCCATCGGCTCGCCGGTCCGGACATAGGCGTCGATTTCGTCCTCGGTCAATGCAGCGAATCGGACGAGCGTCGACTCGACATCCATCGTGATCTGGCCAGCAGTCCGCAGGCAGACGCCGGTCATGACGGCATGTTTACGGCCGGAGAGCACCCGCAGCATCCGCCGCGCATCCTCCTCCGAGTCCGGCTTCTCCAGCACATGCTCGTCGAGCACCACCACAGTATCGGCCGCCAGCACCACATCGCCTGCGCCGCACTTCACCGATTCCGCCTTCGCCCGCGCCAGCCGCTGCACGTAGCACCCGGGCCGCTCCCCGGGCAACCGCACCTCCGGCACCCCCGAAACCCGCACTATGAACGAGAAGCCCGCGCGTTCAAGCAGTTCCTGCCGCCGCGGCGACTGGGAGGCCAATATCAGCATGGATTATTCATCGGACCCCTCGCGCCGCTGCTGCAGCACGGCGATCCGGTCGCGGAACGAGTAGCGGACGGCGATGAACTCCCGGTGCTCCAGGCTCAGTTCCGTGGCAATCTGGCGGATCTCGTTCTCCTCAATGGTCGAAATTGACTCCTCCGACGCAGACACCGCGAAGAGGCAGTGCAGAAGCGCGAGCTTCTGCTCCCGCGTCGCCATTCGGTCAAATTCCTTGGTGACCAGAAAATTCTCGGTCGCGCCGTGGTCCTTGCTTCGCACCTTCGCGATCGAGACCGCGATCCGCGCCTGCTCCGGAGTCAGACCACCCAATTCCTGTACGATCCGCTCCATCTCTCTTGTCTCCGCCTCGGTCACCTTCAAATCCGCGTGAGCAACCCGGCTCAGGATGTAAGCAAAGGCCGCAACGTAGTTCGCCCGCTCCGGCTCCATCTCTCCCAGCGCCTCGGTGATCCGGCGGACCGCCTCCGTCTGGGGCGTCTGCTGCCCTGCCGTCTTCTCGAATCCCAGAAGTTTCCAGATCGACATCGCCTTCTCCCATCATGACCGTCCGGCCAAGGGGAGGCAAGCCCGGAAACACCCGAAGCGGCAATCGCGTATACGATGTGACTACTATGAGCGACTCCGACCGAATCGAGCGCGACTCCATGGGCGAGGTGCGCGTCCCAGCCGGCGCCCTCTACGGCCCACAAACCCAGCGAGCCGTCGAAAATTTCCCCATCAGCCGGCTCCGCCTCCAACGCCCCTTCCTTCGCGCCCTGGGCCTGATCAAAGGCGCGGCCGCCCACGTCAACGGACACCTCGGCTACCTGCCCCGCGATACCGCCGAGGCGATCGAGGCCGCCGCCGAAGAGGTCATCGCCGGCAACCACGACAGCCAGTTCGTCGTCGACGTCTTCCAGACCGGCAGCGGTACGTCAACGAACATGAATGCCAACGAGGTCATCGCCCGCCTGTCCGGCGCGGGTGTTCACCCCAACGACCACGTCAACCTCGGCCAATCCAGCAATGACGTGATCCCCTCGGCCCTCCACATCGCCGCGGCCGAACAGATCCACCACACGCTTGTGCCCGCCATGGACCTGCTGCGCAAGTCCCTCGTCCACAAAGCCGAAGAGTTCGCCTCCATCGTCAAGATCGGTCGCACGCACTTGCAGGATGCCGTTCCGATGCGCCTTGGCCACGAGTTCGGCGCCTACGCCCGTCAGGTAGAAGCCTCGATGGACCGCGTGCGCGCCACACTCGACGGCCTCTACGAACTGGCGCTGGGCGGCACCGCCGTCGGCACCGGACTGAACGCACCTCCGGGCTACGCACAGGCCACCATCGAGCGCATTCAACTTCAGACACGCCTGCCCTTCCGCCGCGCCAGGAACCATTTCGAGGCCCAGGCCGCGCGCGACGCCGTCAGCTTCGCCAGCGGCGCCCTGAAGAGCTATGCGCTGGCTTTGACCAAGATCGCTAACGACGTCCGGTTGCTCGGCTCCGGACCGCGCTGCGGACTGGGCGAGCTACGCCTCCCCGCCGTCCAGCCCGGATCCAGCATCATGCCCGGTAAAGTCAACCCGGTCATCGCCGAAAGCCTGCTTATGGCCTGCGCTCAGGTAGTCGGACACGACGCCACAATTGCCTGGTGCTGCGCCTGGGGGAACTTCGAACTGAACGCCATGCTCCCCGTGATGGCCTACGACCTGCTCGACTCCATTGAACTCCTCGCCGCCGTAAGCCGCAACTTCCGCGATCGCTGCATCGAAGGACTCGAGGCCGACCGCGATCGCATTCACGCCTTCCTCGAACAATCGCTCGCCCTCGGAACGGCGCTGGCGCCGCACATCGGCTACGACCGCGCCGCTGCCCTGGTCAAAGAGGCCTACGATACCGGCCGCACCATCCGCGAAGTCGCGCGCGAAAAGAGCGGCCTCGACGAACAGACCCTTTCCCGCCTCCTCGACCCCGCACGGCAGGCCGGAGAGCACTGAGCCGACTGCGGTAATCTGATTACACTTATGTCCAGACAGATCCGTTTGTTCACGGCATGCCTCCTCGCCGTCTGCCTCCACGCGGCCGAGGTGAAGCAGAGCGAGGCGGCAAGCAACGTTCGCGAGATTACCTACATGAGCGAGTCGCTCGGGGAGGAACGGCGTGCCAACGTCCTGCTTCCCACTGACTACGACAGTTCCACCCGGCGCTACCCCACCCTCTACCTGCTCCACGGCCTGGGAGACGACCACACCGCCTGGAGCTACATGACCAACCTCTCGGGCTACGCCAGCCGGCACAACATCATCATCGTCATGCCGGACGCCTCGCGCAGCTTCTACGTCAACAGCGCCGCCGATCCCAAGGCGCGCTACGAGGACATGATCGTCAAGGACCTCATGCCCTTCATCGACAGCCGCTTCCGAACCATCCCCCTGCGCCGCGCCCGCGCCGTCGCCGGACTCTCAATGGGCGGCTACGGCGCCGCTTTCCTCGGGCTCAAACACCACAACCGCTTTGCTGCCATCGGCGCCTTCAGCGGAGCGCTCGCCATCGCGCACGATACGCCCGTCCCACCCAGCGATGCCGAAGCGCGCCGCCGCACCGAACAGCTCCAGTCCCTGTTCGGGCCGCCAGGAACCAGGGAGCGCCAGGAGCGCGACCCGTTCCACCTTCTCGACGCCGTGCCGGCCGGCCAGATGCCCGTCATCTACATCGCCTGCGGCGGCCAGGATTTCCTGATCGAACAAAACCGCGCCTTCGTCCGGCGGCTTGGCGAACGCAAAATCGCCTACGAGTACCGTGAGATCTCGCCGCGCGTGCACTCCTGGGACTTCTGGGATGACCACAT
Organism: Bryobacteraceae bacterium; assembly: GCA_046289265.1. Lineage (GTDB taxonomy): Bacteria > Acidobacteriota > Terriglobia > Bryobacterales > Bryobacteraceae > JBKBWD01. The sequence continues at coordinate 8,112 of JBKBWD010000028.1, read as the reverse complement.
CAAGGTCTTCCTCGGCCTCATCTCAGGGCTGCCTGGCTTCGAGTAAGAAGAGTCGTCTTAGCCGTGCCCATCCGTGGCTGAAACGTCTCCAAGCTCCTTGGAGAGCGGCCGAAGCCACAGCGGGCCACGAAACGAGAGAAAATAAAAGTCAATATGATCGTTGAGATCGAAGGTGTAGCCCTCCACCTGGCGCACCCGGATGCATTGAAGGTGCGCTGGGTGGGACAGGAAGAGGTCTTGCGGCAGCTCCTGGCCGCGTGGCTGGTCGTGGATGAGCGGGACCTGCCGATGAACCCGAGGCTGATCGGGAAACCCGGAGTCGGCAAGACAACCCTGGCCTACGCGGCCGCCAAGCGGCTCGGCCGGGAGATCTACATTATGCAGGCGACTGTGGATACTCGCCCGGAGGACCTGCTGGTGACCCCTGTGATCGAAGGCGAAGGCAGATTGCGCTATGTCGCCTCTCCGCTGGTCACCGCGATGCTGCGAGGCGGCATAGTCATTCTCGACGAAGGCAATCGGATGAGCGAGAAGAGCTGGGCCAGTCTGGCGCCGCTGCTTGACACCCGCCGCTACGTCGAATCGATTGTCGCCGGCATCAAGATTAAGGCGCACCCGCTATTCCGGCTGGTCGCCACCATGAACGACGACGCCTCCACCTTTGATCTGCCCGAGTACATCCACTCGCGCCTCCAGCCACAGATCCTGATCGACTTCCCGGAGCGCGAAGAGGAATACCAGATCCTCAAGGAAAACCTGCCCTTCGGCGATGACCAGATCCTGCAATACGTCACCGATTTTCTGCAGCAGGCGCACTCGGCCGACGAACGCTATACCGTGCGTGACGGCATCAACATCGCCCGGTACGCGATGAAGCTCACCAGCGTGGAAGGACATACCCTGGAACGCGGCCGCGCCCTGCAGACGGCGATTCTCGAGACCCTCGGGGAAGAAGCCCTCCGCTATGCCGGACGATACTGACCTGCTGTTCCCCGACCCGGGGAGTCTGACCCGCGGCAACCTGACCTACTTCCCCGTTGTCCCGGGGCGACTGGAGTTCGCCATCGAGATCCGCAGGAAGATCCTGGCCGAACGTCCGCGCGTCATCGCCGTCGAGCTGCCCTCCCGCCTGGAAGCGATCTATCTCCGGGCCGTTCGGCGCCTTCCGCAGCTCTCGGTGATCGTCTACCCCGACGAGTTCGACGAGGAGTCCGGCGTATACATCCCCGTCGAACCGGCGGACCCGTTTACCGAGGCCATCCGCACGGGCCTTGAAATCGGCGCGGAAGTCCTCTTCGTTGAACCTGACTACGCCGAACGCCCGCACCTGCCCGATCACTACCCCGACACCTATTCGCTCCGCTTCATCGGCCCGGAGCGCTACATCGAGGCCTACCGCGTCTACCCGCAGGCGCGGAGCGAAGAGGTGACCGCCCATGCGGCCGGCATCGCCTGGAAGCTGCAGGGGACTGACCCGCTTGCCAGCGTGATGGTCGTGGTTTCGCTCAACCTCCTGGATGCCGTCCTCGACGCCATGCAGGAGCCCCAGTCTCCCCCGCCCTCTCGCGTACGTCCCGAACCCATGCTGGTGAATCCGCATCCGGACTGCCTGGCCGAGATCACGGTCGAGTACCCATTTCTGCAGGAGCGCTACGAGCGCTTCCGCACCTTGCTTGAGGGCGACAATCTGACCGACCGGCGCCACGCGCAGCTCGCCCTCCTGCGCGAGGCTGCAAACTCCTACGAAGCCAACACGGGCGAGCGGCTTCATCACTGGCACCGCCGCCTCATGGCGCGCTACAGCCGCAATCTCGCCGCGATGAACAGCGATCTGGCGCCCGGGCTCTTTGACTTGGTCGTCGCCGCGCGATCCATCGTCGATGACAACTATGGATGGGAAGTCTGGGAGACGGCCAATCGCTATCCGGCCCAGAGCGCCGAAAGCGAGATCGAGACGGTCAATCTTTCCGGCGAAGAGATCTTTTTCAACACCAGGCGGCTGCGGCTCCGCCGCCGGCTGCCCAGGGCCAAGCAGTGCCTCCGGCCCACGGGACTGAAGCCGCACAAGAAGGAGAAGTTCGCCGGCGAGTGGGCCCGTCAGTGGGACGGTAACGCGATCTGCTCCTACCCGCCCGAGGACCTGGTCATCGAAAACTACGGGCGTTACCTCAAGAAAAAAGCCAAGAGCCTGCTCTCTGAGGAGCGCGTGCGCGTGGAGCCCTTCACCACCTCCATTCTCGATGGAATCGATATCCGTGAAACCATCCGGAACTGGCATGATCGCAAGATCTACGTGCGCCGGTTTGACCGCATTTCGGGCGAGGTCGGAGCCGTGGTCGTCATCTTCGACGAGGACCGCGACGACCGCTACCGCTATCTGACCACCTGGCTCGGCGAGAACCAGAATGAGTCCGACATGGCCTTCTATTCGACGCACCCTTTCGAGAACGTCGTCGGCCCCGGAATCGGCCGCGCCGAGTACGGCGGATTCCTGATGGCGCTGCCGCCGCGCCGCATGTACGACGTCTGGTCGGATCCCGACTATGATATGGCCGAAAGCAAACCCGAGCGCCTGCTGCTGGCCGCCCTGGACTATTCCGTCGAACGGCACGTCGTCTACGTCGCGGCCCGCCCGCCGCGCTCCATCTTTCGGTCGATCGCGGCGCACCTGAACCGGTCGATTCTCTACGTCCCCATTGGTCAGCTCTCACCGACGAAGCTTAAAAAAATCCGGGTCGTGCACGTACTCGACAGCTATAGCCGCAGGGCCGAAGCGAAGGAATACCTCTGGTAGCAGGGCGAAACCTCCCGCGACCGGGCTGTCTCTAACTGCGGGAGGTGCGAGCCATGTTCCGGGATCCAGTCTGCGGGAGAGAAATCGAAATCCTCGACGCCAAAGCGTCCACAGAGTACTACGAGCAGACCTACTATTTCTGCAGCAAGGACTGTAAACAGAATTTCGACCGCAATCCGCAGGTCTACGTGCAGAGGCAGACGATCAGCTATTAGCTCAGCGCGACTCCGCCACTTCGGCCACCGCTCCGTCGACGTCCTCGATGCGGATCACGAAACGCTTGCGCTGCGCAAGCCGCTCCCCCGAGAGCGGGAAGCTCGAGGCGGCCATCCGGTCGATCGTCTGGTGCGGGGAGATCTGGTCGCGCATTACGAGACTCGCGTTATACTTCGGTCCGAGGGTCGGATAGTACGTGAAGATCCGGTTCGCGTCTACCTCGGCCACCCGCATCCCCTCGGTCCGGTTCCCGTCTTCATCCACGACGAACACATCGACGTGGCGCACCACGAAAGGCACGTCCGAGGGATTGGTGATCCGGAAGTCGAAGATCGCCACGGCGGAGTTCTCGTCGGTCGGCTGGATGCGGACGCTCTGGATCGCTCCCTCCAGGCGCAAATGCGCGCTCTTGGTCCCCACGAGCATCAGGCCGACCAACGCCGATGCGATCGCCAGTCCGATCGCGACAAAGGTAAAGAACTGGCGGGTAAAGATTGTTGTCTCGTCCGAGTGGCGGGCCATGTCTGTTATGACGGCCGAACGATCCGCAGGATTTCCTTCATTGAGAGATGCGCCGACTGGATCAGACGGCCGTCAAAGATGTGGGTCTCCAGTCCGACTTGGCCCTTGTAGCCGTCTCGCGCCAGCGCCGCAAAGATCGCGCCCCAATCGAGGTTCTCCGGCTCCCACTCCTTGAGCAGCGTCTTGGCCTTCATCTGGACGTTCCCGATCCGCGCCTTCGGTAGCATCTCGTAGCCGTCCGGAAAGGGGCGCTCGTTCAGTGCAAAGGCGTTGTGCGGATCCCAGTTGACCCCCACCCAACGCGCCGGCAGCAGCTTCAGGATCTCGGCTGTCTCTTCCGAGGTGGCGACGTTGCAGGAGGCCTCGTTCTCCAGCAGCAACTGGATCTTCTCCTTGCCCGCAATCTCGGCCATTTCGCCGATGATATCGGCGATCCGCTGGAACAGCGGCCTCGGCTCGGCCACCCGCAGGAATGCGAACACCCGGACCTTGTCGACGCCCAGGATGTGAGCGGCCCGGATCGACTTCTTTAGAGTCTCGATGCGGTTGTCGAACTCGTGCTGCTCATACGCGAGCCGCTTGCTTCGCTGCTCCGGAGTCTCCGGCCGGCGCCGCGCCAGCTCGGTTCCCGGCAGCCCGTACTTCAGCATCCCCGTATTCAGAAAGGAGACCCGCAAGCCGGCCGCCGAAAGCTCCTTGGCCGCCGCCCGCAACTCCGCCTCCGGCAGGTAGGCATAGGAGCGCCGCTCTCCGGGCACGTTCCGCAGCTCTACCCACTTCAGCCCATACTGCAGTGCGAAGTCGATGGCATCGGACGGCGTGGAGGCCACCTCGTCGGTGAGCACGCTGATGCGCGAGACTCCGATCCTCTTCCCGGCGGCGGCGACCGGAACGGCAGCCGTCATAGAGGCGAGAAACATGCGTCGGTTCATTTCCCGTCCAGCTTACACCGGGGAAAACGCTGTGTCCAGGGCGGTCGCGACCCTGGTTCACAAACTTCTTACAATTCGCTAACACCCCGCGGCATGCTTCCGCAGCAAAATGGATTGCGAGGAGCATGCTTCGATGAAACAGTTCGCGATCCTGATGTTAGCTGCTACCCTGTGCGCCTCGGCCGCGCACGCGCGCAAGCACGGGAAGAAAGGTCCCGGCGGGGGAGGAAACCAGGTGGCCGTAACGGTCTTCGCTCCCGGCCAGGCGCAAATCATCCGTGAATACTGCGCCCATCCAGTCCACCATCACCATCATCCTCACCACCACGGACGCCATCTGCCGCCCGGCCTCGCCAAACAGCTTAGGCGGAACGGGCGCCTGCCTCCGGGGCTCGATCAGCACTGGGTCGTCTTCCCGGCCGACCTCGACCGTCAGCTTCCGCCGCTGCCGCCCGGCTACCTGCGTGTTTTCGTCGACAACCGCGCGATGGTCGTCGACTCGCGGAGAGGAGTCGTCATCGACATGATCGCGGCGTTCTGAAGCCGCGATCAGTCTCCCAGCAGGCGGCCGATGGGCTTCAAATCGACGACGTTGTCGCAAACCACTTTGAACCCGGCCGTGATCGGAATCGCCAGGATCAGCCCGATCCCGCCCCAAAGCAGGCCCCAGAACATCAAGGCCACCGTGACAACCAGGGGATTCAGGTGGACCCGGCCGCCCACCAGCTTGGGATAGAGCAGGTTGAGCGCCAACAGATGAAAGAACGCCACAGTCGTTCCGATCACCAGGTAGGCGGCAAGCGTGTCATAGACCGGCAGTGCCGCCAATACGGGTGGCAAAATCGACAGCGGCAGCCCGACGTAAGGCACCAGGCTCAGGAACCCGCTCACCGGCCCGACCAGGGACCAATACGGCAGGTTCAGCGCCCAGAAGAAGGCCGCGCTCACGACCGACAGCAGCACGCCTAGCAGGAAATTGCCCACCATGTAGGCCCGCGCCAAGTCTGCAATGCCCTGCCAGGTGTGTCCGGCGATGATCCGGTCCGGGCCGTCAAACAGTTGCAGGAAGCCGCGCTTGAGGTGATCACTCCAGCTCAACATGAAATAGACCAGGAACGGTACGAAGGAGGCCATCAGGAGCACGTCATAGAAGGAGCGGAGGTGTCCGTAAAGAGTGTTAAATAGTGGCTGGCGCTCCTGGCGGATGCGCACTTCCTGCACGGGCGGGGGCATGGGGGGCTCGGCCGAGCGGCGCTTGCGCGCTCCCGCCGGAGGAGGCGGCGGCTCCGGAGGCTGCTCCCGCTCCCGGATGCGCCGTGGAACCAGCGTCTCGTAGGCAATCGTCTCGAAGTGCTCGACACGCTGGCTCGCGCCGTCGATCAGGTCATTGATTCGGGCGCCGTAAGTCGGCAGATCGTTGATCAGCCCGGAGACCTGGCTGTACACCACCAGTCCGCTCAGGTACAGCAGCAGCAGCGCGCCACTGCAGACCACGAAGCTGGCCAGCCCGCGCGGAAGCTTCAGCCGCATGAAGAACTTGACCGCCGGCTCCAGGATGAACGCAAGGATCACCGCCGTCGCCATCGTGACGAAAAAGAGCTTCCCGTAGTACAGCAGCGCAATGACAACCGCGATTGCAATCAGGAACGCAGCGGTATTTTTTGGCTTCTTTACGGGCAGTGTCTGACTGAGGACGGCCACTCGCGGCACCTAACCCTTACTAACAGCTACTCTAGCACGCTGGTCCGTGTAATAAAATTGTTCTCGTGGAGCGTCGAATTCCCTCGGTTGAAGGGCGAATATTGGCACTCGACCTGGGAAAGCGGCGCATCGGACTCGCTCTGAGCGATCCGCTGGGGCTCACCGCCCAGGGTCTTGAGACCCTCGATCGAACCAGGATTCGGGAAGACCTCGACCGGCTCGCCGCGCTGGCCGCCGATCGCGACGTCCGCCTTTTTCTTGTCGGTAACCCGCTGCACATGAGCGGCAGCGAGGGCCGCCAGAGCGAATACGTCCAGGACTTCGCCCGCCGCCTCGAAGCCCGCACGAAGATCCCCGTCAAACTCTGGGACGAGCGTCTCACAACCGTGGAGGCCCAGCGCGTGCTGCGCGAAAGCGGCATCGGCATCGAGAAGCGCGCCCGCGCGGTGGACCGGCTCGCCGCCGTGATCCTGCTCGAAGGCTACCTGGACTACCTGAGGCACGCATCCGAATGATACTGCGAGGGATCGCACTCTTTACCCTCGCCGCCATTTTGGCCGCCGCCGGGCTCGTGTACTTCTTCGTCCACCTGCAGCCGTACGCCGGCTTTGACGAACCGGTCTTCATTGACATCCCCCGCGGCACCAGCACCCGCGAACTCGCCGCGAAACTCGAGCGAAATGGCGTCGTCCGATCCGACTGGCAGTTTCTGCTGGTCCGCATTTTGCGGCCCAAGGCCCTCCTGCAAGCCGGCGAATACCGCTTTGCCCACCCCGCCTCGCCCTGGGAAGTCTTCGACCGCATCGTGCGAGGCGACATCTTCTACTACGAGCTTGCCGTCCCGGAGGGCAGCAACATCTTCGATATCGCCGCCGCGCTCGAGCGCCTTGGCCTCATGACGGCCGACGCCTTTCTCGAAGCGGCCCGCGACCCCTCGCTCATCCGCGACCTCGCCCCCGAGGCCCCCTCGCTCGAAGGCTACCTGTTCCCCTCCACCTACCGGATTGCCCGCCACACCACGGCCATCCAGATCTGCCGTGAAATGACCGCCGAGTTCCGGCGCGTTTGGGAGAAACTTGGCGGAAACGGCGACGTTCACCGGAAGGTCACCCTCGCCTCCCTGGTCGAGAAGGAGGCCCGCGTTCCCTCCGAACGGCCCCTCATCGCCTCGGTCTACTGGAACCGCCTCAAGCAGGGCATGCGCATGGACGCGGACCCCAGCACCATCTACGCCGCCCTTCTCGAAAACCGCTACCGCGGAACCATCTACAGGTCCGACCTGGAGCGGGATCATCCCTACAATACCTACCGCAAGGCCGGCCTGCCGCCCGGCCCGATCGCCAATCCCGGCGCCGACGCCCTCCGCGCCGTCCTCGAACCCGCAGAGACCGCATATCTCTACTTCGTCCGGATTCCCGACAGCTCCGGCGCCCACGAGTTCAACGAGACCCTGGCGGAGCACAACCGCGCCGTGGCACGATACCGTCGTGGCATCCAGGGCCAGAACCAGGCGCCGCGACCTGCTGGCGTATCTCAAGGAAACGCAAACCGCCTACCTCAGCGAAACGGAAAGTGAGCGCCTGCGCGAGCTCTTCGCCCCGATCTCGGACCGCACCTTCCGCCAGGCCCTCCGCGATTCCGGCATCCCGCTCGCCCCGCTGGTCGAAGGCGTGCGGCAGGACACCCTCGACCACCTCGAATGCACCCTCCTCGCCCTCTCGCGCGAATACCAGGCCGCCGTCGAGCGCCTCGGCTCCGCCCGCGCCCAACTCTGCCGCCAGTCCGTCATCTCGGCCAAGCAGCACGCCCGATGGGCCCTGCGCAGCCCCAAGCTGACCCCGGAAGGACGCGCCCTCCGGGAAGAGGCACTCCTGTACTACTAACCCGTAGATTCTTTTCTGCCCGCGAAGATTTTCATGCCGCCACCGGAGTCAGTTGCCGAACCGT
>JBKBWD010000287.1:0-507 GCA_046289265.1 Bryobacteraceae bacterium | reverse complement strand
AACCGTAGAGGCCGAAGAACGCCATCCCGGTCGCCAGCAGGGTCGTCACCGAAATCCGCGTGACGAAGGTCCACCCGCCGAGGCCCGCCGCGTTGCCGCGCCAGCAGGCCCAGCCTGCGGAGCGCTGGTCGGCGACCGAGTCCGCCACGGCCGCCGAGGTCAGACGCCAGCGGCGCATCGAGGCTGCAAGGTTCGTGGCGGCCAGCGTCGGGTGCGAGACCGTGCCGACCGAAGTGATGGGCAGACCTTCGGAGGTGATCGTCGTGCCGGTCGAGGGCGACCAGTTGGCGATGCGGTTCACCCCGAAGTGCGGCTGCAAAGGAAAATCCCGTCCCGAAGGGCGCATGACGTCGATCCACGGCGCGCCCGCCCGGTTGCGGGAATACACGGCCGCCTTGCCGGTGGGCGGTGGGGTCGGTGCGGCGGCAAGACCCGGCAGGATTGCTGGCTGTGGCAGTTCCACCTGACCGCTGGTGCGGTCGATGCGGATCGCGTCGTAGAAGGCTG
>JBKBWD010000286.1:0-509 GCA_046289265.1 Bryobacteraceae bacterium | reverse complement strand
CCTTCACCTTAAGGTGGTCTTCCGGTTGTACCAAAGGCGTTTCCTAGAACCTCTTCCCCCTGACCTTACCTTGGAGCAGGTAAGGGGCCTCGAGGGAGTTCGGGTTAGAGCGGCTTACGCCCGGTGGAGCCGGGAAACGGGTGTGCCCTGGCAGGGGCGGTCCTATGACCGAGGAAACTGGGCCGCCTCCGATCCCGTGAACCGGGCCTTGTCTGCGGGAGCCGCTTATCTCTACGGGCTTGCTCATGCCGCCATCGTCTCCAGCGGGTTTAGTCCAGCCCTGGGCTTCATCCACACGGGAAAGCTCCTTTCCTTCGTCTACGACGTGGCTGACCTTTACAAGACTGAGGTGCTGGTACCCGCTGCCTTTCTGACCGTGGCCGAAAGCGACCTGGAGGTGGAAAGGCGGGTCCGGCAAAAGCTTCGGGACCAGATTCTGGAGTCTCGCCTGTTGGAGCGGGTGGTGGAAGACCTTCTCTGGCTCTTTTCTGGCCTAGGCTTACCGGAAG
>JBKBWD010000285.1:0-509 GCA_046289265.1 Bryobacteraceae bacterium | reverse complement strand
GCTCGTTATGACGACCAAAACATTTCCTAGGTAACTTGTTTCAGTCGAAGATCGCGACTTTTACCACGGGCTGCTAGAGTAGCCAATTATGGGTTCCCAATAGCCGTCATTGCTGATGATGACCGCTTCCTCGCGTAACATTTTCCATCCCCTTCTGTCGGTAGCAGTGCAGGCCGCCCTAGCCTCCAATCACCGCCGACACCATAAGGCTCCCACCCGGACATCTCCTCGGTCCAACGTCCGCATCTAACTGCGCTTCTCGTGAGACTGCGTCGGTAATTCCATCCGTGCGTGAGACCTGCCTTCTCCGTCTTCTCTATGATTGTCACTTCTACCACATCCTAATTGCGAGCGTAAATGCGACAGCGCAGTCAGGGACAGCATGAAGGAAAATGGTCCTGGTTGTCAAGACCATTTTTCTTCCGATAGGTTACGGACCACTCTTGTCCAAATTAGTTTCCGCACCAAACGGCTGGGACAGCATCTGAGGATCTCGCCGCCGCTGCTGA
>JBKBWD010000284.1:0-511 GCA_046289265.1 Bryobacteraceae bacterium | reverse complement strand
AGGCGTTGTTGAGCTTCTCGATGAGCTCGGCCAGGTAGGTCTTGCGGCGGTCACGGGCCTCTCCAAGCCCGTTGTCGGTGATGGGGTCGAGAGGCCGCGCCCCTCCCGCGCCACTCAAGCCTGAGACCGTCTTATCGACGCCCAGGCGGTAGTGGGTCAGCACCACGCCACCGAGGTCTACCTGCTCGGCGCCAATGCCCTGCAAGCGCTTGTGTAGCAGCCGGGCGAAGGCTGCAAACCCCTCCAGCGCCGGGTCGCCAAAGTCAAGCAGCTGCGCAATGTACTCGTAGTGGCGCACGAACTTGGCCAGCCCCGTGCGAAAGCCCACCAGCTCATCGCGCTTGCGGGCGGCTTCGGAGCGGTGGGCCTCCGCTTCGTTCATGCCCACTTCGTCACCGGCGGCGTGGGCCTTCTCCCAAGCGTCCTCCCGGTGCTTGATATCCTGGTTGAGTGCTTTGAGCTGGGCGTTGTAGCGGTCGGTGGCCGGCTGCGTCAGCGTAAAGAGCTTCTC
>JBKBWD010000283.1:0-516 GCA_046289265.1 Bryobacteraceae bacterium | reverse complement strand
CCTCGCACATGACCTGGACGGGGAAGTCGGCGGCGTGGTCGCGCATGACCATGAAGCTCACCTTCGGTCCGCCGCCTGGCCGAAGATGAGCGCAGCTCGCTTTAAGATGTCGCGCTCCATCCGGACGCGCTCGAGTTCCTTGCGCAGCCGCGCGATCTCGGCAGGGTCGGTCTCGGGCAAGGGCGTCAACAGCCACCAGCGGTTCTGGAACAGCGTCGCAAAACCCGACCGCGGGCCGGAATATTCCGTCCCCGCCATCGGGTGTCCGGGAATGAAATGCACCCCCGCAGGCAGCGCAGGCGCCACCGCATCGACCACCGCCCCCTTGACCGAGCCGACATCGGTCACCGTCACCCCCGGCTTCAGGGAGGGCGCGATCTCCTCGGCAATCGGGCCCATCGCCCCGACGGGCACGGCCAGCACCACCAGATCGGCACCCTCGACCGCCTCGGAAGCGGTGGCGCAGACCCGGTCGCAGAAGAGCTCCCTCGCCACGGCCCGGGTTTCCTCCGACCG
>JBKBWD010000282.1:0-518 GCA_046289265.1 Bryobacteraceae bacterium | reverse complement strand
GAGAGATTGACAATGAGGACGCCCGGCCGCTGCTCACGCAGGCGAAGAACGGCGAGGTAGATGAGATCGACGATCAGTCGATCTTCGGGAAAGGCATCACGATCGCCCATGACCGGAATGACGTGGATGCGCCGGGGCAGCGGCGGTTCGGGCCGGTTGCGGTCGCCATGAATGATGAGCGAGGCCATGGCCGTCCCGTGCGAGCGGTTGGCGACAAGCGCGCCGGGCTCGAGACCGAAGGGGTCATCGACGAGGTGATCTATTTCGGCGACATGACCTATTACGAAGTCTATCTCGGCGGCACGGATGTCGAGGTGCGGCTGTCGATGCGCAACGTGCCGGGCCGCCCGGTGCTGGACGTGGGCGAAAAGGTCCGCGTCGCCTGGAGCCCCTCGGCCCTGGTGCTGTTCCGCTGACGCCGTGCCGCAGGGCGACCCCGCGGCGCGCCCCGGGCCTGACCCGGGGCTTCCGCCTGTCTGCGGCACCGCCTTACCGATCCGGCGACAGCAGCCCCAGCC
>JBKBWD010000281.1:0-518 GCA_046289265.1 Bryobacteraceae bacterium | reverse complement strand
CGAGGGCACTCAAGCGACGATGGGCGAGGTGCTGGAATTCGAGGCTGGCGGCGACACTCCCGGCTTGAGTGAGGATCGTCGCAACGACATTCGCGAAGTGCTCAACTATCGCGCGGCGATGCGCATGGCCGAGAAGATGCTGGCCGAGGTGCCTCTCTCGCAGCGGGTAATCCGCGCCGCGCACGAGGTTCTGCTCGCCGGCGTGCGTGGTCAGGGCAAGGCGCCGGGGGAGTATCGGCGCATTCCCAACTGGATCGGCCCGGCGGGCTGCACCATCGAGCAGGCGCGTTTCGTGCCGATCTCCGCCGACAAGCTGCCGGATGCGATGAGTGCTTGGGAACGCTATCTGCACAGCGATGCCCCCGACCGCCTGGTGCAACTGGCCATCGTGCATGCGGAGTTCGAGGCACTGCATCCGTTTCTGGATGGCAATGGCCGCTTGGGCCGCATGCTGGTGCCGCTGTTCATGTGGCAAAAAGGATTGATCCAGCGCCCGATGTTCTATCTGAGCGCGTTTC
>JBKBWD010000280.1:0-519 GCA_046289265.1 Bryobacteraceae bacterium | reverse complement strand
TGAACTTGCCCATTTCTGCGATATCGCCTTCCATGATGTCTCTCCTATGGATGGAATGCTGTTGGTTGGTTGTCCGGACCCTAGTGGTGGGCGTCGCCCACGGCGTCGCGCAGATACACGCAGGTCAGAATGGTGAAGACGTAGGCCTGAACGCTGGCAACCAGCAGTTCCAGCCCGTAGATCGCCACGATGGCGGCAATCGGCACGACCGAGGCGATCCCCATGGCACCGGCGAAGCCGGCAAACACCTTGATCACGGCGTGGCCGGCCATCAGGTTGCCGCCAAGACGGATGGAGTGGCTGAGCGGACGCACGAAGTAGGAAATCAGCTCGATCACCGCCAGGATCGGCCGCAGCACCAGCGGCGCCGACGAGACCCAGAACATCGACAGGAAGCCGATGCCCTTGCGGTAGAAGCCGACCAGCGTGACCGTCAGGAACACCAGCAGCGCCAGCACCGCCGTGACGGCGATGTGCGAGGTGGTGGTGAAGGACATCGGGATCAGGCCCAGCATGTTC
>JBKBWD010000279.1:0-523 GCA_046289265.1 Bryobacteraceae bacterium | reverse complement strand
CCACACCGACACCCCTGTAGTCACGCGCAAGAAACTCCCCGTCCGTCGCAAATCCCGTTAATGCTTGAGCTTGTGCCGAGAATCGTGGTGCGCCATTGGGGTGAACATCCGCTTCATTCCCTGAGCTGGACTCGCTACATCGAAAGCTCCGTGATACGAGCGTCGCGCCTTTCGAGAAAACGTCCATTTTACAAGCCCTTCGGTCGACGGATTCCCAGGCTGACTTAGGCAAGTCTGGCAACCAGTTGATTCTGCTCGACTTATAGCCGGACAGCAGTATTAGCCGATGAACTCGGGCGTATAGTCCACCTTCGTGGGCGTACCTACGGCGCGATACTTGTCCGGTGGAATTCTGCGGAACCAGAATGGAACCCGAGCGCTGGCTAAAGGGTCGGAATGACTGGGGCAGCTCCGGTCTCCCCTCCAAATCAGACCTGCCAGTCCGTAACCACTACTGTCCAAATTAGCTGCATTCAACGCGTTTTCCACAGCCTAACTTATTGATGCCATGAAGGCGTGTGAG
>JBKBWD010000278.1:0-524 GCA_046289265.1 Bryobacteraceae bacterium | reverse complement strand
AGGCGCTGCTGGCCTTGATCGAGCCACACTACCCGAAGTCGGGCCGTCCCGGCCGACAGCCCTACCCCTTGGCGACGACGCTGCGCATTCACTTCCTGCAACAGTGGTATGCCTTGAGCGACCCAGCAATGGAAGAAGCCTTGTATGACACGCCGGTGATGCGCCGCTTCGCGCAGTTGGGTGGTCTTGCCGACATCCCGGACGAAACCACGATCCTCAACTTCCGTCGGCTGCTGGAAACGCACGGGCTGGCCGAGAAGCTCTTCCAGCAGGTCAATGCCCACCTTCAGCGCAAGGGCTTGAGCCTTCGGTCGGGGACGATCGTCGACGCGACGATCATCAGTGCGCCGAGTTCGACGAAGAACCAGGATGGCGAGCGCGACCCGGAGATGCACCAGACCCGGAAAGGCAACCAGTGGTTCTTCGGGATGAAGGCGCACATTGGCGTCGATGACGTGTCCGGTCTGGTACACCACGTGGAATGCACGGCGGCGAAAGTGTCGGACGTGACGCAGGCGCACAAG
>JBKBWD010000027.1:0-64637 GCA_046289265.1 Bryobacteraceae bacterium | reverse complement strand
CTGGAGCCGTTCCGCAGGCTCGGCTCGTCGGCAACCACAAGATATTGGGGTTACCTGAGTGAAGAGGATAGCCACCTTGCCGTAATATCGGACAGGCTCTAATTCGAGGCGCCGAGCGACTCGACCAGCGTGACGACCCGGAAGGGGCGGTGGCCGTACTGGCCGTAGAGCAGCGGCGAAAAGTAGGTCAGGGGGAAGTTCTGGATGATGACTTCGATCCGATCTTCGGGGGTGTTCGCGCCGTAGCGGTTCACGGCGATCATGGCGGGCGTCAGGCCAAACAAGCCGGTGCCGGTCCGGTTACTGCCAGCGTCGCCATAGGCGATGTAGCGCTTGATTGCGTTGGTGTCGTAGGTGCTGACAGTCGCATAGCGCGCGCCCTCCCGGCATCGGTCGTTCAGGAGCTGGAGGAAGAAAAGCATCTGGCCCAGGTCCATGATCGTCAGGATCATGATAAGCAGAGTCGACAGGACCAGAGCGCCTTCCACGAGCGTTGCGCCTTTGCGAGTGTTAGCCGTTCTGCGCATTAGCTTGGAGTCCTGTACCGGCCTTCGTACCGCATCGTCGCTTTGGGTTTCGCGTCGAAGGTGTAGTTCGTGAAGACAGCGTTGATCGAGTAATTGCGGATCGAAACCGTGACACTTTCGGGAACGCCGGCGGCGTCCGCCGTCCATGTCACCTCGACGTTGGCGGTGGTCAGACCGGGCACGAGCGGAACCGTCCCGCCGCTTGGCGATCCAAAGACCACCATGTTCTTGACGGACTGAACGAACGTTGTGCCGGGCGCGGTGAAGGTGGAACGGGCCGCCAGGCGCGCGCCTTGCGCCGCCGCGGTGGCAAGGCCGTTATAGATGTACATCGTATAGCCGAACTGGAAGACCCCGGCGAAAAGCGCGAACAGGAGCACGAAGCTCAAGGCGAACTCCAGCGCCGCCGCGCCTCGTTGATCGTGCCGTTTCGATCGCATAGCCTTTGTCGATTCCTCCCTAACGGAACAGGCGGACCTGGTAGAGTCCGGCCACGGCCGCGCCAGGGTACTTGCTTGAAACAACAGCCGGGCCGATGTATTCGCCACAGCACGGCATCTGATTGCTGGTGCAGGCGTTCGGCTGCAGGAAGAACGCAGCAAAACCAACCACGCGCGCGTTGGCCTGCGCGTCGTTGATCGGGACGATGAGCAGGCGCCGGCCGTTCCCGTTGTACTGCGCATAGGTCACCGACGTGGTGTCGGTGTCCTGATTGAAGCGCTTGGCCATGGCCGGGCCGACATGTTTGTTGCCGTTAACGGTCGTGATCAAGCTCCCGACCTCCAGGGGCGCGCTGAGGAAATAGTCATTGTTGACAATGGCATCGTGCAGGCCGGCATTGCCGTGCCCCTGTCCGACGTCGATGTAGCCCCGGTCGCTTGAACCGCCGCCTGGATTGAAGTTGAGGTCGCCGGGGCACCGGCCGCCGGGTTTATTCCGCTGTCCAGGCGGCGCCCACTTCAGGGTATAGAGCGTCCCGCGTTGGAAGCCGAACTCCGGCGACGAAGGGTCGTGCGCGTCGGGCGAAAACGGGGCTCCGCCCTCACCGATCGAACCCAGTTCCGCCTGTCCGGCCGTCGCCCTGGCCGCGAGCGCCTGGTTCGATGCGACGCCCGGCAGCAACCGCAGGAAGTAGATCGGCGAGTCCGCGGACGCCGTGACCTCGATGAAACGGTAGTTCACCGCCGATGCCGGATCCCTCGCATAGGGGCCTTCCGGGGCCTGTGCGAATCGCGTGACCACGTCGGCAACCGTCGAAGTGGAGAAGTTCCAGCGGTTGCGGTCTATGGTAACGCCCGGACCCGTCGAGGCAAGCGCCTTGGCGCGGTTGATGCCTTGCGTGGTCCCGTCAAGCTCGAAGCAGGCCGCGACAGCCGCCGCGTCGACGAAGGTCTGGAGTTCGGTCCTGATGATATACATCCTGCCCAGGTCCACGGTGAGGCCGAGCATGCCGAGCATCACCGTCAGGGTGGCGGCCGTGACTAACAGACTGAATCCACGCTGGCGACGACGCCCTCGAACGGAACTTCGGTCTGCCGGTATCCACAACCCACGCTTGGCAAGATTCCGCATGTCCCCAGTATTCGGCCGAAAGCGCGAGATCTGTATTAGAATTTCAACCAAATCTTCGCAGTAGAAACGCCTTAAATATTGTTAACTTCCGGCCAGGGTAGCCTTGCGTGCCACCTTAGCCGGATCGAACTCGATTCCGAAGCCCGGCCGTTCCGGGAGGGCTATCCGTCCTTCTATTACTTTCGGCGCATCCTTCTCGAACCAATAGTAGTAGGCCATTTTATTTATTAAAAATTCGACCAGGGGGCAGGTCATGGGCGGCTGGCTGGCGACGACGTGCAGGGCTGCGTGGACGCTGTGGCCGTGGGGAATCACCTGGGCATCGAACAGCGAGGCGAGATGGCAGATTTTGACAAGTTCGCTGACGCCCCCGCACCATTCCGGGTCGGCCTGGACGACGCTGATGGCGCCGGCGCGGAGGAAATCGTGCGTCTCCCAGCGGCCGTAGAAGTGCTCGCCGGTGGCGACGGGGACCGAGGTGCTGCGGCGAAGTTGCACGAAGCTTTCAATCTTCTCAGGGTGGAACGCCTCTTCGATCCAGCGCGGCCGGAAGCGTTCGATCTGCTTGGCCCAGGCGATCGCGTAGTCCAGGTTCCAGCCCATGAAGGCGTCGAACATGATATCGATCTCCTCGCCGAGGGCTTCGCGGAGGTTTCGCACCAGATCGACGTTCTTCTGGAGTCCGGCCACGCCGTCGCCGGGTCCGTAGGCGAGAAACCATTTCTGATGGCGGTAGCCCTGGTTCTTGAGTTGCACGGACCGCGAGCGCACGGCGTCCGGCTCAACCGAGAATCCGAGGCAGCTCCCGTAGGCCTCCACGGCCGCGCGCGTTGGTCCGCCAAGGAGGCGGTAGACCGGCGCATTGTAATACCGGCCGCGCAGGTCCCAGAGCGCATTGTCCACGGCGCTGATCGCCATCATGTAGTGTCCGCGCCGGGAGTGGCGGTTGAGCCGGTGCATCTGATCCCAGAGCGCCTCGACGGCGAGCGGGTCCTTGCCGATGAGAAAGCCCTTCAGTTGTTGGTCAATGACGGGCGGGACCTCGCGGTCGATCGGTCCGTAGATGCCCTCCAGCCCGGCGTCGGTCCTGATCCGGAGATAGAGTGCGCTGGTGTTGACGGTGGTCTTCGCCGGCTGGCCGTCGCGGTAGGGCTTGGGACGGAACTCGTCGTAGATGTGGAGCGGGTTGACCTGGTGCTGGCGGTTGACGCCTTCGACGGCCTCGCGGCGGCCCTCGAGTTTCAACATATCCACACTGGCGATCTTGAGTTTCCCGTTAGGACGGCTTTGCGCGGCCTGCAATGCGGGCGCCATCCCGGCGGCGGCAACGGATCCGAAGAAGCTTCGTCTGCGCATCGCGCCGATTGTATCAGAGGCGGAAGACCAGGCAGGCCCACTCCTGTTTGCTGAATGACTCGACCGGCTTCAGTCCGAGCGCGCGGGCGACGCCGGCCTGCTCGCCTTCCGTGAACCCGGTGACGATAGTGGTGCGGCCTGTGCGGGCGAACTCCTGGGCGAGCCCCACGATTGACGCGGCATTGATGTTCGCCACGATCACGTCGATCGAGCCGGACCGTACCGAGCGGATCGACCCGACGAACAGGCCGACCTCGATGTCGTCGCGATGGATATTGGCGTCAGCAACCTCGACCGCATCGGGGTCGATATCGCAGGCGACGACGAGCCCGGCGCCGAGCAGTTTGGCGGCGACCGAGAGAATGCCCGAGCCGGTGCCGACATCGAGAACGGCATCGCCGGGGCGGACGTGGCGCTCCATTGCTTCCAGACTGAGTTGCGTAGCCGGGTGTGCCCCGGTGCCGCAGGCGCGTCCGGGATGGGTCTCCAGCCGCAGGCGTCCGGGCGGCGTCGGATCGCCGCGCCAGTCCGGTACAAGAAAGAAGCGCTCGCCAACTTCGATTGGCTGCCAGGCCTCGCGCGAGACGCGGACCCAGTCCGTGTCCGGTTCCTGCCGAGGCTGTGGGTGGTATGTCGCAAACTCCTCGGCCAGGGCGGCCGGATCGCAGGCAGACTCTTCAAAGAATGCCTGGAGGCGCGTGCGGTTCTCGGGCAGGTCCGTCTCGGTGATGCCGGCGGCGCCGCGCGACCACAGCTCCGCCGAGACGAGGTCCTTCTCCTCGGCCGAACACTCCAGGGTGAGGGAGAACATGCGTTAGTGGACGCGCCTTTCCTTGCCGGCCCAGAACTTCTCCTTGAGCACCAGCTTGCGGATCTTGCCGGTGCCGGTCTTTGGCAGTGGCTCGTTGGTGAACTCGACGAGGCGCGGCAACTTGAACCTGGCGAGGCGCTGCTGGAGGAACTCGCGGAGTTGATCGGCCGAGAGCTCGGCGCCAGGCTTGAGTACGACAATCGCCGCGGGCACCTCGCCCCAGCGGTCGTCCGGCGCGGCGACCACGGCGCATTCGAAGACGGCCGGGTGGGCGAAAATCGCCTTTTCGACCTCTAGCGATGAGATATTCTCACCGCCGCTGATGATGACCTCTTTCTTGCGATCGACGATGTGGATATAGAGTTCGTCGTCCCAGACGGCCATGTCCCCCGTGAGGAGCCATCCGTCGCGCATGACGGCGGCGGTGCCTTCGGGATCCTTGTAGTACCCGGCCATAACGTGGTCGCCGCGGACCGCGATCTCGCCGATCGAGGTCATGTCGCGCGGGACGTCGTGCATCTCGGAATCGACCACTCGAATCTCCACGCCGGGGACGGGCCATCCTGCCATTGCCTGGCGGCGCAGCCGCTCCTCTTCCGATGCAGGCGCGATCGTGCTCTTCGGCCGGGCGACGGTGAGGACCGGGGCCGTCTCGGTGAGTCCGTAGCCGGCGAAGACGCAGCAGGGGAAGTGCCGCTCCAGTCTCTGGATCAGCTCGGGTGAGGAGGCGGCGCCGCCGATCATGACGTTGCGCATGCTGGAAAGGTCGTAATCCGCGATGTTCGGGACATTCAGCAGCGCATTCGCCATCGTCGGGACAAGGCTCATGTCGGTGGCGCGGTGCTGCTGGATCATCTGGAGCACGGCCGCTGGATCGAAGCGCCGGACCATCACCTGCTTCACTCCGAGCATCGTGGAGGCCTGGGGGTGGCCCCATCCGTTGGCGTGAAACAGCGGAATCGTGTGCAGGTCGACCGCGGTCTCGGCATCGGTGTATTGGAGCGCGACCGACAGACCGTGCAGATAGAGCGTGCGGTGCGTCAGCATCACGCCCTTGGGAGTGCCGGTGCTGCCGCTAGTGTAGAAGAGCTCGGCGACGGAGTTCTCGTCGTAGTCCATGATGTCGGCCCGGCGCGGTGTGGCCGAAGCGAGCAGGTCTTCGTAGAAGGCGTCGGCCTCGGGCGAGGGGGCATCGAGGGAGACGCTCTTCAGAATGCACGGGCATGCCTTGCGGAGGGCGGGGATCATCGGGGCGAAATCCGTCTCGAACAGCAGCATTCGGGCGCCCGAGTGGTTGAGGATGGCCGACAGCTCGCCAGGCGTAAGGCGCACATTGAGCGGCATGACGATGGAGCGGGCCTGGACGACGCCATAGTAGCCCTCAAGTAACTGGTGGTTATTGAAGCTCAGGTAGGCGATGCGGTCGCCGGGTTGGATGCCCTCGGCTTCGAGGGCCGCGGCCAGGCGTTCGGCGCGCTCGCCGAACTCGGCGTAGCGGAATTCTTTCGCGCCGCAGACGACGCCGACCTTGTGACCGTAAAGGTCGACGGCGCGATGGAGGAAGCGAATCGGTGTTAGCGGTGTATTCATGTCCCCTCGCGGAACGCAATTACGATAGCAAACCTCGGCGGGGGGCCGCATGGGCGCGAGGCTTCGTGCTCTGATAGGGGTGTATGGGGGATTCGGGACCAGTCTTGGTGGCGGGCGCCACCGGTGCGCTCGGGCGGCATGTAATCGCGGTGCTCCGGCGGCGCGAATATCGCATCCGGTGTCTCAGCCGCCGGGCGCAGGAGGGTCCGTGCTGGGCGGAGATGCGGAATGCGGATCTGCGGGATCGCGCCTCGCTGGCGGGCGTATGCCAGGGCGTCGAGGCCGTGATCTCCTGTGCGGGCGCGTCGCTCCGGCTGGACTTCCGCGACCGGACCGGCTTCCGTGAAATCGATGCTGCCGGCAACGCGAATCTGCTGGAGGAGGCGCGGCGCAGCGGGGTCCGGAAGTTCGTCTATGTCTCGCTGGCCGGCGGCGGCGAACTGCGCCGCACCGAGTATGCCGACGCGCACGAGTGGTTCGTGGAGCGGCTGGCGGAGTCCGGCATGGCGCACGCGGTGGTGCGGCCGACCGGGTTCTTCAACATCTTCGGCGAGATACTCGAGATGGCGCGGAAAGGGCGCGCCGTGGTGATTGGACCGGGCGAGGCGCGGACGAATCCGATCCATCCGGCCGACGTCGCCCGCGCCTGCGTGGAGGCGCTGGAGGGGGAGGCTGCGGAGTTGGTGATCGGCGGCCCCGAAATCTTTACGCGGCGCGAGATCGTCGAACTGGCGTGCTCGATCGCGGAAACCTCTCCGCGCATCGTGCATGTATCTCCGAAGCTGATGCGGGCTGCGACGGCGCCGCTTGCGCTCCTGCAGCCCCGGCTTCACGCCCTGATGCGTTTCGGCATCGAGGTGAGCCTGAGGGATGTGCTGGCGCCCGCCTACGGCGCCCAGGCGCTCGGCGATTACTTCCGGTCTATCTCGCGAAGCGCTTAAAGAAGCTGTTCTCGCTCCACTGCGGGCGCGACGTCCCATTCGCCACGTGTTCGACCAGCGCGAGCATGAGCCGGTTGAACCGGACGGCTGCGTCCTTGTCTACGGGCTGATGAACGTCGTCGGAAGGAGCGTGGTAGCGGCGCTTGATCCACTCGCGCTGGAGCTGCTCCTCGGGCGAGCCCTTTTCGTAGCCGAATTTGAATGCCAGGGCCGGGACGCCCTGCCGGATGAAGCTGTACTGATCGCTCCGGATGAACAGGTTCCGCTGCGGCTCCGGGTCGGGCAGGATCTGTATGCCGTGAGTGCTCGCGACGACGCGAAGGGATTCCCCCAGCGTCGATTCGTCCAGCCCGAGCGTCACAAGGTGCGTGAGCGCGTGGATGGGCAGGAACATGTCGAGGTTAATGTTGGCGACGATTCGCCCTTTTACGGTCGGCTGCAACGCAAAGAATCGCGATCCGAGGAGCCCTTTTTCCTCGCCGGTCACCAGGAGGAAGATGACGGAGCGCCGGAGCTTCGCGCCGGATTCCTGGAGCATCCGGCCGAGCTCGATCACGGAGGCGACGCCGGCGGCGTTATCCATGGCGCCGTTGTAAATCGAGTCGCCCTCGACCGGTGCTCCGACGCCGACATGGTCGAGATGGGCGCTCAGGACAATGTATTCGTCCTTGAGTTTTGGATCGCTTCCGGGCAGCACCGCGACAACGTTCTCCGACTGCAGGGCATTCATCCGGACTTCGACCTTCGCACGGACCGACGCCCGCAGCGGGAAGCGGGGCAGCGGCTGGTTCTCTCGCGCCAGCCGGACGATCTCGTCAAACGTGTGGCCGCTGTCTTCGAAGAACGGCTCGGCGCGCGCCGGGTTGATCGTGAGGGCGAAGCGCTGGGTGCGCGTAGCGTCGAGTTCGCGCCCGGCGAGGCTCATCGAGGGCTGAAGGCGAGCGAGCTTGGCGCGATCCCAGGGAATGTCCATCGAGTCCGGGTTGGGGATCGCGGCGGTACCGATCGCTCCTGCGTTGTGGAGGGCCTTCCAGCGTTCCGAGGAAGACTGCGCGTGGGCTCGGAGGGGAGCCGCGACCGATGCCGGGCCTCCTGAGAGGTAGACCGCGATCTTGCCTTTCAGGTCGATGCCGGCGAGGTCGTCGTAGCCGGCCTCCGGGATGCTGAGTCCGTAGCCGACAAAGACCATCTCGGCGTCGATCCTGCGGCGCAGGTTCGAGCGCAGGCTGAACATCGCGTCTTCGCCGAGGGTAAGCTGCCGGGATATTCCGTTGCGGATGAGAAAAAGCGCCGAGTGGTCCTCGTCGATCCGGCGCACCTGGAACTTAACTGGCTGGAAGTAGCCTTGCGAGCCGGCCGGCTCCATTCCGGCGCGCTCGAGTTGACCGGCGACGTAGCGCGCGGCTTTTCGATAGCCCTCACTGCCGGTATCGCGCCCTTCGAGGCTGTCGTCGGCGAGGAAAACGACGTGGTCCCACCAACGGCGCGCGTCGTCGCGGGTTTCCGAGGCGGCGAGCAGCAGTGCGCCCGCGAGCGCAACGGCAAGCAGCCGGAGAACTTCAGGCCTTCGCGCGCGAGGCTTTGTATTGGTCGCGCACGCCGCGGACCTGCCGGGCGTGGCTTTCAGTATGTTCCGCATAGGTGCGCAGCAGGTCGAGCAGCGTGACCGGGCCGCGCTCGGTGTGCGTGCCGGTCCGCTGATAGGCCTGCTCGGGAAGCTCCTTCAGCAGTTCGAAATTCTCGGCGCGGATCCGGCGGAAGGTCTCAAGAGCCGTTGAAAACTTGCGCTTCTGGTAGTCCAGATTCCGCGCCCAGGCCTCCTGATCGACGCCGACAAGCGTGGGGTTCTCCTCCGCGATGACGGCGCGGAAGCGGCACGCGAGGATGAGTTCGGTGTCCGTGAGGTGGCATACGATCTGACGCACGCTCCATTTGCCGGGTTCCGGCACGAAGTCGAGTTCCGGTCCGGCGGCGCCGGTCGTGACGACGGCAACGAGTTCGGCGCCGCGGCGAAAGCGTTCGAGGAGATCTGCAAATTCGCTCATGGATGAAAGAGTAGTCAATAATAGTCAGCGCAGCTCATATAGTAACCGCAGCGATCGCACACCAGCTTGCATCGGAGCTCGGCGAGCCTCATGCTGCAGCGCGGGCAGAAGAGCATCGGCTCGTCCTGCTTGTCCCGCGCGCCGGACCTGCAGGCCGACTGCGTTTCCTCGGGCTTTTCTCTCTCCGAGCTCATCGGGTGGTCCTTCCCATTATAGACAGGGCGGGCCGGCGGCACGGGCGTATAATGAGGCTAGTGCGATGACAAAGAAAGCTGGGCTCCTGCTGCTCTGCCTGGCGCTGGTTGCGTCCGGGCAGCGCAAAGAGTTTGAAAGGCCCGCTCGCCACGCCGCCCGCGGCATGCGGGGTGCGGTGGCCGCCGGTTCGGACTTCTCCGCCGAAGCGGGAATGCGCCTCTATTACAAGGGCGGCAACGCGGTGGATGCCGGCGTTGCTTCGCTGTTTGCCGCCTCGGTTTCCGAGTACTCCCACTTCGGTTTTGGCGGCGAATGCCCGATCCTGATTCGGACGAAGGACGGCAAGGTTGTCTCGATCGCCGGGGTCGGTACGATGCCGAAGCTGGCGACGGCGGAGTATTTCAGGAATCGCCGGCTGCAGCCGGGCGAGATCATGTCACTCGAGCCCGGCGGGATCAAAGGCATTATCCCGGTGGCCGGTCTGATGCCCGCGCTCGTCCCCGGCATGGTGGACGGAGCACTCCTGGCGCTGCGCGACTATGGCACCCGTTCCTTCACGGAGGTGATCCAGCCGGCCATCGAACTTGCGGACGGGATGCCGATGGATGAGGCGCGGTCCGGCAGCATCGCGCGCTCGCGGCGATTCCTCCAGCTCTGGCCCACCTCTCGCGAACTGTTCCTCCCCGGCGGATTTCCCCCGATGCCCGGCGAGATCTTCCGGCAGCGCGACCTGGCCCGCACGATGCGCGCGATGGCCGAGGCCGAACGCAAGGCCCTGGCCGCCGGCGCCAGGCGTGCGGCTGCCATCGACGCGGTACGCGATTACTTCTATCGCGGCGAGATCGCCCGCAAGATCGACACCTTCAGCCGTGAGAACGGCGGACTGCTGCGCTACGAGGACATGGCGCAGTTCCGGCTCAAGGCGGAGGAGCCGGCCTCGACCCAGTACCGCGGATATACGGTCTACAAGCCCGGATTCTGGAGCCAGGGTCCGGCGCTGCTGCAGGCGCTCAATATCCTCGAAGGCTATGACCTTGCCGCGATGCGCCACAACACGGCCGACTACATCCATACGATCGTCGAGGCGCTGAAGCTGGCCTACGCGGACCGTGACGCCTTCTATGGCGACCCGCGATTTGCCAACGTGCCCGCCGAGGCGCTGCTTTCGAAGGAGTATGCAGCGGCGCGGCGCAAACTGATCGGACCCCGGGCGTCGTTCGAATTTCGTCCGGGCAGTATTCCCGGCGCGCCGGGCGTCCATCCGTCGGCGACCGAATCGGTGCAGGCCAGAATCGATGATGCGCTGATGGCGCGCGACACGACTTGCGTCAATGCGATGGATGCCGATGGGATTCTCTTCACCGCAACGCCCTCGGGCGCCTGGATGCCTTCGGTGATCGCGGGCGATACCGGAATTCCGCTCACGCAGCGCGCCCAGAGCTTCCTGCTGATCGAAGGTCATCCGAATGAACTGGCCGGCGGAAAGCGGCCGCGCGTCACGTTGAGTCCTACGCTGGTGACCAGGGCGGGCAAGCCATATTTGGCGCTGTCGACGCCCGGCGGCGACAATCAGGAGCAGGCGCTGCTTCAGTTGCTGCTGAATGTCATCGAGTTTGGAACCAACGCGCAGACGGCCGTCGAAGCGCCCCGCTTCCAGACGCGCCACCTAGTGTCGAGTTTCGACAATCATGCCATGAATCCCGGCGACCTGCTGTTGGATGAAAGAGTCTCCGGAAGCGTTGTCCAGGTCCTGTCCGGTCTGGGGCACCGGATCGGTTCCCGCTCCCGCTGGTCGAGCGGCGCGCATCCGGTCATGATCCGCATGGCCGCGAATGGCGTAATCGAGGCCGGCGCGGACCCCTACGGTTATCGCGTCGCCCTCGCCTGGTAAGCCGGGGTGAAGCGGGCGATCGCCGGGCCTATGCTCTTCGACGATCCGTTGAGTGACGGACGCCTCCGCCTGGCACAGGCGCTGCAACTTCTCGCCGAAGACGGCATCCTCTTCGGGACCAGTTCCTGGAAGTACCAGGGCTGGATCGGGCAGATTTACTCAGGAGAGGAATACATCAGCCGGGGCCGGTTCTCGAAAAAGCGCTTCGAGGAGACCTGCCTGCGCGAGTACGCCGGGATTTTTCCGGTCGTCTGCGGCGACTTCTCCTTCTACCAGTTCCCATCGGAGGGTTACTGGCGGCGCCTGTTCGCCTCGGCGCCGGGACACCTGAAGTTCGCATTCAAGGTGCCCGAGGAGCTCACGGTGAAGCAGTTCCCGTCGCACGCGCGCTACGGAGCGCGCGGCGGCGTCGTCAACGAGAATTTCCTCAATCTACAGCTCTTTGATGCGGCCTTCGCGCGGCCACTGCTGCCCTACCGGGAGCGGATCTCCGCCCTGATCTTCGAGTTCGGGACGTTTGCGCGGCGCACGCTCTCGGGCGTCGAAGAGTTTCTGGAGCGGCTCGACCCGTTCCTCGCCTCGCTGCCGGAGGAATTTCGCTACTCGGTCGAGATCCGCAATCCGGAGTTTCTGGGTCCGGAGTACTTCGAGTGCCTGCGGAGCCATCGAGTGGCCCATGTCTTCAACGCCTGGACGCGGATGCCGGAGCTTTCCAGCCAGATCGCGCTTCCAGGCGCTTTCACGGCGGACTTTTCCGTCACGCGCGCGCTGCTTCGCCACGGCCGCTCGTATGAAGATGCGGTACAAAGGTTTTCACCGTATGAGCGCGTGCAGGAAGAAGATCCAGGGGCTCGCCAGGCGATGCGCGATATCGTTCGGCGTGCGCGCCAGCAGCGGCAGCAGGCCGTCATTTTCGTCAACAACAGGCTGGAAGGCAATGCTCCGGCGACCATCCAGGCGGTGGTGGAAGGGATGTGATGGAGCGGCCGAGAAACGCTGCCCGGAATTTCGTCCAGTCCATCTACGGGCGGTACGGTCTGGCAGTGCTTTCGGTGATCGCCAGCCTGCTGCTTACGCGACTCTGGCTGATCTGGCGTCCTCCGCTTCGTCCGAGTGCGTTCTTCGTCGTCGGTTTGATCGTCTCGACGATGGTTGGGGGCGTGGGACCCGGCCTGCTCTTTTCCTTGCTGTCGGTGGTCTCGGTCCAGTATTTCTTCGCTGAACACTTCACAATCACAACGGCGAGTGTCCTTACGCTGATCACGCTCTGGGGCATGGTGTTCCTGATCGGAAAGCTGATCTCGGCGCGTCGTAAGGCGGTCGAATCGCTTGAGACGCTGAACGCCGGACTTGAGGAGCGCGTCGAGAAGCGCACGGCGGAGTTGGCCGCAACGGTGGACCGGCTGCAGCAGGAGGTCCGTCGACGTGAGCAGGTCGAGGCGGCGCTGCGCCGCTCCAATGAGGAGCTGCAGCGATTCGCCTTCATCGCCTCGCATGATCTCCAGGAACCGCTCCGCACGATGTCGCTCTACGCCCAATTGTTGAGCCGCCGGTACGGAGACCGGCTGGACGCCGAGGGAGTCGCGTCCGTCGGCTATATCTGCGAATCGGCGCAGCGGATGCAGGCACTGATCCAGGGCTACATGGAGTACTCGCAGGTGGAGCGTTACTCCGGCGTTGAGGACATGGATGCCGGCGCCGTCGTACGCCATGTTGTTTCGGATCTCACCTCGGCCGTGCGGGAGTCTGGCGCCCAGGTCGAGATCGGCGAGCTGCCGCTGGTCCGCGCGAATCCGACGCTACTGTCGCGGCTCTTCCAGAACCTTCTGCTCAATTCGATCAAATATCGGAGCGAACGCCCGCTGTGCATTCGCGTCTTCGCCGAGGAGGCCGGCGGCGAATGGATCTTCACGGTCGAGGACAACGGAATCGGGATTCCGCTCGAATATGCCGAGCAGGTTTTCGTCATCTTCAAGCGGCTCCACGGGCGCGAGCGCGAGGGCTACGGCGTCGGGCTGGCAGTCTGCAAGCGGATCGTGGAGCATCACGGCGGCAGGATCTGGGTGGAGCCAGTCCCTGACGGAGGTACACGCCTTCGCTTCACGCTGAAGCCCGCGAACGTCAGAAGATCGTAAGCTCCATCGGCGCGCCCACGCCGCAGCCGAGCATCTTCGCAGCCGATCCCTGATTCACTGCCACCTCGAGATAGCCGGAACTGCCGACGATGACGAACGGCTCGCCCGGCTCGCACTCGGCGTAGTTCAAGGCAAGCCGCTGGATCTGCTCCGTCCCGACGCTCATCCGGATGGGCTGCGTCTTGACCTGGGGGAAATCATCGATGTGGAAGTTGCTGACAAGGTTGCCGAAGCGGTCGATGTGCATGATTGCGCCGGTCCATGTACGTTTGTCGGTGCGCATCGGCTCGGTGGCGGTGAGGCGCAGGTAATCATCGATCGGCTTGCCAAAGCTCGCCGGGGTGACGCCTTTCGAAAGATGGGCGGCTACGGGCGCGAAGACGTCGCGTCCATGGAACGTCCGGCTCACCGGGTGCAGGAAGTACTTCTCGGCGGTGATCGCCCGCACTTTATGTTTCTCCCGGGCCGCGATCATGGAGAACAGGCCGTTGTCGGGGCCCACGAAGAACTGTCCAGCGGCCTCCATGAGGATCGGGCGGCGCGCGCTGCCGACGCCCGGGTCGACCACGGAGACATGAATCGTCTTTTTGGGGAAATACCTGTATGCCTGGAGGAGCGTGAAGGCGCACTGGTTGACCTCGAAAGGCTCGATGCCGTGCGTGAGATCCACGATGCGGGCCAACGGGTTGATCCCCAGGATGACCCCTTTCATGACCCCCACGAAGTGGTCAGAGAGGCCGAAGTCTGTAGTTAACGTGATGATGGCGCGGGACATGTGCTGTTAGAATTTTAATAGAAGCTCGCCCCGGCATGATGGACAGGCCCGTCTATTTCGACTACAACGCCACCACGCCTCTCGCGCCCGAGGTGCTGGATGTCTTTGTGTCCGTGCTGCGGGAGACGTATGGAAACGCCTCGAGCATTCACCGGCCGGGCCAGGCCGCGCGCCAGTTGCTCGAACAGGGCAGGCGGCAGGTCGCAGCCCTGCTCTGCTGCGATCCCAAGGAAATCGTTTTCGTCAGCGGCGGTACCGAGGGCGACAACCTGGCGCTATTCGGAACGGTCCGGCGCGCGCGAAACGGCGGCCGGCACGTGATTACGACCGCGATCGAGCATCCGGCGATCCTGAGCGCCTGTGCACAGCTTGAGCGCGAGGGCGTCGAGGTGACCTACGCGCGCGTCGGAGCGGGCGGCGTGGTCGATCCTGACGAGATCCGTTGCGCGCTGCGTCCGGAGACGACGCTCATCAGCGTCATGCACGCCAATAATGAGGTCGGGACGGTGCAGCCCGTGGCGGAGATCGCGAAGATCGCGCGCGAGGCCGGCGTCGCGATGCACTCCGATGGTGTGCAGGCCGCGGGGAAGATTGCGATCGATGTGCGGGCCCTCGGAGTGGATCTCTACACGATCAGCGCACATAAGATCTGCGCGCCGAAGGGCATCGGAGCGCTCTACGTAGGCCGCGGGATGAAGATCGAGCCGCAGCTTCACGGAGGGCGTCACGAGCGGGAGCGCCGGGCCGGCACCGAGAATGTGCCCGCCGCAGCCGCTTTCGGCCGGGCTGCCGGGTGGATTCGCGAGAATCTTGATACCGAAACGGCCCGCTTAGCGGCGCTGCGGGATCGCCTGGAGCAGGGCATTCTCGCGCGGGTGCCGTCGGTCACGGTAAATGGGAGCGGGGCGCCCAGAGTGCCGAACACGACGAACCTCTGCTTCGACGGCATCGAGGGCGAGGCGATGGTGATCGCGCTCGATCTCAAGGGATTTGCGGTCTCGACAGGGGCGGCCTGCTCGAGCGGCGCCGTCGAGCCTTCGCACGTGCTGACCGCGATGGGGCTTGCGCCGGAGAAGGCGCGCGCCAGTATCCGCTTTTCGCTCGGCCGTCAGAATACGCCGGAACAGGTGGATGCTTTGATCGAGGCCGTTGCGGAGACCGCGGATCGCCTGCGGAAGCTGTCGCCTACTTACACTGTCCATGCCTGAGAACAAGCCCATTGCCGTCGCGATGTCGGGTGGAGTCGACAGCTCCGCCGTTGCGGCCATGCTGCGTGCCGAGGGGCACGACCTCATCGGCCTGACGATGCAGCTTTGGAACCAGCGGCGGCTGCCGGAGATCGCTACCGAGGGGGCGGTGGGACGCTGCTGCTCTCTCGACGATGTGTACGACGCCCGCTACGTGGCGCAGCACCTCGGGATCCCATACTACGTCGTGAACTTCGAGAAGCGCTTCGAGGAGCAGGTGGTGAAGCCCTTCGTGGACGACTACCTCGAGGGCCGCACCCCGATCCCGTGCACGCTCTGCAATAACTTCATCAAGTTCGACCAGTTCCTCGAAATGGCCCAGGGCGTTGGGGCCGAGGTGATTGCCACCGGACATTACGCGAGAATCCGGCGCTGTGAACAGAACGGCCGCTACCAGCTTTTGCGCGGCGTCGATGCGTCGAAGGACCAGACCTACTTCCTGTTCGGCCTCACGCAGGAACAGTTGGCACGCACGCTGTTTCCGCTGGGCGAGTATACCAAGCCGCAAGTGCGCGAGATCGCTCGACGGTTTGGCCTGCCCGTCGCAGAGAAGAATGACAGTCAGGAGATCTGCTTCGTGCCCAACGGCGACTATGCGGCCTTCATCGACGCCTACTTTCGCGAGCAGGGCATCGGGCCGCGCCGCACCGAGGGCGAGGTGGTGGACCGCTCCGGCCGGGTGCTCGGAAGGCATGAAGGCGTGCATCACTTCACCGTCGGGCAGCGCAAAGGACTGCGGATCGCCAATCCCGAGCCGCTCTATGTCATCGCGACCGAGCCGGCCAGCCAGCGCGTGGTCGTCGGGAGCAACGACGATCTGCTGCGCTCGACCCTGACGGCCCGGGAGATGAACTGGATTTCCATCGCGCCGATCACCGGGCCGGTTCGGGCCGAGGTGAAGATCCGGCACAAGCACGTTCCCGCGCCGGCCACCGTTCACCCGACCGCAGACCCGTCGCGCGTCCAGGTGCGGTTCGACGAGCCGCAGCGCGCCGTCACGCCGGGGCAGGGCGCGGTTCTCTATGACGGCGATCTCGTGCTCGGCGGCGGCTGGATAGAATAGAGCCTTGCGCCGCCGCTCTTCGTTCCGCAACCGGTTCGAGTACCTGCTCACGCGCGCGGTCCTCGCGACGCTGGCCCGCACGCCGCTCGGACTGGCAGGTGTCCTGGCGCGGTGCTACGTCCGGCTGCTCGATCTCGCCGTGCCGCGCCTTCGCCGGACGGCGCTGCGGAATCTGGAACTCGCGTTTCCCGAGGCGACTGCTTCGCGCCGCGCCGAGATCGCCAACGGCGTCTTCGCTTCGCTCGCGCGCCTGATGGTGGTCTTTTCACGCTTCCCGCAAATCCGCCGCGACAATGTGAAGGAGTGGATCCGGTACGAGGGTTTCGAGCACTTCGAGGCGGCGCTGGCGCGCGGCAAGGGGGTGCTCTTTGCGACCGCGCATCTCGGCGCCTGGGAGCTGAGCGCGTTCGCACACGCCTGGATGGCGGCTCCGATGCACGTTGTTGTCCGGCCGCTCGACAATCCGCTCCTCGATGCTTTTGTGGAGCGATACCGCTCGCTTTCGGGGAATCGGCTGATCGGCAAGAAGGAGTTCGCGCGATCGATCCTGCGGGCGCTGGCGGCGAACGAGGCGGTTGGAATCCTCGTCGATCAGAACGTAGGGCTGGAAGATGCGGTTTTCGTCGACTTTTTTGGCGTGCCGGCGGCCTCGGGCGCGGCTTTTGCGCGAATCGCCGCCCGAACGGGAGCCGCGGTCATCCCGGGCTTTGCGGTCTGGTCCGAGCCGGAAGGACGCTACATCTTGCGGTTCTATCCTCCGGTGGAGATCACGGGCGATCTGCGTGCGGACACAGAGCGCGTGCAGGCTGCGATCGAAGCCGCCATCCGGGAGTATCCCGGCCAGTGGCTCTGGATCCACCGCCGCTGGAAAACAAGACCGGCCGGTTGTGTGCCGCTGTATTGACGTACAGTAGAGGGATGGCCGCAAAGATGATCGGTGGTATCGCGCGCCTGCTGCTTCCGTTGCTGGTCGAGCAGCTCGGAGGTCTGATTCCGGAGAGGCGCACCCGCAGCCTGATGGTAGCGGGCCCGCCTCCGCAACCGGCGCTCTCCCCGCCTGTCGAGGACCGCGTTGCGGAGTTTGCTGCCCTCGAAGAGGCGCAGCTTCGGCATAGTGAGGAGGTCCGACAACTCACCGCGCGGATCGAGGAACTCTCCGCCGGGCTCGCCGAAGCGCGCTCCGAGCGCGCCGTGCTGCTGCAGCGTGTCGAGGCTGGGGCCGAGAAGGCCGAAAAGGAAGCAGTGGCTCTGCGGGGCCGCATCTCCCGCCTCCAGACGATCGTCTGGGCGGTGTGCGCCTGGAGCTTACTCCTGACCGCGGGCGTGCTGTTTCTGCTTCTGGCCAATCCTGTGCGGACGTTGCTGACCTCCCGATAACCGTTGCCGTTGAAATTCAGTCCGGGGAATCCGTGTCTATACCTAGAAGGCTAACGCCTCTTGCATCAGGAGGTTCCCGTGGATACGTTCTTGTCGGTGCGGCGCTGGGTCGCGGCGCTGTTCATGGCGCTCGCGCTCCTCTCAGGCGCGCTCATTGCCCTGGCCATTACGGCCCGCTGGTATAGCGCGCAGGCCACTTCCACCGTGCCGATCTTCATTGCGGCGGCGAACGCGCAGGCGCAGCCGATCGCCGGTTCCTTCTCGGGCGTGCTCGGCCGGGCGATGCCGGCCGTCGCCAGCGTCTCCTCCTCGCGGATCGTGCGCCAGCAGCGCCGGGGCCGCGACGCGCCGCCTCCGGGATTCATGGATCCTGAGTCCCGCGACTTCTTCGGATTCCGTGACGATGCGCCCGGCTTCGGCGTCCCGCGCGAAAGGCGCGAAGAGGGACTGGGGTCGGCCGTGATCATCAGTCCGGACGGCGTCCTGCTGACCAACAATCACGTCATCGAAGGCGCGACCGATATTCGCATCACCTTGGCGGATCGGCGGGAGTTTCGCGCCACGTTGGTCGGCGCCGATCCGCTCTCCGACGTTGCGGTCCTCCGGATCGACGCCACCAACCTCCCGACGCTTCCTCTGGCCGACTCGACGCAGGTGCAGGTCGGCGACCTCTGCCTGGCGATCGGCAACCCCTTCGGCATCGGCCAGACCGCGACCTTCGGAATCGTGAGCGCGACCGGACGCGGCCTCGGGATTATGGATTTCGAGGACTTCATCCAGACCGATGCCGCCATCAATCCCGGCAACTCCGGCGGCGCGCTCACCAACACGCGAGGCGAGCTGATCGGAATCAACACCGCGATCCTCTCTCGCGGCGCCGGCAACCAGGGCATCGGCTTCGCCATCCCGATCAACATGGCGCGCGAAGTAATGCAGCAGATCCTTCGGACCGGGCGGGTGACGCGCGGCTACATGGGCGTTGGCATCCAGGAGGTGACGCCGGGCCTGGCGCGTGCGCTCGGGATGACCGATCCGCAGGGCGTCGTCGTAACCGAGATCGAGGCGACGGGTCCGGCGGCGCGCAGCGGGCTCAAGACCGGCGACGTGATCCTCTCGGTGAACGGCGAGACCATCGCGGACCTGAATTCGTTTCGGTTGAAGGTGTCGGGCATGGCGCCGGGCACCACGATCCGGCTGCGGATCCGCCGTGAAACCGGGGAACAGGATGTAACCGTGACGCTCGGCGAATTGCCGACGCGGAGGCCGGAGACCAACGATGACCCGTCGGGCCAGCCGACCGGCGCCCTGGAAGGCGTCAGCGTCGATAACCTCAGCCCGCAGATCGCCCGGCAGTTGAACTTGCCGGCGAGAATGCAGGGGGTTGTCGTGACCAATATCAGTCCGGCGAGCGAGGCCTTCGCGGCCGGACTGCGGCGCGGCGACGTGATCCAGGAGGTGAACCGCCAACGCGTCACGAATGTCCGGGCCTTCGAACAGGCGGTCCGGCAGGCCGGCCGCGAATCCGTGCTACTGCTGGTGAACCGCGGCGGGCGTAACGTCTTCGTGGCCATCGAGCAGCGGTGAAGCGATGAGAGCCGATGAAGCCGGGTGAGTTCCGCATCTTCTTCGGCGCCGCCACTGCGGCCGCCAGCGAGAGCGCCTGGCGTCCGGCGGTGGACGTTTACAGCACGCGGGCCGGTGGATGGGTTCTGAAGTTCGAACTTCCTGGCGTTCGCCCCCAGGACGTGGCTGTGGCGGTGCAGGGTTGCCGGGTCTCGGTCTCGGGCGTACGGCGCGACTGGCTGGTGGAAGAGGGGTGCGAGTATCAGTCAATGGAGATCGCCTATGACCGCTTCGAGCGCGCCGTCGAACTTCCGTACGAACTCGACTCCGTCACCTGGACGCTCGAGTTCCGGCACGGCCTTCTGCTGGTGCGTTTGAATCCGACGAAAGGAGCCTGGCCGTGACGCAAGGCGCTCTGATACTTCCGGTCCTTCCGCTTCGCAACAGCACGCTGTTTCCTTCGCTGCTGATGCCGCTCTCGGTCGGGCGGCCGGCATCGATGGCGGCGACCGAAGCTGCGCTCCAGACCGAGGAGAAGGAGATCTTCCTGGTCGGACAGAAGAACGTCGCCGTCGAGCACCCGACGCTCGACGACCTTTACCGCGTCGGCACCAAGGCCGTGATCAAGAAGATGTCGCGCGGCGCCCAGCAATCGATGGAGCTGCTCGTGATGGGTGTCGAGCGGGTGCACCTGGAGGAACTGGTCTCCGACGATCCGTTCCTGAAAGCGCGCGTCTCCCCGTACCCGCTGCCGACCGACGAGGGTGCCGAACTGGAAGCGTTGAAGCGCTCCATTATGGAGCTGGCCTCGCGCGCCGTCGAGCTGACGCAGCCGCAGGCGCCGGTCGACATGGAGCAGCTCTTTACGGCCGAGACCGAGCCTCTGCGCGTCGCCTACGTGCTGGCTTCCATGCTGAACCTGGATCAGGAGAAAGAGCAGGCGCTGCTGGAAGCCCCGAGCCGCGTCGAGGCGCTCAGTCTGGTGCTCAGCTATCTGCGCCATGAGATTCAGGTTCTCGAATTGCGGACCAAAATCGCCGACCAGGCCCGCACGGAAATGTCGCGCGAGCAGCGCGAGTATCTGCTCCGGCAGCAGTTGCGAGCGATTCAGCAGGAACTGGGAGAATCGAGTCCGGACCAGGCCGAAGTCCAAATGCTCCGCGATCGTCTGAAGGAGAAGCAGCTTCCCGAAGAGGCGCAGCGCGAGGCAGATCGGGAACTGGAGCGGCTGGAGCGCCTGCCGCTCGGCGCGCCCGACCGGCACGTGATTCGCACATACCTCGACTTTGTCCTGGAACTCCCCTGGGGCGTTCGTACCGAGGACCGGCTGGAGATAGCGAACGCGCGCCGGATCCTTGACGAGGACCACTACGATCTGGACGATGTCAAAGAGCGCATTCTCGAGCATCTCGGCGTGCTCAAGCTCAATCCTGGAGCCAAGGCGCCGATCCTGTGCCTGGTGGGGCCGCCCGGCGTGGGGAAGACGTCGCTCGGCCAGTCGATCGCGCGCTCGATGGGGCGCAAGTTCGAACGCATGAGTTTGGGCGGACTTCACGACGAGGCCGAGCTGCGCGGTCACCGCCGTACCTATGTCGGGGCGATGCCGGGGCGCATCATGCAGGCGATCCGGCGGGCCGGAGCGAGCAACCCGCTCCTGATGCTGGACGAGGTCGATAAGCTGGGCCGCGACTTCCGGGGCGATCCGGCCGCGGCGCTGCTCGAAATCCTCGACCCGGAGCAGAACCGCAACTTCCGCGACAACTATCTCGATCTGGCCTACGACCTCTCCTCCGTCTTCTTCATTACGACAGCCAATACGCTGGCGACAATCCCTCAGCCGCTGCTTGACCGCATGGAGGTGCTGCGGCTGTCCGGGTACACCGAAGAGGAGAAGATGGAGATCGCGCGGCGATACCTGATTCCCCGCCAGATCCGTGAGACCGGCCTGACGCCGGAAAAGATCGAGTTTCCCGACGAGACCGTGCGGACAGTGATTTCGAATTACACCCGCGAGGCCGGTTTGCGCGCGCTCGAGCGCACGCTTGCCCGCCTGGCCCGCAAGGTGGCGCTGCGCTTCGCCGAGGGCCAGACGGAGAAGGTCGTGGTGCGGCCGGAGGACCTGCGGGCGATGCTTGGCCCCGAGCCCTTCATGCTCGAAAAGATGCGGCGCGAACTGCCGCCCGGCGTGGCCACCGGCCTCGCCTGGACCGAGACCGGCGGCGATGTGCTTTACCTCGAAGCGAGCCTGCTGCCGGAGGGGAAGGGGCTGCTGATCACCGGGCAGCTCGGCGACGTGATGCAGGAGTCCGTCAAGGCCGCCCAAAGCTATATCTGGGCGCATGCCGATGACCTGGGCATCGACCACCGGCAGTTCAGCGATGCCGGCGTCCACCTGCATGTGCCGGCCGGGGCGATTCCGAAGGACGGTCCGTCGGCGGGGCTCACGGCGGCCGTGGCGCTGGCGTCGCTCTATACGAAGTCGCCGGCGCGCGGCGATACCGCTATGACGGGCGAGATCACGCTGAGCGGCCTGGCGCTACCGGTCGGCGGCATCAAGGAGAAGATTCTGGCCGCGCGGCGCGCCGGCATCCGGCGCATTATCCTGCCGAAGGCAAACGAGAAAGACCTGGACGAGATTCCGGAGAATGTCCGGCGGGAGATGGAGTTTCACTTCGCCGAGAAGATCGAGGATGCGCTGACGGAACTGATTCCGGCTCTGAGAGAGCGGCTGCTGCTGACGCGGTAGGGCCGCCAGAACAAAAAGGGCCCACGCCGGAGTAGCCGGTCATGGGCCCCAAACAAGCGGAAGGAAATGGTCAGTTCCGCCGTTTCAAAGTTGGACGCTCATCCGAATCATCGGAGTCTCCGGCGTCGGAGTCACCCTCGATCGGACCCGTGCCGCTGCCCGGCGCTTTCCGCAGGCGCGGCCGGTTGACGTCTTTGTCCTCGCCCTTGCGCCGATTATGCATCTGGGCCAGCCGTTCGCGCACGTCGATGAACTCGGACGTGGTCACGACGTACTCGGGCTTGGCTTCCAGCATCTCGGCGATGTTCTTCTGGGCATCTCTGATGCGGTCGTCCGTCAGCGGGTGTGAGCGGAAGACCTTGGAAAGCGTTCCGGGTTTCTTCTTCTCAAGCGACTGGAGCCGCTCGAAGAAGTCGACAAACCCGTTCGGATCGTAGCCGGCCTTGTACATGTACTGCAGGCCGAGCATGTCGGCTTCGGATTCGAAGGCGCGCGAGAAGGTGAGGAATCCGATTGGGATTGCCACGCCCGCCGCCTGGCGGATGCCGTAGCCGGTCCACCCGCCCATGAAGATCAGGGGGATGGTGGCGAGATTAACGACCTGGCCGCGCGTCGCCTGCCGGGTTCCGTGCCGGGCCGCGATGTGCGCAATCTCATGCGCCATCACACCAGCCAGCTCGGACTCGTTTTCGGCAAGCAGGATCAGTCCCGAATTCACAAAGAAGAAACCGCCCGGAAGCGCCATCGCGTTGGGCTCCTCGGTGTCGATTACCTTAATCGTTACGGGGACCTGTGCGTCGGAGTTGCGGACCAGGTTCTGGCCGACGCGGTTGACGTACTCGGCGATCACCGGGTCGTCCACGATCCTCGCCTGCCGCTCGATCTCCTGCGCGAGCGCCTTGCCGAGCGCGATCTCCTTCTCCAGCGAGTAGAAGTTCACACCCTTGCCGACGTCGCGGTTCCCGATCTCGTCGGGATCCTTTTTCTTATTTTTGGCGAAGGATGCAGCCGGCGCCAAGAGCGTCAGAACCAACAGCACCGACGTGCCGGCTACCCAACGTCTGACGGATGAGAGGCGATTCATCGCAAACTCCTTTATCCCAGACTCACACAAACAGTATAGTCCCTTCGGCTCCACGGGACCAGCCTGTCCCTACTCTGATTAACGTATAGTCAAGGGGATGGGTTTCGAAAATCAGGAGATCACACCGGCTGCTCCGACCGAATCGGTCGACTGGGAGAGCTATCGGACCGAGTTCCCGGTTACGCGGAATCTCATCTATTTGAACCATGCCGCTGTAGCTCCTCTCTGCAAGCGGGCGGCCGTTGCAATCCGTGAACTGGCGGACGACGCCGAGAACTTCGGCTCGTTCCACTACGACCAGTGGCTGGCGGCCTACCAGGGACTTCGCCAGGCTACGGCCCGCATGATCCATGCCGACCCATCAGAAGTTGCAATTGTAAAAAATACGTCCGAGGGAATCGCGACCGTGGCGGTCGGGATCGACTGGCGTCCCGGCGACGTGGTGGTCGCCTTCGAGGAGGAGTTCCCGGCGAACTACTATCCCTGGAAGCGACTGGAAGCAAAGGGGATCGAGGTACGATGGCTCTCCTGCCACGCCCCGCTCGATGCGATTGATGCCGCCTGCCGCGGAGCGCGCCTGCTGGCGATCAGCCATGTGCAGTACCTGGGCGGTTACCGGGTCGACCTCGAGACGATCGGGGAGATTTGTCATCGGCACGGCTGTTTTTTCCTGGTCGACGCGATCCAGGGCATGGGCGCCTTCCCGATCGATGTCCGCCGCGCGCGAATCCATGCGCTGGCCGCCGATGGCCACAAGTGGCTTCTGGGCCCGGAGGGCTGCGGAATCTTATACATACAGAAGGACCGCCAGGACGAGATCGACCCCGTCGAGTTCGGGTGGACGAACGTCGCCGGCTACGCTGATTACGCCTCACGCGATATGACCCTGCGTCCGGATGCCGGGCGCTATGAGTGCGGCACGCTCAACACGGTAGGTATTTTTGGCCTGCGGGCCGCCATGGAGTTTCTGCTCGAAATCGGCGTGGAGCGGATCGCGCCGCGTGTGACCTGGCTCGCCGACCGGATTGCCGAGAGAGCGCGCCGGAAGGGCTACCGGATTTTAGGCGAGCGCCGCCCGGAGTCGAGCGCCGGCATCGTCTCGATCCGCAAGGAAGGGGTTGACTCGCGGGCGGTGGTACACCGGCTGAAGGAGCGCGGTATCGTTGCGGCGCCCCGACAGGGCTGGATCCGGATCTCGCCCCATTTCTATATCAGTTCGGATGATATCGAGACTCTGATCGAGAGCCTGCCGTAGATGCGTTCAGAGCGCCGGCTGGGGCTTGATCTCGGGCATGGGCCAGCGGTAGCGGCCGGCGAAAATCTCGGCGAACAACACTAGCGTCTCCTCGTGGACCAAGCCGTTGTCGCAGAGCAAATGTGGACCGCGAACATCGACCGGGCCGCCGTGCATGTCCGAACACCGCCCTCCGGCTTCGCTTACCAGAAGCCACCCGGCGGCCATGTCCCAGGGATTGAGGCCGAACTCCCAGAATGCGTCCAGCCGCCCGCAGGCGACATAAGCCAGGTCGATCGCGGCCGAACCGGCCCGCCGCACCCCGTGCGTCAGCATCGCAAGCTGGTAGTAAAAATGGACATTCACGTTAAGGTGCCGCTTGCGGCTCGGGAAACCCGTCGCTACCAGGCTGTCCTCCAAACGCTTCGTCTTTGAGACAAGGATGCGGCGATGGTTCAGCCAGGCGCCGGCGCCGCGTTCGGCGAAGAACATCTCATCGCGCGTGGGATCGTAGACGACGCCAGCCACCATTTCGCCGGCACGCTCGAGGGCTAGGGTGACGTTGAACACCGGGAAGCCATGCGCGAAATTGGTCGTGCCGTCCAGCGGATCGACGTACCAACGGTATTCCGAGCTGCCCTCGTGGCCGCTTCCCTCCTCGGCGACGATGCTGTGCGAGGGGAAATGCGTGCGCAGGCGCTCGACCACCAGGCGCTCGGAGGCGCGGTCGGCCTCGGTGACGAGGTCGAAGTCGCCCTTGAGCTCAAAGCCGACCCGGCGTTCGTAGTACTTCGAAAGAAGCGCGCCCGACTCGCGGGCGATCTCCATGCTTGTGTCAAGAAAAGAAGCCATTCGTTGTGCGGACTCTAGCTTTCGGTCTCTTCGAAGAGGTACTTGATATCGTGCTTGAAGATAAAGAGGTTCGGTCCATCGGCGCGGGTCACGCGGATGAAGTTGACGTCGTAAAACTCGATTTTCCCCGATACTTCCTGGTCGTCGGTCAGGCGGATCCGAACCTGGATGTCGTTGTCGATCAGGTGCTTGAGGTACCTGACCTCCTCGAACGTCTGTTCGGGCGCCTTGGTTTTTGTTTTGCCTTTTGCCACTCCGGCTCCTGCTTCCGTCCGCGCTCCAGGCCAAGCCTGCTCTCCGGCGCGGACTCCATCTTTTCATCGTAGCGCAAGAAAATACAGGGCTGCCTGTCGTCTTACCGGATATCCGGCGGCACGAACCGCACCTTTGAGTGAACCTTCTCCATGCGGCTCTGTAAATCGTCGAGCAGCCCGTCGTAGACCTCGGCGAAGCGGCCCGCTCCGGACTCCATCTGCAGGACGTACTCGCCGGCCAGGCGCATCTTCTCGCGGATGTATGGGCGGGCGAGGTACAGGAAATTATGGAACCAGTCCTCTTCGACGGCATCGTCGTATTTCCATTGCGCGTAGAGCCGGAGCACGATCCACATGGCGGTGTGCATCCTCCAGGCATCGCGCACCAGGTTCTCCATTCCCGCTTTATAGTCCTGGATCAGGGCGGCGCGCTCGGCATCGCCCAGTTCCAGGGCCCGCTCGAGGTGGATCGCCCGGCGGGCGCTGTCCAGAATCGCACGACGGACGGCCGTCCGGGGCTGGGCGGCATCGTGCAAGGCCGTCTCGATCTCAAACAGGGCGCTCCGGACGATCGCTGTCAGGGGCTCGGGAAGCGAGTCGGGCCGCGCGATGCTCGGGTTGAGGAAGCGGCGGTCCGGGTGCGCGTCCGAAGCTTCCACCCACAGGTTCCAGGCCTGCTCCATCGAAAGCTCCGGCGCGCGCGGACGAATTTCGGCCCGCCGCCGGCGCCGCTCGCGGATGACATAGATGATGGCTGCCGTCGTGAGCGCCGCCAGCAGCGGAAATAGTTCAGAGAGCACCTAACGCGCGGACTCCCGGCGCAGCCCCAGAGTTGTCATCAAATAAAACATAGCACCGCCGGCCGGCGTCTGAAGAATGACGGGGTAGATGAGGAGTCGAAATGGCCTTACGCATCGAAGTCCCGGCCTTTCCGGAAGGAGGGGACATACCCGCGACGTACACCTGTGACGGTGGAAACCGCTCGCCCGAAATTCGTTGGAACGGGGAGCCGAAGGAGACGGCCAGCTTCGTCCTGATCGTCGACGATCCGGACGCGCCGGCCGGCACCTGGACCCATTGGATTGTCTACGACATCCCGCGCTTCGTGCACAAGTTCCCCGAAGGCTGGCGGCCCGATGCCAGCGAAGCCGCGTGCGCAGTCAACGATTTCGGCCGCTCCGGCTACGGCGGACCCTGCCCGCCCAAGGGCCACGGACCGCACCGCTACTACTTCCGAATCTACGCCCTGGACACCGACACCCTGGGGCTTAACGATAAGCCCAAGCGCGCCGATGTGGACCGCGCCCTCCGCACCCACATTCTCGAGGAGGCGCACTTTATGGGCCGCTACGAGCGGAAGTAGGGTCCGGCAGGGCCTGAAGAATCAGCGCCTCCACTTTGGCCCAAACCTCCGGATCCTGCTCAACTTTGGTGTGGGCGACCCGGAAAAACTTCTTCCACCACGGGATGAGGGAGAGGTCCACGTTCTTCTCTCCGTAGGTGAATCGGAAGTTACCGAGGATCTGTGTGCGCGCCGGGTTCTCGGCCGTGATTTCAGGTTCGCCCTGGATGATGAGCCCGTCGTCCTGGTATATGTTTGCGGCTGCCGCGACATTGGACGGGATCAGACCGTCGCCCAGACCGACGCTGTCCACCTGTACGGTCAGGCGAACCGGGATTTCACGCTGCTGTAGTTCTCTTGCAAGCTTGACCACGGCCGCTCCGCCGAAGCTCTGGCCGTAGAGGAGAATGCAGGCGGCGGCACGCTCCCGCTCATAGAGCAGCCCGTCGCCGTTGCGGTCCAGCGCGTCGCGAATGAAACCGAGCGCGAGCCTGCGCCTGCGGTTCTCGAAGGTTTCGACGTGGACGCCGGGCAGGTTCATTCCCCGGAGTTTCAGGGCCAATGTTCGCGCACTGCTCTGTTCCGCGTCCCAACGCTCTCTGCCGCCCAGGAAGCCGAGGACGA
This sequence comes from Bryobacteraceae bacterium, assembly GCA_046289265.1. GTDB lineage: Bacteria > Acidobacteriota > Terriglobia > Bryobacterales > Bryobacteraceae > JBKBWD01. Next base: position 37,413 of record JBKBWD010000027.1, on the reverse strand, counting down.
GACAGTGTCCTTCGGGGAGCGGGGTCGGCGTGATGAGATCGGAGCGGCGCTGCGCCGGCGCCGGCAGGCTCAGAGCGGCCAGGAGAATCGCCGCAGCCGAAAAACGGCGCTCTCGCGGGCTCATGACGTTCGCCATTGCACGCTGCGTTCCGCAACCGCCGCCGGGGGACAGGTAAACTGAAGAGATCGCCACATTCAGGCGCCGGGCCTCATGGATCTGACTACTATTCTAACGTTCGTTGTAGGATTGGCTGCGCTTGTCGGTGGCGCCGAGCTGCTGGTGCGCGGGGCGTCGCGGCTGGCGGTAGCGATCGGTGTCTCGCCGCTCGTGATCGGTCTGACGATCGTCGCCTACGGCACCAGTTCGCCTGAACTGGCTGTGAGCGCGCAAGCGACGCTTGCCGGGCAGGACGGCCTGATCCTCGGCAATGTCGTCGGCAGCAATATCTGTAACATCCTGTTGATTCTAGGCCTCTCGTCCGTAATCGCGCCGCTGCCGGTGGCGCAGCAGCTCGTGCGCCTCGATATCTGGGTCATGATCGGGGTGTCTCTGATCGGGTTCCTGATGGCGTATGACGGCAGCATCGGGCGCCTCGACGGCCTGATCCTGATTCTGGGAGCGCTCGCCTACACGGTCTGGTCCATTCGGGAGAGCCGGAAGGAAGAGGAAAAGGTCCGTCAGGAGTATGAACAGGAGTTCGGGCGGGCGGCCGCGGGTCCGCTGGTCAGCCTCGCGCTGCTGGCTGTGGGGTTGGGCCTTTTGGCGCTGGGAGCGAAGTGGCTGGTTGAGGGCGCCATTGTCTTCGCGCACGCGTTCGGCGTCAGCGACGTCGTGATCGGCCTGACGATCGTGGCGGTGGGGACCTCGCTGCCGGAGATCGCGACTTCGGTGGTCGCCAGCATACGGGGCGAGCGCGATATCGCCGTTGGCAATGTCGTCGGCAGCAACATCTTCAACATTCTCGCGGTCCTGGGCTTCTCCGGCCTGATGGCTCCGGACGGGGTGAGCGTTGGCGGCGAGACCCTCCTGTTCGACTTCCCGGTCATGATCGCCGTCTCGGTCGCCTGCCTGCCGATCTTCTTCACCCGCTTCAGCATCGATCGTTGGGAAGGGCTCCTGTTTGTCGGCTACTACGCCGCCTATATCGGCTACATCGTTTTGGACGCCACGAACAGCCCGGTGCTCGAACCTTTCCGTGAGGCGATGCTCTGGTTTGTAATTCCGATTACAGTTCTGACCCTCGTCATTATCCTGCTACGCGAACACAGCCGCGGAAACCTGCGGCCCGGCACCAGCTAGCGAAGGTTCCGGAGCGTCATGCCGAATTCTTTACGGCAACGTTTCAAAAATAAAACTCTGGATTTTAGTAATCGTTTACTGTACTCTGTCTTTGATAGCTTCAAATTCAGAGGGGGATGACTCATGACAAGCATGCGTAGGCTGGCGTGTGTGCTGGCCTTGCTCTTAAGCGTTCTGCCCTGCTTCGCGCAGTCGGACAGCGGGCAGATCTCGGGATATGTGAAAGATTCTTCGGGGGCAGTTGTCGTTGGCGCCTCTGTAACGTTGGTGAACGAGGCGACGCGCCTGGAGCGCCGTGCCCAGACGAATGAGACGGGCTACTTCGTGGTCGCCAACGTCCCGCCCGGGTTTTACACGGTGACGTTCGAGGCCGCGGGTTTCAAGAAATTCACCAGCACCGGAAACAAGCTGGACGCCAACGTCGCCACGTCGGTGAACGCCACGCTGGAGGTCGGCGCGGTGACCGAAACGGTCGAGGTAGTCGCGAACCTGGCGCAGGTGCAGGCTGAGACGGCGACGGTCGGCAAAACGGTTGACGCGCAGCAGATTTCAAACCTGATGCTGAACGGCCGCAACCCGATCTGGCTGGCGCTGCTCAAACCGGGTGTCCGGAGCGGCAGCAGTATGGCCGGATTCAGCTTCGGACTCACGTCGGGCGGACTGAGCATCAACGGCGCCCGTACGCAGGACATGAACATCGCGGTCGATGGGGCGGTTGCCATCCGGACCCGAGCGAACGGAACTTCGATTGGAGTGGGCGATGTCGAGACGCTCCAGGAGATGCAGATCCTGACGGCGAACTATAACGCGGAATACGGGCGTTCGGCCGGCGGTCAGATCCGCATGGTCACCAAGAGCGGAACCAGCCAGTTCCATGGAAGCTTCTACGAGTACTTCCGTAATAATCAGCTCGACGCGAACTCCTGGGCGCGCAACCGCGCCGGGCTGCCTCGCGAGGCGCAGCGGTTCAATCAGTTCGGCTATGTGTTGAGCGGCCCGGTGACGATCCCCGGCAAGTTCAACACGAATCGTAACAAGCTGTTTTGGCTCTGGAGCCAGGAGTATGTCCGCTTTCGCAGGGAGAACACCTCCATCCAGACGGTGCCCTCCATGGCGATGCGTAACGGAGACTTCTCCGAACTGCTCAACCCGGCCAATACCTTCTTCGGGCGCGTGCGCGTGGTCAATGATCCGACCACTGGCATGCCGTTCGCCAACAACGTCATCCCCAGGAGCATGCTCAGCTCCAACGGCGTCGGATTCATGAACGCCTATCCCGAGCCGGTACCCGGTTTCCTTCAGGGGACCAACAACTTCATCCAGACCCGGCCGCAGCCGACCAACCAGCGTAAGGACACAATCTCGCTGGACTACAACGTCAATGAGAAACATGTCCTTCGCTTCCGCCACCAGAACTATTCCTTCACGCAGTTGGACGCGTTCCGTGGCGGCTTTGACCGCGCGGTCACCGACTGGAGCCGTCCCAACAAGACCGCTTCGCTGAATCACATCTGGACCATCAGCCCGACGACCGTAAATGAATTTCTGGTCACCGGCTCGGTCGACCGAGTGTTCATCGGTGTCGACCGGACGGGCGAGCGCTTCGCCCGCAGCAGGTACGGGATTAATTACCCGTACATCTTCCCCGAGCGCAAGGAGATATTCGACAAGATCCCGACAATCAACGTCTCCAACTTCGCGACGTTGGATGGCGGTCCGTATCCTGCCTTCTCGTCCGGGCCGATCTACACGGTGTCCAATAATACGACTCGCGTGGTCGGAAACCACACTGTGAAGTTCGGTGCGTACTTCGAGCGCCTTGGTCAGAACGACTTTGACCAGATCAACGTAACTGGCGTACCGGGCGGCACCAATAATCAGAACGGCCGGTTCGTGTTCGACGACACGCGAGCGGGAGCGGCCACATCGGGCCTGGCGCTCGGCAATGCCGCCCTCGGGCTCTTCACGACTTACGCCGAGATCGGACCGCGGGCCTACACGCCTTACCGGGCCAATATGTTCGAGATGTTCGTTCAGGACTCCTGGCGCGTGAACGAGAAGCTGCGCCTGGAACTCGGCGTGCGCTACTCGCTGATGCAGCCTTACTTCTACAGCCTTTGGGGCAATATGGCTGTGTTCGATCCGAGCCGCTATGATCCGGCCAGAGCGGCCGTGGTCGATCCGAGGACCGGCAACGTCATCAGCGGTGATCGCTATAACGGCGTCGTAATTCCGGGTACCGGATGGCCGGATGCGGCCCGCGGACGAGTCGCGATCGCTGACACGGGCGAGTTCGACCACCTGTTCAGCGGCGGCAGCCGGACGTGGGGACAACGGCAGAACCTCAACTTCCAGCCCCGCATCGGTGTGGCTTACTCTTTCGATCCCAAGACCGTCGTGCGCTCCGGCTTCGGCAGCTTCCTGGCCCGGCCCGGGGTAAGCGACAACATCTTCCTGGGCGGCAATCCGCCGTTCCAGCCGATGGTCTCGATCGCCAATGGCCAGGCCGATAATCCCGGCGGCGGCACCCGCGCCAACTTTCCGCAGTTCTTTATGACCTCGGACCCGGTCTTCAAGATTCCGCGGGCCTACAACTGGCACGCGATCGTGCAGCGCGAGGTGCAGTTCAACACCACGATCGAGGTCGGCTACATCGGCCGAGTGGGCACGCACCTGGAGCGCGAGCGCGATCTCAACCAGCTTCAGGTCGGGACGCTCCAGGCGAACCCGGGGATCAATCCGGCCGCACTGCGTCCCTACAGCGGCTTCCAATTCATCCCGATGGGAGAGACGGCGGCCCGGTCCACGTATCACGCTCTCCAGTTGGAAGTAAACCGCCGCTTCTCGCGAGGCTTCAGCTACGGCTTGGCCTACACGCTGTCGAAGAGCATGGACAACGCCTCCGGGCGCCGCGATCGTCCGTACAACGCCTACGACGACCGGAACTTCTGGGGCAAGTCGAGCTTCGACACGCGCCATATCGCGGTCATCAACTTCATCTATGAGATGCCGTTCTTCCGTAATCGCTCGGCCTTCACGGGCAAGCTCCTGGGTGGTTGGCAGGTGAGTGGAGTGACCCAGTTCCAGACGGGTGTTCCGATCACCGTGGGTACTCCGGATGACTTCGCCGGAATCGGCCGCACGGACCTCCAGCCCTGGAGCGTCAACGGTGCGACGGGTCTCTCCCGCGGCGAGCGCGCCTTCTCGCAAGGGACCGCCGATCAGAACTTCTGGTTCCGCACCACCACCAGCGGCGGAGACCCCATCTTTACCCGGCCTGCCGCCGGAACGTTCAGCAACCAGAACCGCAACAGCCTGCCGTTCCACAACGTGGGGCTGCAGAATTGGAACCTGGGGCTGTTCAAGGAATTCATGGCCGGCGAGGTGCACCGCTTCCAGTTCCGGGCGGAGTTCTTCAACTTCCCGAACCATCCGAACTTCAGCGGGGTCACGACGGACCCCCGCAGCGGAACGTTTGGAAAGGTCACCGGTAAGACCAGCGAGCGCAACGTCCAGCTCAGCCTTCGATACTCCTTCTGATCGCTCAGACTTCTTGGGGAAGGCGCCGTCCGTACCTGGAGGGCGCCTCCCCCATTTGTTCTAAGCTGTAACTGTGCTGAGCTGTCTGCTTTGCCTGCTACTTTGGCAGGCCGATCCCGTCGAAGCCGCCTTCATGAAAGCCTCCAAGTCTCTCGCCGCCAACCGGCTCCAGGAGGCCGAGGAGGGTTTCCTCGCCGTTCTGAAGGCCCAGCCAAACAACCTCGGTGCTCTCGGAAATCTCGGCGTCGTCTACTCGCGGCAGGAGCGTGTCGATGACGCCATTCGTGTTTATGGACAGGCGCTGAAGCTCGCGCCCGATCAACCGGGACTCCTGCTGAATCTCGGCCTGGCCTATCTCAAGCTCGAAGACTACTCCGCCGCCAAGCCGCTGTTTGCCAGGCTGGCGCGCGCCGGACAACCGACGCCCCAGGTTCGGCAGTTGCTGGCCACCTGCCAGTTGCATACCGGCGAGGCCGCCGCCGCCGCCGGTCTTCTGGAAGGGCTGCCGCGCGATGCCGGCGTCCTCTATCTGCTTGGGTCGGCCTACCTGAAAACGAACGAACCCGAGAAGGCGCGAGCAGCGTTTACCGAACTCCTGACCGCATCGGCCGGCCGCGCGCAGGCGCACTTCCTGATGGGGCGCGCCTACGCCGATAGCGCGCTCTTCGAGGATGCCGCGCGCGAACTCCATCAGGCGCTCGCCATTGAGCCCTCGATGGCGGCCGCACGCCTGGAGCTTGGTAAGGTCTACATCGGAACCCGCGACAATGAGGCGGCCGAGCGCGAGTTGCGCGCGGTCCTCCAATCATCGCCGCAGGATGTCGAGGCGTCATATTACCTCGGAGCGCTCTTCGCGCTGAACGGGCGCGAGTGGGAGGCGCTCCACCTGCTCGAGCGCGCCAGGGCCGCGCGGCCGAACGCCTGGGGCGCTTACTACTACCTCGGGCGCGCCAGCCTCCACCAGAAGAAAGCTGCGCAGGCCATTGAGTTCCTGGAAAAGGCCGCCCGGCTGAACGCCTCCGAGGCCGCCGTGCAGTTCCAGCTTATGCGCGCCTACCAGATGGCCGGCCGCGCCGCCGACGCCAAGGCCGCCCGCGCTAACTACGACCGGCTGCGGCAGGCCAGGGCCGAGCAGGAAGAGCGCGTCTTCGCGAATCGTCCGGCTCAATAGGCACGCGGCCGGTTAATGCGCCTCGAACAGGTGCGACATGTTCGGGAAGCCGTTCATCGCCAGGCGGCACGAGGGCCCGGGACCGTACCATCGCGGTGCGTGAAAGGTGTTGCGAGGCACGTAGACCAGGTCGCCTTCGTCGGCGATGATTACGCCCTGCCCTTCGATCGGATAGCGGATCTGGCCCGCCATGATGACCCACAGCTCGGCGCCCTCGGGATGGAAGTGCCCCTTGTCGTTCGGGTTCAGCGGCGGGAGATTCTTTTCGTAGCCGTAAATGAAGTTGACGGCGGCGCGTGCATCCTCCACCACGCGCTGCGTTCCCCGCAGCCGGCCCGCATCGAGCGCCTGGGCAAGCTCGGCAAAAGTCGTGTGCGCCTTGTTGTTGTAGTCGTAGATGCCAGGTCGGCGCGGCATCCGTACCTTCATCCAGGTGATGCCGGGGATCGCGGCCGGACGCTCGGCCTCGGCCGGATACAGTGTTTTTGCGCCCGCGATGTTCACCTCGAAGCGCAGCGATGGCTTGTCGCCGACGGTCTCGAAAGAGAAGTAGGTTTGCAGCGGCACCTGCACCATCGAGCCCTTGGTCGCGACAAAAGGCTCCTCGCCTTCGATCTCGAATCGGATCTGGCCGTCGAGCATGACCCACCAGGCGCGCGTATCCGGATGCAGGCACTTGGGCTGCTTCGAGCCGGGCGCGGCCTGGATGTACTCCCCGTAGAGGTGCTCGTCATCCACCAGCAGTTCCCGCCATTCGGCCTTGCCGGCGTGTTTCTTCTTCAAATCGGCCAGCTTCGTATGGGGCCGGTGCGGAGCTACGTATTTGGCCGGCGGCGCCTTGGGGCCCCAGAAGTACTCCTGCGCCGACAGCAGGGCAATTGCGGAGGCGGCAGCGGCCGACAATCCTATCCAGCGAACCACTCGGTCGAGCAACATGCCCGATATTCTATGCGTTTGCCTACCAGAGTTGGTAGTAGCCGTCGCGCTCGACCAACTCGGCGCGAATCCCGAACAACTCGCTCAGGCTCTCGGATGTGAGCGTCTCGCGCTTGGCGCCGTCACGGAGCAGGCGGCCGTCCTTGATCATGATGACACGGCTGATCTCGGGGATCAGGTCCGGCAGGTGATGCGTCACCAGAATTACGCTGGTGCCGGACTGCGCGATCTTCCGAAGGATGTTGCGAAGCTCGAAAGTCGCGTGGAAGTCGAGGCTGTTGGTGGGCTCATCGAGGACCAGAGCCTTCGGTTCATTCACCAGGGCGCGGGCGATCAGGACGCGGCGCGCCTCGCCCGAGGAGAGTTCATCGACGTAGCGGTCGGCCAGGTGCTCGATCTCAAGCAGCGAAAGCAGTTGGTCGGCCTTGGCCTCCATGGCAGGCGTGACGACGTGGTGCGGCCAGATCCCGACGCTGCTGAAGAAGCCCGAAAGCACGATCTCGCGTCCCTTGAAGTCACGCGTGCAGCTCTGCATCAGATCGTTCGAGACGATCCCCATGATGGACCGCAGGTCAAAGACATCCCACTTGTCCTCGCCCAGGATGCGCAGGCTGGACTGGCCGTCGCGATAGAGCGGGTAGCACTCGCGCGTGATCGTCTTGACGAGCGTCGACTTCCCGGAGCCGTTCGGTCCCAGAATGGCGACATGCTCGCCTACGTCGACGCGGAGTGTCAGATCCTGCAGCGCGATGCGGTCACCCCGCATCACGGTGACGTTGCGATATTCAATCAGTGGAACCAGAGCTTGGGCGTAAGCCGCCGCGGCGATCGTATCTCCTACGGGCAATCTAACCTCTCGTCAGAATGGGTGTGGCGTCTTTTCAGGATACCTCGGAGCGGAATCAGGGGCGCGCGCGGCTGCGGGCTGCGCTCGTCTCGCCTTCGTCGATGACCTCGATGGCCGCGACACAGGCGTAGTTGCGGGTGGGTACGAAGGAGAGGACCAGCTTATCCTGCGAGTTCGACTTCAACCCTTTGAACCGCTTGTCAAGCGCCTGATTGCGGCCGGCCTCGAGGAAGATATCGAAGTTCTTGAGCAGTACCAGGCCGTTGGCGTAAAGATCGAAGGTGCGCTGGCCGGGTCCGCGGGCCGGATTGACGACGGGAAAGCCGGATTCGCGAAACTTCAACGTCACCGTGTAGCTTCCCTTGGCGACCGGAATCGCGTAATTGAACTGCCCGCAGCGCTCGGCCGCGTAGATTTGTGGCTCGGAGGGTCCAGTGACCTCGTCGGTACGCGTCGTGACGGTGCCGCCGAGGAAGTAGCGGTCGGCGCCCCAGAGGTTCTCGTTGCGGTCGATGTAGACACGCGCGCCCGCCAGAATCCGGACCGGCCGCATGCGGTTCTCAATGCCCGGCAGCACCTCGATGCCCATGACGATCGGCGACGACACGCGATTGCTCGTAAATTCGAGATGGATGGCGCCGTCCTGGTCCGGCGAGACGTTCTTGAACACCTTTTCGGTCGCGGTATTCGGACCGCCGGAGTCCGTGACAATATCGAAGTCGGTCAGAACCGGCTGGCCATTTAGCGCCACGTTGAATCGGCGCATTCCGTCGCCGGCCGACTCGAAATTCTCGTCGCCGTAGTTGGTCTCGGCAAAGTGCAGGCGCAACTCGTAGATTCCAGGGAGCACGGGGATGTCGTAGCGGAACGTCCCGTAGCGAGCGTAACGGTAGATCTGCTGATCGAGCGTCCGGTAGATGCGCCGGTTCGGCAGCCCCACGGTCTGGCCGCCGGTGAAGTAGCGGTCGCTTAGCCAGATATGGCCGGAGCTGTCGATGTATTTCGGGGAGTCCGATCCGCACAGAATCCGAATCTCGGGCCCTGGGGGAACGGTGACCGGGACAGCGGTAATGGCCGCCTCGGCCGCCTGCTCGGGCTGGGATCGGAACAGGTAACCGCCCAGGGCGGCGGCGGCGAGAAAGCCAACTAAGACGGCTACTCTGGCAGGGAAGCGGCGGGCTTCTCGAACTGGCGGGACCGGCTCTGGGGGAGATTCGGCGAAAGGTTCGGGCTCCGGTTCGGCTACCGGCGCCGGCGCAGCGCGCTCGGCTGCCACCTTCTGGAAAAGCGGGATATAGCCGCTTTCGGAGAGCGCAATTCGGAATGTGTGGCTGGCGCCCTCGGTCTCGTAGTACTTCGCGAGGCGCTTGCGGAGCCGGTAGGCTTCCACGCGGACAATGCTGTCGTTCACCGGGTCGAAGTTGGCGTCACGCCCCAGGGCCTCCACCGCGATGTTGTACTCCTTGATCGAGTCCTGCTCGCCGCGGAATGCCTTTTCGCAGACGTACTGGAGGATCTTCGAGAGACTGGAGGCGCGTGCAAACAGCTTGGAGGAGAGAATCGCATCAAGCTCGGCGCGCGCGAGCTTGAGATCGTCCGGCGACCAGCCCGCCTCAGTCAATTTGCCCTCCTGGTCCCCTCAAGCACCTTTGCCCCATAGAATCAAGCACCTGGACCGGCAGCCGGGCTCGTTACGGAAAAACGGGTAACGTGGTATTTTGTGCGTTAACAAATACACAAGTGATTGAAAATAATGCGTAACCCGACCCACTTGACGCTCCGCTAACTGGATTAGCCTAACAATGCGTTGCGCTCTCACTTATACTTCTCTCTGTAGCGCCACGTCAACGGCGTACTTGTCCGGCAGGAAGCACCAGGAGGTACAGTGCGGTTCAAAACTCTCATCTTCGGAGCATCGGCGCTCTCGCTGCTAATGGCGGCGGACGCGGTTGCACCCCTCGGTAAGTATACACCCGCGGAGCGGCGCCACTGGGCCTTCCAGCCACGAATTCAGCCTGAAGTCCCCGAGTTCACTGAAGCGGCCGAGCGGGCCTGGATCAGCAATCCCGTCGACGCATTTGTCCTGGCGAGGCTGAAGAAGGCAGGGCTTCGGCCGTCCCCTGAAGCAGACCGCCGGACGCTCATTCGACGCGTCCACTTCGACCTGACCGGATTGCCGCCGTCTCCGAAAGAGGTCGAGGAGTTCGTCGCCGACAAGTCGCCTGATGCCTGGGCAAAACTGGTCGAGCGGCTTCTGAAAAGCGAGCACTACGGCGAGCGCTGGGGCCAGCACTGGCTCGATGTGGTCCGGTTCGCCGAGACCGACGGTTTTGAATATGATACGCACCGGCAGGATGCCTGGCGCTATCGCGACTACGTAATCCGGGCTTTCAATAACGACAAGCCCTTCGACCGTTTCATTCTGGAGCAGGTGGCCGGTGACGAGATCGCGCCCAAGGAGCAGGAAACGCTGATCGCCTCCGGCTTCAATCGCCTCGGACCGCTCCGCAAGAATGCCGGCAACCAGGAGGTGGCGAGCAGCCGCAATGAGGTCCTGACGGAGATGACCAACGCCATCGGCGCCGCGATGCTGGGCGTCACGCTTGGATGCGCCCGCTGCCACGACCATAAGTTTGACCCGATCCGCCAAGCCGACTACTACCGCATTCAGGCTTATTTCGCCCCCGCTTTCGAGGCCGACGTTCCGAACGCCACCGACGAGCAGGTCCGTGCCTGGGAGGCCAAAGCCGCCCCGATTCAGGCTGAGATGAAGAAGATCCGGGAGGAGATGAATACGCTGCGCGGCAAGCGCGACCCCGCGGCGCGCGATCTGCGCCAGAAGCTCGGCAAGAAGCTCGAACAACTCCAGGAGCAGATGCCCGAGCCGCTGCCTGCACTCCATGCCGTGAAGAACAATATGGAGCAGCGGTCGCCGGTCCATCTCCTCGCCCGCGGCGAGTACGAGGCCAAAGGGGATCGCGTCGGCATGAGACCGCTCGGGATCCTGGTTCCCGAGGAGATGCCGGAACTGCCGGACAACATCGAGAAGCCGCGGCTGGAATTGGCCAAGTGGATCGCCGACCCCGACAATCCGCTCACCGCGCGCGTCATGGTAAACCGGGTCTGGCATTACCATTTCGGGCGCGGCATCGTCGGAACCCCGAACGATTTCGGACGGATGGGCGAGCGACCCAGCCATCCGGAACTGCTCGACTACCTGGCCAACGAGTTTGTCGCCAGCGGCTGGAGCGTCAAGCATGTTCACCGGCTGATCCTGAACAGCAGCACCTACCGGCAGGATTCGGCGATGCCCAAAGATGCGGCCTACAAAGCCCTGGTCATGGAGAAGGACCCGCAGAACCGGCTGCTATGGCGGGCCAACCGCCGACGCCTGGATGCCGAGGAGATCCGCGACGCGATCCTGGCGATCTCGGGCAGTCTCAACCGCGAAATCGGCGGCCCGAGCGTCATGATCCCGATCGCGCAGGAACTGATCGATGCGCTCTATAAGCCGTCCCAGTGGAAGGTGACGCCGGATGAATCCGCGCATGTCCGGCGCAGCATCTATCTCATCAATAAGCGGAACCTCCGGCTGCCGTTCATGGAGGTCTTCGATCACCCGGATGCCCAGGTCAGCGCGCCGCGCCGCGAATCGAGCACGCACGCACCACAGGCCCTCGAACTTCTGAACGGCGATCTCACGATGAAGCAGGCGCCCATCTTCGCCAAGCGGCTTGAAACCGAGGCGGGGCCGGACCTGAAGAAACAGGTTGACCTTGCCTACCGGTTGGCAACCGGCCGGCCCGCAACGCCGCAGCAGATCGAGGCCGGACTGGAGTTCCTGAAATCCCAGTCTGCGACTGAATTCGCTCTGGCCATCATGAATTTGAACTCGTTTCTGTACGTGAACTAAGGAGTCGCCCGATGTCAGAACATGTCCGATTTACCCGCAACCGCCGGGAATTTCTCACTGACGCATTTTGCGGGATGGGGGCGATCGCCTTTGCCTCGCTGATGGCGCGCGACCTTCGCGGCGCGACGATGAATCCGCTGGCGCCGAAAGCGCCTCACATGAAAGACCCCAAGGCCAAGAATGTCATCTTCCTGTTCCTGGCCGGTGGTCCCAGCCATATCGACACCTTCGATCCTAAGCCGCTGCTCAATGAGCTCGACGGGCAGGTGCGGCCGGCCGAGTTCGGCGAGGTCAAGTACCAGTTCGTCAGCAAGGACTCGCGCATCCTCGGTAGCAAGCGCACCTTCAAGCGCTATGGTGAGAGCGGCATCGAGGTTTCGGACCTGTTCCCGCATCTCGGGCCGCAGATCGACGAGTTCACCGTGATTCGCTCGATGATCGGCGACATGGTGGTCCACTCGGCCGCTCAGTACCAGATGTTCACGGGCCGGGTGATCCCCGGCTTCCCGAGCATGGGCTCCTGGGTGCTGTACGGTTTGGGCACGGAAAGCGACTCGCTGCCGGGCTACATAGTCATGCCGGATCCCAAGGGCGCGCTCGAAGCCGGCCAGCCGATGTACATGCACGGCTTCCTGCCGGCCGTCTACCAGCCGACAATGTTCCGCGCCGGCAACCGCCCGGTCCTCAATTTGGATTTGCCGCAGGGCGTTGGCATGGACGAGCGGAGGAAAACGCTCGAATTTATCAAGAAGCTGAACGAGATGGAGATGGCCGAGGACGATTCGGATCTGGCCGCGCGCATCAGTTCTTACGACCTCGCGTTCAAGATGCAGGCGGAGGCGCCGGCCGTTTTCGACCTGTCCACGGAGTCCCAGGCGACGCTCGACATGTACGGGATCGGCAAGGAGCCGACAAATGACTACGGCCGGCGCTGCCTGCTCGCCCGGAGGTTGGTGGAGAAAGGTGTCCGTTTCGTCACCGTGGTGTCAGGCGGCGGCCCCGGCAACATGCAATGGGATGGCCACTCTGATATCGAGGAAAACCACTTGCGTCTGGCCTCGCAGACCGACCAGCCGATCGCGGCCCTCATCCAGGATCTCAAGCGCACGGGCCTGCTCGAGTCGACGCTGGTGTTGATTGGTGGTGAATTCGGGCGTTCCCCGGAATCGGAAGGTTCCAAGGGCCGCGACCACCACAACTATGGTTTCACCTGGCTGCTGGCCGGAGGAGGTGTCAAGCGCGGAACCATCTACGGCGCCACCGACGCCATCGGTCTCAAAGCGATCGAAAATCCGGTCCATTTCCGCGACCTTCATGCGACCATCCTCCACCAGTTGGGATTGAATCAGGACGCACTGAGCTACATGCACCAGGGCCGCCGCGAGCGGCTCACGGAAGTGCACGGCCGCATCGTGAAAGAAATTCTGGTGTAGTTCAAAATCTCCCCCTGTCAAACACTTGAAGGCAGCGAGCGCCTCCCCCGGCGCTCGCTGTCTTCCCTGTGTCCCCAGTATCCGGAAGCGTGCGTTGGATCTCATTTCTCAAGTTGCATGTTGCCAAACGAATGATATTCTGTTCTTACTAAAAACATTTAGTCGTTCCAAAGAACGTGAACGAGACAGTCGGGTGTGGGTTCCAGTCCTACCGTGGGGGGGTGCATATGGACCATTCGGCATCGTTGATTCCTGACAATGAAAATGAGCGGATCCAGGCGCTTCGGCGCTTCGAAATCCTGGATACGCCGCCCGACGGAGCGTTCGACGCGATCGCTGCCCTCGCGGCGCGGATTTTCAACGTGCCCATCGCGATCATCAGCTTGGTCGACACTGACCGGATCTGGTTCAAGTCCCATCACGGAATCGAAAGCGACGAGGTGCCCAGGGACCCCGGACTCTGCGCTTCGGCGATCCTTCAGGATGACGTCTACGTTATTCCCGATGCCCGAAAGAATGTTCTTGCCCTGGCTAACCCATTGGTGGCCGGAGATTTGGGATTAAGGTTCTACGCGGCGGCTCCCCTGACGACGGACGATGGATATAACCTGGGTACGCTCTGCGTCTGCGACCGGAAGCCGAGGCAGGTCGGCCGAGAAGAGTTGGAGACGTTGCGCTCGCTGGCCAGGCTGGTAATGGCCCAAATTGAGACCCGCCTCCAAGCCCGGCGCACGGTGGCAGGCCTCGAAGGTCAGTACCGCCTCAGCCGGCAGCGTTTCATCGATCTGGCGGAGGCGCTACCGGGTCTGGTTTGGGTCGTCGAGAGCGACGGCAGCTTTGAGTACGCGAACTCGAAGTTCTACGAGTACACGGGTTTGAGCAAGGCCGATGTACGGGAGAGGGGTCCGATCGCTGCCATCTGCCCGGAGGACCGGGAAAGATGGAGTGCCGGCTGGGACGCGGCCGCCTCCTCGCGGCAGGTCTTCTCGGGTGAATTCCGCCTGTTGCACGGGGCATCGGGTGCTTACCGCTGGCACGTTGTAAACGCAAAGCCGACGTCTCTCGGCAGTGGGTTTTTCGTTTGGAACGTGAGCGCCTGGGAAATCCATGAGCACAGGGAAGTGGAGGAGGCCCTACGCGAGAACGAGAGCCGGCTCAGGGCGATTCTGGAGAGCGAACCTGAGTGCGTCAAAATCGTTTCGCCCGACGGTACTCTAGTTGAAATGAATCCGGCCGGGCTTCGGATGATCGAAGCGGACACACGGGGTGAGGCAATCGGACGGGCGATCCGAGACGTGATCCATCCGGATGATCGGCATCGGTTCCTGAAGCTTCACAGTCAGGTGCTCAGCGGTGGCGCCGGCCGGCTTGAGTTTCGAATTTTCGGACTGAAAGGCACGGAGCGTTGGATGGAAACCCATTCCGTACCGCTGCGCCGTGCGGACGGCTCGGTCGGCGCAGTTTTGAGTGTCACTCGGGACATCTCCGAACGCAAGCGGGATGAGCGCTGGCGCGACCTGGAGACGCAGGTCCTGGAGTTGGTTTCGACCGGAGCGCCTCTGCTGCAGGTGCTGGACCGGCTGACGCGCGCCGTCGACGAAATTGTGCCCGGCGTGGTGTCCTCGATTTCGCTGGTCGAAGACCGGCGCTTGCGGACTGGAGCTTCCCCTCATCTTCCTGAGGATTACGTGAGCGCAACCGATGGCGTGGTCATAGGGCCGAATGCAGGTTCCTGCGCCGCGGCGGCCTACCTTCGCCGCGAGGTGATCACAACGAACATCCAAGCCGATCCAGTCTGGCAGGATTACCACGAACTGGCCCGGAACTTCGGGCTTCGTGCCTGCTGGTCGGTTCCCGTCATGAATTCCCGCGGTGAGGTTGTCGCCGCCCTAGGATGGTATTTGCGGGAGCCGCGTGCTCCGAATGATCAGCACCGCAAGCTGATGAGGCGGGTAAGTTACGTTGCCGGCATCGCAATCGAGCGGCTTCGCCAGATCGAGGCGCTGGGCGCGAGCCGGGCTTTGCTTGACATGGCGTCGCGAATCAGCCGGGTCGGGGGATGGGAGATCCGGCTGCCCGGTGCCGAAATCGCGTTGACGGACGAATCCCGTGCAATCCTTGAAGCTCCTTCCGACTATGTCCCGACATTGGAGGGATGGATTGGTTTTTTCGCGCCCCAATCTCAAGATGTAATCCGGGCGGCGCTCGATGCCAGCTTCGCCGACGGAGTGCCTTTCGACATCGAATTGGAACTGGTGACCGCCAAAGGGCGCCCCGTCTGGGTCAGGGCGATGGGAGAGGCGGTGTGCGATTCGGCAGGAGAGTTTCGGAAGGTTCAGGGCGCGATCCAGGACATTACCGACAGGAAGCGGGCCGAGGAAGAACTGCGGCTACAGCGCTGGCTCCTGGCAAGTGCCGGCGAAATTGCCCGTGTCGGGGGCTGGGCTGTCGAGATGCCGAGCCACCGCGTCTATGCGTCTGATACGGTATACGACATCCTTCAGTTGCCGCGAGGCGCTCCCCTTTCGCTCGAACAAGGTCTCGGATACTATCGGCCGGACTCGCTGGTGCGGGTGAGAGGGGCCTTGGCGCGGTGTCTGGAACGCGGCGAGCCATTCGACATCGAGGCGGAGATGCTGAATGCGGCTGGCGATCACATCGTGGTGCGGGTCCTGGGACAGGCCGAACCGAAGCCGGACGGGACTGTCCGGCGGGCGTACGGCGCGATCCAGGACATTACGAATCAGAAACGGGCGGAGGCCATCCGCCTCGAAGCCGAGTCGCGTTTCCGCCAGTTGGCCGATAACATCGATGAGGTCTTCTGGCTGACCGATCCCGATTGGCGGCAGGTACTTTACGTGAGTCCGGCCTACGAACGTGTTTGGGGGCGCTCGTGCGAAGCGCTCTACCGCAACCCTGGCGAATGGATGGAGTCGATTCATCCCGACGACCGGATCCGCGTGGCCGAACCGTTCGGCCGTCAAACCTCGGGAGAGCACGCAACCGAATACCGGATCATTCGGCCCGGCGGATCCGAGCGATGGATTCTCCATCGGACTTTTCCGATTCGAAGCGAGTCCGGAGAGGTGTACCGAATTGCCGGAATCGCCGAGGACATCACTGCGCGCCGACGAACCATGGCAGCGCTGCGCGAGAGCGAGGAGCGTTTCCGGCTGATTGCAAACAATACGGCGGATGTCGTTTGGGACTGGGATCTTATACAAAACAGGGTCTGGTGGAACGAGGGGCTGTTTAAGGTTTTCGGCTATACGCCGGAAGCCATGGCCGCAGGACCGGAATCCTGGACGGAACACATTTATCCGGAAGACCGGAACCGGGTTGTCGACGGGATTTACGCCGTCATCCGCGGGCTGGAGCATTCCTGGGCAGACGAGTACCGGTATCAGCGAGCCGACGGAGAGTACGCCCTGGTGCAGGACCGAGGCTTCGTGATCCGTAATGAATCAGGTTCTGCGATCCGTATGGTTGGGAGCATGGTGGACGTTACGGAGCAGCGGAAGCGGGACGAGCAGATCCGGCAAGCCCAGCGACTCGAGGCCGTGGGGAAGCTGACCGGGGGTGTCGCACACGACTTCAACAATTTGCTAACCGTCATTCTGGGGAACTCGGAACTCCTGGTGAATTGCCTGAAAGACGAACCGAGGATGCGTGGACTCGCGGAGATCACCATGAATGCCGCTGAGAAAGGCGCCGAACTCACGGGCCGGCTCCTGGCGTTCGCGCGTCGCCAGGCGCTCGATCCCGAAGTGATCGACATCAATCGGCTGGTATCCGGCATGGATGGCCTCCTACGGAGAACGCTCGGCGAGCATATCGATATCGAACTGGTTCGGGGAGGCGGACTCTGGAATGCCCTGGCGGACCGCAGCCAGCTTGAAAATGCCATTCTGAACCTTTGTATCAACGCCAGGGACGCCATGCCGGACGGAGGGCGACTCACGATCGAAACCGCCAACGCTCACCTGGATGCGAACTATGCGCTCGCTCACCCGGAGGTTTCGGCGGGACAATATGTCATGATCGCGGTCTCGGACACCGGCGTCGGAATGTCTCCTGAGGTTCAGGCCCGGGCCTTCGAGCCCTTCTTTACAACGAAGCCGGTGGGCCAGGGAAGCGGATTGGGCCTCAGTATGGTCTACGGATTCGTCAAACAATCGAGAGGGCACATTAAGATCTACTCGGAGCTGGGACAGGGGACGACCATCAAGCTCTATCTGCCCCGCGTTCAGGCCGAGAAAGAACATCGCCCGATGAAGCGTGCGCCCGAGCGCCTCGCGAAGGGCGCCGAACGCATTCTCGTTGTGGAAGACGACGACCTCGTCCGCGAGTACGTCGCCGACCAACTCGACAGCCTCGGCTACCATGTGGTCACCGCCGTCAATGGGCCGGATGCGCTCGAACTTCTCAAAAGCGGCGAGGAGTTCGATCTTCTATTCACTGATATCGTGATCCCGGGCGGTATGAGCGGCCGAGTTCTGGCGGACGAAGCCAAAAAGTTGCGGCCGAACCTGCCGATTTTGTTTACCTCGGGATACACCGAAAACGCGATCATTCATCACGGCCGGCTCGATCCCGGAGTTCACCTGCTTCACAAACCGTATCGCCGCGAGGATCTCGCCGCCAAGATCCGGCTGGTGCTGGACCAGGGCAGCATCTCAAGGGCGTAGCCCAGCGGCATCGAAAAGTCGATTGGCCCAGCACCGTTACAGGATCCATGTAACGCGTCGGATGTGCGTTAACGCTATCTTTTGGCCTCCTCATCCTATCCCTCGAAATACGCGCCGGTTCACAATCCACGTACAGATGGAACGTATAGGCTCTTCCCATCGCAGGAGATCGAATGAGTGGCTGGTGGAACTGCAATACCAGGGCCAGTCGGGCGTGGGTCTGTTGAATGGCTGGAACATGAACCAGATCCCGCTCAATGTCTCGCGAGACCCGGCCGTGTTGAACCAGATCTTCCAGCAAACGCAGGATTTCCGGCCCTTCCCGCACTTCGGCAACATCATCCACTACTCGAATTACGGTCACAATTCGCACCATGCCGGGACAGTGCGGGTCGAGCGGCGCATTTCACGCGGTCTGTTCTTTAAAGCTTCTACATCTGGGGAAAAACCGTTACCGAGGCGGAGGGCCAAGCGGTCGCAGGCGGCATCGACTTCTAGAACCGGCGCCTGGAGAAGACCCATGCCAACTACGACATCCGGCGCCGCTCGGTATCGCAAAGGCGGTGTGGCCAACCACTTACTGGGCGGCTGGCAGCTCACCGGGACCCAGACGTTCCAGTCGGGCCCGCCCTTCAACGTGGTCTTCGCGGGCAGCCCGCACCGATATCTGCCGGGCGCTTCGCGGACGAACCTGGTCACGAACCACCAGGCCGCTGGTGCCGAACTGGGAGTTGGGGCCGCACCGCTTCCCGACTTTCGCCCAGAACCCGTACCTGCTCGCCGACGCCTTCGAGTCCCCGGACGCCTTCACGCCCGGCACTCTTGGCCGGAACATCCGGGAGTCGCCAGGGTTGAACTGGACCCAGTTCGCGCTGGCCAAGTGGTGGAACATCACCGAGCGTGTGCGCGTGCAGTTGCGTCTGGACGGCAACAACATGCTGTTCAAGCAGCCGCAGTTCGCCAACCCGAACGGCACGTTCAACCGGAACCAGCTCGGCGCCTTCGCGCGAATCTGGAATGCTAGATTTCGCTGACTGGCTGCGTAACGTCGCGTATGCCCGCGGCACCCGACCACATCCGAAGACAATTCCATCCGCTTGTTCGCCGGGCTGCGCCGATGCCCTGCATCGTATCAATTTCCAATATAATCAGCGCGTTGCTGGCAGAAATCCTACGTTTCAGGCCGAATCGGTAACGGTCGCCCTTCCTTGCCAGCAATTTGTAACAGTTTCCCTCTTCCCTTCTGGATGAATCGGTGATAGATTACCAAAACTTAACTGCGTGTCTAGTTGCGTGGCGGTGGCGACAAGCGATAGGCGATGCAGACAGTCGATTCATAGTTTAAGATCTGTGGGGCAGGACGGCGGCACGCAAGTAGTAATAGAAGTGGGGTCATTAACTCAGCAGGACGAGGTGTAACGTGCGGTTTCGACCCGGCTCAGCCAGTCGATCAGCCGGCAGCGGTAACGATTCTATGTCTACGCGGAGGTAACGAATGTCTCTAGGTCTTAGGAATACGATTCTTGTTCGATTCATGCTTGTCGCAGCGATAGCGACAGTCTCACTCTGTGCTCAGACGGCTGGCACGGGTACTCTGGTCGGAACAGTGACGGACACCACCGGCGCGGTTGTGATGGGCGCCAAGGTCCGGGTCGTCAATGTGGCGACCTCCTTCGTCTCCGAAGCTACGACCACGGGCGAGGGATCCTATTATGTCCCGTACCTGGCGCCGGGCACCTACCGGCTCACGGTCGAATTGGAGGGTTTCAAGAGGTACGTGCGCGAGGGCGTCGTTGTGCGCACCGGTGAAATCCCGCGCGTGGACGTGCTGCTGGAGTTGGGCGCCGTGACCGAAAGCGTGCAGGTCACGGGTGCGCCCCCGCTGTTGGCGACCGAAACCTCGGCTTCCGGCCAGGTGCTCGACGGAGATCTCCTGGTGCAGGTTCCCGTCTCGCAGAAGCGCGCGATCCGAATCATGTTTTATTACCCAAACACCAGCCAGATCAACGGATATCACGTGCTGGGCCAGCGGTCGAGGTCGATCGGAATTCAGGTGGATGGAGTCAATGCCAAGGAGCCGGCGCTTGGAAACCCCGGCGCGCCGGATGCGCAGCTTTCGCCGACGCAGGATGCCTTCCAGGAGGTCAAGGTCCACACTACGGGAATGCCTGCTGAGTACGGCCACGGTGCCGGCGGGTTGATGACCATGACCTTCAAGTCCGGGACGAATGACTTCCATGGCGTCCTCGAGAACCGCTATATCAACAAAGAGCTGATCCATCGCAATTACCTGGAACAGTTGCGGGCGACAAATCCGTTCTCTTACAACGAGCGGACAGCGCTGGCGAGCGGCCCCGTCCGGATTCCGAAACTCTACAACGGCAAGGACCGGACCTTCTGGCTGTTCGGCCTCGCCCGGCACGCCGAGGTCGCAGGAACCCAGTCGGCGCGCGCCACCGTCCCGACGGCGGACATGATGCGCGGTGACTTCTCTTTCGGAGGACAGACCAGCCCCCGCGTCCTGCCCATTTACAATCCCTTCACGACGAGGCAAGTCAACGGCCAGTGGGTGCGCGATCCATTCCCGAACAACATCATCCCGCAGAGCCTCATCGACCCGGCGGTGCAGAACTTCTTCAGCCGAAACCCGTGGAACGCTCCGAACGAGCCGGGCATCGCGACGGCAACCGGTCCGATCGAGAACCTGATTCAGAGCCAGCCCAAGGAGATCTACCGGACGCGCGTGGACGCCAAGATCGACCACCAGTTCACGCCGAGCCACAAGATTTTCGGCCGCTGGTCACAGTCGATTCACCGGGCCTGGAAGGGCGACCACCTGGCGCAGTTCGCCTGGCGCGAGATCGACCCCAACGCGCAGCCGCGGCCCGTGGATCACATGAACTTCGCCTTCTCCGACATGCTGATCGTTTCGCCGACCATCAGCAATGAGTTCCGGGTCGGCGTCAATCGACGCAAGGTCGTCGAGACGCCGTTTACGGCGAACCAGAACTGGGCCCAGCAGCTTGGAATTCCGAACGTCTCGGGCGCGACCTTCCCGCATTTCAACCTGGGATCGGGCGCTTTCGCCTACGGGTTAGGCCAACTCCCTGGCTTCCAGGATGTTGCCGAGGACTTCACGATCCAGAACAACGTGACCAAGATCGCCGGTAAGCATACGTTCAAGGCCGGCTACGAACTGATGCGGACCCGTTACAACAGCACGGTGCCCGAGATGCCGAGCGGCATCTACAGCTTCACAGGCACCAACGCGCCCTTCACGCCCAACACCGGGATTCCGTTCGCGTCGTTCCTGCTGGGCACCGTCGAGCGAGCGACCTTCACGCAGCAGTTTGCAAGCTGGCTTCCGCGATGGTGGTCGCACCAGTGGTACATCCAGGACGACTGGAAACCGATCCGCGGCCTGACCTTGAACCTCGGCGTGAGGTACTCGTACGAAAGCCCGTTCCAGACCAAGTACGGGCAGCAGTCGCAGTTCGATCCGACCGCGATCGATCCACTCACCGGGCGTCCGGGGGCAATTCTGCATCAGCCCGGCCCGCTGGCCAAGCGTGATCTAAACAACTTCGCGCCGCGCATTGGCCTCGCGTGGAACTTTGCGCCGAAATTCGTCTTCCGCTCCTCGTTTGGCATCATCCACCAGGACCTGTTCGTCTCGCAGAAGGATATCCTGTTCCAGGAATACTTCGCGACAGCGAACATCGAGCCGCTGCCTGGCGACCCACGGCATGCCTTCCGGCTTTCCGAGGGCCCGCCGTCGTTTCAGTACAACGTGCAGCCGGACGGCTCGGTGCCATTTGTCGGCAGGAACTTCGGCCAGCGCGATGCGCATACCTGGGACCCGAACATGCGGCTGCCCTATATCATGAACTGGTCGGGCGGCATCCAGTACGAGTTCAAGAATGACTGGCTGGTGGAACTGCAATACCAGGGCCAGTCGGGCGTAGGCCTGCTGAACGGCTGGAACATGAACCAGATCCCGCTCAATGTCTCGCGAGACCCGGTCGTGTTGAACCAGATCTTCCAGCGAACGCAGGATTTCCGGCCCTTCCCGCACTTCGGCAACATCATTCACTACTCGAATTACGGTCACAATTCGCACCATGCCGGGACAGTGCGGGTGGAGCGGCGCATGTCACGCGGTCTGTTCTTCACTACCTTCTACACCTGGGGAAAAACCATTACCGAGGCCGAGGGCGAAGCGGTCGCAGGCGGCATCGACTTCTACAACCGGCGCCTGGAGAAGGCCCGTGCCAACTACGACATCCGGCACCGCTCGGTATCGCTGCTGTCCTTCGACATGCCCTTCGGTCGGGGCCGCCGCTGGATGAACAAAGGCGGCGTGGCCAACCATTTACTGGGCGGCTGGCAGCTCACCTGGACCCAGACGTTCCAGTCGGGCCCGCCCTTCAACGTGGTCTTCGCGGGGAGCCCGCACCGATATCTGCCCGGCGCTTCGCGGCCGCACCTAGTCACGAACCACCAGGCCGCTCAGGTGCCGAACTGGGAGTTGGGGCCGCACCGCTTCCCGACTTTCGCCCAGAATCCGTACCTGCTCGCCGACGCCTTCGAGTACCCGGACGCCTTCACGCCCGGCACTCTTGGCCGGAACATCTGGGAGGCGCCGGGGTTGAACTGGACCCAGTTCGCGCTCGCCAAGTGGTGGAACATCACCGAGCGTGTGCGCGTGCAGTTGCGCCTGGACGGCAACAACATGCCGTTCAAGCAGCCGCAGTTCGGCAACCCGAACGGCACGTTCAACCGCAACAACCTGGGCGCGTTCGCCCGAATCGGGAACGCCACGCGCGGATCGTTCTCCGACGTCGGCACCTCCCGCAGCCACTTCCTTATCGTCACCAGGGTCGAGTTCTGACCCGAACACCGGGAGGGTGCCCGCCAATCGGGCGGGTGCCCTCCCGTCTCTTGCCGTCGTGCTATCTTTAGATCCACGATGACCAGAGTTGCAGCGTTGCGAGCGGTTGGAGCGTTCTGCCTGGCGGCCGCGGGTCTGTGCGCCGCCGGCTTTCCCGAAGCCGACATCTCAAACGGCCCGGTCCGGGCGAAGCTCTATTTGCCCGATCCAGAGAAGGGCTACTATCAGGGCACTCGCTTCGACTGGTCCGGAGTGATGCCGAGCCTGAAATACAAAGGGCACGAGTACTTCGGCCAGTGGTTCGACAAGTACGACCCCAAGATTCACGATGCCATCGTGGGGCCCGTCGAGGCCTTCCAAACGCGTGGCGCGGGACTCGGCTACGAGGAAGCGCCGGTTGGCGGGACCTTTATCCGAATCGGAGTCGGCATCGTACGAAAGCCCGAGGAGCCCCGCTATCGCCCCTTTCACACCTACGAGATCGTCGACCACGGCAAGTGGCGCGTCCGCAAGGGACGCGACTGGATTGAGTTCACCCACGAGTTGAAGGACGAGTCCGGCTACGCCTATCTCTACCGCAAGCGCATCGCGCTCGCGAAAAACCGGCCCGTCATGACGATCGACCACTCGCTAAAAAATACCGGCAGCAAGACGATCGAAACCGACCAGTACAATCACAACTTCTTCGTAATCGATGGGGAACCGACCGGTCCGGACTTCGCCGTCGAGTTCCCCTTCGAGGTGAGCGCCAGGCGCGACTTCAACGGGCTCGCCGAGACTCGTGGCAAGAGCCTGGTCTACCTGAAAGAGCTGCCGAAAGGCCAGAGCGTCTATTCGGAGCTGGATGGTCCGGGCGGCTCGGCGAGCGACTACGATATCCGGATCGAAAACCGTAAGACCGGTGCGGGCGTTCGGATCACGGGTGACCGGCCCATCAGCCGCCTGGTCTACTGGTCGATTCGAACGACACTCTGTCCGGAGCCCTATATCGATATGAAGATCGGACCCGGCCAGGAATTCCGTTGGAAGCTCAACTACGAGTTCTACACGCGGCCGTCAGACCGGTAGGTTGGGGTTCGGCAGAAGGTGCTTCTGCACCTTGCCGAGCGCGTTGCGCGGAAGCTTGTCTACCCTGACGAAGGCACGCGGGAGCTTGAAAGAAGCCAGCCTTTCGCGGCAGACGGCCTCCAGGCGAGCCGGGTCGAAGCTGCCGACCAGGTATGCCACCGGCACCTCGCCCCGCACCGGATCGGGGGCCGCCGCCACGGCCGCTTCTTCGATCCCTTCCTGCTCCAGCAGAAACTCTTCAATCTCGCGCGGGTAGATGTTGAAGCCGCCCGAGATGATCAGGTCGCTCTTGCGCCCGCAGAGCGTATAGTAGCCGTCGGGCGAGCGTACGGCCAGATCGCCGGTGCGAAACCATCCGTCGCGGAAGGCCTCGCGCGTCGCCTCCTCGCGCCGCCAGTATCCTGCGAAGACGTTCGGACCGCGCAGGTGGACCTCGCCGGTCTCCCCATCCGCCACGGCATTGCCCTCCCGGTCGAGAAGCCGGACGGAAACCCCCGGCAGCGGCAGCCCTACCGATCCCGGCCGGCGCTCGCCCGTGTACGGGTTTGAAATGTTCATGAGCGTCTCGCTCATCCCGTATCGTTCGAGAATCGGATGGCCGTATTGCGCCCGGAACTCCTCGAGCACCTGGGCGGGCAGCGGGGCCGATCCGGAGACGAACAGCCGCATTGCGGCGCCGATGCGGCGCGCGCTCTCAGCCGGCAGATCGAGAAGCCGGACGTAGATGGTCGGGACGCCGAAGAAGAGCGTCGGGGCGTAGTCCACGAAGACCTCGGCGGCGCGCTGGTGCTCGAAGCGCTCGAGGAGGCGCATGTGGCAACCGGAGATCAGCCAACAGTGCAGTCCGTTGCCGAGTCCGTGGACATGAAACAGCGGTAGCGTCAGCAGGAAGCGGTCGGCCTGGGTGATCTGCCAGCAGGCCAGGAGATTCACTGCATTGGCCGCGAAGTTGTTGTGCGTGAGGACCGCGCCCTTCGATGTGCCCGTGGTGCCTGAGGTGTAGATGATGCCCGCGGGAGAGTCGCCGTCGAGCGTAGCAGCCGGCCGGTCGGGTGGCAGCATCGCGGCGGCCCCGGTCAGTTCAGCCGGGCTCCAGATCGGAATCGTCGTGTCGACGGGTGTGTTGGCGATGAGGGCGAAAGGTTCGGCGTCGGCGAGAATGTGCGCGATCTCGCGGCCGCGGTAGAGGATGTTGATTGGTACGAAGATGATCCCGGTCTTGACGCATGCCAGGAAGATGTCGATCATCTCGATGCTGTTCGCGAGATGAACGCAGAGCCGGTCGCCGCCTTGGAGTCCCCGCGCGAGAAGGAGCCGTCCGAGCCGGTTCGACCTCTCATCGAGATCGCCAAAGGTATAGCTGCGGCCGTCGAATTCGAGGGCGGGCTTGGATCGCCGCCCCAGCAGGGAAAGGTCGAACAGGTCGCTCAGGGTCATGGGTCAGAACAGCAGATAACAGGCTATCGCGCCGACCACCGACATGGAAAGACCCCAGGCCATTAACTGATTGAACAGGTGGCGGGTGTTAACCCCCGGAGCCGCCGAAGCGAGGCAGAGCGCCCCGATGGTGGACAGCGGCGAGACATCGACGAGGTGCCCGCCCACGTTCATCGACGAGGCAATGGCGAGAGGCTGCCCGCCGCCGAGGTTCTCAATAAGCCCGGGGATGGTTGGGAGGAAGGCGGGCAAGACGACGCCCGAGGTGCTGCTGTAGACCGAGACGATGCCGGCAAGAAACGCCACCACGCCCGTGACCGTCTGCTGCGTGGAGATTCGCGCGATCAGGGCCGCGAAGATGTCCATGCCGCTGGTGCGCTCAAGCAGCGAGATCAGGACGGTGACGCCGCATACCATCACGATCACGTTCCAGGGCATACGCCGGACAGTGTCCTTATGGTCCGAAGCTCTCAGGCCAGCGAGCAGCGCCGCGCCAACGAAGGCGGCCATTCCGACGTGCACTCGCAGGAAGATCACGCTCGTGATCAGGCATGCGATCACTCCGAGGGTCAGCCAGTGGCGCGATTCGAAGGCTTCGCCCTTGTCGTGTGTCTCGGTTCGAGAGCTCGCCCCAAAGAGCCTCCATCCCCCAAACAGGAAGTATCCGGCGAAGGCGACCGTCGCGTGGGCGAACAGGTTGTTCGCATAGGTCTGCCACTCCACGCCCGGAACGCCGATGCGATCCATCAGGTTGTTGACGATGATCCCGGTGGGCGCGAAGGGCGAGAGCGATCCGGCATTGGCGCCGTTTCCGACCATGATCGCCATGAGAAAGGCAGGAATGCCGGCGCGTCCTGCGACCTGCATGGCGATGGGAGCCATCAGGGCCGCGGTCGCGATGTTGCCCGGACCGATGGTTGCGATTGCGGCGGCCAGCGCAAAAAAGAGAATCGGAACGAGGCCGGCGTTGCCGCGACAAAGCCGGACGGCCCGGTGCGCCAGCCTCTCCAGTGTTCCATTAGCCTGAGCCTGGGTGAACAGCAGCGTTACGCCCGCCAGCGTAAGGAACAGACCCGCCGGGAATCCGCGGATCACCTCGTCGGCCTTCATGTCGCCGATCACGGAGCCGACGACCCAGGCCAGCGCAATCGCGAGAATCCCGACGTTCAGCTCCGTGGTACAGCTAACGAGAATCGCGACGACCAGGGCGCCGAAGGCCCAGTATCCTAGATCCATGACAGGTTCCGGAGTTGATTTGGTTGGTCTAGTTTACTGCAACTCGATCGGCACCGCGATCCAGGCGTACTCCCACTCCATTCGAAGCATCGCCTTGCGCTCGCCCGCGGGTCTGAGGGAAATCGTGAATTGTTCGACCATGTTGTCGTTTTCGCCGACCTGCATCGGAACGCGGCCGAGGTCCTTCGCGGCATCATACTTGAAGGCGCCCCACTGCTTGTCGACTGTGTTGACGATAAGCGTGCAGGAGTCCTCCTGGGGAAGCGTGAAGAGGCTGTAGCTGCCGGCTGGGACGAGCAGGTTGCCGATCTTGATGTCGGCTTCCGTGGTGAGGCGGGTTGCTTCGTCTGCCCCTGTGCGCCAGACCTGTCCGTAAGGAACGAGTCCACCGGCGATCTTGCGGCCCTTGCGATAGGGACGGCCGTATTCGATTTCAATTTTCTTCCCGGCCAGTTCGATCGACACGGTTTCATGCGGGCTGACCCGCTGGCGCTGCTGCGCGCTACCCAACAGGGCAAGCCCCAGGGTGGCGGCGACGGCAATTGCGATCGAAAGTTTCCTCATAATCAATGGCTCCTTTGCAAGTTAGCTTAGCAGTTCCGCGATCTTATCCGGATCGTTCGGAACGACGATGGGCTTGTTGCCGAACGCCGGCTGGATCGGTTCGCCGCTGGGCGCTTTGAGCTGACCCGTGTGGTAGTGATAGATGTAATCGGGGTCTTTCAGGACATTGCCGGTCAGCACGGCAACGATGTCCTCGCCGGCTTGGATGGCGCTGGCGGTCCGAAGCTTTTTGATACCGGCGAGCGTAGCTGCCGAGGCCGGCTCGCAGCCGATTCCGCAAGCGCCGATCTGCGCCTTCGCGTCGGCGATCTCCTGCTCCGTGACCTTTTCGACAACGCCGCGGCTTTCGGTGACCGCTTGGTAGGCCTTGGGCCAGGAGACCGGGTCCCCGATCTTAATCGCGGTCGCGAGCGTCTCCGGGTGACCGACGGCTTGGAAGTCCTTCTCGCCTCCGGCGCGCACGTACTCATAAAAGGGGGCGGCGCCTTCGGCCTGGATGACGGCAAGCCGAGGCATCTTCTGAATGAAGCCGTGCTCGCAGAGTTCCCGCAGCGCCTTGCCGAAGGCGGCGGTGTTGCCGAGATTGCCGCCGGGCAGCACGATCCAGTCCGGCGGATTCCAGTCGCGCTGGTCGAGCATTTCGATGATGATCGACTTCTGGCCTTCGATGCGGAACGGGTTGATTGAGTTCAGCAAATAAATGCCGAGCCGCTCGGCCAGCACGCGCACGAGCGCCAGGATCTGGTCGAAGTTCGCCTCCACCTGCAGCGTTTGCGCGCCGTATTCGAGCGCCTGGGCGAGCTTGCCATACGAGATGTTGCTGTGCGGGATGAAGATGATGGGCCGGAGGCCGCCGGCGCTGGCATAAGCCGCCATCGAAGCCGAGGTGTTCCCGGTGGAGACGCAGGCGACGCGGCGCATTTTGAGGTGTACCGCCTGCGCGACGCCGCAGGTCATGCCGTTGTCCTTAAATGAGCCGGTCGGGTTGAAGCCCTGGTGCTTGAAGACGACGCGATCGACGCCGGCATACCGCGCCGCCCGCGGAGCGTCGAGCAGCGGCGTGTTGCCCTCGCGCAGCGTGACGACGCCGCTGAAGTCGTCCAGGTAGCCCAGCAGTTCCCGGTAGCGCCAGACACCGCTCTGGTCGAGCGGCGCGTTGCTCATGCGGCGCTCGCGCCAGGTCTTCTTGACGGCTGACGGGTCGAGGCGCAAGCCGGGATAGTGCGCCTCGATGAGGCCGCCGCAGCGCGGGCAGTTGTAGATGACGTCAGTGACCGGAAACTGCGCGCGGCACTTGGGATTGAAGCAGATCAGCTCGGGATGCACGGATTTATTCTCGAATCCACTAGACTAGCAGGAGCGGGAATCCTGCATCAAAATGCTGAGCGTACACCTGGAAGGCGGAACAGTGGAGGTGCGGCGAGCGCCCAGGCCGAAACGTCAGAAAGGGCACGCGCTGATCCGGCTGCTTTACGGCGGCATCTGCAATACGGACCTGGAGTTGCAGCGCGGCTACTACGGCTTCCGCGGTACGCCGGGGCACGAGTTCGTCGGCGAGGTCGTGGAGGCCGAGGCGCCGCAGTGGGTCGGCAGGCGCGTGGTCGGCGAAATCAACCTTGCCTGCGGGCGGTGCGACTGGTGCGCACGCGGACTGGGCCGGCATTGCCCAAACCGGACCGTGCTCGGGATCGTGAAGCACCCCGGCGCGTTCCGAGAGTTCCTCACTCTGCCCGAGGAGAACCTGCACGCGGTCCCGGACTCGCTGCCGAGCGAACACGCGGTTTTTGCGGAGCCTGTAGCGGCGGCCTGCGAAATCCTCGACCAAGTGCGAATCCCGAAGGGCGGGGAGGTCGCGGTGCTGGGCGTCGGTAAGCTCGGACTGCTGATCGCACAGGTCCTTCAGGCCAGCGGCGCTTGTGTGCATCTCTATGGCCGGCACCGCAGTAAATTGCGGATCGCCGAGGCGGCTGGCGTCCGGGCCGAGGTGGCCGGGAAGCGCCTTCCAGCGGCGCGTTACGAGTGGGCCGTCGATGCCACGGGTTCGCCGGAGGGCCTGATGCAGGCGGTCGGGATGGTGCGGCCGCGCGGGACCGTCGTCATGAAATCGACGGTGCACGGCGCGGTGGCGATCGACGCCGCGCCCGTGATCGTCAATGAGATCACGCTCGTCGGCTCGCGGTGCGGGCGGTTTGAACCCGCGCTCAAGCTGCTCAAGGGCGGCAAGCTGAGGTTGGAAGAGATGATTGACAGTGAGCTGCCCCTGGCCGGCGCGCCCAAGGCGTTTGAGCGCGCGGCGGAGAAGGGTGTGCTGAAGGTTCTGCTGCGCGGGTGACGGTCAGCGCGGAGTGCCGGGGATTTCAGTCCGGATCTGGAACAGCGTCTTGCCCGCCGTAACGTACAGCGTCTTCATGTCCGGTCCTCCGAAGGCGCAGTTGGTGATGGTGTCCTCGTAGATCGGGATGAAGTTGATCAGCTTGCCCTCAGGCGAGATCACGTGGATGCCGGCCTTGGTATCGAGTGTCTCGCTGGTGCCGCGCGGGCGGTTAAGTCCGGCGGCGGCGTAGATGTTCCCCTTGGTGTCGATGCTCATGCCGTCGGCGCTGCGACCCGGGAAGAAGTTGTAGTGGACGCGCATGTTGGTGACGCTGCCGTCGACGTTGAGGTCATAGGCGCGGATCATACGGGCGCCGTCTTTCCCGGAGTTTGCCTCTACGAGATAGAGCGTGCGGTCATCCGGCGAGATGATGATGCCGTTGGGGCGCTGAATCTCGGGTGTGTTGAGGATGCGGGCGATTTTGCCGTCGGGATCGATGCGATAGACCGCGGCCTTGGGCATATCGGTGAAGTAAATACGTCCTTTGTTGTCGAACGTGATGTCGTTCGGTGCGCCGAAGGGCTGCCCCTCGAAGCTGTCGGCCAGGACCTCGATGGCGCCGGTCCGCATATCGGTCCGGGTGACGCGGGGCGGGAGCTTGGTACGTTGCGAACCGCCTTCGCAGGCGAGCAGGCGGCCCTGGGCGTCGAAGACGAGCCCATTGGCGCGGTTGCTCTCGGCCCGGAAAGTGGTCAGGCGGCCGTCGACGCCGTAGCGGAGGATGCGCTCGCTGGTGATTTCGGTGAAATAGACGTTGCCGTCGCGGTCGACAGTGGGGCCCTCGGTGAAAGCGACCGTCGTGGCGACGTCGGCGGTCTGGGCGGCGAGGACAAGCGGTAACACAGCCGTGAACAGGCATGTGACCAGTAGTTGCTTCATGAAAAGTAAGGATAGCAGATCCGTCGTAATTTGTAGGTTGCGGCGATTGGGGGCGTGTATAATGGAAGCGGGCCAGGTGACGCCAACACCCGGCCCGCCGGCGAGGCCTACCGGGTAATCCGGAGGCGCAGCCGGATCGTCATGAAGAAATTCACGACGACCTTCACAGCAAGTGATACTCGCAAGGAGCACCACCTCCTTGGCGCCGATGGTATTGGGGGACCTGGGCCGCTAACCCAGGTTCCCCTCGGACGCCCCGGAAGGCGTCGTTAGAAGACCGGCTCTCCCCCAGTCATTGCGCCAAAGCCTGATCGCAAACGCTAATCTTAAGAGTTCATGACCCGCGAGATACTTCTCTCCCGATTGAGCACCTACGTTCCTTTCGATGCTCACGAGGCCGCAATGCTGGAGCGGCTGCGATGCTTCGTCGCCGAGTACCCGAATTGCTTTGAGCGCTCGCTGCTCATCGGACACGTGACGGCATCGGCCTGGATCTGGGACCTGGAGCGCCGGCACGTGCTGCTGACGCATCACGGGAAGCTCGACAAGTGGCTGCAACTCGGTGGACATGCCGATGGCGACCCGGATGTGCTGCGCGTGGCGCTGCGGGAGGCGCAGGAGGAGTCCGGCCTGGAGGGGATCCGGCCCGTGAGCGAGGAGATCTTCGACGTGGATGTGCATCCGATCCCGGCGCGCGGGAGCGAGCCGGAACACTTCCATTACGATGTGCGATTTCTGCTCGAAGCCGACCGGAGCGAGGTGCTTCAGATCACCAGCGAATCGAAGGCGCTGGCCTGGGTGGAGGTCGAACGCATCCGCGAGCTGACGAGTGAAGATTCGATTCTGCGGATGCTTGCAAAGGCGCAAAGGTAACAGAGGCACGCGCGGCGGCGTCCCAGGATTGGGATGGAACTGCGGGTCGGAACCTCGGGCTGGCACTACCCGCACTGGCGCGAGCATTTCTATCCGCCCGATGTTCCTGCTACGCGGCGGTTGGAGTACTACTCGCAGCGATTCGATACGGTCGAAATCAATAACAGCTTCTACCGGCTCCCCAAGCCGGAAACGATGCGCGAGTGGCGGGACAAGACGCCGGCCGGGTTCCTGTTCGCGGTGAAGGGCAGCCGCTTCATCACGCATAACAAGAAGCTCAAAGACCCGGAGGGACCGATCGAGCGTTTGCTGCCTGTGGTTGATGAACTCGGGAAGAAGCTCGGGCCGATTCTGTTCCAGCTTCCACCGGGCTGGAAGGTGAGCGCAGAGCGGCTCGCCCATTTCCTCGACCTGATGCCGAAGGGCTACCGCTGCGCTTTCGAATTCCGAGAGCCGAGTTGGGAAAATGAAGATATCTACGGCATTCTCAAACAGCACAATGCCGCGGTCTGCATCTTTCATCTCGCAGGCTATGAATCTCCCATCCAACTTACCGCCGACTTCACCTACATCCGGCTGCACGGGCCGGTCGGCAAGTACCAGGGAAGCTACTCCAACAAACAACTCCGCGAGTGGGTCGACCGCATCCAGAGCTGGAAACGCAAGCTCAAGGCCGCCTACGTCTACTTCGACAACGACGTGAACGCCGCGGCGGTGAAGGATGCCGAAAGGTTGAGGAAACTGCTGGGAATTTCGGGCGGTGGTTTGCGCCGTGCCGCTTGAGCCGATAGAATCGGGACGAGTTGCGCGTTTCCGAGTCTTTCCGAACGGCGTGCGTGTATCCACCGGCAGTTGGTGCAGTTCAGGTTCAACGGAGGGCCATTGGAGCCACAGCAGACTCCTTCCGTTTCTTCCGGCGGCAAGCTGATCGTTCTTACAGCGCCGCTCACCGAAATCGTCGATCACGCAGGATACTTCATCCAGATGACCATGGCGTCGCTGCCGGTCTGGCTGGAGGGCATCCTCAACAGCAAGTACCCGAAGTGGCGCGAGGTGGAGTATAACGAGGACGGCTCGGCGCGATACATGCCCGCGGGCGTGCGCCTGGTCGAAGCCTCTCTGCTGCGCCATTACGGTCCGGACGAGATCGTCTCCTGCTACCCGGATGACGTCGGGAAATTTATCGGGCCGAACACGCGCGTTGTCGCCGTCTCGACGCATAATCCGCTGGGCGTCACATTTGCGGCGGGCGTTTACACATCGATTTTCGGGTCTTCCCGCGAGCCGATCAATTCGCATTATTCGAAGAAGCTGTTCGAGCAGATCAAGAGCAGCCCGTACCGGGACCGGTTCAAGGTCCTGGTGGGCGGCTCGGGCGGATGGCAGATCGTCCAGACCAACAGCTACGAAGCGCTGGGTGTCGATTGCGTGATCGAAGGGCGAAGCGAATCGACCGAGACGATGGAGCTTTTCGCCAAGGCAATCCGCGGCGAGGAGATTCCGCGGCGCATCGAGGTGAGCCATCCGAAGGACCGCAATGAGATTCTCTTCCCGGACAAGCGCACGACCTTCGGCGTGGTCGAAATGACGACCGGCTGCGGGCGGCGGTGCCAGTTCTGCGTGCCCGATCTGAATCCGCAGATCGATCTTCCCAAGGAGAAGATCATGTCGGCGGTACGGGCCAACGTGCGGGACGGGAATAAGCAGATTTCGCTGGCCACCGAGGACATGTTCATTTGGGGCCAGGTCCACACGGATACGCCGTTTTACTTTCCGAATCGCGAGGCGCTGCTCGACCTCTATTCGGAGATCGTGAATACGCCGGGCGTCGAGCATCATCTGCTGAGCCATTCGACGATCGCGCCGGCAGTGGTCGATCCGCTGCTGATCGAAAAGCTGTCCGACTTGCTGCTCGAAAAGAGCCCGATTCACCTGCCGCTGCTGAGCACGCATCCGAAGAAGAAGATTCTGAGCCCGCTGATCGGGCTGGAGACGGGGTCGGTGCGGATCGCCAAGATGATCATGCCGAGCAAGGGCGTTCCGTTTCCGATCGAGGACTGGCCGAGCGTGGTGATCCAGGGGCTGACGATTCTGAACCGCAACAACTGGTTTCCGGCGATGACCCTGATCGTGGGGAGTCCGGGCGAGACCGATGAAGACGTAATTGCGACGATCGACCTGATCTACGAGGCCGAGCGGCGAGGGCTGTTCGCGTTCTTTATTCCGTCGATCTTCACGCCGCTTCACGACACGCGGATGGAAAACAAGATGGGTGTGACCGAGACACGCCAGCTTACGCCGCTGCAGTGGCAGTTGATCATGAAGTGCTGGAAGATGAACCTGCGCCCCGGCCAGTACAGTTGGTGGGGTCCGACGGCGTGGCGCGTTGGCGCGATCGGGCTGTGGTTGTGGAAACTGCGCAAGCTGAACGGTCCGGGTTTCACGTGGCCGCTCCTGATGTTCGCCAGCGCGCTGCCGGAGAAGCTCATGGCGAAGCTGGGGAAGATCTACATGGGCCGGCCTCTGCGGATCAAGAGCCGCAAGGAACTGCTGGAGGGCATCAAGCCGCAGCACTTGCAGTATTTGCGGGCCGACAACGGCGATCTGCCGGACGGCTATGTTCCGCCGCCTCCGAAGCGCGACGCACTGCGGATTCTTCGCGCAAGTTGAGCCGTTTTGGAGTAGTATCGACGCATGCGGATCCCACACTCGTTGCGCCGACGCGATTTCCTCCGGACGGCTCTTGCGCTTCCGGCGGCGGGATTGTTCGCTCCGCTTGCGCGGCTGACCGCCGCCGATCGAGGCAAAGTCAAAATCACGGGCATCCGGATGAAGCCCGTGTCCGCGGTGAGCCACACGCTGATCCGGATCGACACCGATGCGGGCATCTCGGGATACGGTGAATCCGGCGTCTCCGGGCCGATGATGAAGGCGTGGCTGGCGCGGTTCGCGCCGGTGCTCGAAGGCCGGGACCCCCTGGCGATCGAGTACCTGTTCCACCGCATGTCGACGCAGATGCACCCGTACATGGCCAGGATTCCGGCCTTGAGCGGCATCGACATGGCGCTCTGGGACCTCGCCGGGCGGCTCACCAGTTTTCCGGTTTATAAGCTGCTCGGCGGTCCTTTCCGCGAGCAGGTTCCGATCTTCATTAACACGGCGCCGCGCAACATGCTCGATAAGGGAGCGGTGAAGGAGTGGGCTGACCGCTTCCGTGAGAATCCGGACGGATTCAAAGGCGCCAAGATGAACGTGACCAGCCCGATCGGCCGGCCGGCGGGCGCGTACACGACGACGCTGGCGGCCGAGGACCTGCACAAGGTCCGGGTCGGCTTCGAGAACGTGCGGAACGAGCTTGGGTTGCAGTACGACATCATGGCGCACTGCCATAACGAGTTCGACCTGCCGAGCGCCAAGGGGATCGCTCGCGCCGTCGAAGGGATCGAGCCGAAGTGGCTGGAGGATCCACTGCCGGTGCAGTTCTCCGATAGCTGGGTGGCGCTGCGGCGCGACTGCCGGGTCCCGCTGCTTACGGGTGAAAAGCTCGAGATGCCGCACGGGTTCCATCCGTTTCTGAAAGAGCAGGTGGTCGATTTCGTGTACCCGGATATTGCGTTCTGCGGCGGCCTCACGGGCATCATGAAGATCGCGAACCTGGCGGCGGTTTACCGCATTCCGGTAGCGACTCACAACGTCGGGGGCATCCTGCTCACGATGGCGAGCATCCACTTCGGCGCGTCGATTCACGATTTTCTCACGAGCGAGGCGCGGATGGGCGGCGCCAACGATATTCGCGGGATGGCGAAGAATCCGCCGGCGATCAAGGGCGGCCACGCGGCGCTTCCGGAAGGGCCGGGGCTCGGCGTGGAACTGGACGAAGCCGGGATCAAGCGCTACCAGCGGCCGAACGACGAAGCCGATTGGGCCTGAGGGCCAAGGCGATACAATGGCGTTTTGACCAAGACAGACCCGACAACTCTCTATCTCGCCATTGCGATAGGGAGCGCGCTGGGCGGGGTGGCGCGCTTCTGGACGTACGGCTTCGCGGCGCGCGTCTTCGGCGAGACCTTTCCCTATGGCACCCTCACGGTGAACGTGGCGGGCTCGCTGGTGATCGGCGTGCTGTTCGCGCTGACGGCTCCGGACGGCCGGCTGCTGATGTCGCCGGCGCTGCGGCTCGGACTGACGGCCGGGCTGTGCGGCGGGTTCACCACGTTTTCCACCTTCAGCCTCGAGACGATGAACCTGCTTCGCCTCGGTGACTGGCCGAGGGCCGGGCTCAACATCCTGGGCAACGTACTGCTGTGCCTGTTCAGCGTCTGGCTCGGATTCGCGATCGCGACTACACTGAATCGACGGTGAGACCATGCAGATTTCATGTGACGCCACCTTATTGCGCATCTTCGTCGGCGAAGCCAAATGGTTTGGCAAGCAGCCGCTCTATGAAGCGATCGTGCTGAAGGCGCGGGAGGCCAACCTCGCGGGCGCCACGGTGCTGCGCGGGCCGATGGGATACGGGCACAGCAGCCGTATCCGGACGGCGCGCATTCTGGGACTCTCCGAGGATCTGCCGATCGTGATCGAGATCGTGGACAGTCCGGAAAAGATCGAGGCCTTCCTGCCGCAGCTTGAGCCGATGATGGCCGGCGGACTGGTGACGACCGAGAAGGTCAGGGTGATCCAGTACGGTCCGGGGCCGGCTCCAGCGTAGGCTACTCATCCTGGACGACGACGGCGGTGCCGTAGGCGAGCAGTTCGGCCATGCCGGCGGCGACCTGAGCGGTGATGAAGCGCGTCCCGATGACGGCGTTCGCCCCGAGGGAGCGGGCCTCCTGGAGCATGCGATCGACGGCCTGCTCGCGGCTTTCGGCCATGAGCTTTGTGTACTCGTGGACTTCGCCTCCGACAACGTTCTTCAGAAATGCGGTAATATCCCGGCCGACGTGCCGCGCGCGGACGCTGTTGCCTCGAACGAGGCCGAGCGTGCGGACGATGCGCTTCCCCGGAATCCGGTCATTGGTGATGATGATCATCGTTTGACTCTCCTGTAACGGTCGTGCGGCAGCTCGATGAGGCGGGTGCGCAGCACGGAGATGAAAAGCAGTACGACTCCGATGGCGATGGTTCCGGCGATGATCTCGTCCGTCCGGGGCGGCCAGTTGCCCCATGCAAGCACGGCGGCGTAGGCTAGCCATGCGGTGAGGCCTCCGAGGATCAGGAGCCAGCCGGTGCGGCGGGGCGCGCGGACCGAGAGAGTTCGCTCGATCCGGTCCATGCGCTCTTGCGGGGGTTCGGCGAAGGCGACGGCGGCGGTGAGTTCGCGAAGCTCTCGCATCTGCTGGAGGGTGGCGGCGCACTCGGGGCAGTCCTCGACGTGCAGACGGACGCGCTGGCTGTCGGCCTGTGTGAGTTCGTCGTCGAGGTAGGCCGAGAGCATTCGCTGGATCTCGTCATGAAAGCCGATCGGGCCCATAGAAACCTCTCATTCGTTTTCTGACGCTCATGCGGGCGTCGTGGAGCCGGGTGTTGACCAGGCTGACATTGGCGCCGATCACCTCGGCGATTTCGGCATAGGAGAGTCCGTGCCAGTCGCGGAGGAGCAGGACCTCACGCTGGGTGAGCGGCAGGGCGGCGATAGCGGCCCAGAGCCGTTTGGCGGTTTCGCTCTGGATGGCGAGGAGTTCGGGTCCGGGCGCGCTGGAGCGGGTGGCGAGCGGGTCGAGTTCGCATTTGCCGTGGGCGGCGCGTTTGCGCAGCAGGTCGATGGCGAGATTGCGGAGCACGGTGTAGAGCCATGGGACGGGCGCGCGGGTGCGGCCGGGGTTGTTCCAGTCGCGGCAGGCGCGGAGGAACGCCTCCTGAGTGAGGTCCATGGCGTCTTCGGGGTTGCCGGTGAGTTGCAGGGCGAAATGGTAGGCCTTGCGCCTGTGGAGGTGGAAGAAGTCGACCATCTCCGAGGTTTGGCCGGCCCGTGCCTCCAGCCGGATCGTCGCCTGTTCAAGCAGTGCCATTGCGGTTCCCATGCTACATAACGCGCGAGGGGTGACTTTCTTGGGAGAAAGTTTGGGCGGGATGCGGCGGGGCGTGGCGGGGGTGTCCGATTTTGGGATTCGGTTCGATTTGTAATTTCTTGTTTGCGGGGTCTTCCCAGGGCCGGATGGGGCCGGGGGTGTGGGCTGGCGTGGGTATGGGCATGGGCAGACTCCTCCGGATTCATGGTAGCGGGCGATGTCAAGGGTGTTGGGGTGGGTTGGGGGGAGTGG
>JBKBWD010000277.1:0-526 GCA_046289265.1 Bryobacteraceae bacterium | reverse complement strand
TCCCGCCACCCACGTCGAAACGCTGCCCTGCCGCCAGCGTCAGAGACCGGATCGTCACCTCTCCCGAGGCCGGCCCGGCGAGAGGCACCAGCCCTTCGCGAGACGAGGCCGAGTAGGTGAAGTCAGCGAACAGCACCAGATCGCCGCGGCGGGCAAGGCCGCGCAGCACGCTCTCGAAGCTGGCGCCGATATGCAGGGTCTCCGGCGGCAGGTCGAGAACCTCCGCGAAGGGGCGGTTCCAGACCATCAGCTTGCCGTCGCGGTCAAACACCGAGACGCCCTCCTGGGCATGTTCGAGCGCGGTCTGCAGCACTTCGCGGTTGTACTGCATGGCGGCATTGGCATCGTCCAGCAGCTTGAGCGCGTCGGTGGTGGACACCGACCGCTTCTTGAGGAGAAGCGACAGGACGAGCCGCGAGGAGGCCGTGCCGATCGCCGAGGCGAGCAGGCGCTCGGCATGGCGCAGCAGTTCGATGTCGGCCTCCGCCTCCGGCTCCAGCGGACGGCCGCGCTGGGCGGCATGGCT
>JBKBWD010000276.1:0-526 GCA_046289265.1 Bryobacteraceae bacterium | reverse complement strand
CTGTACTACTAACCCGTAGATTCTTTTCTGCCCGCGAAGATTTTCATGCCGCCACCGGAGTCAGTTGCCGAACCGTAGAGCGGAGTGCGGTCAGGATGGCGGTGGTGGCTCTGCGCCCGGAGACCGTCAGTTGATAGCGGTGCGTGCCAGTGATTTTTGTAATCAGCCCGTGGGCACGCAGCAAGCGGAGTTTGCGACTCACCCAGGCCGAGCGGCGGCGGGCCTCCTCTGGCGACTTGGCAGCGCGGGGAAAGAAGATGGCTTGCAGATCGCGGTTGCGGAATCCGTTGATTGCGAACTCGCCGCGGCTGAAGGCTTCCAGCAGCGCGCGGTCATCGGCGAACGGACGCAACGCCCGCACCCGGCGGCCGCGCCACAGTTTGGGTTGTCCCAGACGCCGGATCAGTTCTTCCAGCGTGGTGTCTTCCTCGACGCTGGCGAAAGCGTCCAGATAGCGCTCGGCGGCCTTCCGCGAGACCTCCGCTCGGCGATGCAAATCGGCGATGCCGCGCCGCATCTGGCGCCA
>JBKBWD010000275.1:0-527 GCA_046289265.1 Bryobacteraceae bacterium | reverse complement strand
TGTGCGGACACTGCTGACGGTTCGACCGTTTCGCCGTGTCCTACAGGGCAAGGACCGCAGGTTCTGACCGCTTATGTCTTTGACCCCTCGCAGGCCGCGCGATTCGATGCGGTGACGCAGCCGTTCGATTATGCCACTGCATCGCTTTTCTGGACTGCCGCGTTCGTTTTCACGCTTACGCTATACATTACACCAAGAATTATCGGTGAAATCATCCGCATGGTTCGGCATGGGATGTAAACCGAAATCCGCTGACATGACGGTTTCATGTTGAATGGTTCAACAGGGAAGGAGATAATAATGAACCAACTGCAAAAGACTGCCGGTGTCTTTACCGGTGCGCTGTTCGCTACTGGCGCAGCCCTCGCTGAGGGCCCGTCCGCGGGCTCTCTGGCTAGCTTGACGCCCGATGTGGCGACTATCCTGACTGCCATCGGTGCTGTCGGTGTGGTCATCCTCGGCGTGACGCTGGCCATCAAGGGCTTCGACATCGTCCGGCGCATGACCAAAAAAGTCGGCTAATCCCG
>JBKBWD010000274.1:0-528 GCA_046289265.1 Bryobacteraceae bacterium | reverse complement strand
CAGCCTGCCCAGCGCGGCCTTGACGCCGCGCGCGGCGGCTTCAAGCAGGCGCGCATTTCGCTCGGCCTTCTGCTGCAGGCGCTCTGCGGTCGCCTGGTCGGGTACCGAAAGCGTCTGGGCCTGTGCCTCGATGCCGGTTCCGATCCGTTCAAGCGCGGCCAGGTCGCCTGCAAGAAGTGCATCCCGGGCCTCGTCCAGAAGGTCTTCAATCGCCATCGCCGGTTCCTTTCGCCACCATTGCCTCGAAGATCGTCCGGGCCAGTCCGATTCCCCCTGCGCTTGCCACCAGCCGCGCCTGTTCGTTCCGCAGGAAGGAGGCGAACTGTGCCTCTCCGGGACCGCCGGAGAAGGAACCTGCCGCGTCGCCCAAGCCGGCATGGGCCAGCATCTCGGCCAGAAAGACGGTCTCGAGTTCCTGTGCCTTTGCGAATGCGCGGTCGTTGCGGCCAGTTGGTGCCAAGGCAGGGGTCGGGACGGGGTTCGTGTGCATGAACGGCCCTCTCATGAGTCGGAATTTCCGCGACAATC
>JBKBWD010000273.1:0-531 GCA_046289265.1 Bryobacteraceae bacterium | reverse complement strand
CGCCGAAGGCCAGGCGGCCGTCGGTCAGCTGCAGCTGGGCGCCGCCGTTGAATTCGAGGTCCTGCAGCCCGTCGCGCAGTGCGTAGCGGCGGAACCGTCCGTTGCGCGGATCGAAGCGGAGAATGCCGTCGGAGGTGCTCAGCCAGAGCATCGCATCGCCCGATTCGAGGATGCCGAATACGGTCAGTACGCGCGGGTCGTCGGGTTCGATCCGGGTGTGCCGCTCGAAGCGGAAGCCATGCGCGTCCTCGATCAGGCGGCTGAGCCCGCTGTGCGTGCCGATCCACAGGCTGCCGTCGGCGCCCTGGTGCAGAGCGCGCACGCGGTTGCCGGCCAGCGAGTCGTGGTCCTGCGGATCGTGCAGGAAGCGGGTGACGCGCCCGGTGTCCGGGTCGAGCAGGTTCAGGCCGTGGTTGGTGCCGACCCAGATACGGCCGCGACGATCCTCCAGGATCGGCTCGACCAGCGGGTGACTGAGCGAGTCGCTGTCGTCGCCGTGGTGCGGGAAGTGGGCCACGGCGCCATCGCGCG
>JBKBWD010000272.1:0-534 GCA_046289265.1 Bryobacteraceae bacterium | reverse complement strand
CAGCAGCGTGAGGCTCCCGTCGGCCAGATCGCCATTGACGAAGGCATCGTTCGCTTCGGTCTTGGTCTCCACCCCGAAGGTCGGGCTGCGCTGAGGCAGCAGGATCGCGCCACGGTTGTCGAGGTTCCAGCGGTCGTGACCGAACTCGCCGCATCGACCGGTGTAGTGGTCGAAGTTGTTGTTGTTGCTGCCAGGGGCGGTGGTGGCACCACCAAAGCTGATGGCCTGGTGCAGTGCCCCGTCGTAGTACGTCGAGGTTCCACTGGTGTTGGCCGGTCCCGACCAAGCCCCGCCCAGCGCAAACACCGGGTCCAACGAAATCCCCAACCCGGAGGGCTGGACTGTGCCGTAAGAGGCATAGGCACTGACCGAGATGGGCGCCATCGCGGGCGCAAGATTCGGGATCTGGCGCGCCGGTTTGAAGTCGCCATCGAGCAGCCGGTAATAACTGCCGCCGCTGCCCCCGAAGTTGCACACGGCGTAACGCACATCGCTCACGGGGCGGTCATTGCGGCCGAGCGGATTGGAAAGATA
>JBKBWD010000271.1:0-536 GCA_046289265.1 Bryobacteraceae bacterium | reverse complement strand
ATCGATCGCTCCTTGTTCAATGACTCCGCCGAAAAGTTTAGCTTATTGCCTGGTCTGAATTCCTGAAGCCACTATAGTCATGTGCTTACGGTCTGTCCTGGATCGCCGCCGGCGAACTACGCCAAGCGCACACAGACGCAGTTCCGTCTTGATTCGGTGTATACAGAGCTGGCGGTTCACCTGCGCGAACTTCCGCAGGAGGAGAAAGTCTTTCGCGACGGCGGTCAGTTAGCTGGAAGGACTGCGTACGGGTACGACGAGACGACCAGACATCCGGCCGGCGGTATCAGTCAACATGATGCGACAGTAAGCGACAAGCGTGGGAATGTCACGACGTTGACGCGGCAGGTTCTGGAGAGCGGCGCCACCGTATCCACTCAGTATGCCTATGATATTGCCGGGAACATCGTCCAGGTGACTGATCCTAAGAATCATGTTACCAGCTATAGTTTTGCGGATCAGTTCACAACGACCACCACGCTCGGTGGTCAGCAATCATACGCGTTCCCTACGCAGGTGACTTGGCAGAGTGCGCC
>JBKBWD010000270.1:0-536 GCA_046289265.1 Bryobacteraceae bacterium | reverse complement strand
ATAAGCCGCGCCAGCCGCGCCATCGAATCTTGTAGGTCGTTAATCTGCTGCTGGATCAACGGATCGCGCTCGGCCCGCTCCTGCCACGACAGCTTGATATACCCAACACCCACAGTCATGGCCGACCGGACAGCACGACGCGCTTGACGTTTCAGCT
Organism: Bryobacteraceae bacterium; assembly: GCA_046289265.1. Lineage (GTDB taxonomy): Bacteria > Acidobacteriota > Terriglobia > Bryobacterales > Bryobacteraceae > JBKBWD01. Next base: position 379 of record JBKBWD010000270.1, on the reverse strand, counting down.
TGCCCTTTTTCCACAGCTTGGAAATGACGATTTCGAGCGTCTGTGAGAACAAATCAAGCTCAAGCTTGCGTTGCCGCTTCGCCTGCATTTTCGCCTGATATTCGGCCATCTGCTGCTGGTACAGCATTTGCGCCTGCTGGAACTCGTCTTGTGCGCGCGCCAGCTCAAATCCGGCTTGCTCTGGCCCTCCCTGCAAAGCTCCCTGCATTGCCTGCTGCAAAATATCAGGCGGCTGCGGCGCTTGCGGCGGAGGGTCTTTTGGAGCCTCCACCATCTGCGACGGGATGACGTCCACATCCGGGTCGCGGGCATAAACGAACGACACCATCGTGTCCAGATTCGAACCGATGATATTCGTGTCAACTTCAAATCCCGAATC
>JBKBWD010000269.1:0-542 GCA_046289265.1 Bryobacteraceae bacterium | reverse complement strand
TACCGGAATTTCCGGAGGGTTCGGAATCTCGTCTGGATCGGTCAGGCCTTCGGTCTTTTCCGCCAGCAGCTTCGACAGCTCGTCGTCCGAGAAGCCGGTCAGCATCAGGTCGAAATCGAAACCCTGCAGGTCGCCCAGTTCGACCGCGAGCAGTTCGAGGTCCCAGCCAGCGTTCAGCGCCAGCTTGTTATCGGCGATGACGTAGGCCTTCTTCTGGGCCTCGCTCCAGCCCTTGGCGACCATGGTCGGGATCTGCGTCAGGCCCAGCTTGCGTGCTGCCAGCAGCCGGCCGTGACCGGCGATCAGGCCGCCGTCTTCGTCGACCAGCACGGGGTTGGTCCAGCCCCATTCCCGGATCGAGGCCGCGATCTGCGCGACCTGTTCGTCCGAGTGCGTACGAGAATTGCGCGCGTAGGGGGTGATTTTTTCTATGGGCCAGAACTCACTGTTCTGGGCCGGCCAATCTTGCGACATGGCGCTCCTTTGGGTGAGCGCCGCTGTCGGCGCCGTCAGTCGGCCTGTTCGGCCTCGATTGCGAAGTG
>JBKBWD010000268.1:0-546 GCA_046289265.1 Bryobacteraceae bacterium | reverse complement strand
CAAACCGCGGGCGACGCGGTGTTGCGCTTGATGGGAGCGCGCAATCCCTTGCACGACCACTACGAGGGCTATCGGCCACTCAATGCCGAGGCGTTGGCGGGGTTGGCACTCGACGCCGTGGTGACCACGCGTGAGACCGTGCAGGCGCTCGGTGGCGAGGCGCAGTGGTGGGAGCGCCCCCATTGGCAGGCCGTGCTGCGCCGGGGAAAACGCCCGGTGCTGTGGTACGAAGATGCGCTGGCGCTGCTGGGTTTTGGTCCGCGGTTGCCCGCGGTGCTGCGCCGCGGGGCGAGGGCGCTGGGGACATGGCAGGGTTGACGGTGCGCGGGGGCGGCGCACGGCGATTGCCGGGTGCGCCGACGCTGACAGCCTTGGTGCTGGTGACGCTGCTGGCCGGGCCGCTGGGGCCGGTGAACCTGATGCTGCTCACGGCGGTGCTGCTCGAGGCGAGCGCGCGGTGCGCGGGGTGGCTGTCACCGAGGGACTCCTCGGTGCGGCCCCAGGCGTCCTCCGGGGAGGAGCCGGTGGGCGGAGGCATCTTCGCCG